>JBFRWD010000118.1:0-24236 GCA_051439425.1 Synechococcus sp.
AGTTAGCACCACCGGGCCGGGACTCAATTGGCCGATCGCTACCCCATTCAGAAACTCAGTCGTTGTTAGCCAGTGAAGTTTTTCTACCACTTCAGTCTCGATAAACGGGATAATCACTAACCCGCCACCAAAAATAGAGCTTCCGACTTTAAGGAAAAATAGCACTAACGGCCAAAAATAAATCCCAATTCGCTCAAATCCCCACAAGCTAGACAGACTCACGACTTCAGCCGTGACTGTACTCATCAAGTTTGGCCAATATCCAAGCATCAACAGCGGCAATCCGGGAAAAATGCCGAGGGCTCGCTGGGGTTGCGATGGAGGAGGTGGAGAAAACAGCCACAAGCCAACCAAGCCCGCCACAAGTAATTGCAGCAAAATACTCGGACGTAACAGGAGAGTGACGAAAAACACAGCGATGGCGATCGCCCAGCGTCCAATCTGCTGGCGACGAGTCGCTCCTGACACAAGTACGGTTTTGCGCATCAGCTTCCAACAAAACCCCAATATGAGTGCCACCACCACAGGAGAGACCCCTAAAAAAATCCCCTCAAGCTGAGGAGTTTGTTGGTATCTGAAGTACGCCCACGAAAGCGCCAGTACGATCGCAAATGCAGGTGTAATAAAACTAAGCCCGGAGACCAAAGCTCCGATCGGACCACCCACTACATAACCGATGTAGATGCCCATCTGGGTAGACGCTGGCCCCGGTAGCATTTCGCAAATAGCCAACCCCTCGACAAATTGTTCTTGAGTCAGCCATTTCCGTTGGACAACAGTCTCAGCGTTTTGCATCGCGATGTGTGCTTGAGGGCCGCCAAATCCCACCGTGCCCAATCTTGAATAGATGGCAGCTAACTCTCGCAATGTTGCCTTTTTCTCTACGCTGCTCCCAAGCTGCGTAATCTTCACAGATGCTTGCTCCGTCGAACCTGCTGCGGCACTGCTCTCTGCAGCCCTCTTCAGCGTATAGCCCATACAGACCGACAGACTGTCAGCTAGGCAACGCATCCCCATTACCTCTGGGCGCTCTTCAACGTCCAAGCATCAATTGTTTCGAGTTACATCTCCTTCACGATTCCCCTGTTTCGACAAGTTGCCCCTGTCAAAATGTCGTGCACTGTACTTTGGGCGCACAGCTCAGGTTGATAGAGGAGTAAGTGTAAACTAAAGGGATACATACGCAATCGTTCTTAATGCCCAAACCAGGGCTCACACAGAGGGGCAATGTTATGACGACCATTCAAGAAAGAATTCAGGCAGCAACCGAAGAGGCTCGCAAGCTATCCACTGAGCTAGGTGACACCGATCCCAAAACCCGTGCAGCTTGGGATGCCGTTGAAGAATTGCAAGCTGAAGCCGGTCACCAAGCGGCAGCACCTCAGCAAAGCGCTCTCGATAAATTCTGCGAAGAGAACCCAGAAGCCGGTGAGTGCTTGATCTACGAAGAGTAACGACTCGGTTAACATCAGCTCCGTCAAGCCATTGCCATACATCTCGACCAGTCTCAAAGCTAGTCAGTAGCAATGACCTTCGAAGCAAATACCCCGTTCTGTGCCCCTGGCCTTCCTAGCCGGGGGCGCAGTGATTATTGGTTCTTGGCAACCTCTAAGCTCGGCTCGTTCGAAACTCCACACGAGGTAAATTTTCAATCCACAAGAGAACAGTTGTTAACATCCTGGAGAAAGCCACAAAAATCACTCTGCGCTTCAAAGTCGCCGATCTTAGAGAAAATCGCTGATTTGAAGGTATGGATTTCAGCTTGCTCGCTACCGCTCAGAAACCACAGCCGGCCCAGCGTTGAAGTAGAGCCCCCAAGACAATACCCAAACCTCCCCACCGCACTGCTTGCCAAAATACAGAGGGACTGAAGATTCCGTCCAATCCTTCGCGGATGACCGCTTCCATTTCAACCAGTTGCTCCAGCATCTGGGCCGCTTCCTCTGGCGGTAGCTGCTCTGCCGCTTCCAATTGCTCGATCGCATCAACCTTGGCACTCAGAGCCTGCAAACGCTGTTTAAACTGCGTAATGTCGATCTGGCCAGACTCAGGTGCGCTCTGGGTTGGTTTGTCAGCATTGGGAGCACCATCTGGGTGGGAAACTGGTTCCACGGTGTACCTCTCGCTAGCATGTGGGCAATTGACCAACACGTCAGCCTAACGACATCGGCATTGCATCTTCTAACGCACAAGCTTAGCGCCCGAATCCAGTTTGCAGTTCGTTGAACGGCTGTCGACGCAATTCACCCTCATCGACAGGAGAAAGTGCGAACAGGGAACGAATCTCATTCTCCACTTCCGTAATCGGGCGATCGCCGACTGACTGATACGTAATCTTTCCCTCTGGGTCAAACAGCAATGTCTGAGGCACTCGCCCCCTAAAGTACTGTGCAGGGCCATTGGGGTCACTCTCATCGAGTGCATCGATATTGAGAGCCACAAAATTTACGCCCAAACCATATCGCACCTGCAGGTTCGCAACCGCAGCAGAATAGCGTTTGCAATCGCTACTATCTTCGACATAAAACACCAACAAAGCCGGAACCCGCTGGGCAATAGACTCCGACAAAGATACGCGCGGCGGAATCATGCCGCCATTCGAGCCGTACAGCGTAAAGATATTGCCATCGTAGTGATCGTCATTGATGCTGGCCTGAGCCGGCCATACTCCCAGACACAGGGTAGCGATTGCATAAACCACTAAGATTGCTCGCTTCCAACCCGTCAAAAGGCCCCGCATATCTGAAGAAAGGATAAAAGGTCGCTCTCATCTTACCGGCCAAATCACCATCTGCTGCGATCTGGAGGCTAATTTTGAATCTTCGGATTGGAATTGCTCGGCAATCGCCAGCACATTTCCAACCATTGATGGCGCTCCAAACGATTGCGAGAGAAGCGAATCTCGGCATGCATAACTGCTAAACGATCGCGTGCCCCTTGCCATCCGTGCCGAATCAGCACGGTCAGTGAGCCATCGGGCCACGTTCTCAGGGAAAGCCCCATATCGGTAAGAAGGTTAAAAGCCTCACGACGAACTTCGCGGGGGATATCAACCAACTGAATCTGGTAAGGAATAGGGGTCAAGGGACAAAACCTTTAAGTCCTTAATTTTATTTTAAGATTTTGTCGTCAAAAAGGAAATCCGTACTGAATTCGTGCTGAATCCCACTCGCATGCTCGATTTGACGTGAGCGAATATCAGTACGGTTATGGATTTGCATCGATCTATGTACCTCAGTAGGCTAGAAACCAGCCATAGCAGTCTGATCGGACGATCTCTCAGCATTCCTTGATGTGAAACCCGGCTCAATCTCGTTAGACTCGACTCAGTTTGTTAGACAAATCCTTACGCTGGATACCTTTCTGCGATGAATTCAATTGTTTTGATGGCTGAAATCGTCACGGAGCCCGAGATGCGCTACACCCCAGACAATTTGGCGGTGGCTTCCATGCTCGTTAGTTTTCCCAGCAATCGGCAAGGAGAACCAGACTATCAAGTGCGCGTGGCAACATTTGGTGAAACGGCTCAACAGGTGACCGACACGTATGCTGTGGGCGATCGCGTCACGGTGGAGGGGCAGCTCCACATCAACACCATCGAAAGAGACGGACGTAATGAAAAGCGGGCTGAATTAAATGCTCGGCGCATCTACAAGCTCGGATCCGGTGGTTCGATAGAGGTCACGGGTGCTGCCGAACGCAGTCCAGCTCCAGCACGAGCAGCAAAGCCTTCAGTCAGGAGTGCAGCCACGGCTAAACCAGCAGATACAGCCCCCCCCGACATGGACGACATTCCGTTCTAATTCGAATCAGCCTGCGATTCTGGTACGTTCGTACGTCGACAAAATATAATCAAACGTCTTGGACGTAGTTACATAAGTAACTGTGACATCGCAGCTCATGCGAATTTCATTGCCATTTTCAAGATTGAGGAAGTCAATGCGTTGTTCGTCCATGTACAGGCCGTTAGTACTGGGATTACCGTTCACATCCCCATCCAAAATCTGGTACGAAAAACCGCCTGTACCATCAGCAGCTACACGATAGAGCAACGCATGCCTGCGGGATACATATTGAGAGTCAATGCAGATACTGTTATCGGCGTCTCGCCCAAGTGTATAAACCTCGGAAGTAAGCCAATATGCTTTGGGCCCATTTCGATCTTTGACGATCAGAGCATGGTTTAGAGTTGGCTTGCCTGTCGAATCTGACATGCTGGCAGCGGGTGCATCTGTCATAGATGTTAGTCTGCCCTGCCGCATCACAGGAATACACCTAGCCCACTAAAGATTGTTCTCCGAGCATCGGATGCGACAACCTCAGCTCCCGGCACATGTCCTACATCATTCAACTCCGCTCGATCGGACCGAATCGAGCTGGAGTGGTAGCCTTTAGCTATTGGACATTCAACGGACAGACAGGCACATAGAAACCTCATTCCCTTTTCTAGCTCAACAGAAGGGCCCCACACAATTCGTGTCCGCTAATCATCGTTACCACGGCAGAGAGATATGTCAGAACCACTGTATTGTGCGGAAATTCCCGGTAAAGTAATTGTCACTGGTTCTCCGTCCGAAGTATCTGGAAGTCAGCTCCATGCTGGTGGGGTTAACGAGCCCGGCACCATTGCCAGTCGACACCTACAACCCTAGGCACCTGCCTATTCTCCGGCTATGAAGTTCGAAAGAGCTGGGCTGCGGAGTCCGTCCCTACGATTCCCTCATTTTCATGTCCTGCATTAGAGGCGATCGCCTATATGCCACTGGCAGTTTTTCCACTTGCAGACTCCATTCCTGATGAGTGGAAGCCTTTGCTAACAATTCTGGTGATTGCTTGGGCCTTTTTTAGCTTTATCACCGAAAAATTGCCGGTCGATATGACGGCCTTAACAATCATGGTACTTCTGATTGTGTTTGGACTCGTTGATGAAGGGGAAGGAATTTCTGGCTTTAGCAACCCTGCCACCATTACCGTCATGGCGATGTTCGTCTTGAGTGCAGGCATCGCTCGAACGGGAGCCCTTCGGGTCGTGATGGATCTCCTATTGAAACTGGGAGGAAAGCGAGTATCGCAACAAATTCTGGCGCTCGGAATCATCGTTGGTCCCATCTCGGCCTTTATCAATAACTCTGCTGTTGTCCCAACATTCCTGCCAATCGTAGAAAACTGGGCAGATACTATTGGAGTATCAGTGTCTCGCCTACTCATCCCGCTATCTTACCTCTCCATCATTGGTGGCACCATCACCGTCATTGGCACATCCACCAACGTGCTAGCCAGCGGTATTTCAGAGCAGATGGGCTATCAACCCTTTCCCCTCTTTCTATTTACTGGAGTAGGGTTGGTAGCCTTCGGTACAGGGCTAATCTATCTGGCATTCATTGCTCCCCATTTACTTCCGGATCGCCAACCTCTTCAGAATGATGGTTCGTTCGAACAGCGATATGGCTTGCGCGAATATGTCAGCGAGGTTGTAATTTCCCCAGAGTCCAGCTTGGTTGGCCAAACATTGCGTCTGAGCTTATTACAACGCCAATTTGACGTTGACGTTTTAGAGATCATCCGCGATCGCGCTCACTTTCCCCAGCCACTTGCCGATAAAGTCCTGCAGGTGGGCGACATATTGCTGATTCGGGGAGCTAGGGATGAGCTGTTCAAAATCAGCCGAGAAAAAGGGATCTATATCCTGCCCGAACAGAAATTCAGTCGAGAAGACCTGACTCAAGAGCTAGAAGCTGAAGAATATGGCGTTGGCGAAGTATTGATTATGGCCAACTCGCGCTTGGTTGGCTCCACCCTCAAAGATATTCGTTTCAGACAACGCTATAACGCAACAGTACTAGCCATCCGACGTGGACAAGAGCTTGTGCGACAGCGGTTGGGAACCGTTCCGCTTAAATTTGGGGATATTTTACTGCTGCAAGGGCCCAGACAGAGTTTTTTGGGTCTGCAAACCAGCCGAGATTTATTGCTGATCGAGCAAAAAGATATTGAAGATTTGCGAACCGACAAAGCCACAATAGCTGTCTGCATTGGGCTAGGGGTTGTGTTGACAGCAGCTTTTAACTGGTTGCCTATCTTGGTGAGTGCGCTCATCGGTAGCGTACTGATGGTTGTGACGGGTTGCCTGAAACCTGGCGAACTCTACTCTGCTATCCGGTGGGACATTATTTTTCTCTTGGCCGGTCTAATACCGCTGGGTATTGCGATGGAAAAATCAGGAGTGTCGCAATGGCTGGCAGATTATCTGGTAACGCTCGGCGGAAATCTTTCGGGATACTGGCTACTCGTGTTTTTCTATATGGCTACGACACTACTAACCGAGCTCTTATCCAACAATGCCTCGGTCATTCTGATGCTACCAATCGCCGTTAAATCTGCCGAGAGCTTAGGGCTCGACCCACTGGCGTTTATGTTGTCAGTGACGTTTGCCGCCTCCTGCAGCTTCATGACCCCAATCGGATATCAAACCAACACAATGGTGTATACCGCAGGTGGGTATAAATTTCTTGATTTCACCAAGGTAGGAGCCCCCCTCAGTGCAATCTTGGCGTTTCTCATTCCTTACGTTATTACCCGACTCTTTCTCTAGATCGGACGATCTACAGTGGCAGCGTATCAAAAGGTGATGAGGTCCTTGTATCAGGCAACAGTACCCAATGCGGAGAGAACAACTTCTTGCCTTTGAGGGTGTCGTGCTGCACGACTTCTTGAGACGAACAGCTACCTTCTCTAGCACGATCCTCAGCTCGTGCTCCATCCTTAGCCTTTCCTCCGCGAGCTACAGAAGAGAAGATCGTAAAGTCCTCAATTCACCATCTTTTGATACGTTTCCAATGGAGATTGTTCTGTGAACCTTTGCGGCAAAAAAAACTCCACCGATCACGGTGGAGCAAAATGCGACATTCATGTTCCACGAACATTGATACCATAAAGTATCGTTCCTGGGCTCGATTGATGCAATCAATGCAACTTCGATAACATGTTTATGACGCCGAAGCACTTGTAGTAGGGAACTGCCAGATTAATCCAAAGGGAACTGGAAGGCTTTTACGTAGGGACTGTAGAAAATAATTACATTCGGGGCACTACCACTTCGTTGTTAGGCCTGCGATTCAGATATCGCATTGGCAACTTCCAGTAGATTGCCATCGGGATCGCGAATGTAAATGGAGCGAATGAGCCCGGTTGCCCCCGTCCGATGAATGGGGCCGAGTTCAATGGGAACATTGCAGGATTGAATGCGAGCTATTGCTTCTTCCACTGGCACGTCTATTAGGAAACATAAATCGGCAGAGCCAGGAGTTGGTGTCTGTACCACCGGTGAGAACGGAGAGGAAGAGGGATGCAGGTTAATTTTCTGGGTGCCGAATGCAAGTGCGGTGCGGCCATTCCCAAAGGTGATAGCCTTCATTCCCAGTACCTGCTCGTAAAAATGACAGGTGGCTGCAATATCTCGGACAGTCAGTACGAGGTGGTCGAGATGAAAAACCTTCATGCAGAGTAGAGCTAATTAGGCAGAACGGGCTGGAGCCGTCGCCAGGATAGAGTGCATGCGATTTGCAATCTCTCCTGTCTGTTCCAGCATCCCGAGATGACCGCAATTGGGCAACTCAAACACAATTTCCTGACTTCGGTAGTTGCGATGAAAACTCGCCAGGTGATGGACGTACTTGGGTTCCATCACTGTGTCGCTGGAGCCGGCAAAAAAATATGCGGGTTGATTCAGGCGCTTCACAACTTGGGGGAGTTGATGAACTTCTGCTTCGGTGGTGGAATCCAGCAACGATCCGCGAGCTGCGCTTGCATCTGCCGCGACAAAATCCTTCAAGCGGCGATTACCCCAATGTTTGGCGAGTGGATTGACCACATTATCGCGACAGAAATACCAAGCCAAACCGGGAAACTGGGCAAGCCAACTGGGTCGAAGCTTGACAATTTGTTGCCCTGCGGCCCGAAACCGCTCGAATTCTTCTTTAAGGTAAATACCGCCACCTGCATTGACGCAGAATACTCCGTCTACCCGCTCTGGTGCTAAATCTGCTGCCCACAAAGCGATGCTGCCCCCCATCGAGTGACCGACTAGCCACACCTGCGTTAATTCCAGACGATCGATAAGTTCCAAGAGATCGCGGGCATAGCTGACTAGGTCAAAGTGATTACTGTTGCCGACTGCCGAGTCGCCAAATCCGCGCAAATCGTAAGTCAGGCAGTTGTAGGGAGATAAGCGATCGCATAGCGGCTGCCAATAATGGCGGCTGAGCATCCATCCGTGCACAAACACCAACGTGGGTTGGTCGGGATGTCGATGGTACAGCTTGTAGCTGTGGCGAGCAGTACTAAGAACCAGTGAGGTCATACGAGCGAAGTGCAATCGTTTTCCAGTGCAGCGAGAGATTGCGGTTGGTAACAGAGGTAGTTCCTATTTTACTGTCGCAGCTGATTGTTCTGCTTCTACTCCGTTGCGACTGAAGACAACCTGAAGCGCGATCGCTAGCCAATGCGGCTTCCACCGCCATGAATAATCGTGATGATTAGTGATGAGGGGCTAATGCAGCTCGAGCGGGATTCATACTTAAAGCTGTGATTCTTGCAACGCGCATAGGATTTGGGATGAACGTGTGGAGGCGCTGAGGTAGACAGTATGGCAGAGATTGCACTGGTTCTTCTGGGATTGGGGCTCGGCCTGGCATTCCATGTTTGGTGGCGCAGACAGCTTTTGAATAGCACGCAGCCCTTATTGCAAAAGCTGGAGGTTGCCCGTCCGTTTGTCGAGTCCGGTCAAGTGTTGCAGCAGAAGCTGAATGTCTTTGTAGAGCGATATCAGCAGGACAAGGCTAAGCAAGAACAGCTGGACGATCGCCTAGACAATTCGATTACATTACAGCAATGTCTTCCCTTAGGATTTATTCAGCTCGATCGCTTCAACCGCTTACTGCAATGCAATCCAGCCGCCAAAGAGCTGTTTAATATTTCGGCTTGGCAGCCCAATGATGGCAAGGTACTGCTGGAGTGGGTACGGTCTTACGATCTGGATTTGTTGGTTCAGACCACCCGAGTCAGAGGTGCTGAGGTAAAGATGGGGGCACAGCTAGACGCCATGCCCGATCGTGACCAACCCAACTCCTCCTCCGATCCTGCTCGGTGGCAGGATAAGACTCAACCGCGGGTGATTACCCAACCCAAGATGCGAGAGTGGTTGTTTTATCCCCCTGATGGAAGGAGCAAACCCATACCGTTGAGGGGGTGGGGGGTTCCTCTTTCGGGCGGCCAGGTTGGGGTACTGATCGAAGATCGGCGGGAAGCCACCGATCTGGCTCAACAGCGCGATCGCTGGGCCTCGGATGTGGCCCACGAACTGAAAACCCCCCTCACCTCGATTCGGCTAGTGGCTGAAACCCTGCAGCAACGGGTGGATCCCTCGCTGCGCAAGTGGGTCGATCGCTTGCTGAATGAAATTCTTCGCCTCAGCGACCTAGTGCAAGACTTACTGGAACTGAGCCGTCTCGACCTACAAACGTCAAGCGCGTTGCAGGTTAGCAATCTTGACTTGGTGGAAGCGGTTTTTGCTGCCTGGAGAAGCTTGGAACCACTGTCAGGACAGAAGCAGCAAACTCTCAATTACAACGGGCCTCGCAGTTTTGATTTTTGCGGCGATCGCTCCCGCATCCACAGGCTGTTTCTGAATGTCTTGGATAATGCCATCAAATACGGTCCTGCAGACACCGATATTTCTGTGGTGATTGAGGAGCACAAGGAGGAGGTGGTTGTGGAAATCTGCGATCGCGGTTCTGGATTTACCCCCGAGGCTATCGAGCGAGTTTTCGAGCGGTTTTACCGTACTGATGCCGCTCGTGCACGCAGCCAAGGGGGCTCGGGACTTGGATTGGCGATCGTCAAGCAAATTGTGGAGGTTCACGGGGGACACATCTCTGCCCACAATCATCCCCAAACCGGTGGAGGTTGCTTGCGGTTTAGCCTCAGCCGCAGCATGTCGGTGTCAACCCGACAGGGCGTTGGTTGATGTCAGCTCGACGGAGCCACTTGAGCAAGCTATTTGTCTCTCAACACAACGAAACTATTGGGGCTGACGTCTTACTCCCTTCTCACACATTGGGAAAAGGGCTGGGGATGAGGGCTATCGAGCCCAGGTTGCTGGAAATGATTAGTGGTCTGCAGAAGTGCGCTCGGTCGGGGGCTTGGTCGATGAAATGGCCTCCTCAACACGCTGAGGCTGGGCCCACCAGACCTTTTGGTGTAAGTACGTCACCATACCGGGTTTCGCTTCTGCACCTTTGAGGCGAAAGACATGTTTGGGGCGGGTGTAGATGGTCGGTACCTGTTCGCTGAAGCGAGCGCGACTGAAGTGGGCGGCTAGATCGGCGGCCATCTGCATGTCTTCATCTTCGGCTACAGCACCGGGGGGTAAGCGCAGCAAGACGTGGCTGCCGGGAATTTCTTGAGCGTGGAACCACCAGTCATTGGTTTGAGCTAGCTTGAACGTGAGGATGTCGTTTTGGCGATTGTTGCGGCCAACCCAGATCTCGAAGCCACTTGGAGTGGTGAATTGCTGAGGAGCTGACTCGATATCGACTGAAACAGCAGGCCGGTCGGGGTCGAGGAGGTACCCGCCGGAGATTAGTTCCCGCTCGATCTCCAGCAATGCTTGCAAATCTGTAGGTGCTTGATAGTCTTCCAATTGTTCGATCGCCCCCAATACCTGTTCGAGGTAGTGGAGTTCAGCCATCACCTCGTTCATCAAAGGGGTGACAGCATCTTTAGCTCGCTTTTGCTTTTGGTGACGCTTGTAATACATCTGAGCGTTGGCAATCGCATTTTTCTCGGGGTCGAGCGTAATCTCCACGGGTTGACCGGTCTCGAAATCTGGAAGCTGGATATGGGTCATTCCCACCTCCCAATGATGCATGTGGGCCATCAGCAAATCTGCTGCCTGCTTGGGTTCATCTGCGCGGGCGGATTTGGCCAGCATGTCGTCAAACTGTTGTTGCCGTTGATTCAGTTTTTTTAGTACAGACCCTAATTTTTGCTGCAGGCGATGACGATCGCGATCGAACTGTTGCTGATTGAGTTGGTGTTCGTAATAGCGATCGAGCAGATGGTGTAGGTCGGCTTCTTCTCGATCTGTTTCTTCCCGATTGGTGTCTTCCTGACCTTCGTATCCCAGCACATCGTACCCACCCTCTTGTGTGAGTCTCGGTTGAAACTCTCCCGTGTCGATTGCATCAAGCCAGTGCTGCCAGCCTTCAAACAGGACCTGCCACTGTGCGGTGGTGACTTCGTTGGTCGCAGTTTTGGTGGTGATTCCTGCTCGGGTCGCGATGGGAGTCAAGACCGCACGGCTTAAGCCACGGTAGGTGCGGAATAGCTGCTTGCCAAGAGGGACTGGGGCAAAGTCCAGTCGTGCTTTCCAGTCCTCAAACGATTCGGTTTTGGTCGGAATAGCCCCCATAAGAGCAGGAGGGGGCTCGTAAGATAAACCGGGCTGAATGGGTCGAACGCTGGATTGGCGATCGCTCACCCCCCGACCGCTAGACACAATCGCCCCATCGGCGTCCACGAGCACGATATTGCTGTGCTTGCCCATCGTTTCCAGATAGAGGTGAAACTGCACGTTGTCTTGAGGGCGCGGAGCAAATTGCCAGTCGAATACCCTCTCCCACGGATCGATTTGCACGATCGCGCTCAGGGCAAGCCCCCGCAACCGCTGGGCTATACCGCTAAATTGAAATGGATCGGGCTGTTTGGGAACTCGGCGGCCTATATGAAACCGAGCAGCTTGTGGATGCCAGCTCAAGGTTATCCAGCGTCTTCCCTGCAAGGTTCTCAACGCCAAATGCAGTGTGTACAGATCCGTCTGTTGCAGGATCTCGACCCGAGCCGGTAGACAGGTGGCCGCTAAATCTCGGTGAATGGCGATCGCGGTGGTGAGGTCAAACAGTTGCACGGAGCAGACGCAAAGCAGTGAGTTTCACAATTGTCCCGCAGGATCTCACGCAACGTCAGTTCGAGGGAGCCACTTGAGCGGAATATTGGTCTCGCTGCACAACAAAACGATTCGGGTTGAAGTCTCTTACTCTCTGCGTCCAATGTGGGAGGAGGGCTGGGGATGAGGGCTATCGAACTCAGGCTCACGAAAGATTGCGAATGGCATCCCAGTTGGCTCGCTCTAGAGCGTCAGTTACCTTGATGCCGTGACGCCCCCCAAGCTGAACGAGGGAAAACATGAGTTGACCGAGTTGCTCCCGAACCTCTTCATTCGATATAGAGGGGTCATTATTACTTGCGAGCAGTACCTGTAAGGCGCTCATCTGCTCGCTTGCAGCTTGCAGTAGATCGACAGAATTCCCGTTCTCATCAACTGTTCCAGCAGTTTTCTTCGCGATTTTGGTTGCTGCCAACAGCGGCGGAAACGTTGTTGCATAGCTAACTAACTTGTCGTGCAGTGTTTCTGCTGCTTTTTCCTCCTGTTTAATCTCGTCCCAACGTTGCTTGACATCCGCAATATCGGTCTCGCTGCCTGTAGCCTCTGGGCCAAATACGTGAGGATGGCGACGAATTAATTTCGTAGAAATTCCATCAGCAACGTCCGCTAAGTTGAAATCTCCCGATTCGCTAAATACCTGAGACTGCAACACCACCTGCAGGAGTAGATCCCCCAGTTCCTCAACGGTGTGGGCAATATTGTGACTGCGGATGGCCGCGACGGCTTCGTACGCTTCCTCCACAATGTATGGGGTCAGCGACAGTGGAGTTTGAGCGAGATCCCACGGACAGCCGTTTGGCGATCGCAATGTTGCAACGATGTCGACCAGCTTGCCAACTGCGCCCAGCGATTCCGGAGAGCGGGCGGGCACGATTGCGTGAAGCACCGATTGCGTACGAAACCGAGCGGCAACGCTCTCGATGGGCACCAATTCAAATGGGTCAGCGCTATCGGGGTTAGCAATATTGGCGACCGCTATCTGAAATTCCATAGGGAGGGGAGCTTGATGGAGGGTTTCTAGGAGGAGAGCCGAAACCTGCTCCCACACCTTCGATGTGCAGTGGGTTAGCAGCAGAGGCTGGTGTCTGGAGGGATGTGACAGATGAAATTCGAGCGTTTCCCAGTCAATGTCTGCGCGCAGATCGCAAATTTTTATCACCAGCTACGACACCCAGGCGCTTTCAAAATCCCACAATTGAGCCAACTGATCGGTATCGATAAAGTTCAATCGCAACAGAATCATCAGCAGTGGCCCCTGCTCGCGTGCCTGCAATTTCTTCGCCAAGCTCAGCTCGCGATCGTCTACGTAACCACTGCTTAACAGGTGCTGTTCCAGGGCCTCGTTGCTTGGGCTCTGGGTTACGTCATTCCTAACTAATTGTCGCTCGTTCATAGTTGCTTGCGGCGATAGCCGCCCCTTTCATCCCTCGCACCGATGTTACCCACATCCGAAAAAGGGTTACGTCAATTGGCCTCAAAATTACTCATCCTCCGGACAAGTATTCATGGAAACTGCTAGACAGCTCCACCCACCATGCAAATATCTGGCTGTCTCCATTCAGCGTAAGAAATCGATGAATTGGAATCTAAGCTAGCTCGTTATCTGGATTGAATCATGTAGATATGAGCAGATTTACATTCACCACCAACAACTTACACATTCTTAATTGAGCAGTATGCTTTGCGAGTTTCATACCTTGCCAACAAGTTGGTGCAGGCCAAATATCAAACAACGATGAATACTGCTTGGGCCAATCATGTTAGCATCAACCCTACTTTCATAGATGTCTTTAAAATAGCTTGTGAACAACACAATTTCAGTGGGGGACATTGTCAAGATTGTTCAGCAGCCCCCATTTCTCAAGACTGCTGACCCAATGCCCATGTTGCGCTCTGCCGAACTCGTCAGACTGGAAGAAGAAGGCCGCGTTGAAGAAATTCGTCCTGCTGGTTATTACAGCGTTCGGTTTGCGAATGGCGTATTTTTAATCGATCGCAAATATCTCGATGTTGTTACGGATGCCTGAGGAATGCATCGGTAATTGTGCCGTACCGTGCAGGTCAGTGGAATCGAGCCATTCTTGTTTGTAGGTATGCTCTTGTCAGCTGCTGATTCGAAACTGCAAAAAAGCAGACTCCGTCAGGAGCCTGCCGTTGTTGTCGGTGACTTGAAGACGTTTGTTCAGGATTGCTCTATAGGGCCAGCGTTTCTACCTGAGACTCTAACAAGATTGCCAGATCTTTAAGGAAGGCGGCAGCGTGTGCACCGTAAATCACTCGGTGGTCGCAGGTGATGTTAACTTGCATTTGAGGCTTGACGGTGATTGCCCCCTCGGGAGTAGCAACGACGGTAGGCTGTGCTCCACCAATTGCCAAAATTGACCCTTGATTGGGGGGCAAAATAGCGTCGAAGCTAGAGACGCCAAACATCCCCAGGTTCGAGAGCGTGAACGTTCCGGTGCTGTATTCCTCGGGCTGAAGCTGCTTGCGGCGGGCCCGATCAACTAGATCCTTCCACTGTCGGGACATTTCGTACAGGTCAACTCGATTGGCATTACGCAACACGGGAGTAATAAGTCCGCCATCTTCCATCGCAACTGCTACGGCAATGTTGATGTCCTCTTTATAATGAATCCCTGCTTCGGAGTAGCTGGCATTCACAATTGGATGCTTATCTAGCGTTACGGCCACGGCCTTGGCCAGTAACGCCGTCATCGTAACTCCCTTCGGTTTGACTGTTTTGTACAGTCGGTTCAAAGCTTCGGTGATGATGCCGTAAGTAACGTGGAATGTTGGAACCGACAGGCTGACGTTCATGTTGCGAACAACCGCCTGTTGCAGGGTGTTTAAGGGAACGACTTCACCTAGGGTGACCGAAGGAGCAGCGACAGCAGGAGTCGAGGATGCTGCAGGTGCTAACTGAGAAGCTTGCCGGACGTCCGCTTCAATAATGCGTCCGTTGGGACCGCTCCCTTGCAGGCTTGTTAAATTCACTCCTAATTCTTGTGCCAGCCGCTTTGCCAGCGGAGATGCAACCACTCGACCATCCGTTCTTGGGGGAGCAGTCTTGGTCACCGCAACTGGGGCAGGTTTGGTCGAAGTAGCGACGGCCGTTGCTGCCGGTTGAGATGCCGCTGCAGAGGATGAGGGGGCAGCGGAGGAAAGGCTGCTGCGCAAAGAGTCAGCTTTGGCTTTGGCCGCATCGACATCGTCGGGAGATTCAGCAATGAACGCGATCGCCGAGCCTACCGGAGCCGAACCACCAGCATCTACGACAACAGCTGCTAGCGTACCGCTGTAGAACGATTCCACATCCATATCGGCCTTATCGGATTCAACCACCAAAATGGTTTCGCCCTTTTCAACCGGGTCGCCAGCACTCTTTGCCCAAGACACCACCTTTCCGACTTCCATCGTGGAACTCAGGGCGGGCATCGTAACTTCTTGAATCATGGCAAGGCCGATAGAAATGGAACTGCGGAATATTATGCAGAGACGATCCTACCCCAGAACTCGACCCGCTCCGGTTTCATCTTGTCCGGTAGAGGAGCTACACCTGCCTTCAGCTGGTCATTCGAGGGGGGCTAGTGCAGATTGGTTTAGTGAGGGACTCTGGCAATGTGCAGCCAAATCACCACTTACCGACTTACAGTTCAAAGATTAGAGGTCTAATGGTACTCACCCCGCACGATGCCTCTTGTCAAGAAGTCCTCATGTAGGCTTAATAAAGGTTAAAATACAGTCCCTAGACAATTACTGCATCATTGCCGGTTGCTCCGTTTCCTGGCCTTCGACACATTTGGGAGAGCTGAAGGGGGATTGAGTCATTCGCGTGGGAGAGTGCAGAATTGTTGGTTAGGTGGTAGGTATTGTAGGCTTGCGGACAACCTGTTAACTGCTTTTAACTAAACTTGTTGTGTTTTGGGGTTTTTACCGATAATGTAATGTCGCAAGGTTAATTCAGAACCCTTGTTGGTGTTAGCGAATGCTTGATAGGTAAGATGAATCTCCTGGCGGGCATTTTAGCCAACCTGCAGCAGGTTTCAGAACTGAATTTTGCATTCTCATTTAAAATAAATTTTTTGCTAGAAAGACTTTGTGTTGACTAGGATCTTGTTGCTAGGAGTTTCCTGAAATGTCTGTGCGTCTGTACGTGGGCAATTTGCCCGAAGAAGTTGACAAGCAAGCTTTGGAAGAGAAGCTGAATGAAGTTGGCAAGCCTGCCTCCTTAAAGCTTGTGACTGATCGTAAAACCGGCAAGTGCCGCGGATTTGGCTTCGTCACAGTTGATTCTGACGAAGTTGCCGAGAAATTCATCGCTGCCTTGAACGACGCATCCTTCGGCGATGCCAAGTTAAAGGTGGAAGTTGCTCAGTCTCGGGCCAAAGAGGGTGGCGAATCTAAACCGGCTGCCAAGTCGAATAAGCGTGGTGGTCGCGGTGGCCGTGGTGGTTCTAACTTTGTCGATAAGACAGGTTCTTCACAGCCCGATCCTCGCTGGGCTGCTCAGCTCCAGCAGATTAAAGAAAAGCTACAATCTGCTCAGGTCTAGTCCCCTTCGACGAGATCCGTCTAGCCGATTCTGACGGCCTGTGCTCACGCCTCAGCGCGCACCTGAGCTTTTATCCAGGTTCTCCTGCCGACGCGATATCCCACGTAGCGAATGCTGACTGGGGTATCGCGTTTGTATTCGGCATCGGTCAATGGAGATTGCCAGGTTGGATCGAATGGCACAACCTGCCCGACACATCCCAGGGCGATCACATCCCACTCAGTCAGCAAAGACTCTAGCGGCTGCAGAATTTTGAGTAGCTGAGACGCGGGTAAATTGTGATGCTGTACGGCAAACGCTGCCGTAGGCAATTGTCTGAGCAGGGGTTCCAGTACCTGTAGCGTTGCTTGTCGATGACTATCTGGAGTTGAGGATTGCTGCTGTGATAGTAGTGTGTTCTCCGATGACCCGTTCGGCTCTCCATCCTTAGGATGAATGAACTGGGTGCTAGTCAAGAGTTCGGTTAGCGAAATATTCAGAGCCATACACAGATCTTGCAGCATCCGTAATGACCAGCTGTCGAGTTGACATTGCCGCAGTTGCCGAATGCGATATCGCGACAGCGAGGCTGTACGCTGCAATTGTGCCCATGACGAACACTGTACATCTGCCATCCAGCAAGAGAGAGTGTTGTCCCAGTCAGAAACAGTCGGCATTGGTTAATAGTTAGAAGCAGATGAACCACAGTCTATAGCGGAGAATCAACCGCTTGGTCGATTTCTCGAACGCCTTCTGTTGTTTGATAAAAGATTGGTCACATCGATGCGGACATTTAAGGCCATATCCAACCTTGACTGAGATTGAAACTCTTGGTCCGGGATAGTCAAATTAATTATTCTCCAAACAAGACACTGCTCTTCTGAGATTAGATGTGAGGCACTTATTTACGCTGCTGAATTCAAGCCAATCACATCACGCCAGCTCGCGAAGCACTAGCCCATTGCTTCCCAATATTCTGTGGTAGAGAGTTTGTGTTGATGGGGATGGAAATGTCCTTTAATGGGTTCGAACGCAGATAGAAACTGTTGCGGTTGACCGGGGGATTTAAAGCACACCAATCAGTTTCTCCCTAAGTCTTGTCGGCCGGTGAGAATTTTTGGCTAGGTTGTTCAAACCCTTATGCTTCCTGTGGTCTACTCCTTTTAGTATCATCTTCATAGTCGCACTGTAGCTTCTCAGTTTGTCAGTCACGACAACCATTGACGAAACTGCTTATGGCTTGAGTAGTTTACGGAAGAATTTGTTGACAGCCCTCTGAATCATGCGAGTCTGCATCAAGATGTCAAGACCTTGCCCATGCTTGCCGACGGCTCGCCACAGATAGTATTTTTTAACGTTGATTTTCAACTCGACTTCGTCCAGGTGTCTTTTATCCGCTGGTTTTGGACATCGGCAACCTAGTTTGTTGGCATAGACCTGGGCGAACTTGCAGCACGCGCATCATGGCTTCGTAAGCCGCATTGATGTCGCAACAGAGCATCATCTCCTCGATATCTCGGTAGCTCAAAGAGAACATGTAGTATGGGCAGCCACAGTACGAGATGATCTCGGCAGAAAAGCGATGACGCTCGTAACTTATGCTCATCCTCAAAGCCCTATACAGAACGGCTCACAATGACAATGATTTAATTTGACGCTGCCGTTGAAAGAGATCCATGGTACTAGCAAATTGAACACGAACCACAGAATAGCTTAATTGGTCAAATTACTAGTAAAACCAAAGAAAGAATGAAAAAATATTTGACAGGCCTGGCCACCCTCAACACAAAAATAAGTAAATAATTAAAACACAGAAATATTTTTCACTGCATAGAATAAGGTGATCGAAAAGCAAATACTCTCTTTCTCATGAGAAAGAGAGTATTTGGATGTTACCGTTAATCTATTTGACGAATATACATTATTTTGAAAGTTCGACATATAGGCAAAGTAGGGTGCAATATAATCATCAATGACAAGTAATCTCCGCACCTACATATTCCATTGAGATAAGGACTAATTAATGCAAATTTTAAGTTGTTGGCGAAGCTTCGATTTACGAAGAAAACAATCTACAGATTCATACGATTCAACTGTTCCTGAGCATAGCCAATAGAATAAAAATATTGGCAATTTTCCAGGAATGAGCATATACGAATAGTTTTGAGTATTCCAAATGCCAATCTAGTTGATGAAACAATCAAATGAACAGTCTCTATTTGACTTGAAGGAGAGATGCTTCGACCTGAGAGAATTTTAAAAATTTAGCACTATCAAAGCGACTAAATCCATCCTAACCTGTTGACACAAAATATCAATTCATTCTTCATAAAATCTGTTCATCCATTGAGCCAATGATTCTATTATCAATATCTCCTCATAAGTTAAGTTTAAGTTGATAATGCCAACTAGTCGATTTCGGAGCCAATTATCAATAGTGCTTCCTTAGAAAGGTTTAAAGTTCTCTTTATTCATCATCTCTTTTGAAGCAGATCGAGTAAACAACTATTCCAAGTTAGGCAGTAAATTATACCATGAAAATTCTTCGACTACCAAGAACTGCTCCACCGGCACCTGCAAGTCCTATGTTCGAAGTGTTCGGAAAAATTGATGCAAGTACTGTCATTGCTCCAATTGCTCTTGTTGTTATAGATAATGTGGCTGGCAGTTTTAATGTAAATTTGGGTCGACCGAATGGGGATTTAGTAGGGACAGAAATTCAATTCTCTGCGGTCCCCGCTGGAAAAATTACAAGTTATGACTTTCCACTTCCGGCTCCAGGTTTAAATCCAACAGTGACAGTCTCTCTAAATGATGGCCTTAATGTAAGTGCATGGCCTAGTGCAAGTGCCCCTGTGCCAGCTAGTGTGAAAGGAGGCGATCAGGTGTTCTTAGAAACTATCGAAAATAATGGTGATACAACTAGAATTCCTGCATACGTCGGTACACTTCAGCCTGGTAATCCGTCAGTAACTGATTCTTCGCTCGTAACAATTGAAAGTTATTTCCCTCCATCTAGAGCTGTGAGTGCATATACGGTTTCATTCAATAACTCTGTCCTCGCTGAATACATTGGTGCAAGAGTTATCCATGGGCCAACAAATAGTCTATTAGGAATGCTGTTGACTTCCGGACCAATTGGCTTGGTATATCCAGCTAGCAAAATTTAAGTTATATCCATGACTTATTTTCATATAGTATCAAACATATATATATTTGAAATGACTTTTCTCTAATGAAAAGTTGATTGAGTATATGTTTATTTGATTGTTACATACATCAGAGTTTTATGGTCAATATATTCGTTTTTCATGCCAATATATGGCTTGAAAATTATTAGTTTTTTGAATGAAATTGCTCAAGCCATCAGAGCATCATTTGACTAATTCAGCGACTTTTAATTTAATATCGCACTGGAATCGAAACTAGTCTTATTTCCTACAGGGTTGAGGAGCATTCTCATGAAATCACTACTGATAAATTGCGGTTCTGTCTTTTTGTTGGCTGGGATGTGTTTATTCTCAAGTCAACTTGCACTTGCAGAGGGAGAAGACATGACTGAGGCTGAGGGGGAGAGTACTGAGAGCGGTATTCCTATTGCTGATTTGGCTGATGTTAGTCCGCTGTTCGCCGCGATTCAAGGGGGTGTTCTTGATTATGCTAATGGCTCTGCAGTTGCTCGATTCAATTTAGGCTGGGAATATCTGCCTCTTGACGAGCAGCTTCAGATGTCAAGTTTACGTAATAACTCTGTTCCTATTGAGATTGAAATTCCTAATTCTGCCTTCCAAGGTTCAGAATGGATAAATTATATTGAAAAGGAAGCAGAGAATGGGGCAGAGTTCAGGGATGCCTTGATCAAGATGTATCGTCTCGGTGATAGTGCTTCTTTGCAAGAGATAGAAAAAGGAAATTCAGACTTATTATGTTTTAGTACTTTTTGGCTTGTTGATACACAATCGGCATGTCCTTCTTCCTCTGATAATGCTGCTTCTATCATTGATGCAGTATCTTCTCAAGACTATTTTGGTCTTGTAAGGGATGCGACAGCTCTACGCTTCTTGTTAAGGAGTGAAGGAATAAACTTCCTTGTTCGGACTAATGGGAGCGATGGCCAAAGTCTCGATTCTGAACTGGAGAAGATAGAAGATATCACTTGGAGAATCCGGTTATATCCTTTCATCATTCGGGGTGATGATCCTGAATCAGAAGAAGATGTCACATACTATCGTGTTGCTGTTGATGCAGTAACTGACGACCCTGTTCGTCGGAATGTTTTTGAGGTGTCCAGCTCTGAGAATGAAAATGAGTCAACTGATGAAATTACTGTTCAAGTATCCGTAAGCTTTAACGAATCTAATAATACTGCTGGGCTATTTAATCCAATTTTGGGAACTAATGACTTGATGGTCTCCTTAGAGCAAGCAGTTCCTGAACCATTACGAAAGGAATTCGATAGTGATTCTAATGGTGAGGACCCTGCAGTTAGCTCCCTAAACAGAGTGTTCTCTATTGTTGGTGGTCAAACATTGGGGTCGATTGTTACTGGATTCTTGGGAGGTAGCCAGAATGGAACTGTGCTATCGGGCGGATTAATTGCTGGAGATCGCGTCCGGCCAGTTGTCGGTGCCAACTATGAGTTTAGTCCACGGGCTCGAGTTTCTGCAGGTATGGCTTTAGGGATTTCTCCAGGAGGTGAGAATGAATCTTTGTTTCTTGGTCCTAGTGTAAGAACCTCAATTTTTACTCTATCTGCTGGAGCTGCTGTTGCAGATGAGGATGATGCCCTTAATGTAGACCCTGCCGGAGTTATTTCCTTTGACCTGTCTCAACTATTAGGAGAAAGAGATGTTGTTCGTAACATAACCGTCGATAATTCTGAAATGGGTGGTGATTGGGGTATTGCCTCAAACATACTATCGGAGAACGTAAGCGTAGCAGAAATTTCTGTTGATGCTTGTGGAGATTCTGAACTACTCGCCGCACAACGTGACGGAAGTTTAAGGAGTGATGTAATTCTTTTAAGACAATTTGCCTCTAGAGATGAAACTCCTATTCCAGAAGATATGCCTAGAGCACAAATAAGTCTGCCACTTCAGAAATTATTGGGTGAAACTGATAGTCGAAGATTTGTTCCGGCTGGTCTTTATTCTATCCCAGAAGAGCAATGGATATTCACGCTCAATAGTAATGATGATACTGAGTCCAATGACATCTCTTACCGCCTATATAACTTCTGCCCTGGAGGAGTTTCCGCAGCCATTGACTCTAGGAATAATTATCGACTTAATCAACCCACCACCGCTACTAGTGCAACCCCGATAGATATTGCTTTTGCAAGATGCAATGGCACAACGGTGAAGTGTGAGGAAGATGATTCTGATGAGTAGTAATCCAGGAGCTTCGAATTCCTAATACCGGAAGTAATCAATTCCTCTTTCTCTATTCCGTAAAACCTTGAGGATGACAACTATATATCCCAGAAAAAAGGAATATTCTTTCCAAATTTTCTGGGTGAGACCTCTAGTTGTGCTGCCATTATAAGACATAGATAGTTTGACAAAAAACAAGCAAGACAACATGAATATAATTGACACAGCTACGCCCATAACCAGTCATATTAGTTGTTTGAAAGAAAACGGCTACAGTACGGTTATTCGATACTATACGAGATATAGAGGCAATCCTAAACTGTTAAAAGTCCAGGAGGCAGAAGCAATATTAAGGGCAGGATTAAGCCTTGCTATTGTTTACCAGGACTACAATAATTCACCCCGTAATTTCAGTAGAAGGAATGGATACCAAGCCGGTCAATTTGCTTATAAATATGCAAGAGATGAAATTGGTCAGCCTGAGTATTCGGCAATCTACTTTGCTGTAGATTACGATGCATCCCAGGAAGAGCTTAACGCTAATATCTCAGAATATTTTAAAGGAGTTCAGGCTGCCTTTGAAGACCTTGCGGAAGGAGAAGAGCCCCTGTATCGGATAGGTGTATACGGCTCTGGACTAACATGCTCTACTCTACTAGCTCAAAACTTAGTCACTTTTACTTGGTTGTCTATGTCCACAGGACACCGAGGATATGACAATTTTGAAGCCAGTAATCACTGGCATCTCAAACAGCTATATCCATCAACGACTGCTTGTGGGATTGCTGTTGATGAGAATGTCAGTAACTCTGATTTTGGTGCATTTAGTTTTGCTTCAGAAGTTACTGGCAATGTATCTGGCACAGATACTATCTCTGAGAAAAAAAACGATCTAGAAAATACAGGAACTCCACAAAAACGCTATGAGGTTGTTGCTCGTAGGGGTTTAAGGCTTCGTTCCGGTCCTGGTTTGGATTTTGATACTCTTGAGGTCCTCCCAGTGAGCACTAAATTATATGTAACGAATTGGTCAGGAGAGTGGGCTGAGGTTGATTTGGAGGGCGATTTTTTAATTGATGGATGGGTTTTTGGGCGCTTTATTCGCGCCATTTAATAGAGCAACCGTTCAGTCATTCATCCTCTAAACTTTATCTCAACCCAATGAGTCAGTTTACATTATTGGATTTTATCGCTCATTGAGTTTTAGACATGTCTTTTTGATGTGACTGGCACATCGATTTGTTTCACTAAACTGGTAAAAAGATGAGATTTTCACCTTACAGAGTTTTTACGCAATTCTTCCTTGACCCTACCCCTCCAGGTTCCTATGATTTCACAATTGCCCAGGGAAGTAATTTCCGTCCTTTGATTCCTGTGAATGACGGGGGAGAAATTATTTTTGCCCGCCCTTTGGGTGGTTATGGGAACTATGTGGCGATTCGTGGAGACTCTGGTTTTACCTATGTCTATACACACTTGGATCGTATTGATGTGTCCTTGGGGCAAAGACTGAGTAAGTTTGATCCAATTGGAACTCAGGGAACAACTGGCAATTCAACGGGTGAGCATATACATATGGAGGTCTGGACAAGGCCTTTAGCAGATGGAGGGTCTCGTATCGTAGATAGAGCTATTACTAGACCACTTATTGAGGCTTATATTCAGGAACTGAGGGATGGTAATCCATGAGGTTTTCTAGCTTAGGAGATCTTTCATGAGAGACAGTGCTCTTTAGGGGATTGTCAAATTAATTAGTTTTTCGCCAAACCAGACACCGCTCTTCTGAGATTAGGTGTGAGGCACTGATTTAAGCAGCAACTTTTAAGATCGTCACTTCCTGTCAGCTCTCGAATCGCTGGCTCATCGTTTCTCGAGATTGGATTGCGCTGAGTTTGTATTGATGGGGGTGGAAGTGTTTTCTAATATCATTAAATCACGAGAAAAACCTTTGTCCTTCTCCCTGAGATTTGAACCGTCCCATCCGCCTCTACCTGAGTCTTGTTGGTCGGTGTGAATTATCAGCTCGGTTGTTCCAACTTCTTTATTCTGTCTGTGTATCCCATTAACCACCTTCCTCATGGCAGCACAGTAGCTTCTGAGTTTGTCAGTAATCATGACTCTACTGACATTTTGCACCTGATGCCTACAACCGCTGGGAAAGGTATATCAGCAGAGATGTAAGCCGTAATCGAGATGACCGGTCTGCTCTCACCAACTCACGTGCTGTTGGTCTCGTTGCTGTCGCAACTGAGCACGAGTTATCAGCAAGAGAATTTCCAATCACTCCTGGCGTCTTTGCTGGGGAACAAAGACAAGACGTTGGCAGCCA
>JBFRWD010000119.1:0-14181 GCA_051439425.1 Synechococcus sp.
TAAAGGTCTGATTGCCAAGGTTCAATCCTTGGTTGGCATCAATTAACTGAACGGCATCAACAGTAACTTGCCGGCCATTAACTGTTGTTGTCAGTGAATCTGTAGGGAAAATTAAAACGCCATCATCCGGATGAAAAGATCTCGGATATTCGATGTTAGAGAAAGAACCACCAATTGCAGTGCCGCTACGTTGATTATATAAACCTTGCATCGAAACTTTAAAAGCTTCTTCCCAAGTATTTTCAGCAATTGTGAAATCAAACGATCTCCCCACACCATCTACGTAAATATAGTATTCTCCAGGTGTCTTAAAGTTGCTGAAATCTAAGGTGAAGACATCTGTATTTGCATAGTTTTGTTGACCGCCTCGAAAATCTTCATCGTCTGTAGCTTCTAAAGATAGTTGAGCTACCCCCATCGCACTACTATTCTGAATTTGCATATTAGTAGTAGCGTCTACAATCTTGAAATTAAGATTGCCATAAAAATGATCGGGGGTTTGGGCCACATTTCCTGAAGAATCCTGTCCTCTCCATAACGACAGAAAAGCCAGCTTTGGATCGTCTGGGTCGAAACCTAGCTGGGAAACGTGAATCGCTTCACTGTGTATATCTTCTGGTTGATAAATAAAGTTTTGAATATCTTGAATTTCGGAATTAAGACTTCCGACATAATCTATTGAGTAGCTATTCCCTGGCTTAAAAGATATATTAGAAGGCAACTCGATAGAAATATCATGTTCTTGTGTCCACTTCAATGAATTTGGCGAAGAAAAAAAGTCAACATCTTTTCTCAAGAATGCGACATCGTTAGTTTTAGTTTTGATGTAAATTTTGCCATTCGAAAGATTAATTGGATTGATAAATTCTGGATCGTCATTTGAAGTTATTCTATAGTTAGAAGGATCGAGTAACTCCTCAACATCTATTTCCTCACCCAAATATCTATCCGGAAGTGTCCCCAACCCCCTTTCCACGGAACCAACATTTAGCCTAATTCCTAAAATATTGGGAGCCACACTATAGATATTTGACTGAATCATAGTATCAACTCAAACGATCAATTATTTTTGCAAGAATACTCTGGGATTCGCATCTATTTTGTAGAGATATATACCTCTCTCGACCTTCCATGAAGCTTAATAGAAAATCAAGTCAAAATAGGAGGAATAATATATGCTACGAGGAAAACGATAGCAGTTTCTATTCAGAGGATACTTCTATTGTAGAAAATCAGATGAAATAGTATCCATACATAATGAAGAAGCTTAAAATTTAGACTTGACCGGCCTAGACTCTAACAGGTTATGAGGTTGTGTCTTCTACTGGTATACAAAGTTTTGCACGAAACAGTTAGCATTGAAAAGGCAATCCCCATTTCTAAAGCCTTCAAGTCGTTGAGATAGACTTAGTCCTCTGAATTTACGATTTTACATAGATAATCCATTAGCTGTGCCTCAAGCCTCTTTTATCACTCTAAACCTGCCAGCTATTGGCCTTGCCTCCCATAAGGTTTATTTTGGAAATTATTTCTAAACAGACACCATATTTATATTGTCAAAGCCTGATTTGCAAGCAGACTCTTAAGCCGCCATCTTAAGGATCATGAAGGGTTTGGACCTAGTCCAACTCAAGCATGTGGTTGGGGGCCTCTTTGTGGTATAAAATTATACGACAACAGGTAATTTCGTACGATATCTTACTTGTAAGTAGAATTTTAAGCTGTCATCTTACGGGTCATGAGGCGAATGAGGGAAGCAAAAATTATTGCTTCACTCATCTCTGCATACAACTCAAAATCCTTACTGAGGCGACGGAAGCGATTCAACCAGTCAAACGTTCTCTCAACGATCCAACGTTTGGGCAAAACCTCAAATCCTTTTGACTGACGTTCAATGACCTACACTCGAACTTGCTCTCCACAGACTTGTTTCACAGCTTGGGCAAATTGCCCTCTCGAATATCCTTGGTCAACTCAAACTACCTCTAAACTCGATAATTTCTGTTTGGCTTCATCAAAAAACACGACTGCCACGATGTGTTCTGAGGCATTGGCTGCAGTGACCAGCACCCCAATCAAGAATCCTTGAGAACCGACGGAGATATGGCGCTTACGCCTCTTAACTTCCTTGCCACAATCAAAGCCGTAGATCTCCCCTTTTTACCAGTGTTTTTCACTGACTGAGAATAAGAGATGACAACTGTGGATCTGGTTGTCAGCCAAATTGCTCTCTTAATTGATGTCGTAGCTTGTCGTGTATTCCCTGGCAGATCCGTTTGCGTTGCCATTTGCGGAAGTATCTATAGACAGTGGGGTGAGGTGGAAGGTCATGGGGGGTATTTCCCACTGACATCTCGGGCGAAGGATATAAAAGATGGCATTGAGAATTTCTCGTAAATCGACTTCTCTAGGAGGTTCATAGAATATAGGAGCGGGGGAAAAGTGATTGATAATGGCCCATTCTTCACCGCTCAAGTCGCTGGGATTGGCTTAAGGCTTTGGATTCATGACTTTGGGAAAACGACTCACTGGCTCTAACTCCAAACCATGGTGGCACTCTAACCCCGTCAGCCAATTGGCTTTCGCTCTATTTGGATTTACTTTGCAAAATGGCTCTAATGCCTGTTTTCTTGGCGTCAATAAGTATAAGGATATTGTCTTGGATGATACTTCAACCTATTTTTCCCCAGTTGTTTCTACCTAGCTTGCAGAAGGAGGCAACTACCGTATAAAGATTTGATTTGGGGGTATGGAGATAGAAAATTACGAACTCCCAGAACAACGTGTTAGTGCAATAACAATAAATCGATGCTGTGCGCTAGGATCTGAAGCCGCTAGAGAATTCGTCACAGGCTTGCATTTCCATGGGTACTCAACTCAGTGTCAACATTAATAAAGTCGCCTTGCTGCGCAACAGTCGCAACTTCGGCATCCCCAGCGTGACGAAAGCAGCCCGCATGGTACTCGACGCAGGAGCCTACGGCGTGACCGTCCACCCTCGACCCGACGAACGACACATCCGCTATGCCGACGTTTACGACATCGACACCATCCTTAAAGCCGACTACCCCAGCGCCGAATTCAACATCGAAGGCAACCCCTTCCTCGGTCGCTTCATGGAAGTCGTCCTCGACGTCAAACCCACCCAAGCCACCCTCGTCCCCGACGACCCCAATGCCTTCACCTCCGACCACGGCTGGGATATCAAAAAAGATGGCGATCGCCTCCGCCCCATCCTCAAACAACTGCAAGACCTCGGTATCCGCGTCAGCCTCTTTATGGACCCCGACCCCGCTCAAATTCGTTTAGCAGGCGAGCTGGGAGCCGAACGCATCGAGCTATATACCGAGCCCTATGCCACCGCCCACCGCGACGGCAAAGTAGACGAATCGTGGAAAACCTACGCCGCTGCGGCCAAAGTTGCCCGCGAAGTGGGCCTAGATCTCAATGCCGGACATGACCTCAACCTCGACAACCTCGCTAAATTCTGCGAAATCCCCGGCATCTTAGAAGTTTCGATTGGCCATGCCCTCACTGCTGACTCGCTGGAAATGGGTATGTCGGAAGCCGTACACTGCTACTTAGCCATCTTGGCCGACACGTAAAACAGCCTCAACGTTACGCCAGAGTTTGGTGAAGCTAGGACAGAGATTGTTGACGATCGCGGTTGTAAAATGCAACAGCTCCAACAGCGATCGTCAAAATAAAGCTAATGGCAACATGCTCGCCAAAGTCTTCTAACGTCCCGAAGAGATAGCGAAAGAAACGGGTTGAAAAATAGATTTCACTATCGATGAAATCCAACACACCCGCCGACACCACAAACACCACTAGTAATTTGACGATATCGAGAGAGAAGGCTTTTTCGTTCAGATTACTGGTCTTGAGATATGCATACAGAATGGGTACTACGGCAATGAGTCCCATCCCCGCCAGCGTAATCAGCTCGCCCACATTCTCACCCGTATCCAAAGCCATTGCGAGGCGATCGCCAAGTTGCTCGTGCAAGGCCAAACTGTCATCCAGCAATACCCCACCAAACAGAATGGCGAAGCCTGCATACAGGCGACTGCGGGCCCAAAATGCCAGCACAACTAAAGACACCACAATCCCCGCGTACTTGGCGTACTGGAACCATTCCGAATAACTGCGCTCCACACCTAAATTCCACATTGGGTCGAGCAGTGCCACTCCGTAAACGTTCAGTAAATGGCAAATTAGAAACACCAGATCGACCGCTAACAAAACAGCTAGGAATGCTTTGAGTTTGGGTGACCCTAGCCGCTGCCTGACACTGAAAAACCAACCGGGACGAGACTTGCCCGATCGCTCTTCGCTGCGTTTGTCGCCGCGTTTGTTGATAATCACTGTGTGCCTAGATTAATCCCCACTTAACCCAAGCATAACCAGCCTTGCCATCACCACCAATGGGGTAAGTGATTATCGCTAAAAGTGAACCTGAGTTAAGACTGCTCGGCCCCAGCCCCGTCGCAAGGCACAATATTTGTGCAAGTTGGCCTATAACGATTTCAGTCCTGCGAATTCAGCCCTGCGACTTTGGCTCTAGAGATAGCTAGCTGCACGCTTGTCCGACGCGATTAGTCTTTCCGATTTGCACCTTCATCGATTGCAATGCAAGTAACCCTGCCTTCCCACTCGCCAGTTCTCGATCGCCGACTCCTTCGTCGGTTACTGGTTAAGTGTCGGCAACAGGCCATCCGGGATGGGCAAGCTCAACTGGCTAGCGTCTCATTCTCACTCCCCCCAGTCGATCCTTTATCTGCACTAGCCCAACTCCACAATCCACACCAGCAACATTTTTATTGGCAGCATCAAGGGCGAGAGATTGCGGCTGGTGGTACGGCTCTGGCAATGCCCGCAACTTGGACGTCTGGCGATCGTGGTTCCGCTGGTGCCAACCCCAATCGTTTTTTCGAGACGGAGCAATTTGTCCGTTCCGCACTCGAACGGTGTTGGCGCGAGGGAGAGACGCAACTGTTGGCTAGCGGGCCACTTTTCTGCTGTGGATTTAGCTTTTTTGGTGACGAGGCTGCGGATTGCAGGAGCATTAGCGAACAGAGCAACCGGCCAGCCAGCATCACTCGTTATCCAGAAACAACGGTGTTTGTCCCCCGCTGGACGGTGATTCGACAGCAACAGGGATATGTCGCTACTCTCTGTGCCGCCGTTGACGCGCAAACCAATGTAGGAACCGAGCTGGCGCGTTTAGAAGCGCTGGAGGACCAGTTAAGAAACGCGTCTGCTGTCGCGTGGCCGGAGGCCATACCTGCATTTCAGTCTTGGGAGACGGGGCCAAGCAATTCAGCAGACGAATTTCGGTCGGGGGTGAGTGCAGCGTTAGAGGCGATCTCGGCTGGAGAATTGAACAAAGTCGTGCTAGCCCACGCTGCAGAGCTACGGGCTCCGCAGGACATTCAGCCATTTTTGTCCCTACACAATCTGCGTCAGCTTTACCCCAAGTGCTACATCTTCTCATTGGGGAATGGCAGCGGTCAGCAGTTTTTGGGAGCCAGCCCAGAAGCGCTGATGCACGTGCATCAGGGGCGGTTAGCAATTGACGCGATCGCCGGATCTGCGGCCCGAGGCTCGTCCGAGCTGGAGGACAAGCGTTTCGCTCAATACTTGATAGATAGCAGTAAGGACCGGTTAGAACATCGAGTGGTGGTGGATGCGATTGTGCAGCAACTCCATTCCCTCAATATTCCTGCCGCTGCAGCGGCCAGTCCCAATCTGCTGCAATTGCCCAACATTCAGCACCTACACACCCGCATCTGCGCCCAATTGCCCGACGCCATTCATCCCCTCAGGGTGCTGGCGACATTGCATCCAACCCCAGCCGTTGCAGGAGAACCGAGAGCACTTGCCTGCGATCGCATTCGGGAATGGGAGTCGTTCGAACGAGGGCTTTACGCTGCTCCGGTGGGGTGGCTAGATGGACGGGGAGATTGCGAGTTGGCGGTCGGAATTCGCTCGGCTTTGGTGGAGGGCAATCGAGTGCGGTTGTGCGCGGGGGCTGGAATTGTGGCGGGCTCCGACCCCGAGAAGGAATGGGCGGAAGTTCAGTTGAAACTGCAGGCACTGCTGCAGGCGCTTGTGTAGCTAATGCCGATCGATTTTCGCACGGTGAATACGGTGTGGGCCTCTGTGATGGTGGAGACCCTGCGACGTCTTGGCTTGACCTCTGTTGTTGTGTCTCCGGGGTCGCGTTCTACTCCGCTGACGGTGGCATTTGCTGCGTGCGACGCAATTGAAGCAATCCCGGTATTGGACGAGCGATCGGCGGCATTTTTGGCGTTGGGACTAGCAAAGCAAAGCCATCTCCCGGTGGCATTGGTCTGTACTTCGGGGACTGCAGGAGCCAACTATTTTCCCGCCCTTATCGAAGCCCGCAAAAGCCGCGTCCCCCTCATCGTCCTCACCACCGATCGCCCTCCCGAACTACGCGATTGTTATTCCGGTCAAACCATCGATCAACTGCGGCTGTTTGGCGATTATCCCAACTGGCAAGCGGAGCTAGCGGTGCCAGAACTCGCGTTGGGGCAAATGCGATACCTGCGGCAAACCATCTTGCAGGCATGGTGGCGATCGTTGCATCCTGTTCCCGGTGTTGTCCATCTCAATCAGCCGTTTCGAGACCCCCTGGCACCGATTCCTGACGGGCAAACTGAATGCTTTCAGGCCCAATTTCCGCCCACGTTCTTCGATGGCCTCGCAACCTGGAAGCCTCAGCCAGCAATAGCTGAACTGCCAATCACTCTGAGCGGTCGTTGGAACGCCACCCCCAAGGGAGTAATTGTTGCCGGTCAGGCACAACCGCACGATCCTCTTGAATACTGCACTGCGATCGCTGCTGTCTCTCAAGTGCTAGGCTGGCCCGTTTTGGCCGAAGGACTGTCCCCACTACGCAACTACGCCTCAGTCAATCCCCATCTGGTTGCTCATTACGACACCATCTTGCGCAACACTACAGTGGCGCAGACGTTTGCTCCCACTTACATCCTGCAAATTGGCCCTTTACCCACTAGCAAAGTGTTGCGACAGTGGTTGGCCGATCTCGATGTGGAAGCCTGGCAGGTGGATGGAGGCGATCGCAACCTCGACCCGTTGCATAACCGCACCACTCCGCTGACCATGACCATCACTCAACTGGCCGGTGCTCTGTTGAGAGAGTCTGACGATTTACCCCGTCATTTAGATCGATCGGAGTACTTGACTCGTTGGCTAGCGGCAGATGCTCAAATTGGTGCGGCGATTGACCGAGTGATGATGGGTTGCGATCGCCTGTGCGAGAGCAAGGTGTCTTGGCTGATGTCGCAACTCTTGCCCGATAACACTCCGATCTTTGTGGCCAACAGCACGGCAGTTCGAGATGTGGAGTGGTTTTGGCGACCGGGACAGTTGCAGGTGCAACCTTACGTTAATCGAGGGGCGAATGGTATTGACGGTACGCTGTCTACTGCCCTCGGGATTGCCCACCGCAATCGCCCTGCGGTCATGCTGACAGGGGATTTAGCGTTATTGCACGACACCAATGGATTTTTGGCACGATCGCACGTTCAAGTGTCCCTCACCATTCTGTTGCTGAACAACAACGGCGGCGGCATTTTCAACCTATTGCCCATCTCGAAATTTGACCCACCCTTCGAAGCGTTCTTTGCCACTCCACAGAACACCTCGTTCCAGTATTTGTGCCGCACCTACGGAGTTAGCCACGAACGGATTGCGGATTGGCAGCACTTGAGCGATCGCCTCAAGACACTACCTAAGTCTGGAATTCGAGTTCTAGAACTTGTGACGGATCGAGAACTTGATGCCAAATGGCGCTGGCAAACGTTTACGCAATTGGCGGCAGACCTCAACCCAAGCTTTTGAACTTACCAAGTTCTTGAACATACCAGACTCTTGAACTTAACTCCGAGCCTCCGAACTGCGTTCTGGGAACGGCTGGCATGTACCGGATTCGCAGGCGGCGTAAGGAGAATTGTAGACTTGTTGGCGACGACCGAACCAAGCATAGCGATTGTCACGCACTTGTTCGTAAACGCGATCGCCTGCCCATTTCATCCCTGGCAACGCTCGATAAGTTGCCACAATCGGAGCACTCAACGGCATCCGTCTGGCGATTTCCTCGGCGGCATCGCTCCCCTGCCAGCGCTGGGTTGGATCGATCCCATCAATCACCATCATCCCCATTTCGCAGTCCTGTTCCGTAACCCCGAACTCTGCTTCCAGTTGGGGGGACTGCATGGGCAAATAGGCAAAGGTGCGTCCTTTATCCAGTTTCTCCAGCGTCTGCACTAAGGTGACGCAGAGGTTGCAGTTTCCGTCGTAGATGACGGTGCTGGGCTGGATGGTGTCAGTCACGGTAGGGCACCTGACGGCAATATTTCTTTACATCTTTACCCTAGCGTAAAGCGAACTCTACCAGCCAGGTGACTGCATTTATCGCAATCCGCTCTAAAGTCTGGCTTGTTGAGACAACTAGAATCCTTTACTGGCGAGGCTAAGGACTTAGGACACTCTCCATAGCGGATTGCCGATCGCTATAGCGACCCGCTAGCTCTCGCTCTGCCACTGTTTCATCTCTGCGGCAATGAAGTGATTTACCAAATCTCGATACATCTTCTCAATGGCATCGGGAGATAAACCCTCGTCTGCGGCCCAATCTCGCCGTTGTTGCAGCATGGCAGCGAATCGATCGGGTGCTTTGACCGCTGTTGCATCCCGTTTGTATTGTGCCGCCGCTTTGACATACGCAAATCTTTCTTCGAGCAGAGCAATGACTTGGCGATCTCGTCGGTCGATCTCGGCTCGAATATCGGCGAGAGATTCACACTGGTCTGGTGATTTCACAAGCGGCCACGCGATCGATCTCGACCAGTCTACTCGTCACATTGCCATAGAAAGCATTCGTTACCGGGTTTGCTTGATACGATCTCGATACGTTCCGCTGAAATATTGCTTTGCAATCCTCGCTTCCCTTCAACTCTGCGCCCTCATCCTCTCCCCCCCTACTCTCTACAGAGCTACTGACTCACTACCGACGAATTGCCAGTCAGTCTCTGACGGTCGTGGATGTCGAGACCACGGGCTCGAACCGTAACAGCGATCGCGTTATCGAAATTTCCCTGCTGCAAGCAGATTTAGAACACGGCATTCGTCATCAACAAACCCACCTGATCGATCCCGGTGTTGCTGTCCCCCCGCGCATTGCCGCCTTCACCGGGATCGATACAGAGATGTTGCAAGGAGCTTCACCCCCCACAGCAATTTGGCCTCAATACCTCCCTCGTCTCAGCCAAGGGATACTGACCGCTCACAATATTCGCTTCGACTATGCCTTCATTACTGCTGAGGTAAAACGACAGGCGATCGCCTTCGTCCGCCCTCCAGAATCCCAATGCTGCACCGTTCAGCTCTCCCGCCTGCTGCTCTCACATCTCCCCTCTCGCCGCTTGCCTGCCCTAGTTAAACACTTTCAATTCCCCGTCGATACCTCCCACCGTGCTGAGGCTGACACCCTAGCCTGTTGGTTATTGGCAGAAAGGTTGCTGACAGAGATTCAATCAGAATCGGATGAAGTCTTGTTAGAGAAATTCGGCACGCAAACCCTATCTCTCAGTGCTGCTGTCTCCGTTCTGCAATGCACCACTACCGAGGCACTACAAGCTTTCGAAGCTGCAAATATTCGCCCGCTCTACACCAGTAAGCGAGGCACCCCATACTATCAGCGGCGATTTGTGGAGCAAGTCTATTGGCAACGACAGGACGTCAACTGATATAGCGATCGGCAATCCGCCATGGAGACTTCCCTGGCTACTTTTCCTTGGAAATCAAGTTTTATCGTGGTTTCGACCCTCCAGACTTTACAGCGCGGATTGCGATAGTCTTGCGTCTCACGTTCTAGATGTTGAGCCCAACCTGCAGACATTCAGCATGTTTGGTCGCTCGATTGCGAAGCTTGTCCAACTCACTCGCTGACAATCCTTCCTGCTGATATTGCTGTAGCCATGCCTCAGCAAGCTCCTGTTCATTCTCAGGAAGCTGTTCTAGGTCGAAACCCGGAATTTGCTCCGTCTCCATCAATTGCGTCACCTTGGGGTCGTAGCTCAGTCCAAACACGGGGATGCCTGCTGCTGCTGCCAAAATCAGACCATGCAGCCTCATCGCGATCGCCAACTGCACCGACTCAAATGCTGCCATCAATTGCCGGGGATCTTCAATGCGCACCACTCGACTTGGCGCTTTACAAGCACTCTGCATAGACTCAGCCAGGTCGAGATCGGTCGCCTGAAACGGCATCAACAATAACTGGGCATGGGTGCGAGCGTAAGTAATATCTAAAGCTTTCTGGATGACCTCCAAGCGCGCTGCAGTCAGAAGGGGATGGTGGCGTAACACAACCGAGATCGCCGGAGTCTCCCAGTCTGCCTGGTAGCCTGTAGCTCGCAAGCTCCACACCGGATCGGGAGCTAGCTGATGCTCGATCCCCCAAGCATTTAAGAGCCGAGCCGAGCCCTCATCTCGAACGCTGACCGCATCGCACCGTTGTAAACAGCTCTGAGTTAACCAGCGCACCCACCCCCGCCGTAACGGCCCGATTCCCTGTCCCCAGGCAATGGACTTCAGTCCGTACACCTGTGCCCACCGCATCAGCCCCCCGTAATACAGGGGATTGCGCCAACTGGAGCTATCCTGCATCAAACTGCCGCCCCCCCAGATGAACGCGTCTGCGTGACGGAATAATCGGTGCAGTTCTCGCAGATTCCAGCGATCGCAAACATTTACCCCGTATAACTCTTGAGTGCGAGCGGGATCGTTCGACAACACCACCGGCTCCACTGTCTCGGGCAACTGCTGCAACAGCGTCAGCAATAACGCCTCATCGCCGCTATTTCCAAAGCCGTAATAACCAACAACGACAGCCTGCATTAGCCTGCATTTACACCTCACAGCTACCGAATCGCCATACTTCATCTGCACGCCATGCTTTCCAATGTCATCGGTGCGAGTGAACGGGGGATTATCTAATCTCCAGGCGAGTCGTACTGTTGACTCTGCCTGTCATATAAATCTGGCAAGTCACAAGACCAACGTCTCAAACTTCGTTCTTTCCCTCAGGACGGAAGGACTCACTTTACTCTGAGCCTTAGAGTAGCCTGCTGGGGCCCGTAAAACTGCATATTGGCACGTTAAAAAGCCCCGGAGCATCGCACCCCCAGGGCTGTGTTTGAAAATGGTATTTAGGAAGGCTTTGAATAAGTTCACTGTACGAAGCATGCGCAAAAACCCGCAAGCAACTGCGATGTTTTGAAACATGTCGTAATAATTGAGTCTATCTTTTTGGCGCACACACATATGAGATTGCTGTTGTCAATCTCCATAAGCCTTCTGTTTAAAGGGGTGTAACTATTCTGAGGCCGGATAGGTCGCTCGGGTGAAATTCTCAGAAACGTTGCGCAGCAGCGGCCGCCGTGGCCGATGTACTCTCTGATTTTGCCGGTGCCTCAAACTTGTACCCTACGCCGCGAACCGTCCGAATTAGCTCCGGTTGGTCGGTACGGGTCTCGATTTTTTTGCGGATTTGGCCGATGTGAACGTCAACGACCCGTTCGTCTCCATCGTGATCCTCGTCCCAGACGGCCTCAATCAATTCTCCTCGACGCCACACCCGTCCCGGCGTTTTAGCCATCGTATACAGCAAATCGAACTCCAAAGCCGTTAGCGGAACCAAGCTGCCATCACGCAGCACCTGACGTTGTTCCGGCTGGATGCTCAGATTGTCGAAAAATAACGCCTGTTCGGCTGCTCCTACTGAAACACCGGGCATGGGTCGCTGTCGTTTCAGAATTGCTGCAACCCGCGCCCCAACTTCTGGCAAGTTGAATGGCTTGGTGATGTAATCATCCGCTCCTTGGTGGAAGCCTTGCAGACGATCTGCTGTGTTAACTCGCGAGGTCAACATCAGTACGTAAACGCCGGTTTCCTTTTGCATCAGAGGGCATAGTTCGTACCCGTTCATATCTGGCAAGTTGAGATCGAGCACAACCAGATTGGGCTGAAATTGCGGAAAGATATCCAGTGCTGCACGGCCAGTTGCGGCTACTTCTACCGTGTAGCCTTGTTGTTCGAGATAGCGCTGCAGGAGAATACGAATACTGAGTTCGTCCTCAACAATCAGAATTCGAGCAGTCATATGCAGAGAAACGTTCTAAACAAACAGGCGGTTAAGCAGAATCAACACGAGAAGGTGTCATTCAACGGTAATAGTTCAGACTAGATCGCTAAGCTGGGATGCGAGCCAGCCCCAAGACAACTGAGTACACCTAGAGTACCCATCCCCATTGGCAATAGCATCGGCAGAGACAGAGGTGTGGCATCTCTTTTGATGGAATCGCGATCGCTTGTAAGTTATTACTCCAATTTTGCGTGACTAATGACGCATCTAGTACGTAGGTTCCGATTCTGTCAATCTCTTGCCCTGATTTGGCACTACGCCAGTGGATGTATAAATGAGCGGAGATCGCCTCTCATGCACTTGTAAATGTGCTCGGAAGAATAGGGAAATACGCGATCGAATGGCAAGACATAATAGAAAGGCTAGCTGGTGTTTTTTGAGGACAACGCAATGGTGAATAACAAACGGGCAGTTCTAGCTGCACTGCTGGCTAGCTCTCTCTCCGCCGCAGGCGTTGTCCATCACACAGTGGTGAGTCCTCAGCCTGTACGAGCGCAAACGGCCGAAGACTCCGTCCCCCGCGATCTGGTGAATTTATTCGCTAAGGTTGTGCTGGAAATCGAACCGTACCGGGTGGAAGCTCTCGAAGCCTCTAACAATGCTGTTGACGATCGCGAAAAAGACGGCATCCAGCGTGATTTCATCCGTCAGGCTACCGAGATTGTTGAAGCGAACGGATTGGCAGTAGCGGATTACAACCGGATTACCATTCAACTCAGACAAGATGACGAGTTACGAGAGCAAATCGAAGCCGAGATTCGAGGCTTACAGCAGAATGATGCTTAGAAAGCAGCCATTGTTTGCTCGCGAGCCCAACCCCGACAAACACTCAATCAACTCAATCATTTGACCGGCACTAAGGTAAGTCCACCCCTCCGTCATCGGAGGTTGCTCCAGAGGTAATAATGCCGTTCTTGGGATCGAGGGTGACAATAGCACCATCCCGAATGATGTCAGTTGCATTGCTGACACCAACCATCACAGGTAGCCCCAACCGGGTCGCTATCACAGCCGCATGAGACCCTGCCCCTGACGCTTCAGTGACAACACCCGCTGCATGCTTCATGGCCTCGACGTAATTGGCGTCGGTAGCAGGGGCTACCAAAATCTCTCCATTCACCAGCTTGCTAGACTCTTGGCCAGAACGAACAATTCGGGCGGGGCCACTGACACAACCGTGGCCGTAGCCCTGGCCGGTCGCTACAACGGACTTAACGACCTCGACTTTAATTAAATCCGTCGAGCCCGATACCCCTTGAATGGTACCGGCGGTCATCACCACCAGATCGCCGTCCTCTAACAATCCCTGTTCGCGAGAGCTGTTCAAGGCAACATCAAAGGTTTGTTTGGTTGATGATGAATCTGCCAAGACTAAGGGATGTACCCCCCAAACCATCTGCATCTGGCGGGCAACCCCCACCTGTGGAGTAATCGCCAAAATCGGGGTGTGGGGACGAAACTTAGAGACATTGCGGGCCGTGGCACCAGAGCGAGTCAAACTCATGATGGCAGCGGCATTGAGCTGCTCTGAAATTTTGCCCACCGAGCGGCTGATGGCATCGGGAATATTGGCTTTCGGTTTGTAGACGTTCTCACTCGTGTGACTGCGGGGTGGGTGGGGAAGTTGGCGCATCGGACCGACATATTCTTGTTCGATGCGGCGGGCAATGCTCGCCATCGTTGCCACCGCCTCTACCGGATATTTACCAACGGCTGTTTCGTTAGAAAGCATGACTGCGTCGGTACCGTCCAGAATCGCATTGGCCACATCCGAGATCTCAGCGCGGGTGGCACGCGGACTGTGGGCCATACTGTCTAACATCTGAGTTGCTGTGATTACCGGAATGCCCAGACGGTTGGCGGTAGCGATCAGCTTTTTCTGCAAGACGGGCACATCTTCAGCGGGAACCTCAACCCCTAAG
>JBFRWD010000120.1:0-57810 GCA_051439425.1 Synechococcus sp.
GGTGACAATCTCCTCTTTATCCCTACTGTTCCGTGAGATACGGAGATTCTGTCCTAATATCCCCAAAATGCCGCAAACAGCTCGAAAAAGAATGGCGACACGCATTTTTGTATGCCTACATCGATAGGCAGGAGCAAATTTAACACTGAGTTCTCATACGTGTTTGTCAAGACCTGTGTCAACTTTATTAAAAAAAGTTTCTATAAAACTCAATAAATCAAGTTAATGTAATTGAGTCATTTCTGTTGTCAGTCATTCAGCGACTGGGTGCGCTGTTCAAACGCAACCTCGAATTCTGTGGATTCCTTGTGTGGCTGATGCAACTAAATCTGTGGTGTTGGTTCGCTAATTCACTAAGCCTGAAGGGAGAACGATGATGGTAGATGAGCGTATGGAGGCAGCAGTTTTTTCGCTGCTAGAACATCATAGTTTTGAAGAGATCTTAGAAACGTTGCAAACCTACACGGAAACTCAGGCGCGCCTGGCCCACTTGCTGCAAGAGTCTGCAGCTGGTCAAGACTGGCTCATACAGCTAGGTGCACTGAACATGGCTTTTGCTGTACTCAAGGGACAAGATGTATTAGTCACGGTCGAAAGCGAGTAAGCGAGCGCCTCTCCCCAGATTTCAGGGCGGATATAGCATTCCAACATCACTATCAAGTATCTCCATAATGGAAAAAGCCCTCCGGTGTAAGCGCGACCCTATGCAATCGCGGCAGTAGATAGACAAGCAAGTCCACTGACTTGTAGGGCTTTTTTCAAGCAGCAGTGCGGGGATACCGTCTAATTCTTTGCTGACCTATCCCCATCAACCGGCCAGTTGACTGCACGGAGTAGAGGCAGTCAGCGACGATCTCCACCATCAAAAATAGACCTTGGGAAATAGACCTCGGCACAAGTTCGCCCCTTGCTCTAAGCAGTACGCTAGACTATGTCCTTGTCCGAACTCCGATGTCTCTGGTCAAAATCTCGATGTCACGTTCGGCAATTGCCACTCTTACGCAAGGTTAGCCGTCAATGTCAGCGATCCGTACCCTTCACGAACAGCTCAAGCAGGGAGACCGCACCGCCACCGATATTGCGCAGGAGTATTTGAACCGGGCCAAGCAGCTCGACCCCCAAGTTCGCAGCTTTTTAACGTTGACAGAGGAGAAAGCCCTCGAACAAGCAGCGGCAATCGACGAAAAGCTCAAGGCTGGTCACGATCCAGGTTTGCTGGCTGGCATTCCGATCGCCATCAAAGACAACATGTGTACGCAGGGGATCGAAACCACCTGTGCCTCCAAAATTTTGAAAGGATTTGTCCCTCCTTACGAATCCACAGTGACTCGTAAGCTGGCCAAAGCAGGGGCCGTCACCATCGGTAAAACTAACCTGGACGAGTTTGCCATGGGGAGTTCAACGGAAAACTCTGCCGTGCAGCTGACGGCTAACCCTTGGGATTTAGAGCGGGTCCCGGGGGGGTCTTCGGGGGGCTCGGCAGCAGCGGTATCGGCCAACCAATCAGTCGTATCCATCGGCTCAGATACAGGGGGCTCGATCCGTCAGCCAGCCTCCTTTTGCGGGGTTGTGGGAATGAAACCAACCTACGGACTCGTCTCTCGCTACGGATTGGTGGCATTTGCATCGTCTCTCGATCAAGTTGGGCCGTTTGCCCAAACAGTTGAAGACGCAGCTTTGGTTTTGCAAGCGATCGCCGGCCACGATCCGATGGATGCCACCAGCCTAGATGTAGAAATTCCTGACTACTCCACGACACTGGTTCCCGATGTCAAGGGGATGCGCATTGGCGTCATTGAAGACTTGATGGGCGAAGGGTGCGAACCCGCTGTATTGGAACTTGTTCAGCAAGCGATCGATCGCTATCAAGAATTGGGGGCTGAAATCGTTCCAGTGAAATGTCCGACATTTAAGTATGGACTGGCCACCTATTACATCATTGCCCCCTCCGAAGCCTCAGCAAACTTAGCTCGCTACGACGGAGTGAAATACGGTATACGCGAGCAAGCCGACTCCCTCTTGGGAATGTATGCCAAGACACGAGATGCAGGATTTGGGGCTGAGGTGAAGCGGAGAATTGCGATCGGCACCTATGCTCTATCTGCAGGGTATTACGACGCTTACTACCTCAAAGCCCAGAAAGTTCGAACCCTAATTGCTAGAGATTTTGAACAGGCATTTGCAAAAACTGATGTCCTGTTAAGCCCGACTTCTCCATCCGTTGCCTTCAAAGCAGGTGACAAAACTGACGATCCTCTCAGCATGTATCTATCTGACTTGATGACCATTCCTGTCAATCTTGCCGGTCTGCCAGGCTTAAGCCTCCCCTGTGGATTCTCACAAGGATTGCCGGTGGGGCTTCAGTTGGTTGGTAAAGCACTGGGAGAGTCGCAACTGTTCCGAGCAGCGTACGCCTACGAGCAGTCCACCGATTGGCACAACCAGCATCCGACTATCCCAATGACGTGACATCGTCAGTAATCACAACTCGTCAAGACGTAGATCTCTTGAGTAGATCTCTCGAGTAGATCTTGAGATCGAAGGGCAGACTACTGAATGCATGGCGTAGAATACAGATAAGGAATGTAAAGTTTCTTCAAGGTTCTATCCGAGAGTTCGGAGTCCACATGATTTCAGTCGCGTCACTTTTCGATCCCGTTGATGCCGACCTCAAGCAACTTCGGCAGAATCTTACTAGCCTAGTTGGGGCGCAGCACCCCGTTCTAGCTGCAGCTGCAGAACATTTGTTTTCTGCGCGAGGTAAGGGAATTCGTCCAGCGCTAGTCTTATTGGCCAGCCGCGCGACTGCTATAGGCAGCACTCTGACACCGCGACACCGACGATTGGCCGAGATCACTGAAATGATCCACACGGCCAGCCTGGTTCACGATGATGTAATTGATACCGCTTCACTGCGTCGAGGCGTATCTACAGTCAACGAAGACTATGGCAATCGCATCGCGGTATTGGCTGGCGATTTTCTATTTGCTCAGTCCTCTTGGTATCTTGCTAACCTTGATAATCTTGAGGTCGTCAAACTACTCTCCAAAGTGATTAAGGACTTTGCGGAAGGGGAAATTCGCCAGAATTTGACGCTCTTTGACTCCAACCTTTCGTTTGAAGCCTATCTAGACAAAAGCTTTTATAAGACTGCCTCTCTAATGGCAGGTAGCGCGCGAGCTGCCGCTGTACTGAGCGAAAGTTCCGAATCTATTGCCGCTGCCCTTTACGAGTACGGTCGCTGCTTGGGCATTGCATTCCAGATTGTGGATGACTTGTTGGACTTCACGAGTTCGACAGAAACCTTAGGCAAACCAGCGGGGTCCGATCTGGCACAAGGAAATCTGACAGCTCCGGTGCTCTATGCTCTGGAGGATAGCCCACGGTTGGAGGAGTTACTGGCTCGCGAGCTATCCAATCCTGGCGATTTAGAGCATGCACTGACGTTGATCGGTGATAGTGACGGATTGCAGAGAACTCGCAAGCTAGCGGAAGAATTTACGCACAAGGCGATCGCTCAGCTCGATATCCTACCCGGCTCGATTTATAAGGACTCTCTCACCAATCTGACTCGTTACAATCTCGATCGCTTGCAGTAATACGCTCTACAGGAACGAAAGCCACACTTGTTGTAGAACGTCTTCTCCCACCTGGAACTGTGCTAGGCCAAGTCTGTCTCTCTTGCCAGCTGCAACCTACGCTCGATAGCCTTTACCAGCACTTGGAGAGAGGTGCCATTAGGCAAGGATGACGAAAACTCGAGCCGCTCGATGCGGTCATCCACTTGAATATCGAGTCCCTGGCTGTCGACATTTGCGAGACTAATTTCGGATACTTGTCGAAATTGGGCAAAAGCCCCCAAGCTGTCTCGGCAGAGTTTCAATACTGATGTGCGTTCTAGCAGCGCCAGTTCGGCCACAGAGTCGGGTTGGGCAAACTGCTCGGCATATACCCAACCGATAGCTCCAAATCCTCCCACAAAGCGCCCTTTCGTGAAGCGAACGATATAGAGGCTAAAATCTCCAAAACCGCTGTAGATACTGGCACTGGGGACAAGGGACAGAAAACGATCGCGCATCCCCTGTGTTTGCTCCGTAGGAACAGCCTCGGCAATACCTAGATAAGTAAATCGCGCATTAGCCTGAGTTTCGCCAGCCGCATCGGGCTCGATAACAGTAAATGACACATGGGGATCTACTAGGATATTTTGCGTGTGGGCGGCCAACGTGCTGATCAACAAAATTGGTTCGCCAGTTAGGGTGAGAGCACAAGGGAGCACCGATCCAAACGGATATCCGGGAACCTGCTTGGACAATGTAGACAGAATGCCATGACGAGCGCGACGCAAAAGAGCTTTTGCCGCCGGTGTGTAGTCGGTTTTAGGAGGTGGGACGGGCTGGTTCATGGGCCATGCAACGGTAAACATTTTTGGGAAGGGGGTAGGTCCTAACTGCTAATCGCGATAAACCCTCCCCACTGTAATGTCGGGGAGGGTGAATGGGATGCAGATTCAATCGCGAGATCAGCGGATGTATTCCTTTAAAACACTGTTGCGATTGGGATGGCGTAGCTTGCGCAGTGCTTTCGCTTCGATCTGACGAATGCGCTCGCGGGTTACGTTGAAAATTTGGCCGATTTCTTCGAGGGTCTTCATGCGACCATCATCAAGGCCGTAGCGCAACTTGAGAACATCTCGCTCGCGCGGGCTCAACGTATCCAGCACACTTTCAAGATCTTCACGTAACAGATTCTTAGCAACGCGATCTTCAGGTGTCTCACCATCGGATTCAATAAAATCGCCCAGACGAGAATCCTCTTCCTTACCAATCGGTGTTTCCAAAGAAATTGGTAATTGCGCAGACTTGGCAATGAATCGCAATTTCTCGATGGTCATCTCCATCCGAGTCGCTATTTCTTCCTCAGTGGGCTTGCGGCCAAATTCCTGAGACAGCAGCTTCGTAGTCTTCTTAATGCGCGAAATCGTCTCGTACAGGTGAACGGGTAGACGAATGGTGCGAGATTGATCGGCAATGGCACGCGTGATGGCCTGACGAATCCACCAGGTTGCGTAAGTCGAAAATTTATACCCTTTCTCATGGTCAAACTTCTCAGCAGCGCGAATCAAACCGAGAGAGCCTTCCTGAATGAGGTCTTGAAATGACAGACCACGATTCATATATTTCTTGGCGATGGAGACCACCAGTCTCAGATTCGACTGCACCATCTTCTCTTTAGCACGGCGTCCCCGCCCGAGACGGCGACGGAAGTCCATCAAGGGCATATCAACTTCAGCAGCCCAGGCCTCATCCGTGACATCCTCAGGGTCTTCCCAGACATCACTACCATCCACCATGTCATCGCGGATGCGCTCTAGCTCTAGAAGATCGGCAATCTCGCGAGCTAGCTCGATCTCCTCATCTGCTCTCAAAAGGCGAATGCGGCCGATTTCTTGAAGGTACAGGCGAATAGAGTCTTCGGTGTATTGCTTCTTTTTGGTGGCAGCCCGCTTACGAGACTTCCCCTTGGTGGTCTCTTTCTTTTTGGCAGTACTGGCCTGTGCTTTTGGCTCCGTAGTTGCAGACTTGCCAGCCGATTTACTCGGTAATTTATCGACAAGATCGATTACCTGTTTGGCCTGAGTCATGCCGGAATCCTCGTTCCTAATTGCAGATTAACGAATGAAGGGAGAGAGAAGATGTCGGATCAAAGAAGGAAGTGGACTTTGCCTTGTGCCACCACCTTGCGATTCATCCGGGATACTCTCGAAAGTTGCTACCGTCAAGAAAATGCCGCGACAAAAGCCAGCATAAGAACCAGCTGGAGGTGCGTCACGGCGGGAAGCCCATTAAAACTCCCTGACTCGCATGTTTCAAACGGACGCCTGTCACCAAGCGTCAGCTTGAGATGATTGTGGGAAAGAAACAATAGCTTACAACTGGCAGCAACACCAGCCGCAACAACAGGTACATCGCCCTTCAGCCAGAGCTTTCCCCAGCGACATCACCGGTATAACATCCATCACCTTGACTGCGGGAAGAAATGAGTCGGTACTCACCGGTACTGCTCACGTCAATTAAACCCGCATTTTAATGTAACCGCTCACTGATAGTGTCGACAAACGGAATCACACACAAATGAAGCCGCTCGAAACTCGGCATTGGTTCTGCTCAGCTTTCTCAACAATCGTAGACGTTGAGGCCCGAACCTGATGTCGCCAGCTCCCAGAGACTGTAACAGAATTTGACGTTAAATGGTTAGCTTGTAATGCAGTTAACGCATTGATTTACGCCCTGGTGCATTAGCAGGAGGACAGACATTTTCCCCAAGCATGTCGCACTTTTGGAGCGCTGCTACTGAATCTCAGCTCCGAGCCGCTAAGTGATAAAGGAGCAGAATGGTCCTTCTCCAGTATCTGGATGTCCTGACACAGACGAATACATCGGTCGCGCGGAGATGGACCGGGCGGTTTGCGGATGTCTGCGGTAGTGGGCCACAGTCTGTTGGAAGTCGCCATCTACACCTGTTCCTCCCTCAAACACCGCATTCCGTCAGGGTCACTCTCGTATTGCATCCTTGCTGGACTGTGGCTCGCTTGCTTAGTCATGGCGGCAGTAGCCCCCGATTTGGATTACATCGTGCCCTGGCTAGACAAGGGACACTATGGTGGACTGCGCATATTCCATAGTTTGCTGTTCAGCTTGTGGATACCTGGAACACTCGCGCTTGCTTTGTGGGTGGGGAGCAGAGGAAAGTCTTTCATTATGATGATGGTTACTCAAGCGGTCATGGCAGTCTTTTCTCACCTCATACTGGATTTACTGGTGGGAGTTAGACCTGTCCCTACCCTGTGGAGGCTATCTCAGCTGGTTACAAGCATTCAACATTAGTCATTGTGCTGTGTGCGAGATCGCGGTATGTTCGTCCTTCAGAAATGCCGAGCAGGGAGAGTGGGAATGGATTGTGGATAGGCCTGCCGATCGGATCGAATCCATCAAGACCGGTGGAGTCAGTGTAGTCCTCGCTGGGGTTGTGGGTGCACTGCTCATCAGACTCAACATCGAGTTGTCAACTAATGCTGCACTCGCGCCATTATCGACCCCCGAAGAATTAACCCAGCTTGGTTTAACAGAATACGGAATTGGCTCTATTGGGTTGCTCTTTTCTGCTGCACTGTTCGGCATAACGTATCGCTACGTTGTTCGCTCCAACAATAATCCCCATCTCGGTCCAGGGGCCGTGGGGGCATTTGGGTTGGTTCGCGGCTGCGCTCAGTTGGAAACTGGCTGGCACCTTCAGTCACACCTCCCCTCTCTTCTAATTGCGGCAGGAGAAAGTTGCTTGGTATTTGCGGCCGTAGCCGCAGGGTTGGATTGGTGTATGAACCAAGGGTGGATAGAACCACTCCGTACGGAGGTTTAGTTGCAAAACACAAAACAAATTGAAGTGAAAATTGAAGTGAGAACGCTCACTCCAATGCCATTAACTCTACGTTCAGCCATTAGCTCAGGTACAGGGCTGAGACATGAGGTTGCTCAACCAGGAGTTTCTGTTGGATAGCAAGCTGTTGTCCAACCACGCCACCCTCCGTCCATCGAGCTTACGTTGGTGTAGCCCATCTTTTGTGCAGCTTCAGCCGCCAATGCAGAGCGGTAACCACCGCCACAATACAAAACTAAATCAGTTGTTTTGTCGGGATACAGAGCTTCCAGATCCCGCTCTAAAATTCCCTTCCCCAGATGTACCGCACCGACAATATGCCCTCGCTGCCACTCTGATTCTTCTCTCACATCCACCAATACGAACAAGTCGCCCTTCTGCTGGCGATCGCGAATGTCGTCAATGCTGTATTCGCGGATGTTCGCCTTTGCCGCAGTCACCAGTGCGAGAAATGCGGGGGAATGTTGTTTGGCCATCTTTAAAGCCTTGCCATCCAAACCCTAAAAAACTGTTGTCAAAACACCCAAGACGATACCGTTAGGGAAACGCCTCACATCAGCGGTGGGGAGGAGTGATTGACCGGCATTGCGTCGGCCGTTATCTCAATCGCTTTGTATCTAGAGTTATTCCACAAGCGCTACTACTGTCTCTCCCCCTTCCTGCAAAACGACCTCTCCGGTTTGCACCGAGATGGTAGCCACTTTGACGGATTCGTACATGCCACCTTCTTGGATGACATCCGCCACAGAATTGGGGCTTTCCACCAGAGCAAAGGTTTCGTTACCCACCTGCACGATCCCCGTAATACGAACGCTACGGGCAAACTCAGCCGGATCGACTGAGGGCAAATCGGGCAGTGTTGCCGTGGGCTCAGTCTCGAAGTCAATAATGACAGAAGGCGCAGCTTGATTGACTGGCCTAAACGGGTCCGAACGACCAGCGCCTTGAAGGGCCCGCTCGGTTTCGGTGGCCAAATCCAAAGGCTCAAGCAATCCCGATACCGTGTCGGTTACTTCAAATAACGATTGGGACTCATCGGGAGCTAATAACGTTTGGGACTCATCAGGAGTTAATTCTTTATCACCACCCGGCCCCTCTTGTGCCAAAGCAGCTGGCGCACCAATCGCACCAGACGCTAGCAACAATAGACCGACGGCACCCGACAACCAAGTCTGTGTGTTCTTCATCTCAATTATCCGAACAGCGCGGTATGCCTAGAGTATCTAAAGAAATTTGCTGGAGCTACCGCAGGTGCCCGGAAACAATGCAGCGTCCTTCTCCTTACCGCAGAATTTCTTATCCAGTATACCTATGGCGCTATCGGTAGTGGGTGCTACGATCACTCCTTGAGCCTGTCACGCTACCGACAGTTCGCGCTCCCGTCGAGGGCCAACCCTCTGGGATATGTACAGAACGTTGCGCACGATTGCACTGTCAAGCGAGCGATCGCGGGTTCGAGACCCCCTACAGCGAGTGACCAACCCATGCAACCCATTGATTGGATTGTGGTTCTTGTTTACTTAATCGGAACCATGGGAATTGGTGTAGCCCTGTCAAAACGGGCCTCCGGGTCAATGGCCGATTTCTTTTTGTCGGGGAGATCGCTGGGATGGTGGCTGGCGGGAACGAGTATGGCGGCCACCACATTCTCGATCGATACACCTCTCTATATCGCTGGTGTGGTGGGGGAACGTGGGATTGCCGGTAACTGGGAATGGTGGAGTTTTGCCATTGCTCACGCCGTCTTGATTTACGTGTTTGCACGGTTGTGGAGACGAGCCGAAATTGTCACGGACGCTGAGCTGACAGAATTACGATACGGCGGCAGGGCAGCTGCCGTGTTGCGGGGGACAAAGGCATTTTTATTTGCAGTCCCCATCAATTGCATTGGCATCGGTTTGGCCATGCTGGCAGCTATCAAAGTGGTGGAAGGATTGCAATTGTGGCAGAGCGCAGGCATCGACCCCTCCGACAATCTCAAACTATTTAGTGCGATCGCAGTCAGTGTTCTGGTCATGGTGTATGCGGGGCTATCGGGGCTATGGGGGGTTGTCGTCACTGATTTTTTTCAATTTTTCTTGGCCCTTGGCGGTGCATTGGCAGTGGCAATCGCCACAGTGGCACAAATTGGCGGAATGGGAGAACTGGTATTGCAGGTGCAGGCACTGCCCGAACAAGCTGTTTTGGACTTTGTTCCCATAACCTTCGAGAATGGCTTGTTGCAATGGAGCAAGCTAGCGGGAATATCGGTCAGTACATTTTTTGCCTACGTGTTCGTACAGTGGTGGGCATTTCGCCGCAGTGATGGGGGGGGAGAATTCGTGCAGCGGTTGGCAGCCACTCGCACTGAAGAGCGAGCAGAACAAGCGGCGTGGTTGTTCAACATCCTGCACTACGTGGTGCGGACTTGGCCCTGGATTGTGGTGGCGTTGGCGGCGCTGGTGATTTACCCAAACTTGAGCGATCGCGAGCTGGCCTACCCCATGCTAATGCTGGACTTTTTACCGCCCGCGCTGCTGGGGCTGGTGGTTGCATCGCTGATCGCGGCATTTATGAGTACGGTGTCCACACAGATTAACTGGGGAGCGTCGTATCTAACCAACGACCTCTACGCTCGCTTCCTGCGTCCTCATGCTCAGCAGTCCGAGCTGGTGTGGGCGGGACGGGGCTCGTCTTTGTTGGTGACATTGCTCAGTGCGATCGCCGCGTTTTACTTCGAGGATGTAAAAACGGTCTTCCGGTTGGTAATTGCGATCGGTACCGGACCGGGGATGGTTCTGGTGTTGCGTTGGTTTTGGTGGCGCATCAATGCGCTGACAGAGTTAGCGGCCATGCTGGTGGGATTTATGGTGGGACTGGTCACGACCTTTGCTCCGACTATTGCAGCCTATGCAGCTGAACGCCAATTCACTGTATTGGAGAGCGTTGCAACGCGTGCGTCCATTGCAGATTTTGGCGTACGCCTGATGGTGACGACAGGAATCACAGCCATCGTGTGGATAGTAGTCATGGTGGCCACTCCCCCAGAATCGGATGAAACATTGGATTCCTTTTATCGGAAAGTGCGGCCGGGTGGCCCGGGTTGGCAGCAGCAGCAAGAGCGGACAGGAATTCCTCCCGCACAAGATCTAGGCAAAGACTTACTGAGAGTCCTGGCGGCGCTAATGGTGCTATTCGGCCTGATGTTTGCGGTAGGAGGTTTCCTATTGCTGAATTCTATGTTGGGATTTGTCATGCTTGCTGTGGCAGCTGTAGGCCGCTATTGGCTGAAGCGATTGGGACGAGCCAAGGCCCTTCTGTAGATATCACTCGCCTGCATTATTGAGATATTTACATCTTGGAAAATCGAACCAGACGAGCACTACTTTTGTTCAATCGCCCGTTTCAGATTCTGCAATCCGGTTTTGTACGATCTCCCGACAGTGGCATCCACCATCAATCCCAAATAACTGATGTTTCAATAACAGGCACGAGCAAACCTCCAGATACAAGATGCTTCAGACTTGAAACACATCAAACATAAACAGCCAGGAAATCTTGATAACGACCCCATACCTGTGACAGTAGCCGGAGAGTGGGAGGCGGGAAGCTGCAGTTCTGTGATGTTAGGCAAACGTGATGAGTCATGCACAACTGACATCAGACAAGGCATTGCCCAGGAAACTAGCGAAAGAGAAATTATTGTTTATTTGCATTTGTATCGAAAACTAAAGATTGAACGGTTAGGTTGGGATACCCTGACCACATGTGCTGGGATGATTGGCGATATATGGTGGATGGTCCACACAGCAATGCAGTCGAGACGCCACATGCCGAGCAGCCTGCGCTGCTCGTTCATTCCGAGCGCCCGATCCACGCACCGGGGTATATCCAGCCTCACGGCTGGTTGGCGGCTGTATCTCTGGGCGATCGCTCGATCCTGGCCATCAGCAGTAACGTCAGTGAATTTGTTGGTTATTCACCCGAAGAGCTGCTCAGCCAACCAATCGAAATGCTGTTAGTGTCCGAGCGATTCGAGTCACTCTGTCAGTCACTGGATTCGTCACAGTCCGATCGTGGATTGGTGCCCAACGTGACAATCTCTTGTGTCGACGAAAGCCAAAGATCCTTTAGTACTTGGTGTCATTATCAGGGCGATCGTCTGCTGCTAGAGTTCGAGCCCATCCATCCCCCCAGCACTTCCAATCGACTCAGTACTCAATCTCAACTCAATCGAACCATCGCAACGCTGCAAGCAGCATCCGATATCCAGCTGCTATTGGAGAGAGTTGTCGAAGAGGTACGACATTACACCCAATTCGATCGCGTTCTTGCCTACCAATTTGACGACAACGGCTCGGGCAGCGTTGTGGCGGAATCTAATGGCGAGCTGTTTCCCAGTTTTTTAGGGTTGCGCTTCCCTGCAGTCGACGTGCCGAATGACGTACGCGAGCTGTACACCCGCTGTCACATCCGATATGTCCGCGATGTCGAGGCTGCTGAGATTGAGCTGCTATCAACCGATAACGATCCGCAACTGGCGTCGACATTAGATTTGACCTATGCCATTTTGCGCAGTCCCGATCCGTGCAGCATCCAGTATTTGAAAAATATTGGCGTGTCGTCGCTGCTCTTTCTCTCACTGATTCGAAACGGACATCTTTGGGGATTCATCTCCTGCCATAACACCACAGCCACAAACGTCAGCACCGATCTTCTGGCCACCTGCGAGCTGCTCGGCCAAATTGCCTCTTTGCAACTGTCTAGCGTGTCACAGAACGAAGATCGCGTGTACCGGCTGCTGTTGCAGTCGGTTAGAGCCGATTTCATCCGAGCCACCCGAAATGCCGAAACCCTTAAAGATGCACTGTTTCAACAGGGAGAACTACTGCTCCGAATGGTTGGAGCCAGCGGCGCAGCCTTCTGTGTGGATGGACATATTTCCCTGCAAGGCAATACCCCCACAATCGAGCAGGTTCGGGAGTTACTGCTCTGGCTGAAAGCACCAGCACTGACGGACGCAGTTCCAGAAAGCTTACTCAACGAAGATGTATTTGCCACACATCATCTGGCAACTATCTATCCAGGCGCGGAAGACATCACCACATCCGCTAGTGGACTACTGCTGCTGTGGATTTCCAGAATCCGAAACTCGGCAATTCTTTGGTTTCGCCCCGAATTGCTGCACACAGTCGATTGGGCGGGCGAACCGTCTGCCAACGTACATGCAGACAGCAAGGGGATCGCTCTAACCCCAAGAAACTCGTTCGAGATGTGGCAAGAAACGGTCAAAATGCAAGCCGAGCCGTGGAAGCCTTGCGAAATTGACAGCGCCAATGAGTTGCGGAATTCATTAGTCAATTTATTGATCGCCAAGTTAGAAGAACTGGCCCAAACCAATCGCGAATTGGAGCGGAGCAACAATGAGCTGGATTCGTTTGCCTATGCCGCATCCCACGATCTTAAAGAACCCTTGCGGGGCATCCACAACTACTCCATGTTTCTATTGGAGGACTATGCAGATCGCCTAGATGAAGGGGGACTCAGTCGCCTCAAGACCTTAGTCCGCTTAACCCATCGAATGGACTCGCTGATTGATGTGTTGCTGCAGTTCGCTCAAATTGGGCGAGAGGACTTGCAACTACAGTCGGTCGACTTAAACGGGAGCGTTCAGCAAGCGATCGAACTGGTGACGGTCAGCAGGCGAGATATTCACCCAACATTTACCATTCCGAGATCGCTCCCAACTATTGACTGCGATCCGGTGCTAATGGAGCAAGTATTTAGCAACTTATTCAGCAATGCCCTCAAATACACCAATTCTTCGGATATTCAGGTAGAAGTTGGCTATCTTACACCAGATGAATTCCGGCAAATAGATTCCGAGGTTGCTGAAACGGACCGCCTGTCGTCATTCGTGTTGTATGTGAAAGATAACGGCATTGGCATCCGCAAGCATCACCTCAAAACAATATTTCGTCTCTTTAAACGCTTGCATGCTCCCAAAAAATACGGGGGAGGTACTGGAGCGGGTCTTACCATTGTGAAAAAAATTGTCGAACGCCACGGCGGTCAGATTTGGGTGAGTTCGGAATATGGAACAGGCTCGACATTCTTTATCGCTAATATCGATCGCTCCGCGTAGCCCAGACTTACCCAACCAGAGCCTTTCATCAACCAGCAACATGAATTGGCAAAGCTTGCTTGGCAGAGCTTGTGAGGAGGGAATGCCCCAAGCCGCAACGGAGGCTGGGACACACCCACACCATGTACGTGCAATGGATCGCTGAGTAATGCATCCCAATTCTTAGGGAAATGATAAGAATAGGTATATATACACATCGATAAGTTAGAGTGGCTCGTGCTGCAGAACTCCAAGTAGGGTCAAGTTCCAGGCGCCGGTGTGTTGGAAAGAAAATCTTAAGAAAAAATTGGGATATTCCCTCAATGGTGCAAAAAACTCCAAAATGAGGCACTAATATTGCGTTTCTTTAAGCAAAAGATGTCGTTATTAGGTGGTGCATTCAAGCTTTATGGATAAAGCGACTGAACTCCTGGTTGTTGTTGAAGATAGCGACGAAGACTATTACGCCCTTCATCGAGCTATCAAGAAGGTGTGCGCCCCAACTCATGTCGTTCGCTGCACGGATGGAGATGAAGCCCTCGACTTTATCCGTGGAACACCCCTTTTAGCCGAACAACTCAGTTCTGTAGAGTCAACCGCCAAACATCCGACAGCAGTTTTGCTAGATCTCAACCTGCCCGGAACTGATGGACGAGAGGTATTGGAGCAACTGAAGCAGGACAAGCGCTATAAGTCCATTCCCGTAGTCATATTCTCAACCTCGTCGAACCCCAAAGATATCGACTTTTGCTATCAGACCGGGGCAAACGGTTATTTGGTAAAGCCGATGGATGTCAACGAATTGCAGAATCTCGTCAAAGCATTCGCCGATTACTGGTTGAAGTCCAACACTCCTCCACCTAGTTCGACAACCAAAGACCTATTTCCCCTATCTGCTAAATAACATCCACAAGGGGAGCACAAACCAGCAGCCCTCGAATTTGGCGAGGAGAGAGCCCACGACAATCTGGATGGGTCAACCTCTGACAATGTTGATGCCACTTGGAAAATAGACTTTCAGGCAATTAGGACATCGGGCTTCGCACACTACGAATCATCCACGAGGCATGCGTCCCTTTTTAGGACATACTCCTATTTTGTTACACATCTATCCATTAGATTTGAAATAATGTTACGCACGGTATCTTTGTTAGCAAAATATGACAAATGGTATCCATATTTAAGAAAAATGAATTATGTTATACAAACAGGAATCAATGTGAAAGTTGACTGGGTAGAAGGTCATATGTCATCCCCTTCGCATCTCGCAGATACTTATCCGTTCGGACGGTAGGGAACATGATTGGTGCAGGTGCAACAGTTCAGTTCAAGTCTCTGCTGATTGTGGATGACTGCGAGGAGGATCGCTCTACCTACAAGCATTACTTAGCGAAAGACCCCAGGCAGTCTTATCAGATTTTGGAAGCGGACTGTGCTGAAGATGCACTGGCGCTCTTGAGAGAGCGGCCAGTCGACCTTGTCTTGTTGGACTTCAAGCTGCCCGAGATGGACGGCATGGAGCTTGTAGAAACGCTGGGAGCTGAGTTTCCAAAAATTCCAGCTATCTTCCTAACCGCTTATGGCAATGAGGACATTGCGGTGCGGGCCATGAAAAAGGGGGTGTCAGACTATCTTTCTAAAAACACTCTGACTGCAGAAATTTTGCAGATGGCAGTACGCAATGCAATTGAGCAAGCTCGCCTCCAGAATTCTTTGGAGCGCAGTCGAGATCGCCAGCGATTGATTGCGGCCACGTCGTTGCTAATTCGTCATTCCCTCGATCGGGAAGAAATTTTATCCACTGCAGTGGATCAAGTGGCTCGGTTGTTGGGGAGCGATCGTGCCATTGTTTGTCAGCTGGATGCTGTTGGCGGTAGTACGGTGGTTGCCGAGTCAGTGGCCTCCGATTGGACGCCCATGTTGGGTTGCACCCGAAAGCCTCTCAGCCTGCCGATGAGACAGGGCAACGAAAGCTGGCAACACTATCACCAAACCATTGCCAATGTGAAGACGGCGGCACTGTCTGCAGACGATCGGGACTTTCTTAGAACCTACGATGTTCAGGCCAGTACGTCAGTCCCCATTGTGGTCAGCAGGCCCGGCGATACGTCTTGCGAACTTACCCCATCCTCCCCGTGGGGCGTTTTGATCGTTCATCAGTGCTCCAGAGCCCGACAGTGGCATCCCGACGATCTAGACATCTTGAACGAGCTAGCCATTCAGTTAGCAATCGCTATCCAACAATCTGAATTACTGGCCCGTACCCAACACTCCCTAGAAGAGCAGCAAAGCTTGAATGCGTTCAAATCCAAGATTATTGGCACGGTCTCTCACGAATTTCGCACTCCTTTGACGGGAATTTTGACAGCGGCGTCTACTCTCAAGCAGCATGGTGACCGACTGGAGTCCACAATGCGCGATCGCTGTTTGCAGATTGTCGAGCAGCGGGCCAGACATTTGGCCTGCTTGGTAGATGACATGCTGTTTGCCAGCCAGAGTCAAAGCCAGGCGGATTCCTTCCAACCTTGTCGGCTCGAGCCTGATTACTTCTTTTCCGAAATTATTGAGGAACGCAAAGTCGCAGCCAGTACCAATCACCGCATCGAGCTGACAATTCAAGATGGTACCGAGGGGTTCTGGGGCGATCGCAACGTGCTGCGTCAGCTATTTGGTAACTTGCTCTCCAATGCCATCAAATATTCTCCGAATGGAGGGGTTATTGAGATTGCCGTTATGGGGGCAGCCGATCGCGTGTCGATCTCCGTTTCCGATAGCGGCATTGGCATTCCTGAGTCGGACGTCACCACTCTGTTCCAATCATTTAGACGGGGCAGTAACGTCGGTACAATTTCCGGGACGGGATTGGGCATGGCGATTGTCAAGTCGTGCATTGACATGCACAATGGCGAGATTTCGGTGGACAGCCAAGAGGGCCAAGGCACTCGGATAACTGTTGAGTTGCCCAAACAAGCGAATACGGTCGTGATGGAGGCTGTGGACTCGGTCGAGAAGGAAGCGATCGCGTCTTAGGCCGATTCCAGCCTTGGGCTTTCTCCAGTCTCAGGCGGCTCGCATCAAACCACGTTCAAGCTGATGAAGACTGAGCGCTTCAGTTATCGGGTGGCAAGTCCTTGTCTAACTGATTCTCAAACACCAACTCCATGCTGTCTCCCCGCAGGCGGGTGACGCCATACTCAATGGGAATTCCTTGACGATCGATATTGATAGATTCCACTAGCAATATGGGGTGGTTGAGCGGCAATCCCAGCAACCGTGCATCTTGAGGTTTAACGGTGCGAGCAGAAACCGTAGTCACCTGGCGCAGATGATCGCAGCCGTACTTGTCCATTAGCAACTTAGAGATCGATCGCATCTTCGGCACACAATCCAGCAGGTCGGGGAAACGCTGTTTGGGAAAATAACTGCTGGCAACATGGATGGGTTGGTCGTCGGCGTATCCCACTCGGTCAACGGCGATCGCCAACGCTCCAAACTCGATTGCTAGATGTTTCGCTACCGATGCATCTGCCGGTAGCTCCATCGCTCGGAGTAGTTTATAGCTGCCTTGTAATCCGTGGGCTTTGAGCATTTCGTTGTAGCGTACTCGCTTGCCGATGGGATAGCGAATGGGAGGAGCGGCCACAAAGGTGCCGCGTCCGCGCTCAACCCGTAGCAAGCCTTCGTCTTTCAGTACTCCAATTGCCCGCCGCAGAGTATGGCGATTGACATCAAATCGCTCGCTGAGCTGAGTTTCAGTGGGGAGGCGATCGCCAATGGCATGCAGGCCCGCTTGAATATCGAGCCGGAGCTGTTCGGCAATCCGGACATAGAGGGGAATGGGACTGGGGTCGAGGGGCGATCGCATGCGGGCGAGATTTAGCGTCTATTACTACTGCCTGGTTATAGCCGTTGGAAGGAAATATGGCTCTCAGCACTTGAAACTTAGCAGGAATAGCAGTACAAAATTTGTATAGACATCTATATAAATTTAAGAACAGGTTATCGCTTCGTTAATGAGGCGCACCTTGAATGAAGCCCGACTTGGCCAGGATAGACATGGACATCGACACACCAGAACAGTCAGACCGGCAGCGATGGATGGCAACACTAGCAAAATCTACATTGGCCGATCTGGAAAAACACTTGGCAGAGTTAGGCGTACCTGACTACACGATGTTGAGAGCACCGGAAATCGGATTAGTAATGGTGCGCGGGCGGGCGGGGGGAACGGGGCAACCGTTCAACTTAGGGGAAATGACAGTGACCCGCTGTGTCGTGCAAATGTCTGGCCCCGATGGAGAGATTTCCGGATTTGGATATGTGGCAGGGCGATCGCGCCGCCATGCAGAACTGGCTGCTGTTGGAGATGCTCTGATGCAGCATCCGAGCTGGCGAGAACGCGTTGAAGAGAGGGCGATCGTCCCGCTACAGGTGATCGCGGCCCAACAACGGGAGCTGCAGCAGGAGCAAACAGCATCCACTCGCGTGAATTTCTTCACCATGCCCCGAGGAGAAAGCTAATGACTAGGACGCTAATGTCTCCCACTCACTATCCCGGTTTCAGCAACATTACATTTGACGCTCAGCAAACATTTCGAGCATTGCTCCACGCCCTCTCCCATCCTGGTTCTCCAATGGAGATCGGAGTTCAACTGGGCCATCCCGATGACTTGCATCCGGCTTGTGCCGCCGCCTGTTTGACCCTGCTAGGTATCGATACCCAAGTGTGGGTGCAACCAGACTTTAGTTCGGAAGTCGCGGATTGGCTGGTGTTTCATGCCGGTTGTCGAGTTGTGGATAGCTCTCGGGAGGCTGACTTTGCACTGGTGAAACAAGGTCAACGATTACCATCTCTGACCCAATTCAACTGGGGAACTCCCGAGATTCCCGAGCAGTCCACAACGGTACTGGTGCAAACAGACAGGTTTGATCTCGGTACATCGGTGGTCATTCAAGGGCCGGGAATTCAGGCACAGCAGGATATCGTCCTCGGCGAATTGCCCGATCGCTTTTGGTCGCAATGGCAAGAAAACGCTCACAGCTATCCACTGGGCATCGACATGCTGTGGTTCTGCGATCGCCACGTTATTGGTCTGCCCCGCACCTCCCGCCTAGTCTCGCCTATCCAAGACGCAGACAATTCTGAAACCAACACAAAATCCCAGACTACAGAGGTGACCCCATGTCTTACGTAGCGGTTAAGGGGGGAGAACAGGCGATTCGTAATGCCGAGCAGTTGCTGCAAAGTTTGCGGCGGGGCGATCGCTCGGTGGCAGAACTAAGTCTGGAGCAAATTCAGGAGCAGTTGGCCCTGGCGGTGAATCGCGTCATGTGCGAGGGCAGTTTGTACGATCGGCAATTGGCGGCCTTGGCCATCAAACAATCGTGGGGGGATCTGGTAGAGGCGGTGTTTCTGTTGCGGGCCTATCGCACCACATTGCCGAGGTTGTATTACAGCGAGGCGATCGACACCAGCCACATGAACGTGCGTCGTCGCATTTCCTCCGTCTTCAAAGATGTGCCAGGGGGGCAACGATTGGGGCCGACCTACGACTACATCCATCGGCTATTGGATTTTAAGCTGGCGGCTGAAGGGAGTGCGCCGGACTCTCCCACCCAAGAAGTAACGGCTGAAGGGATTCCGCGAGTGGTGGATACCTTGAATCAAGAGGGACTGATTCAGCCAGAGCACCCTACCGACGAGTCAAACCCACAGATTTTCGACCTGACTCGCCAGCCCCTCAACCTGCCTGCCGATCGCGATGCCCGCTTGCAAAATTTAGCCCGCGCCGATGAAGGCTTTTTATTGGGATTGGCCTATTCCACTCAACGAGGATACGGCACCAGCCATCCATTTGCTGGAGAAATTCGCATGGGGGATGTGGAGGTTTGTATTTGCCCGGAAGAGCTGGGATTTGAAGTGGCGATCGCCGACATCGAGGTCACCGAAGTTCAGATGGTGAACCAATTTAAGGGCAGTAAAACTCAACCGCCACAGTTTTCTCGCGGGTACGGCCTCACATTTGGTTATAACGAGCGCAAAGCCATGTCGATGGCCTTAGTCGATCGCGCCATGCGGGCAGAGGAGATGGGAGAAGCGATCGTCGGACCTGCCCAAGATCCCGAATTTGTCCTCTATCACTCGGACAACGTCGAAGCACAAGGCTTCGTCCAACACCTCAAACTCCCCCACTACATCGACTTCCAAGCAGAGATGAGCGTGGTTAGACAACTACGCCAGGAGTACGACGCCGCCCAAGCCAAGTCAGAATCCAGTGAACCTCCAATGGCCTCCGAGCGAAACGGAGCAAAAGAACCGGCGATCGTTCCAGCTCCCCCAACCTCCATCCCCTCAGAACCCGAAAAAATTCCGACCTAACTGCCATCTTCAAAGTCCCCCACTTGTGGGGGATTTAGGGGGCCACTCCCCATTCCCAATCCCCCCCAAAAAACATGCCAACCCCATCCTCAACTTCTCCAATCAACACCGAAGTCGAAACCGGCTTTAACTTCGCCTACCTAGACGAACAAACAAAACGCTCCCTCCGCCGCTCCCTGCTTAAAGCCGTCGCCATCCCCGGGCACCAAATTCCCTTTAGCTCTCGCGAAATGCCGATGTCGTATGGCTGGGGCACTGGTGGCATCCAAGTCACCGCGTCGGTCATCGGCCCCGACGACACCCTCAAAGTCATCGACCAAGGGGCCGACGACACCACCAACGCCGTCAACATTCGTCGCTTCTTTAGCAAAGTTTGCGGCGTCACCACTACGGAAAAGACGACGGAAGCCACGGTCTTGCAAACCCGCCACCGCATCCCCGAAACCCCGCTGCAGGAGGGTCAAATTCTGGTGTACCAGGTGCCCATTCCAGAACCGCTGCGCTGGCTAGAGCCATCGGAAGTGGAAACCCGCAAGATGCACGCTCTGGAAGACTACGGCTGCATGCACGTGCAACTGTACGAGGACATCGCCCGCTATGGCCACATCTCTACCGCCTACGACTATCCGGTCATGGTGCACGATCGCTATCTCATGCGCCCCAGTCCCATCCCCCGGTTCGACAACCCAAAAATGGATCGCAACCCAGCACTGCAACTTTTTGGAGCCGGTCGCGAAAAGCGGTTGTATGCCATTCCCCCCTTCACCCAAGTCAAAAGCCTAGATTTTGAGGACTATCCGTTCGAAGTTGAGAGTTGGGAGCAATCCTGCCAACTGTGCGGGGCGGACGACAGCTATTTAGACGAAATTATCCTCAACGATCGTGGCGATCGCCTTTGGGTATGTTCCGACACCGACTACTGTCAAACCCGACAAGCCCAGGGGTTCAATGGCGACTCTGCACCCGTCCCTGTCGAACTGTCGTAATTCATTAGTCACATCATCAAAATTCAGCCGCCATGACTCAAGCGCTCCATCAACCAACGTCGATATTCTCCGATAGTGGAACACCTGCCAAGACGCGATCGCCACTCTTGCAGGTGCGAGACCTATGTAAGAACTTCGGGCAAGTTCAAGCCTGCGATCGCGTCTGTTTCGATCTCTATCCCGGTCAAGTGTTGGGTATTGTCGGTGAATCCGGCTCCGGGAAGTCCACGCTGCTCAATTCGCTGGCAGGAAAGTTGTTTCTCGATTCTGGCACCATCACCTACCGTTCCGTGGGCAGAGATGTGTTGGAGTTGACAGGGATTTCAGAGCCGCGTTTGCGACGATTGATGCGCACGGAATGGGGGTTCGTGCAGCAAAACCCGCGGGATGGATTGCGCATGAATGTCAGTGCTGGGGCCAATATTGGCGAGCGGTTGATGGATGTGGGAGTGCGTCATTACGGCTCTATTCGGTCAACAGCAGCCGATTGGTTGAGCAAAGTTGAGATTGACGAAGATCGCATCGATCACCTGCCCCACACCTTTTCGGGGGGGATGCAACAGCGCCTGCAGTTGGCGCGGATTTTGGTGACCGAGCCCAGAGTGATTTTGATGGACGAACCCACTGGAGGGCTGGACGTATCGGTGCAGGCCCGCCTACTGGATTTGCTGCGATCGCTGGTGCGCAATCTCAATCTCAGCGTCATTTTGGTCACCCACGATATAGGTGTCGTACGCCTCCTGGCTCATCAACTATTGGTGATGCGCTACGGCCAAGTGGTGGAGGCGGGGCTGACCGACCAAGTCTTGGACGATCCTCAGCATCCCTACACCCAGCAATTGGTGAGTGCTACGTTAACCCCTTAATTCACGACTCCCCTAAAACAGATGAATTCATGTCTTGACTGGACGTTTCAGAATTAGCCCGATGACACTATCAACGACTATCGCTCCAACGTCTCCGCCAAATACAACGATCCCCCTTTTAGAAGCCAGTGACCTATGGAAGCGTTTTGTGCTGCACGGCCAAGGGGGAGTGGAACTGCCGGTATTGGAGGGAACGTCACTGCAACTGTTTCCGGGAGATTGCATTGCCCTAGTGGGGGCATCGGGGTCGGGCAAATCGACGTTTATGCGATCGCTCTACGCCAACTACCGAGTGGATCGCGGCTCTATTTGGGTGCAGCACGATGGCGCACAGCTAGACATCACGCAATTGGCCCCACATGAATTACTGGATGTGCGCCGCAAAACCATAGGATATGTCAGTCAATTTCTGCGCGTCATTCCTCGCGTGCCGGCGATCGATGTGGCTGCAGAACCCTTACTAGAACTGGGCACCGATGCTGACGAAGCCCACGAAGTTGTCGCCACCCTCTTCCGGCGACTCAACCTGCCCGAGCGCCTGTGGCAACTGTCTCCCACCACCTTTTCCGGTGGAGAGCAACAGCGAGTCAATATTGCTCGGGCATTATCTGTCGATTACCCCATCCTGCTGCTGGACGAACCCACCTCAGCCTTGGATGCTGCCAACCGACAAGTGGTCATCGAATTAATCGAAGAACGCAAAGCCCGAGGCCGAGCCCTCGTGGGAATTTTTCACGATGCGGAAGTTCGCGATCGCGTCTGCAATCGCCAACTCTTATTTGGAGCCGATCGACTCGCCTTTGGAGCGCCCATTCAGTCATGACCGAGCAAATCTACACCAACTACCGCCTGCTATTACCAGACGAAGAAGTCCTCGGCACCTTAGTCGTCCGAGATGGGGCGATCGCCGACATTCAACCCGACCTTATTTCCTACGGAGCTGCTGGAGCCAGCATTGATGGCAATGGTGAGTATCTGCTGCCCGGATTGGTGGAGCTGCACACCGACAACCTTGAGCGCAATATGACCCCAAGACCTGGGGTGATGTGGCCTATCGAAGCAGCAGCGGTCTATCACGATCGCGATCTGATCGGTGCCGGGGTGACCACGGTTTGCGATGCCATTTCCATTGGAGATACCAAACCCGGCTCCATCCGCATGACCCACTTCGCCGCCATGATCGACGTGATTCACGAGGGTCAGCAAGCCGATCGCTATTTCGCCAATCACCTGATTCACCTACGCTGCGAGCTGGGCTACGACCAAGTGACTGATGTCGTGGGCAGCTATGCCGACCATCCCCTACTGACGCTGCTGTCCTTGATGGATCACACCCCCGGTCAGCGACAGTTTGTGGATATTGAAAAGTTCAAAGAGTACTACATGGGCAAGCACGGCGTTAGCGCCGATGAGATGGAGGGCTTCATTCAACAACGCTTGGATGACCAACAAATGCATGCTCTCGAAAATCGGGTCAAGTTGGTGGATCTAGCCCAAAGTCGCAATCTGGCGATCGCCAGCCACGATGACGCCACGGTCGATCACGTCAAAGAAGCGGTCTCTGAAGGAGCGGCTATTTCCGAATTTCCCACCACAATGGCCGCCGCTAAGGAGGCCCACCTCAACGGCCTACAAGTGTTGATGGGGGCCCCTAATTTGGTGTTGGGAGGATCGCACTCCGGCAATGTGTCGGCAATGGAGCTGGTACAGGTGGATTTGGTCGACATCATTTCCTCAGATTACGTTCCTCGCAGTCTGCTGCAGTCAGTATTTTTGATTGCCGAGCACAGTCATCTACCCCTATACGAAGCAGCCAAATTGGTGACCAGCAATCCGGCTCGGGCCATTGGTTTGGATAGCGATCGCGGCAGTTTGTCAGTGGGCAAGCGAGCAGATTTTGTCACGGTGCACCATGACGGCACCGTCCCAATGCTGACATCTGTATTTAACGGCGGGCGCCGCGTAGCCTAATCAGCATCCGACTATGTTTTCCTGGTTTTTCAGTACTTTATAGGGGGTAAGAATGAAGCAGTTTTCTTTAGAAACCATCGAACAGCTGTATTGCGATCGCGGCAGTCAACAGTACGGTAACGAAGCGGTCAGTCAGTTAGAACACGCTCTGCAATGTGCAACATTGGCACAGGAACGAGGGGCATCCGATGCCATTATCACCGCCTGCTTTTTGCACGACATCGGCCACCTCCTGCACGACCTTGGTGACGACATTGCCGAACGCGGTGTGGACGATCGCCACGAATACCGAGCAATGCCCTATCTGAAATCTCTATTTGGCCCAGAGGTTACCGAGCCCATACGCTTGCACGTCAATGCCAAACGGTATTTGTGTGCGATCGATGCAGACTACTGGGCCAGTCTCTCTCCCGCCTCAAAGCTCAGCCTGAACTTACAAGGAGGCGTTTTCTCAGAGTCCGAAGCACAAGCCTTTATTCAGCAACCATTTGCGAGTGAGGCTGTGGAATTACGATGCTGCGATGACCTGGCGAAAGTTGTCAACAAGGCAACTCCGTCAGTAGCAACATTCCTGGCCAATAGCCATCACAGTCAGCTTGTGTAGCAATCCGCTATCTCGACCTATCCGACGCCACCCAGAAGCGCGCCAAGGATGCTGATCAGTATGACAAGACCGGCACCAATTGCGAAAAGGACTAGCTGAGCTTGAAAAAAGGATTTCTTAGAGGGCTTAGTATCAGATCCAAATGCCCAAACGAAAACCATAATCAAACCGACAATCGGTATAAGCATAATGAGATACGTAATCAGCCATTCTCCAACAGTGACTGGTTCCATTCGCTCACCTCGTACTATTACGATTATCCAAGGAAGGATTCACTAGACTCAATTGAAGCAAAATTTATCTCGTGCTGCATTTGGATATTCCTAAGCTAAAAGCCCACTTGAGGCTGAAAGCATTTGTTTGATTTCTTAAATTTGAAAATAGAACTAAGGTCTACAAAATGATAGATATTACTGCTCTTGCTGAGCAAGGGTATCAGTTAAAGAAATATATCCAGCCTGAGTGTTCCACCATGATAATGGCTTAACTTCTGCTACTTATTCTGACTCGGGAATGAATTTCATGTATAAACGTAAACCGTGGTTTGCGATCGGCCACTGAAAGCTAAGCGTCAAGATGATTTCATGCATTTTTGAGGCTAGGCCATGAATAATGCAGCTTAGTTTGGAATTGAGCGTTGCACACTGGTTATAGTGTTCGCCACTTCAGTTAGGACAAAGGCCTCCAGCCATAGTCAGGAGTGAATATCGCTGAAATGTCCGCATTGGTATGACCATTGCTATAACTTTGCGGCTTGACATCGAAGTGGTTCGCTTGGTTTGGATAAGTAGATTGCATATTAGTCAAGTCTCAAGAGGTATATAGGATTGGGAGGACGATTAGAGGAAGAATTTGACCTTTCTAATTGCCTGTAAGGTTGCTCGTGGCCTCAGGATACGTAAGAAGGCTTTGCCAAGATCGTAGTTGAAAATGTAATGACATTCTTTAGAGTCGGAGCGTTCACTTTATAAAGAACGTCTGATGCTAAAGAGATAGCAGTAGACTTTGAAATGGTGCCTAAAGTATATTTACATATTTATTTGTAGCGAGTCCTATGTTTATATCCCATGAAGACTGGCAAAATAAAAATGCTATTGATATTTGCCGAGATGGCACCATAATAAATAGATTTCGTGTGAATCAAAAGAATTTTCTCATTTTGTCGACAGGAGAATATGACTTAAATCGACATGTAGATATGAAATCAGCTGACCTAAGACATACATTTGGACAAAGTGGATATATAGAGATACTTCGCTTCGTGATTGGTGATAATTTGTGTTTTATCCTTGAGGAGAAAGAATCAACATGCAATGATGATATTTACGAGTCATTAAAGGCAGGATTGACAGCCCGTGAGCTACAAATCGCTACACTAGTTGCCCAAGGAAAATCGAATAAACAAATTGCTAAGCAACTACATATTAGTGAGTGGACTGTAGCAACTCATTTAAGGCGTATATTCCTCAAACTTGATGTCGACAGTCGGGCTGAAATGGTATTCCGCTGTTCTTCTCTAATTTCGATTGGCATACTCTCTGGTTCTATTGAAGAAGATAAAAATTAGCAAAATTTCTACGAACCTCCTGAGTATTACTCAGTGATCCTAAAATGTTGATGGGTAAAAAATTTGCCCAAAACGGTAGCATTAGGCAATTTCAAAAAACGGTACTCTGACATCGAGTTGACTAACAACAGCCTCAATATAACCCTCACAGATTACAAAAAGTAATCTGCAGTGTCGATCTGGTGGGAGAATTTGCCGGGAAAAATTCTACGATATTCTCTCTCTCTCGCCTTTAAATCTGTTCCTGCTGGAAAATAGTACACTTTAACTTTATAGTCTGAGATATTGGCCTTAAGATGGGTTAAGCACCAACGATGTTGACCAATTCTTGAAGCGAGATTCACAGACTTACCTACATATACTCGCTCCCCTATCGATCTTGGGTTAGATCTGATCCGCTTAAAAATGACGTAAATTCCGTGGTTTGATACCTTACTTCTCTTAATCAGTCTGGGTGCATCCGCTAATGGAATAAGCTTTGTTTGCTTAATTATATGCCTATTTTTATATGCTTTGAATCCGTCGGAGTCATACCCGTCGGAAATGCCATACTCATCAAATAACCTTCTACTAGAATAATTTTCTGGCATCATTTTTCTGAACTTACTTACGGTTCTAATCATGTTCTTGCTCCAAGATGTTTGCGGATTATAATGGATGCTTGCTGACGTCAGCGCACTGACTAATAATGAATACTAAAAATATCTGATTGCACTATTTTGATGTTTAAATCTAATCAAATAGTTGGAAGACGGCTGTTGTGATTTTCTGTATGGGTGCCATTTATATTTTGATGTTACCTGCCTAAGATTGTATTGAATTAAGTGCCGATCCTGATGGAAGTCTATACCTCCGATGAAGCATGATTGTAAATGAGAACCTCAATTTCTATTCCCACGTGGGGTCAATATTTAGGGACATGTTGGATAGTGACGCCTAGTTGGTATATGGGATCGACTCAATACTAGATGTTTGTCCATGTAGATCCTTAATTCTCGACCAATGTTGGCCGCTCTAGGATTGGCTAGATGGCCCAACATCATCGTTATGAATTCTCGGCTAGCATTTATAGCCTCTAAGGCCCATGGCTTGAGAGCTCCACTTGTCGTGGTGATAATATCTCGAGGGTCTGGAGGAGGAAATACTCGATGCTCTAGTGGAAAACGATGACTACCATCGAATCCGAAAAATCGTATCCAGACGATAGGATGACTGGCCCCCGCCCCGCCCCACTGACGTTCTATATGCGCTTCTGAATATGAATCTTGGATAAGGTGTAATGCTTCACCCATCATCTCAAATGATGTTTTTCGTGTTCTGGCTCTTAATGAGCTGCCATGTAGGCTATGTAAGCGATCTCGTATCTCTTTCAACGCATTTCTCTGAGACTGGCAGGTTCTCCGTCTAATGGCATGACGCGCTTGCTGCTTTGGGTCGAAATGCTTGAGCGGATTCCCAGAATCTACACGACGTACGCCCTTCCTCAATGCGTTCCGATCGGCACTTGTCAGACCTGACACACTTGCTGCGGCATCTCTAGTCAGGCGCTCGTGACCTTCCGGTATGCCGAACACTCTGCTGTGGATTACATATGGATCTCCAGTATCTATGAATGCCGATCTCGTTCGTAAAGTGGCCCTGCGTTGCAATGAATGGGTCGATAATGCTTGTTTCCTATCCAATAGTGGCCCCTGATTGAGGCTCCCGTAGTACCGGGCTTTCTTTAGCGTACGTTGCATGCGTGCCAAGGTCTTTCTTCCCAAGATTCCGTCGACTGTGAGACCCGTTTTACTCTGTTGCCAGACGGCAATTTTCCTTGCTACTTCTTCAGAGGTTGGAATAGCTTCGCTAAGCCCGAGAAGAGCATGAATACTTGATTGGTATGCTTTCCAACCAAGAGACTGGCTATTTCTATGGTTTTGGGCGATCGCTTTTTCCAAGTCGATATTGGACGGTTTTCGAGGTATTTTGATGATTGCATAGCAGTTCCCTTTAGGAACTTTTCCTCCTGTTAATGCTTGCTGCTCTAAACTGCAAGCAAATCTTGGAAAGAAGGAGATGATTCCATTCGGAAATAGCTTCTTGGACTTAGAGATACGGAAACGAACATTATAAAAATCGTTATTGATTGTTCTGGCTAACCTTAGCCTCTCAGATCCAGCTTTTACACCATAAGCCCGACCTGCAATACCCAACAGAGTATCTCCTTGCCTGATTTGGTAAAAGCTACCTGGAGTCGGATATGTTCGGAGGGTAGCTCTATCAACCTCGTTGGTTTGAGCCAAGAGTTCAATACTGCTTTGGCCACTTAAGTCAGTTGGTTTCGTTTGTACGACACTCATGTTGTTCGTTTGGCTAAACTATAAATGTCTGCGAGATAACTGCCTGCGGAAACATTCAGATTAATGAAAGACTTAGAATGTATAGTTGGATCGAGGAAAAAGATGTAGTTCGACTCCTATTCTGATTTTGCTGAGAAAGCTTTGCGAAATTGTCCGAACGATATATATCACCTCGATTTGATTGGTATTCCTAACTATTGGTCCTGCTATGATGAATGAATGTCGAACACTGATAAACCATTGCCGCTCTACTATCTACATTCAATTTCGCGAATACTCTTCGAAGATGGCTAGCAACCGTCCATTCGCTGATATTTAATTTTCTACCTATTTGCTTATTTGGATGCCCTTTAGAAACTAGGATGGCGATCTGCATTTCTCGCTCTGTCAACATGGAAGCAATGTCATCCTTGCCTTGCTCTGGCTCGGACTTTGCGGCCGCGATGATACAGATTCGACCATCTACTTGGAAGCGAGTTAATTCCGAGTAATTTGAATATTTGGATTCATTAAAACACTGTTCGATCGCTATATCGATAGAATCTTGCTTGAGATGCTTTTCAATGACGATCGCCAGACAAGGAATATTGTTTACGATGAACTCCCCAATAACATGTAAGGACTGAGGAACTCTCTGATTTGTGCCATCACGGATATTGTTTTTTATACTTTGCATTGCTTTAACCCCGTTTCTGTAGTGGCTGTGGAGTAATCGGTGTTTGGTGTTGAATGGAATTTGTCGATCTCCGATGCCTGTGATTGACAAAGATCGGGCGATAGGTTTTTGCTGGGGACAACCTACGGATTTTAAATAGGGTGGCTAAATTAGCTTCGGGGTCGCGAATTGGTCGCAGGCATTTTGATGGCCCGGTGAATAAAGGGGTGACTCCGGGGCCGTGACCGCTGACGCTGCTATCGCTATGGACAATCGCCCCAATTATCGTTCGGCCCTGACGAACCGCCGGACCAAATCGACTATCTCCATTCACGATCGCCACTAGGTCCCCATATCTCAAAGTCGCTAATCGACAACGCCGACGGCTCTCTCGATCGAATAACTGGATATCCACATCACCCCTCCATGCCGTATTCTTTCCCAATCCAGACCCCATCAGGGCAGACGGAATGATGTGCGTCACGGGTACCTGTAATGCGTCTGTCTTTGGGCGTAAATTCCATCGTTGCAGTAATGCAGGCGAGCAATTCATTACTGTAATCTCCGGATAATCCAGCAACCTTAGACCCAGCCCTACGCTGTACACCTGCATTCGATCGCCAATTTGCAGCCGCTTGAGTACGGATGTCGGAAAATCCACTAATACACGATCGGCTCCACCGTGCTTTCCCGTCACCATTCCCATTTGCCCCGTACAGGGACCTTTCGTCACCTTTACGCGATTGCCAATGCAGGCATAGGTCATCAACGCCAAATTCGGTCCCTGGCGACTACCTTTGACTTCGCGATCGTTATTGTGCAGCGCCACTCCTGGCTCGATATGATCTCCGGCTACCCCCACACAACGGTCGCCAATGCGCTGATTGATCGCAATGCCCCCACCCCCTGGCAGCACGCGAGGTACGCCATCGTGGCCAATGCGGTAAGGTGCCCCTACTACGGGATTAGCAATCTGGCCGGCTACGACTCCCACGACCAAGTCGTCGCGATTAATCCGAGGCCAGTGCTTGGAGTAAGCGTTCGGAAGAGTGTTCATGGTTGAGAAAGGCTTTTTTTTCGACTTGTATCGGATACCAGTAGCCCCGGGCCTGCTGCCACAGATCTATATCAACGAGCTGTGATGAACGATCGTCTTCTAGTAATGTCCAAGGATGTTCGAAATCTTCGCGATCGTCGGGATCGCCTGCTTCAGAACACGATTGTAATACGCTCGGATGCAATGCTGCAGGAACGATCAAGTGGAGAACCACCAAATCCAGATCCGACCAGAGCAATTGGGAAACACCTGCATGCACGAATAGATGCTGCAAATGCTGGCGTTCGATCGCCACAATTGGATCCGAATCGGGTTGCTGGTGACACCCAATCCCCCATCGCTCCAAACAATCGACAATGTACGATGAGTTCCCGGATGTAGGTCGGTAGGTCAAGATAGTTGCTGAGCCCAATGTTGCTGCCAGCGCAATGGCATCCCGGCAGGCAGCATGCAACGGCTGTCGGATTTCGGACTCGCTCAAATGGCTGTCCAGAGAACGGGCCAACAATTCGTAGCGAGCGATCGTCTCTTCTGGATTAACCCCCTCCTTAATCCATTTGGGTAGGCAGGACTGTCCAGCAGAATCCCCCATCCAGAAAATGTTTAGTCCTGCTAAGTCTGTTTTAAGCCGGAGCTGTTCCCAGGCATTAATGGCTCGCTCGTCAAATTTCGGTGCGCTAGCCCGATCCGCAGGAGCCACAGGTAAGGATACATCTGGAATGTGCTCGATATAGAAGAGAGTGTTATCCAGAATGTGCCAAAGTTCCCGCACCACCCATAGTTCCATCAAGGTGGAGAGATTCTTGGTTAGGAATAGCGCTTCGAGGCCGCGATCGCACAGGAGTAGAACCGGATCGAGAACGCAGACCCGCTGCCGCTGACTAAATGTGAGTGAAATAGTAGGAAAAAGGGACTCCATTTGGGTTTCCCCCTAACAGATATTGACTGGCAAACTTATACCGGTAGAGGCTTGCGCCCTAACGTACTTTTTAAGGCTGGTCTAACACCGGGAAATCTCAGTCCCTCTGGAGTGGTGCGGTAGGCTGCAATCCAAGATTCTGCATGAGACCCGACCGGACGTAATTCCGCTTGGAAAATCATGGGATCGATCGCCGTCTTGAAGTCGTTATCGGCGACAAACTGCAGGATACGCCGTCCGCTTTCGGCCATTTTCGCCCGTTGCGACGGCTCGGAAATACCGCCCAAATAGCGATTGGAGACAATCTCGATCACATCCCACTTGGTATTGGCGTCAAACGCTTTCTTGATATCGGGGGTGTCGAGCAACTTCATGATGGAATTGAGAAAGTGACCGGTTTCCATCGTCAGGGCAAAAATGTTCCCATATGTGGATCGATCTAGGGCATAACGCAAGTCCAATCCGAGACGTTGTACGGTTGCAACACTTCCAAAGGGACGTTGGTCGAGGGACTCTCCACCCCGGATTACTTCGCTGACACGCAGGTCGCGGAAGTATTGGGAGACAGCCACCATGAAGGCTACCAATTGGCGATGGAAGTTGGCATTGACAATCGCACCGGCAGGAGCCTTGTTTTTGCCGTAGTTAAAGGCGCGGCGATACGCGATTGCTCGCTCTCTTTTGCCATATCTCAGTGGTTTCCATTTCTCAACCAAATACAAGGCACGGGCGCCTGGACCTCGCTGAATTCGCATCTTGCCCATATGGAAAAGACGGAGTAAGACGTCCAGCACCTTGAATACCTTCATTCGTTCGTGCTGGTAAATGTAGTAGAGTTCGGCTGCCGCATGAATTTGGCTGGGCACGATGGAATCGTCAAAGTCGGGCTGGATGTAGGGATATGGTAAATTCTCGAATTCGACCGGTCCCTGTTCTCCGAATCCAACTAAATCCAGAAATCCATCACCACCACCATTTGCCGCATTTTTAAGCAGTTCCGAGAATCGATCTTCAAACTGTTGAGAGAATTGCTGGCGCTGATCGGGTGGCATTCCAGCGAGGCTCTCTCGCAGGAAGTCATCCCACAAGCGTTGAATCGTTTCAGTAGTTTTGTATTCCATGGCCAGCGTCCTCGGTCGGACAGATTCGTGTTAGTGAATGCAATCAACGGAAGTATGAGAGATTCCGAAATTAGACTTATTTTTCTGGTGGTGTTTGTGTTTGTTGAGTCTGTGCAGGTGAAGGTTCCACTTTCATATCAATCAAGGGAGAGCGGTTGTCCGTTAATTCCCGTTCTATGCAAAATGCCAGGTGATTGCACTCGACAATAAACTTCAAATAATCCTCCTTGGATTTCAGTTCCCTAAACAATGCTATAGCTGATAACTTGGCTTTCAGTTTGTCACTTAACGAGTTATAGAGACGTCTATATGTAGGCTTTTGTCTGTATTCAGCCAATACGTGGTCGCACAACGATTTGGCATTCTCATCGCCAACAAAATTGCAAACTATATTTTGTATTTGAAGAATGACGTAAACAAATAAGCAATTCTCTGAAGATCCGTTTTGTAAATGTGCATCAATATTTGAAAGTGTATTAGAAATTCTCTCTAGTGAAATCGCGATTGATTTGAGATAGGGCTTTTCGTTTGGTGGTGCCGCTGTGATTTGTTGGGGTGTGACAACCATTATGTTTTACCTCTTGCGCAAAGTGCTTGATAAGGAGCGTGAATTCTTATGAATGACTTATTCATTCATGGACTTCGTTTTTCAGGCGTTCGTAAATGACTAAGAAAGGTCTAAGTGGCATCCCGATCGTCTAGGCCATTTGCTCTTCTCAGGGTGTCACTAATATCTTCGACATTTGCCTCAATAATCGACTGACTATTTGCTTGTGCTGACAAACTGAATTCATATTGCCTTGGGAGGTTAAAGTTGCCCACTTCACATGGATCTACTTCATCTCCCAAAGCATTTTTCCTGGCGTCTGTTATTACTAAGTTGATAACATCAAAAACACCAACACTATTATTTCTGGCTCTCAGTGGAATGCAGCCTGGGGACATTGTTTGAACTAAGTCAATCCAACGTTTTTCCGTGTCTTGTTGAATGCAAAGTTCTTGATCGACTAGTAAAGTCATGGTTGCTTCAATGTTCGTATCTAAACCAAGTTCTCCTATCTCCGGTAGGTCTTGTCCAGGCGCTAATGAGGCAGCACGTTCGAAAAGAATACTGCGGATAGAGTTGAGGGTATCTAGAATACTCGTTCGAAGATCTGTCATGCTTGATTGAAGATCTGTTCCAGCATTAAAACAAGACGATGAAATGCCATTTGTGTTGTTTGAATCATCGCGAATAATAGAATCGACTACATAACTATAGGCAACAGCACGTTGTTCGGGTTCGCTATTCTCTGATGTTCCCAATGCAAATAGGTCTATTGCGCGATCGACATCGTATAGAACTTTGTCTAATACAATCAGACATTTTGTGTCTTCAGATGAACATCCACATCTGGCCAAGCAGTCCAACAATTCTGCCAGTCGATTGCGCTCGATTGCTAATTGAACTAATAGATTTTCAGAGGCCTGTTCGTCACTAGAACTACCGTACAGTCCGTAAAATAAAATCGGAGGCCGGGCCAACCTGAGGAGGCGAAATCCGCCAGCAGATTCAAAGGCATCGATAAACAGTTGTAATGCTTCCAGAAATGCTGTCAGCGGAGGGGATTTTGGATTCACTACAATTGTCCGACTGGCAACAATCACCAAGCGGCGCAAGCGGGGAATATCTAGCTGAGCAGTTGCGCCTAACTGTCTCAACCCTTCTGCATTTCCTTGGCTCGCTCGTTGGATCAGGGAATCCATCAGGCGAGCTAGCTCGTTTTCTACTAGTAGAGCCCGTAAATCCCCCTGACCTTGCTCGTCCAATGCTTTATAGAGCTGACGGTAAGCATCGACTCCCCGAGGCCACTCGTTAGGAGCATAGGCTTCTTGGGTCGAGCCAATAAAATTTCGAAGGGCATAGATAACCGAATCTCGTCGTGCTTGTAACTCGCTGTAAGGAACTTGCAGCAGGAAGCGACTGCGGTTAAAACTCACATTCGCAAGCGACTCGCCCATCATGACCAGCAATACTGCCGTAACTTCGTCGATACTTTGGGCCAGATTTCGATAATTGACATTAACGACCGGAGAACTGAGTGCTCCCACCAATCGGGCCATGCGAGCGTAATCACCTAAAGTACGTCGAATACCAAAGGTTTTGTCTCGTTGGCTGGAATCGATCGCAAACCGAGCCGAGTAAAACCCCTCGGTCATGGCCGAGCGAATTGCCATTGCCCATCCTTGCAATTCCGGAGCGACGTCTTTGAGGATGGCATTAGAAGTGAGCTCTTGTAGGTCTCGCTCAACATCATTCATGGCCTGATCGAGTTCTGCGTCGGAAGACGTCTCGACAGGTTGTTTCGGTGCGGAAAGCTGAGGAGTGCGAATGTACGGCATCCCTTCGGCTTCGCTATCGATCGCGATCGCTTGAGGTGTTTCCCGATAGCGGGCAAACAAGGCTTCGGCAACCTCAGTTGCATTGTTGGGATCGCTCACCCTGAGCTCGCGTCGAATCAAATTGTCCAGAGCCAGACGTGACGGAGGACTTCCTTCGCGTCTCGCACCATTTGAGGGACGATTGAAGTAGGAATGACTGGAACTAGAGTAGGATTCGAATGCCATGATCGTGTCTCACTTCCTAGCGCTTGTGACTGATAAAACCTGGGGTTTATACAACTGCTGCTCGCTTCTTATTGGTGGAAACCGGAGTTTTTTGAGCGGTTATACGGGTTAAATAATCGATGGTGATTTTGCCAAGGCGAGCCGGATCGATGTTGCCGGTTTCTAATGCGTAGCTCGATGCACTAACCAAATGGCGGGGAGACAATGACGGAATTTTCCCCTCTATTAAGGTTCTGGCTCCCGATCGAATTCGAGCCTGATCTTCAGGACGGAATGAAATAATGTCTACCAAAGCCCGCTGAGCTAAATTTCGTCGGGTTTGAAAGGCAATCTCGTCAACCACCTCTGGGATAACCCGATCTGCTGTCCGCAACAAGTTAGTCGGTAAGCGATGGGATTGTTCTGGTTTGTACAAGCCTTTCCACACTCGACGGAGTCGATTGGCCTCTTTATCAAATGCCATCCGTTGCAACATTTCAGCCAAAATTAAGATGCGTAAGTACGATGTGGGGTGAGCGCCACCTGGCCGGTAAGTCATGGTTTTAGACGCCGGATACGCCAGAAATAGAGTCATTCCCCATGCTGCGGCTGGTCCCCCCAGCAAGATCGCAGCCAAATCGGCAAAAATCTCCTTGTGCCAACGTCCGTAGATTTGGGTTAATCCCGCACCGAACCTCGGAAGAATTCGCTTGAGCACCGCTTGGCGATTTTCCTGCCAGATTCCCAGATCTGCCTGTAAGTTGTGAGCAACTTCGTGCAGGAATACCGCTTGCCAAGGGGCATCGCGATCGTAGGGAATGCGGACTAATGGAAACGGATTGGGTTCCCCCAACAGGCGGTTGAGCAGTACCCCCCTGCGCATGGTTGCTGGAGACGCGCCACTGTCCATATAACAAGTGGGCTTGAGCAACGGACCGCGAAAAATATGTGGAGCAGATTGGCGAACTGCAGTGTAACAATCTTCAGCAATAACATCGTGAGCGGCCAGAGATGGGGCAAAGCTCGTCCCTCGCTGACTGAAAATATCGAAGAATAGATCGAACGTGCGTCGGGCGCGATCGAGCTCTCGTTCAACTAAAGCAATGTCCTTCAAAACTTGCTGATTTGGAGCCGTTGCCCAAGTCTTTTGGAGGTGATGCAATCGTTTAGCCACCTGCTTGTCAATCTTGGCCAGTCTCTGGTTGGCCGCGCGAAAATGAGCGGGGGAGGGAGCGTAGGGGAGATCCTGAGACCGTATGCCCACCGATTTCAGATCGATCTGGGCCAATCGTCTCGCCCGCGCTGCAAGGGAGATGATCTTGTTGTTGAGGAATGTCCGTGCTTCCATCACACCCTCCCTATCCCAACCCCATAGCCATTAGGCTCGAACGCTTGCACAGACAGAGCAGAGGCGTCTGGATTTTCTTCTCCTCCTGCCCATACCGCCTTTCTTGTACATTTTTCGCTTCTTCGCAACGTGACTGACACTTTTCGCAAGGCTGCGAGCGGTCTTCGGTCGTTGGGCAACTTTAGTCGTCGTCTTAGCAATGGTTTTGGCGATCGGTTGACCTGTTTTTTGAGATACTTTTTTCGCTGTCTTGACAATCTTGGGCATTGCTTTTGTCACCTTTGCCCCTTGGCGATGACCTAGCTTTTGTGTGGCTTTTCGAGTTGCTTTGACTAACTTAAGCCGTTTAGATTTCGGCATACCAGCGACGTTTGGAATTGCCTTTCGAACGGCTAAACCAGCAATCACAGGAGCAGCCGAATCCAACTCGTCCATGTAATCTGCATAATCAGCTAGTTCGTCCAGTGCTTCAAACTCATCCGCACCATCCATCAAGACTTTGCCAAGTACACTAGCAACTTTGCCAACTCCCTGCGCCCAGGGGAGTGGAATTTTGTTCGCAATAGGAGCCACAACTCGGGCAACCTTACCAAGACCTCGACCCGCTTTTTTGGCAACCTTTTTGACTTTGCCCCATAACTTCTTAAGGAATTCGTCTTCATCGTATTCACCGAGGGCATCGGCAACCGCATTGTCGAGGGCATCTAATAGATCGGCTTCACCAAGATCGTCAAATTCATCGAACTCGTCGTATTCATCAAACTCATCTTCAAGTTCATCATCAAATTCATCGTAGGTATCGTCGAATTCATCGAACTCATCGTACTCGTCAAATTCATCATCATATTCATCATAGACATCATCAAATTCATCGTATTCGTCATAACCCATCTCTGCTAAACCCTCATCTGATTCGTAAAGTAAGTCATCCATGACATCGGTGGGATACATGTTTAATTCTCCTAAGTCTTTGCTTGAATAAACAATGGTTGGCTTAGAACTCTCCGGGATATCGAATAACAATCTCTAAGGGAGCTTCTACCTGCAAATGCACGGATTTTTGAGTGCGTCTTGTAGGGGAGAACGATGGTCCATCTTCTCGCTCTTCCGAGAGGTGTTGAGCAAGGACGGGGTTTTCTACTACCTTTGATGCTGCTCGGTACAGTCGTTGGGGCAGAAATTTGAGGGCAGACTTCTGAGATCCAGAAGAGTTCGCGCCAACTCGCTTGGCAAGTGCTGGTAATGCCTGCAAGCATTGCTGGTCGTTCAGCAACTGTAAGGATCTCTCACATGCCCGCATCAGTTTGGCGCACCAAGCCAGATCGACTGAACTGTCTCCACATTCCAGACTGGGAGCGACTACCCGCCTGGCAGTTAAGCCAGCCAGGATGAGCGCCATTGGTTTCGTACCGATGTCTGCAAATAGATTGACCGTATCTTCAAGGACGACAGATACGTTCATCCCTAGGCGGGCATATCTCGCTACCATTACCGAATAAATCTTTAATAGATTTGCAGGCTGGTGATGGGCTAGCGAGCGGTCTACTTGTACATGATGGCCATTGTGTTGCTCTTCATGAGAGCTCTTGCGATGACCATTCTGTTTCAATTTTCGTATGCGTCTCCGATTTGTTGCATCCGATAAGTTTGGAGAATAAACGAGATGTTGCAAGTCGAGATCGCGACGAATTCCTTTTACGTCTAAGGCACTATCAATCGCCCCAAGAAGCTGCCCAAAATAATCCTCTGCGTCCGTTATTCCTAACGTTTCAATGATTCCTTTTCTGAGCAGGCTGAGATCGACCCCCCATTCAGAGAGGACATGCGATAGATCTGCGTTTAGATCCCCAGGTTCATATTCTTGATTGAACTTTTTTGCATGCTCACGTTCAAATTCCTCTTCAAAGTCTCCATTAGATTCGTCGTCAATAGGCTCCTCAACATCATCCTTGAAATCAGTCACCGTTTTCCCCTTAACATCTCTTGAGAACGCATCACCTAAAATATTTGATCCGTCAAACAAACCAGATTCTAGTTCGTGATTACAATCGAACAAAGCGCAATCTAATTCGTCAAATTGGATAGTATCAGGCTTATCCTTGATAGATTTCTTTTGTTTGAGCTTAGATGGATGCTTCACGATACACCTACCCTGAATGAACTCATGTAGAAATAGCTTCTATGAACTCTTGCGTTTTTGTTGAATAACTAAACTGACATCCGAAGTTGATATCTCTATTGATCTTTTTCTAAATGGCAAGGTTCGAATTGCCTGGAAACCCTTTCTTCATTCATTAAAGTAATGAGAAAATAAATAGAGTACAAGTCACACGAGTTGGGTCATTAGAGTGTGGTAACTCATTTGAGGTAGTCATGATGGACTAGGTAGACTCCATAAAAAAATGTGTAAAAAGTCCTCATACGAAAAATACTGTTGGCTAGGAAAACTGTCAGAGATTCCCACTTGCTGCTATCTCAGACACGATCGGGGATTCTAAACCTGTTTGGGCGAGGCATTCGCACTCGACTTTGTCTCAAACTAAATTGCATCTACCATTTCTTCAGTCCATAGATTGAGTTCCTTAGAGGCTGTCTGCAAAGTCAGGAACTAGGTCAGACGTCTCAGCATGATGCGAGTAGAAGCCAAATAAATCCATGCTTCTGCACGGCTGCTTTTGAGTTGGTAGTCCCGATTTAACCGACGAGTCCAGCGCAGCCACCCAAACGTTTTCTCTACAATTCATCGTTGCGGCAGAAGCTTGAATGCGAAGATATGCGAATGCTTTCGTTGCCTTTGGCTTATTGAATAGCGTTTCGAATCAACGGTTCCCAAGCCCAGTTCGGCAGTAACCAATGCAAGAAAGTCAGCAGTTTGGCATCCATTGGAATTGCGTAACGCCTGCGAGGAGAGCGACTATTCACCGCTTTTGAGACGGAGATCGCCACCACTGTCGGTTTTGCGGCTGGCGAATATGCGGACAAAACACGCACTATCGGATCGACTTGGTCTGCATATACAGACTCGCGGGAGGATGCCTTCAATGTCTCAGCCGCAATTTCCGACCATTCACTCTCGATCTGTCCAGGTTGTATCACTACAAGTCGAATGCCAAACGGTTGAGTTTCCATCCGCAATGTGTCAGACAGAACTTCTAGAGCATGCTTGGTGGCGTGGTACCACCCGCCAATCGGCATCCAGATGCGACCTCCCATCGAGCTAATGTTAACGATGGTTCCCGATCGCCGCTCCGCATCGATGGCAGCACCAGTTGAGTCAGTCGAATGACCCCGAAGACATTGACATCAAATTGTCGCTTGGCTTCCGCGATCGGCACATCTTCTAACGCGCTGTAAGAACCATATCCGGCGTTATTAATGAGTGCGTCGATGTCCTTCGGATTCCAGCACTTGGTCAACGGCCATCTGCATGCTGTCATCGTCGGTGACATCTAAATACAGTGTGTTGGCTCCTTCAGATTGGATATCGGTCATGTTGTCCAATCGTCTGGCTGCACCATAAACAGTCCATCCATCGTGCAACAGCTGACGCACAATCGCCTTACCAATACCTGCCGATTCCCCCGTCACCAAGGCCACCGACTTCGCCTGAGAGGTTACCATTGCTTTGAGCCCCACCCGTATGCCTTCTAGCTTGACTCTAGCCAGAGGGCTCCAACCTCGGCAACATTTGACGCGATCGCAGCCCTAAATCGAGCTGAAAAACTTTGTTTTTTGCTGCCGACCTCCCAAGATAAAAGCAAAAATAAATACGGCTTTTAAATGTCATCTGCATTGTCTTCACTGTGCAGAGATCGATGGCCGACTGAAATAAATGTGAACGGTCTTGGCACAGTCTTGGCACAGTCTTATCGCCTTACTATGCAAACAGCTCTGGAATTATGGCGCTAGCATTTGGATCGCTCAAAATATCCAGGTAAATATCTATCGATACGGCACTAACGATTGCCGATTGTATGGAAATCTCCAAACTTTAAATTCCACTTAACCTAAGCATGGATTCTAGTTAACGTCATTATTTCCTAAGTGGTGGACACTACGGATGGCATTACGTTTGGGAAGCCATGTCTGGAAGTGCCGTTCGCGTCCGCGACCTTAGCAAAAAGTTCAAGGGGAAGTCTGCCCTCGACAACGTTTGTTTCACTGTCGAGCAGGGGGAGATTCTGGCATTAGTCGGGGCCTCGGGTTCGGGGAAATCAACCTTGCTACGTACCCTGAATGGACTGCAATGTTCGGACAGCGGTTCGATTGAGGTTTTTGGCACATCCTTGCAATCGAATGGACACATTCATTCGAAAGTGCGCCGCTTACGCAGCCAAATTGGGTTCATTTTTCAGCAATTTAATTTGGTGCATCGATTATCCGTTCTGGATAACGTTCTAGCTGGAAATTTATCGCGGACACCTGGCTGGCAATCAGCCCTGCGTATGTTTTCCAAACAGGACAAGATGCACGCACTTGCCGCATTAGAGCGAGTCGGCATTCTGGAGCAGGCCTATAAACGTGCCTCGATGCTGTCGGGTGGGCAGCAGCAACGGGTGGCGATCGCCCGCTGTTTGGTGCAAGGAGCCAAGATTATTCTGGCGGACGAACCCATTGCCTCTCTCGACCCCGAATCCGCTCGCAAAATCATGGAATTGCTGGGGGAATTGAACCAAGAAGGAATCACGGTGATTACGTCATTGCATCAAGTGCAGATGGTGCGGCGCTATTATCCCCGAGCGATCGCCCTGCAAAACGGAATTGTTAGATTTGACGGCCCCACGCGCGACCTCAACGACGACCGACTGAACTTTATCTATGGCAGCGCAGCAGAAGAGCTGGTGCTGCGAGGTCACGCCTTTGCCTGATACAAGCGTGGTTGCGCAATCCGAATTCAATCCTGCGTAAGTAGCACGGTTGAACTCGACTGTTGCTAGCCCGACAAGAGGACCAAAGGAGATCCAGATGTCTAGACCTATTGCGATCGCAGCTGCGGTGTCTGCCAGTTGTGCATTCATCGGCGCTGCAACATTGATTCCCGCCAACGCACAGGAAGTGACCGAACTCAATTTCGGCATCATTTCCACCGAGTCCCAAGCCAACCAAAAGCCCCTGTGGGAGCCCTTCGTGGCCGAGCTGGGTCAGTGCATTGGAATGCCCGTTAACGCGTTTTACTCCACTCAGTACGCTGGCATTATTGAAGCCATGCGCTTCGACCAGGTGGATATTGCCTGGTACGGTGGCAAGTCTTACATCGAAGCTGCACGCATTGCCGATGCCGAAGCATTTGCTCAAACGGTTGCTGCAGATGGGTCGATGGGGTATTACTCCCATCTGATTACCAACGTTGATAACCCCATCCTGGCGGACATCGACCTGGTGGCTCAGAACGGCGACGAGTACTTGCTGGACAACACCGCCGACCTCAGCTTCGCTTTCAACGATCCCAATTCCACCTCCGGCTTTTTAGTCCCCAGCTATTACGTCTTTGCCCAAAATGGCGTTAACCCCAACGAAGCCTTCGACAACTTGATTTTCTCGGGTAGCCACGAAGCCACTGCGCTGGCGATCGCCAACAACCAAGTAGACGTTGCCACCAACAACAATGAATCTTTAGAGCGTCTGGAGTCGACCAATCCCGAAGCTCTGGCCAACATCGAGGTGATCTGGACCTCTCCCATCATCCCCAGCGACCCGCTGGCCTACCGCACCGACTTGCCCGAAGACGTGAAGGCAACCATTCGTGACTGCATCTACAACTACGACAACGCCGAAATTCTTGAGCCGTTGCAGTGGTCTGAGTTAATCCCGGCTGAAGACAGCACCTGGGACACCATTCGCGAGCTGGATGTGGCCCGCCGCATGGCCGAACTAGAGAACAGCAATGCGACGGCTGAAGAAAAAGCTACTGGCATGGCCGAACTCCAAGAGGAACTGGATGCGTTGGGCTCCTAAGTAGCGTTTATCCACTTGCAAGCTGACTGGGGAGGTGGTGTTACTGACCCACTTTCCCGGTCTTTTTTCATATAGCTTTCTGCAATCAGCGATGGAGAATACTCTAGCCATTTTCCCCGGTAGATCCAGGGGGTGAGCTGTCCTCGCACTCCAGACCTTACAGCGGATTGCCATATCAAAACCACTCCAGGGTCAAGACTCAAAACAAGACTCTAACCCTGACGAGTCATGCAGTTTGTGCGCAAGCATCTGTCTCGCAGCGTTCCTCACTTTCAACCGATACGATCGATCCTCCCTCATGGACAATTCACTCAATAACCATCACTCAAAGTCTGGTTGGAGCCATAGCCCTGCCGTGCAGGACATGCTCGATCGCGAAGCCAAGCGGGTGACTCCGATCAAGGTATTTTTCTGGGTGCTGGCAGTCATAGTGTTCTATCTGTCGTTTAAAGAATCGCAGGTAGATTTTCTCAAGCTGGTGCGTAATTCCAACAATATGCGCCAGTACATTTCCGGCTATTTCCCCCCCAACTGGCTGGATTGGAGGCTGTATCTGAGCGACACGCTGGTGACGGTAGCTATGGGGATTTGGGGGACGCTGTTAGCGGCGATCGCATCCGCTCCGCTTGCCCTCTTGGCGTCAAACAATGTCTGTCCCACTTGGATCGTGCAGCCCACCCGCCGGGTGCTGGATGCCATGCGTGCAATTAACGAAATTGTGTTTGCTCTGATCTTTGTGGTGGCTGTGGGGCTTGGGCCGTTTGCTGGGGTGTTGGCGCTATTTGTCCACACAACTGGAACGCTGGGCAAGTTGTTTTCGGAGGCAGTGGAAGCGATCGAAGTTGGTCCGGTAGAAGGGATTCGCGCTACGGGAGCAAGCAAGCTTCAAGAGATTCAATTTGGGGTGATTCCCCAGGTAATGCCCCTATGGACCTCCTTCACTCTGTATCGGTTTGAAGCAAACGTGCGATCGGCATCGGTGCTTGGAATTGTGGGTGCAGGAGGCATTGGTGTATCGCTCTATCAAAGTTTTGGTGCATTCCAGTACACCAAGGTATGTGCTATTTTGATTGTCTTGATTGCTGCAACAAGCCTAATTGATTTCTTATCTTCACTTTTAAGAAAAGCACTGGTGTAACTGGTATTCCAATGCATGAGTGAGTCTTCCAAAGATAATGTGCGGCTGATATCTGAATGCCATCAAGAGTTAGGACACTTCATATAAAGAGAGCGGCTCTTAGCGTCGTTAGAATACAGTCTGCTAACTCATATAGAGCAGATACATGTACGGCCCCGATCCAACAACCAAGCACCCCATGAAGGGGTTTCCACAAATTTGCTTTATTAAAAATACGGTTTCGAATCCCAATATCATTATTGGCGATTACACCTATTACGACGATCCGGACGACTCGGAAAATTTTGAACGCAATGTTCTGTATCACTTTCCCTTTATTGGCGATCGCCTAATCGTTGGCAAGTTTTGTGCCTTCGCCCGTGGTCTCAAGTTCATCATGAATGGGGCCAACCATCACTTAGATGGTATATCCACATACCCCTTTCAAATTTTTGGCAACGGTTGGGAGCGTCTGACTCCATCAGCAGTACAGTCCCCCTACAAAGGCGATACGGTTGTTGGCAACGATGTCTGGATTGGATACGAAGCCGTCATCATGCCGGGGGTGCAGATTGGGGATGGGGCGATTGTGGCAGCAAAATCCGTTGTGGTGAGCGATATCGAACCTTACACCATTGTGGGAGGAAATCCTGCTCGGTGCATTCGCCAGCGATTTGACTCCAAAGTGGTTCGCTCCCTTTTAGACATCGCTTGGTGGGACTGGGATATCGACAAGATTACTCGCAATCTTAATATCATTGTCGCTGCTGATGTTGCCGCTCTGCGGAAGTGTCAATAGCGATCGGGGAGAGAACATCACCGGTCAAATATAAAGCAAGATATCGGCTAGGTACTATCCACTTGCTGCCATCATCCATCTTCACGACTTACATCAAGACTCTCGATCGGATGCTCGCCAGATTGGTTCAACATCCAGTCAAGAATGCTGCCGGAAACTATTGAATAGGTCCCCAGCCATAAGAAGTAGAAACCAATTTTTTGCAGATAGTTATCATCAAAATTGGAACGAATGAGACTGCCTTTAAATAGGGTTACAGCAATCAACAACCCCACCAGGATGCCAACAATGGTCCCTGCTAGCCACCAGTGAGCTTGTGCCACTTTCTCTCGAATAGCCACCCACTGGCAGCTTCCAAACACAGCACCGATTAACAGCCCCAGAAACGCGATCGCCCCCGATGGTGCATCGTCGCAAATGCCTAAATTACAGTTGTCAGCATTGGATAGCAACGTGGCATAGAGGATAGACGCAGCGATCGCCCCCACCCCCGTCATGACAGCCCAGCGGAGGGCAACGTCCTTAAGTCGCGTGCGAATCACTAGAGCTTGAGAGCCCGCCACAGCGAGGAAACTGAGAATGGCAGGAAAACTGAAACTGAAGAACCCCCGATCTGGATGCTCGGTCAGCACAATCACAGTCAGGGGAACGGCCATCGAGGCCAGCATCCACCCCAATACAAACCGACGGTTTCTGCGAACCATCCATCCTTTGGCTCGATCGCGCTGTTCGATCGCCTGTCGCCCCACCCACGTCTGCAACACTGTGTCGCGAGCCGCCACTGCAATATTGCGGTCTTCTACCGCCAACGGCCCACCAAGAGTGCTGGGGATAGCAGCGCCTGTATCCATCGCTTGACTCAGATCGCGCACTGCTGCCAATGCATCTGTAGCATTCGACAACCGCTGTTCGACATCTTCGCTGGTGAGGCGATCGAGTAACTGTTTCATGCCAGCACTGAGCTGTACTTCGTCCCGCCGAATCAGCCCTCCAGTTTTCCCTTCCGCAGAAATCGACTGTTCGGGCACTCTACCGGTGACCGCCAACAAGGCGATCGCCCCTACAGCAAAAATATCGCTGCATTGTTGGGGAAGTCCTACCGATTGCTCGGGAGGCATAAACCCAGGGGTCCCAATGATGGTTCCTCGATATTCAGCAATAGCCCCAGCATCGGCAGCCATTGTGGCAGCTTCTTTCACAGCCCCAAAGTCAATCAGCACAACCTTGTTATCTGCTTTGCGGCGCATCAGGTTCGACGGCTTGATGTCGCGGTGAATAATGCCCTGGCGATGAACCACTTCTAACGCTTCTAAGATTTCCGCCAATAAATTCAGCGTCTCGGGTTCCGTCAATGGACCGCGTCGGCGCAGTTCTTTCTCTAACTCCTCTCCATCGATATATTCCTGCACCAGATAGAACTCGCCCTTTTCTTCGAAATAGTCATACAGGGCGGGAATGCGATCGGTTTTGTTGCCCAAGTCAAAAAGGGTTTGCACTTCTCGCTGAAAAAGCTTGAGGGCTAAATCGTGGATGTTGGGGTTATTGGGCTGAAATTGCTTGATGGTGCAGTAGGGCTGCTCGGGCAGGCGCAGCATTTTGCCCAAGTAGGTCATGGAAAATCCGCCACTCCCCAAAGTACGGACAATTTCGTAAGAGTCGCGCAGGACCGTATTGGTGCCGATGGGATAGATGGTGCTGGGGTAGACCGTGTTGGGGATAGGGGAGCCCGGATCGGTAGAGTCTCGGGAGAGGGGTTGGGTTGAAGGAAAGGGGCGATCGCCGATCTTGGTGATCGGAGACTCGGCCATTGCCGTTTGCACGATGACGGTATCGAAGTCTTGCCACAACAAGGAGCTAGTAGCAGTGTTATGGGCAATGACAGGCAACCATGTGCCTGGTTCCAACAAATATCTGGCCTGACGGAATGCTAGGTAGGGCCGCTTTTTACGAGTGTAGGCTTGCAAAAACTGGTAGAGAAACCGCCGAGATTGACCTTCTGGTAGTGGTTCGCGCATGGCTGCAGAGAGCGGAAAGCGCACCTCTGTCAGTTCGTTAACCCCGCGCAATCCATCATTCAGATTGAAGAATCCAAGCTGCAATCCTTCAGTTTTTACCGCCTGTCGCAGTGCTCCCTGCAGTTGCGACAAAGATATGGAGGATGGTTCGCTATCGGCAGAAGACGGAGCAGGAGAAAGAGCGGGGCAGTTGCTGAAATAAAGTACATCCCACTGAGAATCGCTTAGGGTGGCCTCTACCTGCCGGGTGGTTGGGCGAGTCAGACACTCTACTTCTAAGTTTGGCAGGGTTGCGATCGCCGTTATGTCATCTGCTAAGCCGGAGTCGGATTCGTAGTCCACAATCACCAGAACTCTGGTGGTGTCGTCTTGGGTAATAGAGGTGGTTCGACAGCTCCCTTGGCGGGTATCCCCCACCGATATTTCAGCGCAATCAAACCGCTCCAACAGTTTCCAGGACTGCCAGGGCAGTTTCCGTACGTTGGGATCGTCACTTTCAATCGCCACTCGAATTTCGTCATCGGGGCTGAACTGTTCCCGCAACCAATTCTCTACGCCGTCCCGAAATGACGCTTGGTTCGTAAGCCAGTGATTGAAGGCCTCCACCAGCTCGGTGGAGCTAGTCTCCCAATCTTGCTGGGTGCGAAATGCGGTTTGCCAGCGATCGTAGAGATCGAGGATACGGGGGTCGGGGGTAAGCACCGCCGAAGAGGTACGAGGGATGCGTCCACCGGTATCCCACAGTTGGACGAACAGTTGCCCGGATTCTTCTGCAAAGAAATCTTCTGAAGCAAACAGTATTTTGACAACAGTAATGCGGGAATTCATGGACCTTTGACGAATGAGCTGTTACCGAGGACTGAAGAAGACGCCTATACCGCTGGCCTGTCACTCGATCGCGTTAGATGCAGATTCAAGCTATGTACCGGCTCGTGAGGGAATAGGCGTGCAAAGCCAAGTGTTGCAAGAAGATAGTCGAGGGTCACTCGCGGTGACAGTATTCAGCCAGTTTGAGAACTGGGCACGAATACTCACTGCTAGTAATTCTTGCAGACTGCAACCCGTTCCATCGGTATCTAACATTCATGCGTTCCAATAACTATTGAAATCATCTGTACACTGAGAGGGCATTTGGAGCCTGAGACAAGCCTGTGGAGCCTTCGACCACTTGGGAAATGGATTTCTTCTCCCGTCCGTTGCTGGACGATCGCGGTAAGCGGGTGTGGGAGTTGCTGGTGTGCGATCGCCACGGTGTTTACAAGCGTCAAAGCTATTGTGCCAATACTCAGGCAACCACTCCGTGGGTGGCGGCGCGATTGCAAGAATGGATTGATGAAGCTCCGGTACAGCCGACACTGATTCGGGCCTATCGCGAGCGCATGAAGACGATTATGCAGCGCTCTTGCGACAAGGTGGGTGTGCCGCTGAGTATGTCGCGGCGGGTGTTTACGCTGGCGGATTGGATGCAGCAGCGATCGCGAGAGGTGTATCCCAAAGAGGAAGGATATAGCTACGAGCCAGAGAGTCTGTCCATTCAGATCGAGATGGAGCGGGATGCACCCCAGCGATTGCCGGATGCATTGGTGCCCGATCGCTGGGCAATGGTGACGCTGCGGGTGCAGGATATTCGCGAGGCGGCAGACTGGCCACGAGAGTTTGGCGAATTGTTTGGTATGGATTGGGATCGTCTAGATCCAGAAGCTGTAGTTCCTGGCCTGTTGCTGATTTCCAATCGGGCTCGTCCGATGGCGGCTTGGATGACGGGGGTGGAGCCTGTTTTCTTGAAGGCGTTTGGGGGCGAACAGGCGGGGTTGGTGTTGGAGTCGGGTGCGAGCGAGCGCTACATTCTGGCTCGGTTTAACGATGACGCAATGCGCACTGAAGGCAACCAGTTTGAAGATCGCAAGATTGACGTACGCGGCTTGCACTTTATCGGTATTCAAGCCAATCCCAATGATGAATCATTTGCTGGATTTTGGATGTTGAGAGAAGTCGATCTACCTTAGCAATCGCACCTTTTATAAGCCAACCCTCGACTTTATCCACTGACTTACTTTGCGAGGACAGCAGCTAAAATCATTACATTGCCAAGGTTTCGACTTTTCAAATACCGCTTATCAGACCTGGGAATCAAAAAGTAGAATCGATTTGTATAAAGGCTCATACTCCCTTGAAGCATGGCAAGCTCAACTGGATAAAGTCGAGTTTAGAGAATTGCCAGATGGAATTCTAGGCTGTCTCTTGCAGGTATACCAGCTCATCCAACACTTCTTTGCTGTGCATTGAAGGAGTAACGATGGGGTAGACCGTCTGTAAGGTACCTTCGGGGTCAACAATAAACGTATTGCGCAACGCCATCTCCCCCAACCAAGAACCATAACGAGTACTGACTTCACCGCCCGGATCGGACAGCAGCGTAAACTTCAGCCCTTCAGAATCGCAAAACTCGCGGTGACTGGACACCGAATCCGCACTAATCCCGATCACCTCAGCATTAATCGCCTCGTACTTTGGCAAATCCTGCTGAAACCGTCGCGCCTCAATAGTGCATCCAGACGTAAAATCCTTCGGATAGAAATACAACACCACCCATTCCCCACGCCAATCCGACAAGTGGCGTGCCTGCCCGTCCTCATCCAACAGCTCAAACTCCGGCGCAAGCTCCCCCTCCGTAGGCAACACCGTCGTCCCCCACTGCTCGCCTCCCCGTAAGTCAGCAGCCGATGCAACGTGAGGCGAGATCGCAACAGATGCAAAACAAAGAGAAACGCAGGCCAACAAGCAGCCAATCCAGCGAACAATTGCCATCAGAATTCAAATGCGAGGGATTTTGTTTAGTGTAGGCGATGTTTGAGGAGTCCTTTGTTGTTCGTCCTTGGTCCTTAGTCCTTGGTCCTTAGTTTCAATGCCAATGACCAATGACCAGTGACTAATCCTCACTCCTCTTCCCCCCCTAACCCAACCGGCTCCGCTCCCAACCATCCCATCCGCCAAAAAGCCGTCAGCGTTACACTCCCCACCACAAACATCAGCCCCAACGCCGCCGGATACCCATATACCCAACGCAACTCCGGCATATTGAGTGGCGAACTATCCGGGTCAAAATTCATGCCGTACACCCCGGCAATAAACGTCAGCGGAATAAACACAGTCGAAATAATCGTCAGCAACTTAACCACCGAATTCATTCGATGGCTGAGGGCCGATAGATATAAGTTCACCAGACCAGAGGCTAGTTCTCGATAAATCTCCACAGTCTCGATCGCCTGCACCACATGGTCGTACGTATCCCTCAAATACGGCCTCACCTCCACCGACACCACATCCGGACGACTGCGAATCAAACTGTTGAGGGCTTCCCGTTGCGGCCATAGCAATCGCCGCATCCCCAATAACTCTCGTTTGACAAAATAAATCTGGGATAACGTCTCTCGTTCGGGACTCGCGGTAGTCTCCAGCTCTAGCCTCTCCAAGCGATCGCTGTAGTCATCCAGCACGGGAAAATAACTGTCAATCGCCGTATCGATCAACGAAAACACCAAATAATCGACCCCCTGTTGCCGCAAATTGCCTCGCGCGTATACCAGGCGATCGCGCACCGGCTGAAAGCAATCAAATTCTGGGTTCTCTTGAAAGGTAATCGCGTAGTGCTCCCCCAATACAACGCTCACCTGCTGGCTGCGAAATCTCCCATCCACCTGCCCCGCCACATGCAACACCAACAGCAGATGATTCGGATAGTCATCACACTGCGCCCGTTGGGGGACATTGACAATCTCCGCTAACTCCAACGGATGCAACGAAACAATAGCAGCCAGCTTTTGCAAAATTTCCGGACTGCCCAACCCTTGCACATCCACCCAAGTTGCAGAATCAGACTGAAGTTGCTGGGCTAAATCCTCCAGCGTTGTTGGTATTGATTGTTCGCAGCGATCGCCCGCATAGTCCGTCACGACCAAGGTGGTAGGAACCGCGTCTTTTGGAATAGTGAGGGTGCTGGGATCTGTATAAAGCTGCTCTAAATACGGGACTTCAAAAATCTCCGGTTCCATCTCAGCAGCAATCTCCAGGCGATCGACTCAACAAACTTTTCTATCAAGTACAGCCCAGTTTACGCCTCCTACCTTCATTCCCCCAGCCACCCAATCCCGACCAAACAGCCCGAGCATACAGAAGACAGCACGCAAGCCAGAGAAATCACGGGAGGCTTTTGTACAATTGCTTTCACCTTGTTTCAGTATTTAGAACGACAAACCCACAACTCCAGAACAAGTGTTGCCAGCATTATCTAATTCCAATCGAACAGGTACACGCAGCTTTGAATCAGCAGCCCTCAAGAGAGCTCGATCGCTCAACGAATGAAAAGCCAGAATGCCGACGGCTCAGCTGATTGGTCGATATCACCAACCTCCGCAAGTGGAGTCGTCACGTGCATCATCAAGAGCCCCACAAATAGAAAAATTTTATACAAAACACATAAAGCAATCGCCATCCAGGTATTGATCCCACGCACTTACGGGGATTTTCTTGGTGTTATCGCCCGAATCACTTCATAATGCCTTCATATATTCCGTATTATCACGCATGGAGCCTGTAAGAGATTATCAATACTATTGCAAGTGAAGTTTCGGGAAAGTACTATCAATCGGCTTGAGACCCAAGACAAAGATGGAGATTTCATCTAATTCTTCAATCTTCTGTTGAATTTCTACCGATTTTTGTCGTTGTAATAGTCTATGGCCAATTGGCTGCAAGCATTCGCATGCCACTAGACTTTAATTTCAAGTATTAGCCAATCAATTCATATACTAGTTTTTTACTCCCTTTCGCGATGGGAAATAAATTCAGTTGAATTGATTTTAAAATTAGTTATGTCCTATCAGTGATTCCTGGCTCATTGAGGAAAATAATATGACTAATTTTGGCTCAACATCTTGTCAATTGTGGATGTATCTCCATGTTTTCGGTGTTGTAGTACTTAAAATGCATCAATGATTTTTTTCGACAATAGAAACCTTGAGATCTATTTCCTTGATAGTGTTTTCCCGAAAATAATTGATTTGGGGTGATTTCGTGAAACTGCTACAAACTATTGGCGAAACAGTTGATATCCAGAAACTTCTGGACGATCCGTCTCTACTTGGAAAATTAGAAGGGGACCTTGCTCAAGAAATGGGAGCAAGACAAGCATCTAGACTTGTTAACAGGCTTGAAAGATTTCTAGAGAAATTCCAGAACCGAGAGGTTGTCGGCACGGATGAAGACGACGTGCTGAAAGGGAAGTTTGGCGATGACACGCTGAGCGGAAATAACGGAAACGATCGCATGTTTGGCTGCGCTGGCGATGACCTCATGAAGGGGGGAGCGGGTAATGACCTCATGCAAGGTGGGTTTGGCGATGACGAAATGCACGGTGGCCTGGGCAATGACACCGTTCGAGGGGGCGCCGGAAATGACGTCTTATCTGGCGATCGCGCCCTGACGGCGCAAGATTTCGATGATGAAGGCTACTTGACCGCAGACGCGATCGGCGAACACGGCAATGACAGGCTAAACGGGGGAATTGGTAACGACACAATTACGAGTGCTCTGGGGAATGACACTCTCAGAGGGGGTGAAGGCAACGACCATCTGATTAGCTACAGCGACTCCAACACTCCTGCCGAGAACCCAGCAATTCCTGCATCAGTAAATGATGGTAACGATCTAGATAAACTAGCATTTACACAGGAGTTTATTAATCCACTTGGACTCGATGCCAACGATCTATTGATTGGCGGAGCAGGTGCCGATACGTTTGAATTCCGACTACAAATCAACGCCCCCAAAGATATTGTTGCCAAACACACGAATGCCGATGGCTCCATCAATTGGGGCATGAACGGTGTCGCAGGTGAAAACAACAATTACCACGATCATTGGGTTGATGGTATTGGCTTCGAACGAATCGCCGACTTTAGCGGTACAGGTGGTGAAGGAGACAAAATTATCATCTCCGGACATACCGTAACCTATAAGGTCATCAAAGAGACCGATAAGATGATTCGCCTAGGAGTCTATAGCGATCAAGGAGCTGATGGCGCCAGAGGAAATGGTGCTCATGACCTCGATGGTTTAGGTGTTATTAATGTTCGACACGATGGCAACTTCAATCTACAAAATGATGTCATCGTCGATAAAGTTGACTACGGTGCCTACTAAAATCGGTCAGTAGAACGACCATCCGCAATTGCAGACGAGTATTCATCCGGTCATACTTCAACATTTGACCTCTGGCAAGGCTAGAGGTCTTTTTTGTGAGGAAACCATCAGCACCGCATGCGATCGCATCCACCACTGGAATGAACGGTGAATCGCGCCAGTCCCATTCGATGACCAACGCCAACCTCCAAAGCGGGATAGGCGGTTACCTCGTACGAAAACGAGCGACTAAAGCTGGGATTACGCAGTGATTTGAGCACAATAGTCGCGGTCTGACCGGGTAGCAAAGGGGGGTCGAACTGCACCCCCACCGCTGATGCACGAGTCTCTGACGGATCGTTATCTAGCGAGCGACCGATCACCGAGACGGGATCTCCCCGCCGAATCCCATCCCCCGCATAGGCTGAAATCGCATTCAGGCGAAAATCAACCGTATCCGTCCCAGAAAACGGAATAATTTCAACGTAACTGAGAGATTCGCCAGCATTGTCCGGCATAGAGATAGCAAATCGATAGGTGGCATTGCGAGCCCCAGTATTACTAGGGGTTAGCGAATGGTCCACCATCAGCGGAGGTGAGTTAAAGGCGATGCGGCCATCGCTGAAGGTGACTGCATGGGAACGATGACCCCACAAGCTGCTGAGGACAGTACCGCCCAGCACCAGACTAGAGACAGTCAGACCCGCTACAGCCAGACTGGATACGGTCCATCTAGATACGGTCAAACTCGATACAGCCTGGGTTGCTGCAGATGAAAGGTGCGAGCGAAGCGTCATATCAGAATCCTCTGCTTCAGGTAATGGGTCCCCCCCCCTATTTGGCCTCAATTGTCTACAAACCCCCTACAGTAGCTAGAGACTATCTCTACTGTGTCAGATGCAAATTGCAACGTGGAATGTCAATTCTATCCGTACCCGCCTCGCTCACGTTCAGACATGGCTGCAATCTGAAGCAGGGGCTGCTGTGGATGTGCTCTGTTTGCAAGAAACCAAAGTCCAAAACCATCAATTCCCCAACGAGCCCTTTGCAGAGATGGGTCTGCACACCTATTACTTCGGGCAAAAGTCCTATAACGGCGTCGCCATAATTAGTCGCTCTCCGCTGGAGGACATAACCTGCGGATTTGTCCCGGTGGTAGGCGAACAAGGAGCCACCTTTGACGAGCAGAAACGAGCGATATCCGGGAGCCTGCAGGGAGTCAGGATTGTCAACGTATACGTGCCCAATGGGTCTGAAGTGGGTAGTGAAAAATATGCCTACAAACTCAAGTGGCTTCAATTACTTGAAGGCTATCTGCACCATTACGTAAATGGCAGTGATGCGGGTGTGGTGGTGTGTGGAGACTTCAACATTGCCCTGGAGGATCGAGATATCTACAACCCGGATAAGAAAGAGAGTCACATCATGTCATCTCCCCGCGAGCGGGAAGCCCTACAACAATTGCTATCCCTAGGCTTTCAGGACACATTTCGCAAATTCACGCAGGATGGCGGCCACTTCAGTTGGTGGGATTATCGGGCCGCTGGATTTGCCCGCAATCGAGGCTGGAGGATCGATCATTTGTATGCGACTGCCGAACTGTACGAATCAGCGATCGCCTGCACGATCGATCGCGACCCCAGAGGATGGGAACGCCCTAGCGACCATACCCCTGTGATTCTGGAGATTGACCTCTAGTGAGCAGAGAAGAAAAATCGTCTTCCGTCCTCGATCGTTCGCAATCTGCCGATTAGACTAAATCAGACCTCTTTCACTCGTTCCCAACGCCCAATTATGCCGGAATCAACCACACAGCCAACTGTTGAGCCTTCTATGAACGACGAGATATCTGGATCTGATACGTCTAGCTCGAAGACAGAAACGTCCAACTCTTCTAAGTACATAGCGAAACCAGAAGATAGCTATACAAAATTAGCAATGCGCAACATGGTGCGGCGCGGAGGAACCTCCCTATTCCATTTCGGACTGACATTAGCGGCAGTATTGGGTGGATTGGTCGTCATCTCTTACCTGTTCCATTAATCTTTTGTCAGGCTTGCTTTGAGGGGTGTCATCAAACCGAACGGCGCATTGCAGCAAGCCTGAGCAATATGGCGATCGGCAATCCGCTATGAAGACTTCCCTGGCTACTTTATCCTCGAAAATCAAGTCTTTTGACTGTCTCAACCCTCCAGACCATATAGCGGATTGCCATAGCACGTACCCATCACTCCTGCGCTGGCAGAACACTAGGGACAACCAGGGCATGTGGGAGAGCTAATCTTGACTGGATTGGCGAGATCGACTCCATGAGTCCCTACAGCATTAGCCAGTTGTCGAATACTCATCTCACCCCTCTCTCCGGCAACTATCCAATCGGGTACTAGGCAACTAAGTGGAACCAGGACAAACGGGCGCTCGTGCAACCGAGGGTGAGGAATGACAACTTCGGGCAATTGCGACTCAGCTCCCCACTCATCGACAAGCCTGCAAGTGGGGCATTGGATACGCTGTTCTTCCCACAGCAAGATGTCCAAATCTAGCGTGCGAGACGCCCACTTGCGTTCGCGAATTCGTCCTTGACTCGTCTCCACATCCAGCAAAGCTTGCATGAGTTGCTGTGGGGACAGAGTGGTTGCCAACAAGGCAACGCCGTTCAAATAAGAAGGAAGAGTTGACTCTTGCTGTCTGGAGGACTCTGGCCAGACCACTGGCTCAGTCCAAAAGCAAGGAGAGACTTGCAGGATTTCGATCTGCGGATGCCGATGCAAGCGCAATAATCCCGACTCCAACTGTCGCTGAGGATCGTCGAGATTGCTCCCGAGCGCGATCGCCACAACAGATTTCACAGGGTCGTACCCCACTTGAGGGATCCGAATGACGATAGGCTGGTTAAAGTCTGATGGCACTACTGTCATGAGTGAATTGGCATATCTTGTCGCTAGGGCGAACCGCTCGCGCACTCATCGATAACGCTACCGCACGCACGAGATTCACCCCCCACTGTCCATTTTGGCGAGGAGACTTGCAACCTGTGGCCGCTCTCGAGCACATTTTCAATACCCCCAATCCCATCATTGGAGTCGTGCATCTGCTGCCGCTACCCACGTCTCCGCTATGGGGAGGGAATTTAGATGCTGTCATTGCCCAAGCCGAGCGAGAGGCAACAGCCCTCGCGGCAGGCGGAGTGAATGGCATCATCATCGAAAACTACAATGACATGCCGTTTACCAAAGGGCAGGTAGACCCGGCAGTGGTCAGTGCCATGAGTGTTGTGGTCAAGCGGCTCGAACAGCTCGTTCAACTGCCCCTCGGGCTGAACGTCTTGCGCAACGATGCCCACAGTGCACTGGCGATCGCGGCTTGTACCGGCGCAAAATTCATCCGTGTCAATGTCTTGACTGGGGTCATGGTGACCGACCAAGGGGCGATCGAAGGGGATGCCTACAACTTGCTGCGCTACCGCCGACAACTGGGTGTCAATGTCCAAATATACGCCGATGTTTTGGTCAAACACGCCCGTCCACTGGGAACCGCATCGCCAATCGCCGTGGTGAAAGATACGGTCGAGCGCGGACTCGCTGACGGCATTATTTTGTCGGGCTGGGCTACCGGCCACCCTCCTGCGTTAGACGAATTGGAAATGGCCCGGGCCGCCGCTCCACACACTCCAATCTTCATTGGCTCCGGCGCGGATGCTGACAATATCGGGGCCATGCTGGAAGTGGCCGATGGGGCAATCGTGGCGACGTCACTGAAACGCCGCAACAAGCATTCGGGGGCAGCAGGGGTCGACCCGATCAAGGTCAGCCATTTCGTTCAAGCTGCCCATCGCCATCTTGCCTCTGTTAAAGAGCGCACCGACAAGCAGTCAACAGAAATGACAGCTCGTCCCTAGCGAGATAGCTCCTGGCGGTATTGCTTGGAACGGATTACCCGGCAGTCCAGGCGACTGAGTGGCTACGATGCCAATGACTGGTCCCCACCGTCTGTCTATTCACCCTTTGTTGACCCAATGCAACGGAACCCACTTGTATGAGCGTGACTCTGGTCATTACCCCTGACGCGATCGCCAATCTGGATCTAACTGCTGGCCACCGTGTCGTGAGCACCTTGCTGAAAAACCCCGTTGCATGCGCCCAGCAGCTACAGTGTCAGATTGATTTTCCTCGCGAAGATGGCGATCCGCGAGAGCTATCGGAAATTGCCGAAATCCGGCTGTGGTTCGTGCGCTTGGATGCAGCCTATCCCTGGTTGCCCTACTTCTTGGATTGGCGCGCTGGAGAGCTAGCCCGTTACACAGCCATGCTGATTCCCCATCAGTTCAGCCAGCGGGAGGGGATTCAGTACAATCCCGAAGCATTGGAAATCTTTGTCATGCAGAAAGTGTTTATCCTGCTGGAATGGTTTAAGCATAAAGACTTTGGCAGCACCGCCGATGTGAAAAGTATGGCCAAGGTATTGGGGTACGATATTGACCCCGAATTTTTCCAACTGTTGGAGCAATATTCGTGACTGGATTGCTAATTGCAGATACGGTGCCCCTACATTCAGGGTCTCTGGAAGCAGGGGCATCAGCGGTTTCCCCTGCGCCGACATACTTGCTGAACGGACTGTCTATCTACCTCGAACGAGTACAGCAGCGAGCGCTTCAATCGCTGACACTTCCACAAGACATAACGCAGATGGATTGGGGAAAAACCTGGCAAGACTACACCCACTTACTGAAGCAAGCATCTGGAGGCGTTGTCGCACTGACCTATCCTGGCAGCTTGGGGGATGCGATCGACGACCACTCCACGCTCGCAAGCCTCTGTCAAGATTGGCGGCTGTCCGTTCTGTTAACGTTGCCTCCCCTACCGTATGCTGTCAGCTTGGCCGCCGCCTTTTCGGCCCTTGCCGCCTCATCGAAGGCTCCATTGGTGGGTTACGTTTTGGCAGGAACGCCCCAGACACCGGACGGATCGGAGCAAGATATTGCGGCGCTGAGCCAGCAGATCGAAGCGATCGCCCGAGTTCCAGTGCTAGGACATCTACCACTCGATTCCGGTGACGAGACTGCTGTATTTGCCGCAGCAGCCCGCCTGAACTGGGAGCTTCTACCGTGGTAGTCCGCTATCTTCCCCTGGTTACCGGCATGTTGGGTGGAAGTCTGCTGCTTCTCAATCGCCTAGCGTTCAGCCCCGACCTCCTCAACAGCCAATCCCGCTCTGACGCTCTAGGGGTCTTGCTCAGTGCCCTCCTCATCCTGACCGGACTACTGTGGCAGCAAGTCCAACCCTTACCTCCCAAAGCGGTGGAATTAGAGGGAGAACAGGGATTCGAGTTAGAAGATTCCTTCACTGACACGCAGAAGCTGGAACTGGGTTGGGCAACGCGATCGATTTTGCTGGCCAGTCCTGCCCAATCAGTCGCGATCGTCTATGACAACCGGTTAGTTCTGCGTCGCGGCATCCTATCCCCAACCAATTACAGTCCGGGGCAAGCCATCGAACCCGGGACGATTCTGCAGCGCGTGCTGTCGCAGCAGAAACCCGTCTACCTTGTCGATCTGAAACTCTTTCCCGCTCGGGTTGAGTTTGACTATTTACCCAATAACACTCAAGCCCTGCTGTGCGAGCCGATTGGGGAGCGAGGGGCGCTGATTGCAGGGGCGGATGCTCCACGTAGCTTCACAGACCGCGATCGCGAGTGGATCCGAGCCATCATCCAAAAACTCGATCTCGCATTAAGCTCACCCCCCCCCCTAGGGGGGGTGACCGGTGGGCGGTAGGGAGGGTGTCGAGCGTCCGGGGGTGGGAGT
>JBFRWD010000121.1:0-14901 GCA_051439425.1 Synechococcus sp.
CCGGAACTCCCTTCAATTTCATCGAAGTCCCCACAGACATCGTCTTTCAAGTGCTGTTCAGCCGAGTGTGATTCAAGCTCAGCCTGCGCGATCTGGTGGAATTCTTCTTGCTACGAGGTATACTTCAGGCCCCGAAAAGGGATGACTGAATCCGTGTGCCTATCTGAACAGAGACGAACTTTTCGTCAACGAGCTCAAGAACTGAAGTCCTTATTCATGGCCGCTTAGGTGCTTCCAGTACCAGGAGAAAAGTGGTTCACCTTAAAAGTGATACTTAGAGAGCTCATTCCTGACACTTTTGCCAAAGACTATCGATACATCAAATCTCGTTGATAAGTTGAACTTTCACGAAGAAGAGTAAGCAGGAAGAAAGGATTTGCCGATACTCGTTATTAACCTCACCTTAACCTGGCTTGTTTTCTATGTTCGGCCTAATGATCAGTTGGATGTCTTGCAGCCCTCTCTCGTATTTCACATTTGAGGCCGACTGCTGGATTCCCGAACCTCCCAATAATTGCGTGGTTGGCAACCCCGTGTTTCAGCAGCTATACGCGGAAGATTCGTTGCAATGTACGGTGCAAAAAGAGACTGTATTGCAGCATGAAGAGGATGAACCGACAGTAGAGTCTCAAGACAATTCTGGCGTAGCGAGATGATATTCATCAAGCCAAACACTATGTCCTAACGGCCTATCTGCTTGCTAGAGAGCCTGTCAGGTTTCACCGTATGAATGGAACCTGACAGAATCATGCCTTTATACACTCAGGTCATTTAACCCTTGGCTATCTAGCTAGTGAACGACTTGTTTTCCTTCCAGGGATTTGAGCGTTCTAGAGAGTCGATTTGACTTTCTGCGAGATGTTGGGAATGTTTGTTGTTTGCTGGAAACAACCTTATGCCCCCTAAATTGAGCATCAGCGAACGAAGATGTTGAGGGGATATCTAGATTGTCCAACTTGAATGAATGCCCCCGAAAAGACGCAGCGGCATCTTTCGGAAGAACTTGAGCATTTAAATGCTCGAGATCATAGGATAGTCCGCGGTAATAAGCTTTCATGGATCGCCTCCAAATTTATCGAGGCGCGTTCCTTCGGGACAGTGTCCCTACTTCCGTCTCGCCCTAACAAGAGGTGAGATGAACGATATTTTCTGTAACTATTATTACCGTTTGAGGTCTTTCGAGCAATCATGTTGTGAAGATATATTTCCAATCCCTCAATACTGAGGCACCAGGAAAGCAAGAGAAGCTGCAAAGTGCATGTTCCACAGGGCACAAGGCTTCAGAGGACTTTATGGACCATGACCAATTTAAGCAACAACGCATCTTATCGGTATGCAATTTAATGGTTTTGACTCAAGCTGCGTCAAGGGCATTGTTAAATTTACCTTCCTGGCTAGAGCTTGTTAACAACAGAGTCATTCAGCCAGCGGGAGAAGCAGATGGAAACAATATACGGAGGCGAGCACCCAGCCAGCTGGCCGCTGTAGGCAAAGACCAACATGGGGATTCCAGCTCCGAGAGCATGGAAAAATAGCGCCGGGCAACCAGTAGCAATCGCACTCTCAGCAACAATGAAGATGCACATAGGTTACGAGCGACATCGATTTCCCAGTGCGATCGCAGCCAATTGCATCACTGGCCACCATGAAGCGCAACGACCCTGCCGATCGCATGGCCGTATGGCAGTTTGCCAATCGGCGCAATGTCACTTCTCTCCAACTTGCCTTCCCGCTACGCTGAGGCACTGCTGAAGTTTGCGCGATCGCCAGCCGTGCTTTTCCTTCTAGCTAGCAGATTTATCCCGACGCATTTTTTACAGTCATTAGTACGAGCGAAGGGGAAAAGATTCATGTCTGTAATGCTGAAAGCGCTGCTGGTTTCGATGGTCATTGCCGGGGTTGCAACCGGCTCTCGCGGTCTCGCAACATCGGCAGATGGTGAAGCTGTTTATTCCCAGACACAAGCGATCATCCCTAGTGCAATTGCTCGTTCGATGCACAAGTCTTTTCGTTAGGCACTCATTGCCTCTCTAGCTTGCTAAATCTGTTTAAAAATCGCTTTGTATCAACCACGTCAGGAATAGTTCCAGGATGCTCATATTGCAGAAGAGCCAAGGGAGGATTCCCCTTTTCACAAGGCATCTGGAATTTCAACATCATCTGAGATCGTTGTACTTTCACAAAACCAAGCGACGCTGTAACAGCGCCGCTTTCGCTTTAGAAAGACTAACTCCCAAGACTCACACACCGATAAAACAGTGCGACTCTAGGGAATTCTGTGGGATTGAAGAGCTTTCATCTCAAGGATTAAAACCGGCTAGATCTAAGTAAAGCGAAGCAACTGGAATCATTTAGTGGAAGATATCTTTTGCTTTGCCGATCGCACCATCAATTGCATCGGTAGCGCTGGAAGAAAATTTATCAAGTAACTGACCCCCAGAGCTTGCTTTGTCGAGCAGGTTAGGTAACAGGTTGGATAGCTTGTCAGCAGCAGCACTGGAATCGATCCCCAACTTGGAAGCGATCGCAGAGACCTTATCCGCTCCCAATGCATTGGTAATTTCGTCGCCGGATACGGGAGCATTTTCTCCATCACCCAACCAAGACGTTAGCTGCTCACCAAGGCCGCCATCCTTCAACTTATTGGCCAGACCGCTGAGATTGAAACCACCCTCTCCTGTGATGCTAGACAGAGCCTGCATGACGGTAGAATTCTCGCCCAGCTTGTCACCAAGGAGTTCTTTACCCATGTTGAATAGGTCCATTGAAATCTCCATACACTCGAACTTGGCGTTAGGATAGCGCCACCTCTAGGTATCAACGCCTAACTAAACGTATTCTTTTCCAGTTTCACGTATCGATACCGACAGCGGCGTAATTCACAGCTTCTATGTTCGACCAAGAAAAAACCTGAGTTCGATAGGCCACCCCCCCTGCCCCTCTCCCACAATTATTCCCGGTACGTCTCGGCTCGATCCAACTCGTCTTTGGTTAGTGACGTTGTCAGGGCATAGTTAAAATCTCCTCCATTCTGAGACAGCAGGGAGAATTCGGTTAAGTAGGGTTTGTAGTCGTCGGTATCGCCAATGTAGGTCTGCATAAATACCGTTGCCAGGGCTTGCATTCCAGGTTTGGCCAAGACAGGGTCGGGACCGATCAACTCGTCAGGTAATTGGAACACTTCCTCGCCGCTGTTATCCTGCAAAAAGGAAAAATGCGTGCCATTTTCAACCAGTACGAGGTACCGACTTTCTGTTTCCAACCAGGAAAAGGGTTCGATCTGCTCCTGTACGGCAGGTGCAAAGAAATCGTTGGTTCCCGCGATCGTCATGATGGGGGTTTGGATTTGGCTGAATCCGTCGGGGCCAAACAGCGCGCTTCCAATAGGATTGATAGGCAAGATGGCGGCCACTCGCTCGTCCCGCAATTGATAATCCTGCACGGGTAGACGCAGGATTTGACATTGCAGCAACCACGACAGGTTGAAAGGCAGCAGTCTTGTTTCTAAGTCGTCGCAAGACGTCTCTAAGTGGTCGAAATCCAGTCTTGCCCCGCCAGCAGCCAAGACAGTATAGCCTCCTAGAGATTGGCCGATCGCCCCTACGCGATCGGTGCGAATTTTCCCCTCCCACTCGGGATCGGTGGCTGCTCTGCGTTCCAACTCGTCCAACAGTGCGGTGATGTCTAGAGGGCGCTGAACGAATAGGCGCGGGTCGGGTTGTTCTGCAAACCCTGCGATATATTGCTGAAATCGAAGAGCATCGCTAGTGGGATGTTCGAGGGCTGCAACGGCCATTCCCTGCGAAGCTAGGTGTTCGGCCAAGTAGGCAAAGGTGTTGCGCGTCGAGGCAACGCCGTGGGAGATAACCACTAATGGAGCCGGAGTATCCAGACCTGCGGGAACGTACAGATCGACATTCACGGTTTCGTCCGGATCTCGTTCGGGATTGGTGACAGTCAGGGGGATTTTGGCCCAGTCGTACGGGCCGGGGGCTCGCGGATCGGGCAAGGTTTCTAGAAATTCGGCTCGGGATGTGACACCGGATGCGGCTTGTTGGCCGATGTAGGCATAGATATTTTTACTTTCGATCAGGATATCTTCTAAGTCGGCGGCGGCAGCGAGGACGGGGTTGAGGTTAATGCGCAGATCTCGGAGGGGATACTTGCGGATTGCATTGAGAAGAGTCAGTCCGTCTTCATCAAAGGATGCCAAAACCAGAGCCGATCGCAGGGCTTTAAAGTTCGACTCCGGATCGCCTCCCCAAAACAGACTGCTGAATCGTCGCAGTAACAGTTGGCCAATGGTGTTGTTGACGAATGTTGTGACCACTCTGGGTTCGACGTCCAGAGGCTTTTGCAAGATCTCGCGCAGCTCGATAATCTGCTCGTTCGTAAGTTGATTGGCATACCAGCGCAAGCTATCTGGGATTTCTCCAGTACTGACAAAAAACTCCAAGTCTTTAACATCTATGGCTCGTTGTGCCCCGCTGACACGAATGCTGATACGGTCGGCGGCATGACTGGGAGCCACGATGACACCGAATGCCAGGATGCTGCAGGCCGCAAGACTTGCGATGGAATTTAGAGAGGAGGGGAACGAACGGGTGCGCATAGCGCCTAACCTTCGAAGAGAGATTGGGGAATTTCTGGGGTCATCTTACAGAAATATCGTTGGGCCAGATTCTCGATAGAGCATTTCAGTCTTACGACGAGCGGTCTTTGGTCAATACTGCTTGCAAAGTCTTATAGACAATGCTTGCCAGCTCAAGTTCAAGTCAATGAGGGTCGAATGCGTACGGGCGAGCTGAGTAGGGAGTCGCATCAACGGCTTTCAGATGGGATTGTCGCAATCTCTCGATCCAGTACAGGAGATCTCGTACATCAAAGGGTTTGGGTACGTACAAATCCGCCCCGGCTTCCAACACTTCGATGCGATCGCTTTCGCTTGCCAGCACAACTAGCAACATGTCTGGCTCTGGCAACAATGCCCTCAAGAAACGGCAGGTCCCCAACACCGGATTCGGATCGGCAACGACAACTTCGGGCTTCCACTCCTCAATTAACTGAGCCGCTTCGCGGGCAGTAGAGGTTACGCGAACGGGATACCCCTCTAGCTCCAGCCGAACTTGCAGCAGATAGGCCAGGGCAGCATCTGGTATAACGCCCAATACCCTCCCTTTCGGAGCCCTAGCATGCAACCACATTTCCAACGCAGTTTGTTGGGCAGGACTGGATACATGCTGTTGCTCTAGAGACTGGATTAACTGGTCTTCCGTTACGTAGGTACTTTGACGCTGACAGCGAGCCAGTGCATTGGTGGCCACTGCCGCAGAGCAGATATCGGCAATCTGCTGGGGGGGGGTGATGTAGCGATCGCTGCGGACCATGCCAATACAAAGGCGAACCAGCGGACAGCGACATCCAATGCCACGCCGACCGCTCCCCACTAAAAACCCCCGTCGAGCATCCTCGATGTGATAGAACTGCCCGCGAATTTGTTTCCATCGCTCGCAAATGCGAGCGGCATCCTGCTCTCCCCGTTCCAGTGTGGAAAAAGCTAGATATTCATCCCCTCCTGCACGAAATAGCTGACAGTTTCCAGGTAGTTCTGTTTGCAGAAGTAACTGCAATGCCTTCAGCATCTGTTCGCCAGCAATAAACCCGTAAAACTGGTTATAGGCCCGAAAATACCTCAGATCGATATACATCAACACCCAGTCATTGCGGGAGTCAAATTCACGGGCCAGATAGCTACTGAGATCGAGATCGCCTAGCTGTATGGGCTCTAGGCGCTCGACCACAGAGATGTCGTTAACGTCATCTGATGAAGATGCACCCATAGCGGCTTTACATCTGGGAAAAGAACCTAGAGCAGTGAATTCGCCCATTCCGGAACGGGTTCCTCCGGGTTGATCTGCGGATCGGGAGGTGTCCATTGAATATCTGGGGCGCTGGGGAGATCGATATGGCAAGTGGTTCCGCGATCGACCTCGCTTTCAATGTCGATATGTCCCCCGAATGACTCCAGCAGAGATTTGGTGATGTAAAGCCCCAGTCCAGTTCCAGCGCTTTCCCCACGAGTTAGGGGACTTTCCGTTTGACTGAACCTGCGGAAAAGAAGACTCAGCTTTTCTGCAGAGATTCCGCAACCATAATCGCGAATGAGGATACTAACCCGATTTGGATCTTTACGATCGAGTCCGGCTTCCACCTCAACAGGAGTATCCGATTCAGAAAATCGCAGGGCGTTGTCTAACAAATTGCTCAAAATCTGATCGAGGCGATCGGGATCGGCCCAAACAGTGGGCAATCCGGCCAGGAAGTTCAGCTGAATCCGAGCTTGTTGTTCGGCAGAGAAGTCAGAGACAACCCGGGCAAAAGCATCGGGCAATGCCAATTGTTGAGCTGAATTATGCAAGTGCCCCGATTGCAGTCGCGACACCAAGAGGACATCTTCCACCATGTGAATTAGGCGATCGGCCTGATTCTTGACAATGCGAAGAAATCGTTGCTCTTGCTCTATAGATATTTGCCCCTGACATTGAAGTAGGGTGTCGACAAAGCCTTTGATGCTGGTTAGTGGAGTCCGCAGTTCGTGGCTAACGGTGGCAACAAAGTCGGCGTGCGCTTGTTCGAGCTGCTGCTGCCGAGGCTGAAACGTCCAAATCCGGTGCCAATCAAGGGCATCAGGAAAAAGCAGGGGACTGGTTGAGGCTTGATTATCTCTAGAGTGACCCTCTGGGGGACTGAGATGCTGCATGGACTCATCAGCAAACTCTTGCGGGTTATCCCCCATCAGGTTTTGGGAAATCCTTTGAGTATCGCGGGCCGTTGCCTTGAACTCGGTGAAAACTGCTTTGGCAGACAGACGATGGTGACTGGTTTGGCTGTGGGGTGGGCTAAATGAAACCGATGCATTGTAAGGCCGCCTTAGGATGCTGCGCTCGGATATTCCTTTCAGTTGGGGGAAGCACCCCCCCAGCGAATGGCCGTATATTACATCTGCGACAACCCCCGTCCACTCCTCCATCGTGAGGTTCCAAAACCGAACCTTCCCCTCTGAATCGGTACATACAATACCGACTCCCAGGTTGTTTAGGAGGTTGACAAAGCTTTCCATGGTGCCATTCTAGTCACCCTAATAGGAGACTATGGGAAAAAAATCGTTAAGAGAATGCATCCTAAATTCATCATTCACAGCTGGTTGCGGGTTTCGCTCCCGTGTGAATTTGCCTGAAAGCCTCTACTGACCTGAAACTCCATTCACTCAGCTTCAGTGGGCTAAAGTTCCTGAGGTTGACGGTTGATGGAGTTGTCTTCTGCGATCGCCACTGCAATGTCATCACTCCGTTCGTGACAGCCCTCGGTAATTATCATGAGTATCTACCTATGACACCCGGCAGAGCCAAAAAGCAGAATTAATCGTGGTATGGCCTCAAACGTTCCAGAAAACTAGCGTGGTAGAGAGATTCCGGAGCATGGACACAAGCGATTGCTCAAAACCGCGATCGATCGGAAGTTTTTTCTCACCATCGAGAGAGTCTTTGCCTGATAAGACAAATTTATGCATTTATTGCTGCCCCTCGAAAGGATAAGACGGTTACATTATGGCTTGAAAAGTTTGGAGTATGTGACGAACGATCTCCGGCATTTCTGCAAGAGATAAGTCACTCCGTCTGCATCTTCTCTTCGTTCTCGGTAGCAGAGAGTTAGATTTGCTGTGTGTTGAAACCTGAATATCGAGGAAAGGAACGGGAGCAGCCACCGAATCAGCTTGTTTTATCTGATTGAGTGCTCAAGCTGGCTATGGGAGTCGATAGTCAGATCGGTTAAATATCTATCAAAATCCGCAACCAGTTGTGACTCAACGAGCGGTCGATTTCTAACTTTAAATGAACTTAATTTTGGCCCAAATAATTAGACCTCTTGCAAAGTTACTTCTTTATCATCAATAGATACTTTCTAGATTGATTGCATAAGAATTATCGATTCATTGTTTTACATCTGCACATCTTAAAGTGCGGCCAAGTTGCCACACATTTCGTTTGCAGGAACCGCCTCCATAATCTTTTTGGGATAAGGCAAGTCGAGAGATTTCATGAAGTCAATAAACTCCGACCGAGAGCGTCCGGAGAATCTTGAATTCAAGTGCTTTTCCTCCCTAATGCTGGAGCAGGTGAACCCCCGATAATCGTGGCCTGGAAAAACAAGGGTCTCATCAGGCAAAGTAAACAGTCGCTGAGTCACCGAATCGTATGGGGTTCCAGCATCCCCGCTTTGAAAATCAGTACGGCCGCAACCCCGAATTAAGAGGGCATCTCCGGTCAGCACTCGCTCTCCATTGACCCGATAAGCCATGTGACTATCGGTATGACCAGGGGTAGCGATCGCATCGATCGAGATCGAGCCCACTGTCAATACCTGACCGTCCTGGATGTAACAATCAGCGCATGCAGCGCTAGCCCCCGCAGGCACGCATCCCTGACATCCGGTGGATTTTCGAAGGCGATCGGTACCGGTCACGTGATCTGCATGAATGTGGGTTTCGAGACAATACTCAAGCTTGAAGCCCAATTCCTGCAGAAGTTTAAGATCTCTATCCCCTTGCTCGAACACCGGATCTACCAACACCGCAGCTTTTGCCGCAGGGTCGGCAATTAGATAGGTATAAGTGAAGGTCTCGCGATCGAACAATTGACGAAAGATCATTCTGCGATCCTCTCTTTAGACAGCAAACATGCGCAAAGATGGGAGCTTTTTCAGCTCCGGATGGAAATCAAAATTTGTGGGAAGGTGAGCTTTGAGGATGTTCAGGAGGAGTAGGGGGTTGAGTCTGTATGGAGATCCATCGATAGGTGAGCGAGCCGCCGATCGCCGAGAGAATAAATATGACTGGATTCCAAATACCTAACGCCAGCGCGGTAATCCCCGGGCCGGGGCAATACCCGGAAATGCCCCAGCCAATTCCAAACAATCCCGCCCCAATAAGCAGAGGGCGATCGATCGCGGTTTTGCTGGGTAAGTAAAATCGATGGCTTAACAAAGGGTGGGGTAGGGGCAAGATAAAGCGAAAGGCAATCAGAGTCACCCCGACTGCCCCACCCAGGACAAATAAAAGTGTGGGGTCCCAAGCTCCGGCTACGTCTAGAAATCCCAATACTCGTTCCCGGTCGATCATTTGGGACAGGCTCAGCCCAAAGCCAAAAATCAGGCCGCATAGTAACGCGATTGCTTTCTGTTTCACGGGAGTCTTCCTTCAGGCAATACCTGCTAAAACAGATGCCTCTAAAGCGCCAAGAGATGCCGGATGACAAATACTGTCACAACGCCCGTTGCCAAGAATGTTAAAACCGCAGCGAGAGAACGAAGGGAAAAACGCCCCAACCCACAAACGCCATGTCCGCTTGTGCAGCCGTTGCCCATCCGCGTTCCGAAGCCGACTAAAAAGCCCCCAAGCACCATACTCATGGGAACAAAACCCGAACGGGGCGTGGGAACGGGGGCCAAGGTATATACGTAAATCCCCCCTCCAATCAACCTTCCTAGCAAGAAAAACCACTGCCAATAGTCTTTGTTGGAAAATTGGATAGCACCATTGAGTATTCCACTGATGCCTGCGATTCGTCCGTTAAGCGCCAGTAGTAGCGTTGCACTAACTCCAATTAGAATGCCCCCTAGCAAAGCCGTAATCCAGTTAAACTCCACCATTGGTTCTGCCGAATCATTCCTAAACCTATTGTGACTCGTGTGCCGGGGGAGAAGAGAAGGTCTGCTTTACTAAACGTTGCATGTTGTCTAGGGGATAAACGGGTGCTTTGATTACGAACTGGCATTGAAACAAAAGCCCTTTCCACCCTTTCTTGCTCGGGCTTCTTTCACCATTGTTCGTTAAATTTTATCTGAAGTCCAAAACTCACCATTGACGCTGTTGCGTCCAGCAATGATGTGGACGGGGCAGTAGCCAGCCCCTTGGTGCAAGCGGACGGCAGTGCCAGTACCATTGCACCGTTAGGGCTTTCATCAAGTAAAGGCTTCAGCCGATCTCATCAGATCTTTTGTCAGTCAATCAATCCGTTCGGCTATATATCAAAGCCCCGCAATCAGCTGAGTGTCGAGCTCTCTGATGCACGATTTACGACGCTGAGCGGAACAGATTGTCCTGAATGACGCGCTCAAAATCAACTTCTGACAGCGGTTTACCGAGAAAATCAGTAGCACCCACCATTTTTGCGCGAACTCTATCAACAATTCCGTCATTACCGGTCAAGATAATAATCGGAATATGTTTGAAATCCTCGTGGCGTCGAAATTGACTGCAAACCTCGTATCCACTGGTATTGGGCATAACTAAATCTAGAAAAATTAGATTGGGCTTCTTCTCCAATAAAACTTCCATAGCCTCCAATGGATTGGAGATTGAAATGTAGTTAAATCCGGCTTTGTCTACAAGAAACCTCATGTACTCGCAAATCGCTCGACTATCGTCAATACAAGCGATCGTGAACGTATCTTGCGATGTTGGAGGTGAAGCATCCTCTTCAGGAGGCTTTACATTCACCGGGCATGGCAAGTCATCCATTGCTTGCCAAGCTAAGATGCCACGTTCGACAAATGGTGCCAACTTTTGCACAAAGGGCTTTACATCCCTCTTGAATTTCGCTGCAATTTCCCGCAATGTCGCATTGCCATCCAACATCCTCTCCATGCTTCTGTAAGTCTTTGGAGGGGTTTGTTCTTTCAGCCTATCTGCCTGTATTACTTTCACCCCAATATTGGGGCGATAGTTGAGTATCTTTGCCTCATCCCAAGAAGACCATTCAGAGGCAGTGGTCTCTATTGCCTGGTCCGGATCGATCAAGACTGTTTTGGGGAGTTTGGCAGGTTCTTCAATAAATTCTGTTTTATAGTTACCCGATTGCCAGATGTCAAAGATGGACCAATACACGACTGTTTGGCACATTGCAGACAATTGCTGACGAGAGATCGATTCCCGCTTGAGGCTTTCGTACAGAATTTCATATTGCCAACATTCTACGGAACCCGTTGCTGAGTACTGCTTGAGGATGTGCAGCACTTGCTGGCGTTGGCGATCGTCCGTGTATCTCTGAAGTAGGGCAAGCCATTGCCTGACAGGATGGGGGCCGCCCGAGGCAAACATGATGCGGCCGTAGTAGAAGAAAAATGTCCAGCTCACCTCATGCGCATCACTTACGACTAATCTGCCGCTAGACCGCTCATGTTTTAGGCGATGCAAGCTCGAACATAACTCATTCGTGCTCTCTGGCAGAATTGACTTTCGTTCGCCCAGTAGGCTGCGCGAATCAATCTCAACAGTTGTAGAATCCATAGACCGTTGGGTAATGAGTCTTCCCGATACCAGCACATAGGATTGGCAGGGAAAACCACAGGAGGAGTGTATAGGATGATTCAGAGTATTCCCCAGGAAGCATGAAGCCTTTCAAAACTCGTTGTTCCAGTGGCTTAATATTTGGCTGTTTTGACCAAATGTAATTTTTATACATATTCATGGGTGGATTGTTCGATCGCACTTAGCGCGTTAACCGATTGATTTTTTTGCTAGGCACGCTCCGATGGGCCTGACTCGTTATTCGAGAGTCTAGAGCGCTCACCCAGAATTCCCATCACTATCCTCTGGTTCGACGGACTCGCCAGTGGCTTCTTGCGGTTTAGCAATCGTTGGATCGAGGGGAGCAACGCGAAATGCTGGCGGTACATAATTTCCGGGCAAATAGTTTTCCGGAATCGTAATCTGGTGTCCGTCACGCATTGCCGAATAATGGGGGGACATAATTTCAATATCGGCCTCGTTGCACTTGTCCTGGATATTCTGGTGTAGCTCTGAATAGACCCTTATTATTTGGGTTGTGTTGTTGGTATAGGCTCGCAATTCATAGCTAACGTAAAAATCATCGAGACTAGTTTGCAAGACAAAAGGAGCGGGTTTATCGACAATTTCCGAGGTAGCGTGAGCCGCGTCGATCAATATTTGGTGGACTTTTCTCCACGGCACATCATAACCGAGAGTAATTGTGGTGTTGAGAATTAAAGGTTCTTCAACATCTCTGAGAGTAGCCGTATAATTAACAATGCTGCTGGTTAGCATAGTGGAATTCGGAATCGTAATAATCTCATTTTGGGGGGTACGAATTCGAGTTGAAAGAACAGTTTTTTCAAGAACGACGCCGACATATTCGCCGAGCTTGACCCGATCGCCAAGTTGAAAGCCACGAGTGTAGATAATGATATATCCCCCAATCACGTTGGAGACTGCGCTAGCGCCTCCGAGTGTAATAACAGCACCAAATAACAGAGATAGACCTCGAAAGGAGGGGGAATCAAACCCTGGGATGTAAGGAAATGCCAATACTGCAGCGATCGCGATGATAAATAAAATGGTTAGTTTGTACGTCGGCTCGCTCCATTCTTCGTAGAACCCAGGAATTCTGATCCTTCGACTATCTATGGCGTTGAAGAGCAGTCGGCAAAACTGAATCAGGTAATACGCGCTGACAGCAATGATCGCGATCGCAAATAAATTTGGGATAAAGCCAACAAAGGAATCTAGTATCAGTTCTAATACAACATATATAGTATTCAGTAAGTACTTACCAATTCGTTCTGTCTGCGTAAACAAACTCAAAGCAAATGGAATATAGATATATAAAAGGGATAGTACGATTGCCCAGCGTACCAGCCTTATCGCAAAGATTAACGCTGCGGCTTCGCTTTCGGCTGATATTAGTTGTAAGTTTTGAACTCTGATTGGTCGAAACCACCTGTCTCTTGATGCCTCGATGCGACGAAATACAATAGGAAATATAAACTTTAAGGCAGCAAGAATCAAAAACAGTATCGCTGTCGATATCGCTAAATAAACCAGACTGGACAGTAGCTTTTCCGTACTCCGTTCTTGTCGATATAGCGTCACGTTCTCCTTAATCGCTTGCAGATGCTCCTCCGCCAATTCTTGCAAGTCGCGATTGCTTGCTACTGCATCATCATTTGTGACGCCAAAGATCAGGCGTTCTTCCTCAGCCACGATAAGAATGACTTCTCCAAAATCTTCGAGCGTGAAGGCATCTACAGAGATGGAAAAGTCTTGTGCTATCTCTTCAAGTTCCTCTGAAGCAATTTCTGCTCGTTGTCTCGCCGATGTCGTTCGTCCCCCTACCAGAACTTGAAATACCGTCTCTCCATCTAGAACAACAGGAAATCCTTCTTCAACGTTAGTTACATCTTGAGGAGGCTGAGGTTCGGCTGCTTGCCCTTGCCCTTCTTGAATATCCTCCTCAACGGTATGAGAGGGATTTTGGGATACGAGGAATTCTGAAACTTGTGGTTCTCGGTTATGGAGAAAAGCGACCGATCGCGGAGACCTGAAAGGGGAAGCTGTTATAAGAAATGCTACTAAAATAAAGATTAGTAATGTTCTGACTGTTCTTTTCATCATACTTATCACATATATCTTCTAAGGTTGAATCATACTCGCTCGCTCGTCCTCGATCTGCACTATTAAAAAAATCACTCTTTCCACAGTCTCTTGAATTTTTATCCTGTACTTACTTCCTGAGAACTGCATATTTTCTTCTCATTGCTGCGCAAAATCGGGCAACCCCCTGCTTGTGAACAGCATAGTTTTTTAGTTCATCATTCATGTCGGGCCTCAAAGCTGTGGGTTGTGTTGCAAACCTCAGCATGAATCAAGCGAGATGGAGATCTGAGCCCTTGTTCCTCCTCTGAGCAGCTAGCTGATGCCTGCAGATGCTCCGTTCAAATTCCGTCACTTCCCTCCGTCAATCATCATCATGGCAGTGAGGTGGTACTTGAGGTGTCGGCTGAGTTATCGAGACGTGCAGGAAATGCTGGCAGAACGAGGAGTCAAGGTCAATCATTCAACAATCTATCGTTGGGTACAACGCTACGCTCCGGAATTGGATGAAAGATGCTGGTCTCGCTGGCAGCCATCGAATGACTCCTGGAGGGTAGATGAAATTTTATATTCGAGTCGGCGGAGTTTGGAAATACTTGTACCGTGCCGTTGATTCAGCCGGAAACACTCTGGATTTTTGCTGACAGCCAGACGCGATGCCAAAGCAGCCAAACGCTTTCTGCGTCAGGTCTTGCAGAGAGAGCACGTTCAAACACCGAGAGTCATGAATACTGATAAGCATGGCCGCTACGTCAAAGCGATCGCAGAACTGAAACAGTCAGGAGAACTTCCAGAGAACTGCACCCATCGCCCAGTCAAATACCCAAACAACATGGTGGAGCAAGATCGCCGATTTGTTCGCTGGAGAGTCAAAGCAAGCCAGTATTTCAAGAACTCCTGGACTACTCAACGAACTCTCAGGGGATACGAAACTATCAACATGATTCGCAAGGGGCAGCTTGATGGTGTTTCTCAGGGAGGCGTCGCTGCTCAGATAAACTTCCTCCATCAACTCTTTGGGATTGCTGTATGAAAATACACGCAGCAGCTAGGCTCTTTGTCTGCTTCCAAGTTCTTGCAACAGAACCTGATTTTCTTTCTTCGCTCCTATCTTGGCTACTCTATTGACAGTTAGCTTCTGTTTCAAGCTGACCCCAAATGCCAAAGTCTATAAATCTAGCCTGTCTAAATTGCTCCTCCCTGAGTACCGATGAAGCTCGCTGTCTTCACGGCCCCGATGGTGATGGCTCTAATTGTTGGGACACCTCCCGCTGCTACGGCAGACGCACCGACTATCGCCGCCGAGATCGCCGCCGCAATCTCTACCGTCGCCAGCGGGCACAGCAACTGGAGGTCAAACTCCCCACCAGAGCCGCTGCCTATCTCTACCTCTACGGCTTGCAACACAGTCGATTGGCTCCCGGTCAAGCAGTCAGCAAACGACGCTCGCC
>JBFRWD010000122.1:0-30114 GCA_051439425.1 Synechococcus sp.
TTGAGCCGTAAGACTCTCTGCTATTCCAAATCGGAAGCTATGCTCAAACACTCGATTCGATTGCTGCTGCACTACCTTCGATATCGTGATGTTCCGACACCATCAGCCCCTTAATGTGCAACGCCCAATAATGTATTTGAATGGATTAAAGGTGGATATACGCGGCTGATTACATTCATGACACGGATGCAATTCCTGGTCGTGACTGTCTTCTGTATTGGTGCTGTAGCCACTGCTTGGATGTTCAGTATCGTCCCAGGGGGCTTTATTCCCGCCGAGGATCAAGGTTACTTCTTCCTTGTAATGGAAGCACCACCGGGGTCATCCCTTAATTACACTGAAGACCTTACCGTACAAGCGGTAGAAGAGGTTATGACCTATGACGAAGTGGAACATGCTTTAGGGCTAACGGGATTTTCTTTCGACGGTCAGAACAGTAACAAGTCACTTGCGTTTGTAAAACTCAAGCCTTGGGAAGAACGTCCCGGACCGGAGAAGTCTGTATATGGGGTGATGCAACGAGCCAACCAAAGGATGAGCCAAATCATTGGTGGCGGCCGAGTCTTTGCAGCTAATGCTCCCCCTGTGGATGGTTTGAGTAATTTTGACGGCTCTGAGTTTATGGTTCTTGACCAGCAGCTCAAAGGAATGGACGCGCTGATAGACAATACGCGGCGTGTTGTCGATGCAGCCAACCAACGTCCAGAAATCGGGCAGGCAATTACAACCTTTACCTTCAACAGTCCGATGCTGGAGGCCGATATCGATCGCGATGAAGCCAAGGCCCAAAACGTAAGAATTGACGATATCCTCACGACTTTGGGGACTTACTTAGGGTCTAGCTTTGCCAATCAATATGTACTGGACGGTCGTCTCTATCGGGTTTATGTACAGGCAGAAGGAGAGGCGAGGACCAATCCTGCCGATATCGAGCGTTTGTACGTCCGCTCTCAAGATGGCACATTGGTGCAGCTCAGCAACTTGCTCACTGCTAAACCCATTGTTTATCCACCCATCGTCACGAACTATAACGTTTTTCCTGCGATTAAAGTCATCGCGGCTCCTGCTCCTGGCTTCAGTTCCGGTCAGGTGATTCTTGCCATGGAGGAAGTCGCTAACGAAGTTCTTCAGCCTGGTTTTGGCTACGACTGGACTACCACTGCTTCGGAAGAAAAAGCTGCTGGTGGTGCAGCGATAGTCGTTTTCGGCCTTGCCTTTGTGATGGTGTTCCTGGTCCTGTCGGCTCAATACGAAAGCTACGTCGATCCAATCATTATTATGATCACGGTGCCCGTATCGATGCTGGGGGCGATCGGCGGAATTTGGTTGCGAGCTAATTTCATTCAGCAGTCTGTACTAAATCCTGGAGTCGGTATTTGGCCGATCCTCAGCAGTAACATTTATGTCCAAGTGGGTTTGGTGATGCTGATTGGCTTGGCAAGCAAAAATGCCATTCTAATTGTGGAGTTTGCCAACCAAGCACGCGCATTGGGGATGGAAATTACTCAGGCTGCCATTCGTGCTGCCGAAAGTCGTTTTCGGCCTATTTTAATGACGGCCATTTCAACGGTTGTGGGTTTCTTGCCCCTCTTGATAGCATCTGGGGCTGGGGCCGTAAGTCGCTGGTCTTTGGGGACGGCGGTATTTGGTGGCATGTTGATGTCGACGACATTGAGTTTGTTGTTTGTTCCCAATCTCTACATCTTGATCAAGACCTTCGAGCGAGACTTCTTACAAGGGGGAGGTAAGAAACCTAAGCCACCTAAGCCACCGACGTCTCCAAGACCGACAAATGGTCGGAAGGAATCACTTCAATCTCCCGAAAAAACAGAGGCGCTGCCGGGGGCAATGCGAATGGGTGACGAGCCGATTCTTTGAGCTTCTATCCAACATGAAAGATAGAGCGCTGTTGTAGCGTAACTAGGCTGATTTGAATGACCCACAGTAGAGTCTTAAGTCTGTTGACCGCACAAAACCTGTTGCTAGGGGCCGGGATTAGAATTTTAGCAACCCACGGTAATGGTGATACTCGCTATATGGCGGTAGGCACTGTTTTCGCTCTTGCCGGTATCGTTATCTGGGGGCTAAACGGAAAAGGGATTCGCAAGTTTTTAACTGATAGCCTAGAGGAGCAGGAGTGATTATGTTTGATGATTGGACAGTCGATGATTGGATAAACCATATCCTGTTTGTGGGAGCGATCTTGCTTCTAATATGGAGCTTTATCTTTGCGTAAACTCCATTCACATGTTGGAGGACTTTCAATCAAGAATCCCTCCCTGGTTGAAAGAGATTCGCTCCTATGGACGATTCACCTAAATCAATTGAATTATTGCTTCTTCGAGGTTAGAGACTCATGAATCTCAGAGTTGTAATCGCAGCGGGCATCATTTCGGCCCTTGTTGGGGCAATGCTTGGCATTGTTGCCTCTGCTATGGTTGAACATTCCAGGGTTAGCCAACGAACCCCGCATCGCAAGCGAAATGCGATCGCCGGCGCAGCAGTAGGGTTTGTGATTGGTTCTGGGTATGCAGCCCTCAAGCAAGAGGGCGATGACTATTTTGATGGAGGTGGTGAAGAAGAAAAGCAAGGATAGTAGTTCTTGAGTTGGCTTAAGGGGGGTCGACGATGTTTTTGCTATTCATCCATCACCCACCAGCTTATAATTCACACCGAATCAAGCTTGTCATAAAGAAATTAGCCATCTTGGCACCATAAGGAGAACTCCACCACTCATGTGGAAGTGCTCCTGGAGGTGCCTCTAGAGAAAAGTCAAAATCGTCGTACTCTACACGTGCACCATTTTTGCGCCAGCCCACTTTCTCCGCGGTCTTTTTAAGGGGGTCAAGATCCTCTGCCCTGAGGGCATTGATACTGCCTCCAACCTCCAAATAGGTTTTGAGCTGCAAACCAAATCCAAAGCGACCGTTACTGTATTTCATCCATAGCCCATCGATTGTCCGTAAAGCACTGCAAGGATAAGTCTGCATATCTGCAGGTGCAATATCGTCTTGATTGGCTTTACCAGAAACGTCCACTAACACCTTTGTGGTTTCTTTGTCTGCTTCCTTCCACTGTCCGGCAGCTAGCAAATCCCGCAGTCTCCCATATCGATAGGTATCGGATAAACAGGCTAAAGCATCGTCTAAGCGCTTTTCTAATTGAGTCACGCGATCTTCTAAAGATCGTTCGGTATTTGCTTCGTTCTCAGCCATAGCCCTTCTTTAAATCTGACTAGCACCAAGATTTTAAACTGGAGAATTGCGAATGCCGCCAACATTCAGAAAATCTACAGCTGACAGCTCTTTCTTCTCTACCTATTTGTAATGGCTTATATCGTATGTAAATTTTCTGTGGACAACTAAAGGTTCACCATCAATCGTGTCGTAAACTATGACGTAATCGCACTAGAACTGTAGGAAAGAATGAACTATACACGAATTCTAGTTGCCCTTGAAGCACCTCCATTCAGCGATGAAGTTTTTGAACGAGCAACGGCGATCGCTCAAAATAGTGGTGCTTCTTTACTCCTAGTTCACGCCCTAACAACGACCATAGATTACTTAGACCCCACCCCATCGGTCTACAGCGAGTCTATTCAGGACTTTGCCGATCAGTTTCAAGAAAGTCGCAGACTTGTGGAGCTAAAGTTAGCAGAATACGGAAAAATAGCAACCGACCGGGGACTTTCAACCGAGTGGGAATGCGAAGCAGTCAAACCAGAAAAACTAATTTTGGATCGAGCTAAAAGTTGGAATGCCGATTTGATCGTGATGGGGCGACGCGGGCTAAGAGGACTTAAAGAAATATTGCTAGGAAGTGTCAGTAACTACGTCATCTACCATGCTTCCTGCTCGGTGCTCATTGTTCAACAGGACAGTTGATAGTGTCTCGAATCCCAGTCTAAAGAGATTAGAATGCAGTTACACACGAGATGAGTTTGTTGTGAATTCCCTTTTAGCAAAATGGAAATACAAAGGGCGGCTGCTGTTTTTTCTTGGAGCTGCAGTGACATTGCTGTGTTTTGACTATCATTATGGAATGATGGCTCTGTCAGCGCTTGGGTTTATTTTTGTCTCTAAAGGAATGCGAACTCGAAAGAAAGCCTAGAAGACAATTCAACTATCGGATAGGCCTCATTAAAGTAGTGTTGACTCCACGACGTGCAAGTCTCGGATTGGCAACGTTCAATCATCAGGATTGACACCTTAGGAGCCGCTAAATGGCCCAAACATATACTTCCTCTAACGCGTACTACTTCCTATCCCCTCGCCTGTTGCACAACTCCCAATCGGATGCAGTTTGGTAGCTTTGGGATAGCCTAAGGAGCGATCAAATTCACTTGCGGGTTGCCTTCATGGATCTCATCCAGTTGTTTCAATCATCTGCCAATATCCAGTCGTTCTCTGATGGAGAGATCATCTTTCAACAAGGGGACTCGGGTGAGATTAGTTATGTCTTAGTTAGTGGTCAGGTAGATATCCAGGTTCATGGTCAATCTATTTACGTTGCTCAGCCAGGAGAAATACTGGGCATCATGGCCCTGATCGACGAAAAGCCTCGTAGCGCTGCGGCGATCGCGACGGAAGACTGTCAGCTTGTTCCCCTATCTAAAAAAGACTTTTTATTCCTAGTTCAGGAAACTCCATACTTTGCGATCGACATTATGAAAATGCTGTGCGAGTGGCTGCGTCTCATGGATGAGAAGGTGGCGAGCCGCGATACAGTTTGACCGTTTTGAAAATTACCAGCCAACAAGTCTGACAGCAACCCAGATCATTCGGTTTTCAGAGGGTATTAGCCTCACCAAATCCTCAATTAGACATTCCTACAATGGGGGCAGCCCACGAGAAATCGGTACCCATGATTTACCTGCCGGTCTCCGCCCTTCTCTTCCTCATCCTCCTACTCTCTTTGCCGTTTTTAATTCTGGCGCTCACCTTCGACGTCGTCACTGTCTCTGCTGCCAAACTTGGATTTGCCCCCGGCGTCGCCCTCTTGTTACTCATCCTCATTTTCATCGGTGGCACCCTAAACATCCCCCTCTACCGCACCGAAACCATCGTGGAAGACCCTGCCATGAAGCGGTTTCACGACTTTTGGGGCCAACAATTCTGGGGCTTTCCCATCCACCACATTCGCAGATCTAGCATCGTCGCTCTCAATGTCGGTGGCGGGCTCATCCCCATCCTGCTGGCCCTCTATCAATTCACCCAAGCTCCCTTTTTCCCTATCATCGCCGTCACCGCCCTTGTCACCACCGTCAGTTACTACGCCTCCCAAATCGTCCCCGGTATCGGCATCCAAATTAACCCGCTTCTGCCCCCCATCACTGCTGCCATCACCGCCAGCCTCCTCGTCCCCCACGCCGCCCCCGTAGCCTTCGCCGGAGGCGTCCTCGGTACCCTTATCGGAGCCGACCTCCTCCACCTTCACGAACTCAACTCCCCTGGTGTCATGAGCATTGGCGGCGCCGGAGTCTTCGACGGCATCGCCCTCTGCGGCCTCTTCTCCTTACTGCTTAGCTAGAGCAGGCTGACTTTCGAGGCACGATCACTCAACAAAAACTCTACAGTCAGCCTGAAAGAGAAGAGCGACAAGAGCGCCTGCTGCTCACCTCCACCTCTATGCACCCCATACAAATCTCTCCGTCAACCTCACATGTCCGCAGGTCTTCTCGGAGGGGTTGGAGGGGACGCGCCTCGTCCCCTGCTCGCGGGGTCGCGAGGGGGGTCGACACTCCCCTCGCAACCTACCAACGCTAGTCAACCTCCACTAACCCAACCTCCTAGAGGTCCAACGAACCTCTCCAACCCCAACAACCGAATCCGCCCCCCGCTGCAAACTTTCTCCCGATCGCGCTCCAGGTTATACCCCCACCCGGCCAAAAACAACCCAGCACCATCCAAGTCAGCCTGCTCCTCTACCAACTGCAACGCCCCCAACCGATCCTCCACAAACCACAGCCGATCGGCAGAAACCCCTTCCGCCTCCAACACCAACCGCAACGTTTTGTACTTCGGTCGCTTCACTTCCTTGCCAAAAATGCGATCGTGCGGAAACTCCACCCCAGCCTGCTTTAACAGTTGATGAATAAACCGCCCCTCCTTCGTCGACACAATAAACACCCGCACATCCCCATCCAGCCAAGCCTGCAAGCGTTCAATCGTCCCCGGATAAAACCCCTGAATCGCCATCCAGCCATCCAAATCATTCGCTATCCATTCATCCCGCACGCGATCGACTAGAGTAACAATCCGCGAGCGATCGCCACCCTCTCGCTCCATCACCTTTCCCAACACCTGAGGCCAACCTTCTACAATTCGCTCCTCACTCTCCCCTAGCATTAACGCCCGCAAAAGCACCGGCATCTCCCACCCCGTCTCAATCACAGGTCGCAGTCGATAAAACCCTTCTGCCAGTCCTGCAGGCGGCTCAACTGCTGCTAGTGGCTGACTAGCGGGTGGCCAAATCTGCACATAGGCTCGCCAGGCGGTTTGAAAATACTCCTTCAACCCGTTCAGAATCACCCCATCAAAATCCAGTGCCAGAATTTCAGGCTTCATCGCTCGTGCCCCCAAGTCCCCGATTCAAATGCATCAAACGCCCGCCCCCACCAGCGAGCATGCTTATCCCCCGACGCCGTCACTGTTAGTCGTCGTGCATCATCCCCCACCACCTCCAACTGCAGCTGTAACCACTCTGTTGGCAGCTCCGGCAACCGCTCTGGCCATTCAATTGTCAAAATCCCTTGCCCGTCTCCCAACTCTTCCAATCCCAAGTCGTACACCCCCTCAGGCGTCAATCGGTACAGGTCGCAGTGAAACAGCGGCACCCGCCCCTCCCAATACTCCTGAATCAACGTGAATGTCGGGCTGAGAATCGCATCCTCAATCCCCAATCCGCGCCCCAATCCCTGCGTAAACGTTGTCTTGCCACCCCCCAAATCCCCCTCCAATAACAACACCAGCCCCGGCACCGCACATTCCCCCAGTAGTTGAGCGAGAGTTTGTGTCGCCTCAGGAGACGGCAGGATGAGAGGACGATCGGACTTCGACATTAGAGAGTGAAACGTGGTGGATGGCAGTTGTGAAATCTAGCGAAACTATTCAGTTCTCGACTGGCGATCGCGCAGACTCTACCCCGAACACTGTAGCGCCAGTTCTCCTACCCATTTTCAGCTATGTCCTGCAATTGGATTCCGCACAAAGTCGGACTCATTTCTCGAATATCGGGTGCTAGAATGCGGGCGCTTCAAGGAAAAAACGGCACAAGTGGAGTCTAGTACGCTGTCCAGGAGCGATCGCTCTCTCGGGCTGGCTGCAATATATTCAACATCGAATAGCACCTCTCGTAGCAAGTCCGAACAATCTATAAACATTCGGCGATCGCACCCAATCGTGCTGCGACCAAAGCAGCTAGAATCACACATTACAGACTGAAGACCAACCTAAATCGGGAGATACTGCCACCATGCCCCAGAACAGCACCAAACCCAGCGCTGAAGACGCCGCCAAACAAAAAGCGCTGGATCAAGTGCTCGGCCAAATTGAACGCAACTTTGGCAAAGGGGCCATCATGCGACTGGGGGATGCCTCGCGCATGCGTGTCGAAACCGTCTCCGCCGGTCCCCTCACCCTCGATCTCGCCCTAGGGGGAGGCTTGCCAAAGGGACGTGTGGTTGAAATCTACGGTCCGGAATCCTCCGGTAAAACATCCATTGCCCTGCACGCCGTAGCGGAAGTTCAAAAAGCGGGTGGTGTTGCGGCTTTTGTGGACGCCGAGCACGCTCTAGACCCCATCTACGCCTCTGCATTGGGCGTGGACATCGAGAATTTGCTAGTCGCTCAACCCGATACCGGTGAAGCAGGTCTAGAAATCGTCGACCAGTTGGTCCGCTCCGCTGCTGTGGACATTGTTGTCATAGACTCCGTCGCTGCGCTGGTGCCAAGGGCCGAAATTGAAGGGGAGATGGGGGATGCTCACGTCGGCTTGCAGGCTCGCTTAATGAGTCAGGCTCTGCGAAAAATCACTGGCAATATCGGTAAAACCGGCTGCATTGTGGTGTTCCTCAACCAGTTGCGCTCCAAAATCGGTGGCATGGGATACGGTCCGCAAGAAACCACAACCGGCGGTAACGCCCTCAAGTTTTACGCCTCCGTTCGCCTCGATATTCGCCGCATCCAAACGCTGAAGAAGGGGAATGAGGAATACGGCATTCGCGCTCGGGTCAAGGTGGCCAAAAACAAAGTCGCCCCTCCATTCCGGCGAGCTGAGTTTGACATCATTTTTGGCAAAGGGGTATCCAATACCGGCTGCATTCTGGACTTGGCCGAAGAGACTGATTTGGTGCAGCGCAAAGGGTCTTGGTACAGCTATAAGGGTGAGAACGTTGCTCAAGGCCGAGATAACGCGATCGCTTATCTGGACAACAATCCCGATGTCCGTGCTGAGCTGAACTCTAGCGTGCGCGAACAGCTCTCGATGGGGGCTTCCGTGTCCGCTAACTCCGTTGCCCCCACCCAAGCCGAAGCTGACAACGGCTCGTCTACCTCCGTCCCTGCTGAGACAGCAGCCAGTGCGAGCTTGGACGCATCCAATGGCTCGAAAACAAATGGAGCGAAGGCGAACGGCAGTAAAGCCAATGGTGTCAAGGGAACTGATGCCAAAACCAAAACCGCTAAAACTGCTAAGCGCTAAATCACTTGTCTGCCTTCTTCTCCTTTTGGATAGCCGCTCCACCTGCGGCAATCGTCTTGATTGCCGCTCTTCTACTCGACTTCTGGATTGCCGATCCCTGGAGTTGGTATCACCCCGTTCAGGCAATGGGTTGGGCGATCGGTAAGGGCAAAGACATCATCCTCGCACTCAAGCTATCGCCATGGATGCAGCAGCTTGGCGGAGGCTTGCTGACCCTGTTGCTCTTGGTTGGCAGTTACAGCTATGCGGCAGGGGTAATCGCGATCGCCCATCGCATCCACCCTTGGGCTGGACTGACCACTCATGCCGTATTGCTCGCCAGTTGTCTTGGGGCCAGAAGCTTGAGACTGGCTGCACTGTCGGTAGTGGGGCCGCTCAAGGATGAGGACCTCTCTCGCGCCCGCCATCTGCTGAGTCGTTACGTGGGTCGAGATACTGACGCTCTAGACGCCCCAGAGATTTGTCGGGCGGCGATCGAAACCGTGGCAGAAAACACCCCCGATGGAGCCACAGCACCATTGTTCTACGGCCTAATTGGTGGTGCCCCTCTGGCCTTTGCCTACAAAGCTCTCAGTACTCTCGATTCCATGGTGGGCTACCGCCGTGAGCCCTTTACCCATCTGGGCCGCATCCCGGCTCGCTTAGAAGATGCCGTGACTTGGCTGCCCTGCCGCCTAACGGTGCTAACCCTGGCACTATGGAGCGATCGCCCTTTCGATTACCTGCGCAACTGCCGTCGAGATGCCACTCAAGACCCCAGCCCCAACTCCGGTTGGAGTGAAGCGGCGTTTGCATGGAAGCTAGGGGTCAGGCTGGGAGGAACGAACAAATATCAAGGAACTATAAAAATCAAGCCGTTTCTCGGTCAAGCAAAGCAGTCGCTCACAACACAAACCATCATCAACAGCACAAAATGGTTGCGACGGGTGATGGTTATCTGGACTTTGGTTGCAACCTGTGCGTATTACCTCAACTTTTTGCTGTCTAACTCGAATCTAATCAGAAAGATTTTCTAAAACAGCAGACTACTCAACAAGCTATTCAAAATTCCAAAAACTAATGCACCCAGCAATGCACTGACAATTCCATTCTTGAGTCGGAATCCTTCGACAAGCTTGGCCGCCAACCCAAAAATAAATACATTAATCAAGAAGTAAACAAGACCTAAAGTTAGCCAATTGAGCGGAGACGTCAAGAACTGTAAAATTCTACCTACAGTCGCATTCAGGAGTCCAAAAACAGCAGCGGAAATAGCAGCACGACCAAAAGTATCAATTTCAACCCCTAGGAAAGGTAGTTTTGAAATAATAAATAAACTAACTGTGTTGATAAGCCAAATAACAAGAAGACCGATCATTTGTCAGAACCTCTATTACGTGGGACTAGAAGAATATTTTTAAAAGTACCCCGGACGTTTTTGTCTGGATAGCTAAGTAAAAATGCTACACTTGATTGATGTTCTTACATATTAAAATTCATGGATGTTCATCGAATTCCATTGTAGGGAAGGCCGATAAGGGGCGATCGCATTTCACTTCTAGCCGGATGTGAGTGCCGGTCTCAATGGGTTGGGGATCGTACAATTGGCGCACGTGTAGTTCGCGCCCGGAAGGTAACTGCAGGCAGTACATCGCTTCATGTCCCAGGAATTGTCGACCTCGCACGAACACATCACTATCGGCATCGGGGATCAGGCAAAAATCTTCCTGGCGAATCATGATATCGGCGCGATCAGGTACTGCAGCCTCTGGGGATGATGCAGCTTCAGGCACCTCAACATTCAGGACCCCAATCTCGCTTTGCCACCCCTGCTGTGTACGCTGAGCCGAGACAAAATTTGCTTGCGCTACAAACTCTGCCACAAATCGAGTTTTGGGAGAGCGGTACAGCACTTCGGGACTGTCACACTGCTCCATCCTCCCTTTGTTCATCACTGCCACGCGATCCGAAATAGACAGTGCCTCCTCCTGATCGTGAGTGACAAAGACCCCGGAAATTTGCGCTGTCTGCAAAATTTCTCTGACCTGGAGTCGTAGGCGATAGCGAATGCTGGCGTCGAGATTGCTAAACGGTTCATCCAACAAGATTAATTGGGGACGCGGTGCTAATGCTCGTGCCAGTGCCACCCGCTGTTGTTGCCCCCCCGACAGCTCCGCCGGATAGCGATCGCAAAACTCCGTCAACCCAACCAGCTCAATCGTTTCTAGTACTCGTTCCAGTGCGTCTTTCCGGCTCAGCTTAGTATGCTTCAAACCAAACGCCACATTTTGCTGCAACGTCAGGTGTGGGAATAGAGCGTAATCCTGAAACACCACTCCCACTTGCCGTTGCTCCGGGGGAACCCAGCTATTTGGCCCCGCAACTACGCGATCGCGAATCAAAATCTGTCCGCGATTGGGCTTCTCAAAGCCACCAATCAACCTCAGCAGTGTCGTCTTCCCACTCCCGGAAATCCCCAACAACCCCAGCAGTTCCCCTTCCGCCAACTGCAATGACAAATCCTGCAGTACATCTTGGCCGGGCAAATAATGCTTCCATACATGGTCAATTGTGAGTACTGCAGTCATGCGGAACGAAGAATCGTATCGAGTTTGCGAAAGTCAGCCCCATCATTTTGGGTCATAACTTCGATTGACTGCAAATATTTCTCAATAAATTCCAGCAACCACCGTCGATTTACTCCAAAGACCAATAACTGTGTCGTCCTTGGTCCTTGGTCCTTGGTCCTGAGCAAGAAGTGACTGAGGACTAACGACCTAATGGCTAATGACTAATGACTAATGACTAATGACCAGCTCCCCTTACCGCCTCTCCATCAATCCCCGATAAGCCTGACTCCCAAACCATCGATCGATCTCCCGTGCCCGCAGCACCGGCACCGGATGAGAGCGCCCACTATTCTGCAACTGCTTCAGCGTCGCCTGCCAATCATTGCTATCCAATTCGTCATACGTTCGCGCCTGCTCTAAAAACGCCGCCACATTCAGTTGAGACGCTAACTTAGGCGATCCCCCACACAATTTCATCAATACCGAAGCCACTGTCTCGGAGTTTTGGGCCACTAGCAAAGCCGCGCGATCGCAACTAAACTCCGCACACTGCACCCAATTCATCAGTTGCTCCTGCAATGCCTGCTGCAAGATGATTCCTCCCAACGGCAGCAAACCAGCCGACAGCACCAGCATGTTGGCGATCGTCAAATACACCCCATGGTTGCACTTCAAATGCCCCAACTCATGGGCCAGTACCGCTTGGATTTCGTCGGGCTCTAAGAGATCGAGGAGGGAGGTATGCACCACAATAAACGGTTGCTTGCCCCGCATAGCAAACGTGTAGGCGTTTGGATTGGGATTTTGCTTGATGTAGAGCTGTGGCACCTCCAGGTCGAGAATCGTGCAGGCATCTACGAGTAATTGATGTAAATCTGGCAGTTGCCGATCGCTGACCTGGACGCTGGAAGCGAGGTTATCGACGTACAACAGTTGCTCCACTGAAGGGGCGACTAAGTTTTGGATCAGCAGGTTGAGACCGGGAAACACCTGCAGCGATCGTGTCGCTTGTTCGTCAATCGGATGGCGAAAGTGTCGGGCTTGCAAGCCGTACAAAATCGAGCGGGAGGATGATGTGTAGGACATTCAAATAGCGCGATAGGAGATGAATTCCCGAAAGCGATTCAAAACGTAAATCTGCTCCGGGATGGGGTTGGGAAGCGTGGTCTGCTCTGGCTCGGGCGCGCCAGCATTGTGGTTCTGGGCAGCATTGGACTCATCCACCCAGAAGATCACCCGATCGCCCGCGCGGCTGCCGTCAGTCACGAACTGACCCCGGTCGGCTACTGGCTCGGACATCATTACATATTGGCGATTGGCCACGGTTAGTTGTTCGGGCATGTTTGCCGTCCGAAACAGTTCGTTCAGCACGTCCGGCTGCTCTAACACGCTTACGAGACGATCCTTCCACACTTCTGCGAGGGCAATGGCTGTATTGGTTGCGTTCGCCTCAGCGTCTTCCAATGTGACGTCTAGCAGTAGCGTATCGTTCACCAAAAGTTGTGCTAGGCGATCGGTGCCTTCAACGGTCACATCTAACCGCTCGTCGTCTGCAGCTTCCACGATCGCCATCAGTCGCCCATCGATCTGGCGCACCCGCTCATCTGTGCTCTCCTGCGGCTGACGAATGGTCAGTACCGGTCGACCCAGCACCTTAAACTCTGTTTGGGCAAACGCCATGCCTCCCCACGTGCTAGCCGCTAGCCCTAATAAAACTGCTGTTAGCGATCTCTGTATCCTCATTCTTCATCCCTCTTAATCCAGTTACAGGCTCTGCCGGTGAAACGTGACTATCGCGGTGGGCGGTCTAAGTGCAGTGCTTGCCATTCACTATTGCAACGATAATGTTTTGCCTGCAATTGTAAAGTTGCTTTTCACAGGCAGGTCTATCGGGACCGTAGCGCACAACACGCAGTTGTTTTTCCAACCTGATGAATTGATCCGTATGGCTTGATAGGCATGCATGGTCTCCAATATTGGTCGCAATTGATGCCCCATACGCGGGTACTACTAATGTACGAGCGTCGCATTTGAACGAATGCAATACGAGCTGTAGTCACACAGTCTTCGATTGCATCTCCGTGAGGCTGATGACTCCAGCAGTACTCCAGCACCGCCAACGCACACCTGCAACACATGCAAACCTGTCACTGTCTCAATCCTGACTGCCAGCAACCCCACAACCCCAAGGATGCCAAACGGTGCGGTACCTGTGGGAGTGCTTTACTGTTGCGGGGTCGGTATCGTGCCTATAAGCGTTTGGGGCAGGGGGGGTTCGGGACGACATTTTTGGCGCGCGATCTCGATATGCCCTCTCAGCCGTGGCGTGTGATCAAGCAACTGCGGGTGGCTGAAGCCTCCGAGCAGGTGGCTCAGCTTTCTAAAGAACTGTTTATGCGAGAGGCCCAGGTTCTGGAGAAGCTGGGGGAGCACTCTCAAATTCCTACCCTGTACGCCTATTTCGGAGAGGATAACCGCTTTTATCTGGTGCAGGAATTTGTGCTAGGCACGACCCTCTCGAGTGAAGCTCACCGCAATGGAGCCTTTAACGGCGAGCAAATTCAGCAGGTGCTACGAGAAGTCTCGCTGATTCTTAGCTACGTTCACAGCAAGAACACCGTTCACAGAGATATCAAACCGGCCAACTTGATTCGTCGTAAAGATGACGGTCGTCTGGTGTTGATCGACTTTGGTGCGGTGAAGCAAATGGGCATTGCCGGTATGGAAGAGATGCCGTCGTCCGTGACAGCGATACGATCGCTAGGATTCTCCCCCCCCGAGCAAATGGCCGGTCATTCTGTCGGTCCTGCCAGCGATTTGTATGCATTAGCTGCTACGTGTATCAATCTGCTGACGCGCAAATCTCCCAATCGTTTTTTCGACTCCAAGCGTAACTGTTGGACCTGGCAGGATGAAGTGGAGTTAGACGAGCGCCTGACCGGTATTCTGGAACGGATGCTGCACCCTACCATGTCGGAGCGCTATGAAAGTGCGACGGCAGTTCTGCGCAGTTTGCAAGAATCCACCAGCATTGGCATGGGGGCTGGTTCCCGGCTGCACTCTGAGGCTACGGCGGCCCAGTCAACGGTGGCAGCGGGCACAAATCCTATTTCGCGCAATTGGTCGTATCGGGTCGGAGATACTGGATTTACTCCGATCTCGCCATATCGACAGGAGCAACCGAGGGCCCGTTCAGCCGTTATCAATCCTGCTTTACCCAGTCGCGATCGCACCAGTCATACCCGTCCCGCATCTGCTGATGTTCGCTCGGCCCCCAATCGGCCTGCGTCTAGTCCTTCCTCGTCGATGGAAGGTGCGGATCTGAGCAATCGCAATATGGCAAAGGAAAACTTAGCCGGAGTCAATTTGCGTAAGACCAACTTATCGGGCACTAACCTGTCTGGAGCAGACTTACGAGGTGCGGATCTGCGTGGAGCCTCGTTTACCGGTCCTCCCCCCAAGTGGCGATTCGTGCTGGCAAGAGTTCTTTGGATGATGCGCAACCTAGCAGGTATGTTAGCTGGTGTCCTCTGCTTGGTGTTAGCCGTTGCTGCGGCTGGATGGGGCATTTACAAACTGACCGGTAATTTGTGGTTGGGAGCAATTGGCGGTTTGTTGGCAGCAATTTGGTCGGGATGGTACGTCTGGCAATTCACAGAGCGCCGTTTGGATACGGCTATCATGGTGGCTGACAGCCCGCAACGTCACACACTGTTCAAAGGTGCTGACCTGCGTAAGGCAAAGCTTGACAGTGGTTTGAGGGCCCATGCCAGGCGGCAGGGGGCTCGACTGAGCTAAGAGAACTGGTGACTGTTGGATCAGATGCGGACGGGAATTTGGCGATCGCGCATGGCTGCTTTAATCTCGCTGACTGAAAGCTGTCCAAAGTGCAGGAGAGATGCTAACAGTGCTGCTTCTGCCTTGCCATCTATCAATGCATCGCAAATATGGTCCGTGTTACCCGCTCCGCCCGATGCAATCACCGGAATTTGCACGGCCTCAGCGACACGACGAGTGAGTTCTAGATCGTATCCAGCCTGGGTTCCGTCAGCATCCATGCTAGTGAGCAAAATCTCTCCCGCTCCGCGGGATGCCATTTCTTTTGCCCATGCAATGGCATCGATCCCTGTTGCGTCTCTGCCGCCCCGAACATACACTTCCCATTCAGCTTCGGTCCCTAGCTGGTTATTCGACAGGTTTGAGGTATGACTTTGCGGTGATGTTGACTTTCGACGGGCGTCGATTGCCACTACGATACATTGCTGTCCAAATAGAGCACTAGCCTCGCTGACCAAGTCAGGAGTACGGACAGCGGCGGAATTCATACTGACCTTATCGGCCCCAGCGCGTAACAGATCGCGAATATTCTCGACAGTGCGTACCCCACCGCCTACCGTGAGTGGGATGAAAACTTGCTCGGCAGTACGCTGCACCACGTCATAGATGATGCCACGATCTTCATGGGTGGCTGTGATGTCCAAAAACACCAGCTCGTCAGCCCCAGCTTCGTTGTACGCTCGGGCGAGCTCAACCGGATCGCCTGCATCAACAAGATTGACAAAATTGACTCCCTTCACGACCCGACCGGCATTGACATCGAGACAGGGGAGGATGCGTTTGGCTAGCACGAATACTGGTTTGAGCGCGATGCTTCGAGTGTTACATATCCAGGTTATGTCAGGAGCAATTGTTGTCTTGAGTCTTCCTGAATGCATGAAGAAATGCTTTATGGGGGAAGCTCGTGCCTCACTTTGCCTCAGAGTCAGTGAGAATGCGTAGAATCATGGGTCTCCACGCAGGATACTGGCTTGACGATCCGAGATTGGCTGACTAAGGTTTATCAATAAGAGTGCTTGGCGTATTGGTCTTCAGGATGTCAGGCATCAGCTTATATAGGATTTCAGAACATGCAATCGACTCGATTTAGTTTTTGGTTTACCCAGGGGTGCACTTGACCGTCAACTGCTCCAATGTGTTCAGCGTCAAGTGACCCCCCCGCAAGTGATACGCGAGGGGGTTTCTATTTGGGAATCTCTGCACCATGACTATTGCCTATTCGATTTTGACCGATAGAAACAATCATCTAGGTTTGATGGGGCTATCCAGAGTGGTTGTTTGTTTTGAATGTGCGATGCGTCGCGCCAGCTTTTGCCCATCGCACATATGGCAATGGTTTTGCACCTTTATGTTTTGGTTCGGACAGTCGTCCGGGTAGACCGTTGCACTTGCAAGCCTTCTGCCCGGTACCGCTAGGTCCGGGCCTTTTTGTTGTTAGTAACTTTTCTGGAGAGTCAACCCATGAATTCAGCGAAATTGGTCTGTAAATCTTCCCCCAAGCAAACCACTAGCATCATTACTATTGGCGATCGCCTCGCTATTGGCGGTAGCGATATCGTCATCATGGCTGGCCCCTGTACGATCGAAAGCGAGCAGCAAATGGAAACTGTTGCACGACATTTGGCACCGTCGCCAATCGGGATGCTGCGGGGGGGAGCCTACAAGCCCCGCACCTCTCCCTATAGTTTTCAGGGCTTGGGGCCGCAAGGTCTCGACATCATTGCCAATGTCGGACGTACTTACAATCTCCCGGTTGTGACTGAAGTTATGGCAGTAGAGCAGATCCCGCTGGTGAGCGATCGCGCGGACATGTTGCAGGTGGGTAGCCGTAACATGCAAAACTTTGACCTACTCAAAGCCGTCGGTCAGAGCGATCGACCCGTTCTCCTTAAACGCGGGCTGGCCGCAACTCTAGAAGAATTCGTCATGGCGGCTGAGTACATTCTCAGCTATGGAAACCCAAACGTCGTGTTGTGCGAGCGGGGCATTCGCAGTTTTGATTCGTACACGCGAAATGTCTTGGACCTGGGCGCAGTTGTAGCGTTAAAGCAGCTTGTCCACCTGCCAGTCATTGTCGATCCGTCACATGCATCGGGACGCCGAGAGCTGGTAGCCGATCTAGCGCGGGCGGCTATCGCTTGCGGTGCTGATGGGCTGATGATCGAGTGCCATCCCACTCCCGAACTCTCCGTGTCAGATGCTGCCCAAGCCTTGTCCTTGGATGCTGCTGTGAATCTTGCAGAAAGTTTGCGACCGATTGCCGCAGCTGTAGGTCGTAGCTTAGCTACTGGGCGATCGCTCGCACCATTAGGTGAACTTGCCCGCACCTGATTGTGTGAAGTAAATCTCCCTTAGCCCAACTCGTTGCTGGGCATTTCGAGCGTTTACACACTCTGAAATCCGGGTGGCCGTGTGGTTGATTGATTCAAACCCGTTTTCTCTACTGTCTAATTCAGGTAATGTGGTGCAAAGGTCGATCGCAGTGCGGTTTGGTATTGCCCTCGATCGCGGCATTCTGCCAGGTGCCAGTGAGGGAATTTTCGATAGGAGGGTCAGGCAACCGTGTCGCGATTCTTATTTGTTGGATCTACGGCTGCGTACAGTGGGAAGTCCGCCATTATTTTGGGGCTTGCCAGTCACTTGCAACAGCAAGGTATAGCTGTCGCATATGGAAAACCTCTGGGGGCGTGCATGGGGGGAGACTGTTTGCCGGATGGCTCCGACCCCGATGTGAAATTTATTGGGGATTGGCTGAGATTACCTCAGGAATGCAAGCTACCCACCATTGCTCGACTCGACTCAGAGACTGTGATGGAGGCAATTGACGAGACAACTCGCATTGACTATTCTGCGAAGCTGGCAGCGTATCAGCAACAGTGCAGTGCTCAAATCAAGATATTGGAAGGGCCTGGAGATTTGCAGGAGGGGCAACTGTTTCAGCTTTCGCTGGCAGACATGGCTACTCGTTTAGATGCTTCCATCTTGTTACTCGTGCGTTACAACTCTGCTGTGGTAATCGATAACGTATTGGGTGCCCAAAAACTGCTGGGGGATCGACTGATTGGCGTTGTCTTTAATGACGTTTCCCCAGATGAGCGAACAACCGTTACCGAACGTGTGGTGCCTTACCTCGAACATCACCACATCCCGGTTTTGGGTATCTTGCCGACCAACCGCATTTTGCGCAGCATTAGCGTTGACGATCTAGTGCATCAGCTAGGAGCTCAGGTTTTGTGTTGCGAGGATCGTTTGGATCTCTTGGTGGAAGAGATTGCCATCGGTGCCATGAACGTGAACTCAGCATTGAAGTATTTTCGCAAGTCGGAGCACAAAGCGGTGATCACGGGGGGCGATCGCACCGACATACAATTGGCAGCTCTGGAAACTTCCACTAATTGCCTGATTTTAACCGGTCAACTGCCGCCAACTGATTTGATTCGTCAGCGGGCTGAAGAACTAGAAATACCTATTTTGTCAGTGGATCTTGACACACTGACAACGGTGGAACGCATTGAGCGGGTCCTGGGCCAGGCCCGATTGCATGAGGAAGTTAAAGTTCGCTGTATTGAAGAGTTAATCGATCGCGAACTCGATTTCTCCCGTTTATTCGACCTGCTTGACATCCCCCATCCGCACGAGAAAGTCAAGTCTGCATAATGACTTCTTGGGCACTACATATGGAGCTTGCCGGGAAATATACTTTTCAAAAAGCACCATATGTATTGATTTTTGGCCTATTTCTGATTGTTAGAAAATGATAATTGCGATCGCATTTCTAACCAGGAAAAAATACTTATTTATGCAATTTCGCGGTTAGTAAGTGGCAAACATTCGGGATCGAGGGATATACTAAGTTTATTCATCACCTCAACACACCACTCCTCCCCCAGTCCTGTCTGGGGGTTTTTTTATAGGTGTCTTAGTTATTGAAAAGATTGATCGCTAACCTTGATATTAAAAGGGATGATTTAGTGTTAGTAGATTTCTTAAAGTTCCTTTTGGAATGCAATCAATTGTCTGGCAACCTTTCTGCCTTTGAATCGCCTCTTTGCTACAGTGCTCGGCAATCCGCTATTGAGAGTTTTCCCAGTACCTTTGCTCATGGATCGAGGCTGTGAGCTATCTCCGCACTCCAGAATTTACTGCGGATTGCTATACGTGCCTCAGCACATTGAGGGGCTGCTGGGGGGAGTTTGCGGCGAGGTCAATATGCTGGGGTCAATCAGATCGAAGCGATCGGCATTCGATGCCCGTTGTATTGCTGGTATGGCAAGAGACCTTGCACCCGATTCGGTCTGGAACTATGGTGTCTGGAGGTTAGGAGGGACGGTGACGGTATGGTCGCGGACTGGCAGGTGTATACAGATGGTGGGTGCTCTCCCAATCCTGGGCCTGGCGGCTGGGGGTTTGTGGTTGTTGCGGGGGGCGAACCGGTTTACGAATGCTGCGGTGGTGAGTCAGCCACTACCAATAACCGCATGGAGCTGACTGCGATCATCCGCGCGATGGAATATTGCCAAGACAACTCTGGAGATTGGAGCAGCGTTCAGCTCTACTCTGACTCTAACTTGTGCGTGCAAACCTACAATGCGTGGATGAACGGTTGGGAAAAACGAGGCTGGAAACGTTCGAAGGGCCCCGTTCAGAACTTGGATTTGGTCAAGCAACTGGCCGCATTGAAGAAGCAATCTCCCGAATTTAAGCTGGCCTGGATTAAGGCGCATGCCGGTCAAACCTGGAATGAATATGCAGATCGCTTAACTCACCAGGGACGACCTGCATGAATACGAATGTCCACTCATAATCCGTAATCTATTCATCCTCTCGTGCATTGTTTGGAGACAGTTGATAAGCCAGTTGTTCGTTCCACCTGGCAGCAATTAGGGTGGGTATTGGGGGCGATTGCCCTGACGTCTTTAGGTGCTCCCAACCGCTGGCTGCACTGGTATCCTGCCGCGCTCTTCGGCCTCTCCCCCCTGTTCTATTTATGTTGGAGTTGTGCCACTCTCCGGCCGCAGTGGCGGTATTGTGCGGCGATTTGCTTGGGCTTTTGTGCGCTTGTGTTTCTCCCCGACCCGCTGTCAGTGCCAGCATTGACGTGGGCTGAAACCGTTGCCGGAATGTTGGTTTCTCCACTGGTACCGCTGTACTTTGTGGCTGCAGCACTGCTCAGTTTGCACTTGAGTCGCCCCTGCCCGCTGTGGCTGCGTCCCTTGGCGCTCGCTACTGTGTGGACGGCATTTGATGGCGTGTTTGCACTGCTGCAACTTCCACTACCACTGCACTATGGAGCCTGCCTGTTTGATTTCACGCGTGCGATTCAGATTGCCGATGTTACTGGAATTTGGGGGGTCACGTTCCTCGTAATTTTTAGCAATGCGACTCTCGCAGCCTTGCTTGTGTTAGTTAGAGACCGAACCTTTAGAAACGTTCCGACTAATGGGCTCGTGTTAATGCTACCGCTGGTCGTCTTGTGGGGGATGGCGTTGCTGTACGGAGGACATCAAGTATCTCTGTATCGGACTGCAGTTCTGCAGATGCCGACTACTGAGACGTTCGCTGTTGGGACTATTCAGCAGGTGGCGTGGCTGTCCGGCGATCTTAGCCGTCAGTATCGGCGCGATCGCTATCAAGAAATGCAGACCCTCAGCCAGTCGGCTCTTTCTGATGGAGCGCACCTGTTGGTGTGGCCGGAGGGGGCTATGCGTATTCAAGTGGCGGGCTCTGTGGATGAGTCGCTTTTTGTGCAGCCCTTACTAGAACAGTTACCGCAGGGTGGGGGCTTGATTCTCGGCAGTAGCGAGCTGGCACCGGCCAACGCGACCGTGCCTTGGAACGAGCGGAAATACATCAATACGGCACTACTCTACGGATCGAACGGCACCATTCGCGATCGCTACGGCAAGCAATGGTTGTTTCAATATTTCGAGACCAGCCGCTTTGTTCCATCGACGGCTGGCTATGCGCCTCTCGATGCTGGCGATCGGTTGGGCGCTGTAGGGACGCAAATCTGCTTGGAGAGCGTCATACCTCACGCATCGCGGGAATTGGTGCGAGCTGGGGCCGAATCATTAATCGTTATTTCAGACGATAGTTGGTTTGGCCGCAGTAACTGGCCTATCCTGCACGGTGTGTTGTCAGTCTTCAGAGCGGTTGAAAACCGGCGTAGCTTTGTATTTGTCAACAACACGGGAGGCAATCTGATTGTGGCGCCCTCGGGGGATATTGCTGCGGCCGGTCAATTGTGGCAACACCGGCATCTCAATGGCCCCATCTATCGCCTGAACGAACGTACTGTTGCCAATCGGTGTGGAGATTGGCTAGTTTGGGGGTGCCTTGTTTGTTCGGCAGGACTGCTGGTGTGGGCATCGCTTCAGCGTCAGAAACGTACTCCGATCGCTTAACTCCTCTGAGGTTTCACGCGACGCGGACCATCGCTATTCATTGAGCGTTTGGTTGTAGCTAGAGGCTAAGATCTGGGTCCCGCTGCCATCTTTCGTTAACACTTCCAGCAGCATGGAATGGGGATCGCCGCCATTCAGAATAGTGGCCGAGCCGACGCCCTGAGCTAATGCGCGAATGCAGCATTGCACCTTGGGGATCATGCCGCCTGCAACCACGCCATCCTCAATCAACTGACGAGCGGTCGGTATATCCATGGCGTCAATTAAGGTGTCGGGATTGTCTTTGTCCCGCAAAATTCCGGGAGTGTCTGTCAGCAAAATCAGCTTCTCTGCCCCCAGTGCTGCCGCGACCTCTCCGGCGACAGTATCGGCGTTGATGTTGTAGGCCTGTCCGTCATCATCGGCAGCTACGCTAGAGATGACGGGGATGTGGCGATCGCCAATCAGTGTTTTCAATAATGTCGGATCGGTGCCGATGACCTCCCCCACAAATCCAATTTCTTCCCGGCCCTGCGATCGGGCTCGGATCAAATTGCCATCCCGACCGCAGAGCCCCACAGCGGAGCCTCCAGCCAGGTTAATCAGTTGAACGAGTTGTTTGTTAACGCGGCCAACCAGTACCATTTCCACTACTTCCATCGTGTCCGCATCTGTTACCCGCAGACCATCGACAAACTTGAATGGAATATCGAGTTTTTTCAACCATAGATTGATCTCCGGCCCCCCACCGTGCACGATGACTGGACAAATGCCAACACAGGCTAGAAACACCACATCCCGCAGAATTTCGGCTCGGCGCTCCTCGTGTACCATCGCTGCTCCGCCGTATTTGATGACGATGGTGCGACCCTGAAACTTTTGAATGTAGGGTAGAGCCTCGCTGAGAATTTGGGCGCGGCTAAGCGGATCGTAGGTGAGTGGGGAAACGCTGGCGGTCATGAGAGAGAGGGGCGTGTAGTCCAGATGACTATACCTCATGGGAAGATTTAGGGGGCATGGGTATTAAGGAGGGGATCGTGCTCACGACTAATGACCAGGGACCAAGGACGAACGGATTACTGGTTATTAGTCATGGGCTATCAGTCATTGGGGAGGGATTGCTTTGCTGGAATGGATTCTACGAGTTGCTCTATGGGGGGGACGGGATAGACGGTATTGAAATGTTTGTAATTGATGACGCGACGACCATCATGGCGAGTTGAGAAAATGTCGCGAAATCTGTGGTTCCAAAATATTTCGCTGGGTAGGTAAGAATGGCGAGCATGGATGGTTTGGGAAAACGTTTCGTCTAAACCCGTCATGGTGGCAATCGCTTCTCCGCCTAAACGCTCTAGATCTGTGCGGGATAATCCATACAAAGGGCTGGAGCGATCGATGGGATGCATCACCGTCCAGGTCAAACCAAAAATGGGTGTTTGCGATCGGAGTAAGCGAAGATTGTGGAACCGGACCATCTCCTGTCCTTCTGCGCTGATTTCCTTCAACAGCAGAGACAGCAAGACTTGGCCTTCTAAAATTTGGTTCCGCCGCAAGTTGCGAATGCGAAACATCAACGTGGGCATGCCGTTATATGTCGAGATGGTAGCGACATCCGAAAACAGTACCCGTGCTGTCGGACGAGAGACGCGAGCAAACACCATACCGGTAATGGTGGCTAAGCCCAGCAGTCCGGCTAAGGCTTCTACTGTGGCCACCATGTTTGTGTAGAAGGATATGGGATGCATGGCCCCATATCCCAATGAGGCCATCGTCTGGACGCTAAAGAAAAAGGCATCCCAAAATGAGTGAGGTGTAGCGTTTGCAATTCCGTCTGGGTCGACCAAGTAAAGGAGAGCGAAGATCCCATTTCCAACGATATAGAGCACAAACGTAGCAGCAAAAAAACCCGACCACGGGATGCTCATCAAGAGGTGATAGAGATCTCTCCAAGGGGGATGATCGTCCCCAATTCGAATGATGTTGGGTAACCCATTGCGTGCAATCACCCGATTCTCGAAGCAAGGGCCTTTAGGATTTTTCCAGCGCTTATCGTGGAAAAACAGGCGGTTAATGAGTCGCGAGCAGTAGTCAACAAACGGCTGCATTCGCATGACGATACAACATCAATACATGCATACAAGCTTCATGCTCGCACAAGCTGTCCTCGTTGGTGCCAACGGGGGTCATGCTGCAGAGACATCTGGGATAAGTGGCAATATCCTGCCAAGACCGGTTGTTCGAATGTATGTAGCAATTTGCTGTTGGGGCTGGAGTGGTAGAGGCATCCCAATGCGCTAGCTATGGCAAGCCGCTCTAAGGTTTGGAGTGTTGAGGTCTGTAGAATCCTTGATCGGCGAGGAAAAGTACTCAGGAAACTCTCCATAGCGGATTGCCAATCGCTATAGTCTTCGGGGAAAAATGTCGGGAAAATCTACCAAAGCGAATTGCCGATCGGTATAGATTGGGGCTCAAAACTCAACTTCTACGTTGGCTAATTGCTGGCCTCGACCCACGGTCAAAATGGCTGACCTGGGGCGCGTATCCAGAAAATCAATCAGGGTATTGAGGTTGCGCAGGGGAGTGCCGTTCACTGCCAGAATGCGATCGCCCGGTTGAATACTGAGACGTTCGGCTAACGATCCCGGTTCAACTTTCTGCACAATCAAACTATTAGCATCTACCGATACACCCAATCGAGGACGGGAATTTGGCGGTGGGGCATTACGTCTAGGGGCATTTGAAGGTGCCTCAACTGAAGGAGGTGCGGCTGCAACCGGGCCATTACCGTTCCCCGCACTAGCGATGAAATCTTGGGCGACGGGTGCGCTAGTTGCAAACCCAATGCCTATGTTTCCCTGACCTCCAGGGCTCAAAATAGCCTTATTGACTCCGATCAGTTCTCCCAATGAATTGAGGAGAGGCCCGCCGGAATTACCGGGGTTGATCGCTGCATCCGTTTGTAAGTCGCCGTTATTGCCGATACGACTGAGGATTCCCGTCGTGAGCGTGCCTTCCAGGCCGAAGGGATTTCCGATCGCGTAAACCCTTTGCCCAACCTGAATATTGCCCGGGGCTGCAAACGGAATGGTTGGAAACTGCTCATCCGCATTGACTTGAACCAATGCAAGATCGTTTGTGCGATCGAGCTGCAGCACTTGCCCACTGTACTGCCTGCCGCTGGCTGTGGTGATCTGCACTCGTTGGTTGCCTCGAACCACGTGCTCGTTGGTCAAAATGAGTCCGGATGGATCGATAAATGTCCCTGTGCCAGCTCCACCACGGTTTCCGATTGTCACAACTGCAGGCCGTGCTGCGTTATAGACGTCGATTGTGCTTTGTTCGTCACCTTGAAATTGAGCTTGGACTGGTACAGGTGAGAGGGCGAATATAGGGCCACACACTAACAGGGTGGAAATCAGCGAAGAGAGAAAGCGGCTGCGGGTCACGATCGCAACTTTTACCTGGAGGAATGAGTTGTATCTTAGCTGGAGGCTACCTCCACCTAAAGGTTTGGCTGCTACGTAACGCTTGCTGTTTCGCGCAATTGCTTGCAGGGGACAACGTCAGTTGGAGCTACTTGAGCTGGGTACTTCTTTCACAGCACAACCTACTAAGGTTGGAGAGGAGTGCTATCGAACTCAGGTTGAACAATGGCAGTTCGCAGGAACGTCTGCCATCTTCCGAGTCAGTCTTTGTGATTGGCTACAGTTCATTTCAGAGTGAGTGCGCATGTCAGCACGTAATGGTTACGGGCTTTATGGGAGCCTAATAACTATCTCGGATTCTGAGTAGTTAAAGCTACCTCCCTTGCTCGGATTGAATGTAACGTTATGCTACGGCCTCTGACAAGGTGACAAAAGTGATGAGACACAGCCTGTAGAGGGGTCTTCCTCTGTCTTAGGTTAGTGGGCGCAAGCTGTCTGCACTTGCCCAACCCTGAAAACCGACGATCCCAAGAGTAAGCGTGCGATGATCGGAAAAACTGCGAGAAACATTTACCAGCGCCTGGAAGAGGCAGTGCTCTATTCAAATCTCGACCCGTCGATGCTTGACGGTTTGACCCCCGAACAATACCGAGGAGACAATCGGGATTATCAGAAGTTTATCGTTGTCTCTCATCATCGCTCTGCCTCGTCAGTTATTATCAACACCCTGCAACGGCATCCCAATGTATTTCGGTTTGCCGAGGTTTTTTTACCGAAGCACGTGCAGTTTCTGAAGCCGGGTTACGACGATGATTCCCGGTTGATGTACTACTTGCGAAAGCAGTACCCTGTGGAGTTCTTAGAGCGGCTCATCTTTACCGGATACCAAGACAACGTCAAAGCAATGGGATTTAAGCTATTTCCCGAGCAGTTGGATTTCCCTCATATGGCTCCTGTGTGGGATTGGCTTGAAGCCCGGCCAGACATCAAAATCATTTTCCTAACCCGTGAAGATTTACTGGCATACTACACTTCGCTAGTTCTCGCTATTAAGACCGGTACATGGGGTGTGGCGGGTAGAAAGCAGCAGGCTAAAGCGGAGAAAGAGCTCAAGAAGAATCGCACGGTACGGCTAGATTATGACGAATGCCTTGCTGTGTTTGAAAGGCGCAAACAGCTCAATGATTATGCGCTGAGTCGCTGTAAGAACCACGATATCCTCAAGGTCAGCTACGAGGATGTGACCAGCGATCTCAACAATAGCTTGAAGCTCTCACAAGAATTCCTTGGCTTGTCTCCACAAAAATTGAAAGTGCGGAGCTCCCGTCAGCAAGTGCGCCCGATATCGGATGTAATTTCGAATTATCAGGAACTAAAAGAGCAGTTTTCCAGCACGGAATGGTCGTATTTATTCGCCTAATGATTGGAGTCCACCTTCAGTCTTGTGATGGAGTCAACACTATCTGTGCAATCCAAGGGGTTGCAACCGGGGCCATGTGGGCATCTTTTTGGGTCGCTCGCGAGCCTACTTGGCCAAAATTGAGTGACCCATACTCTTTATCGCCACCCGAGACGAATGGCAAAGGCGCCGATCAAGACGGCGATCGCCGTTGCACTAAAGGCTTCTGGAAAGGTGCGCGTCAAAAATACTAAACCCGCCCCAATTAAAAAGCTACCCACAAGTACAATCCCTCGCTGGACTAAGGGAGGGGTGCGCTCAATCGATCGCTTGCAGATTCCAAATGCTAATGCCAGACCAATGGCCACAATTGCGGCGATTAGATAGTCGGTTGCAAGGTTAAATAGATACACCACCAGTCCCAACACCCCCAGAATCAGGAGTACCAAACGGAAGAATAAATATTCCTGGCGACGCATGTCTTCTGGAATATCTACACTGGCTTCAACACCTTGATAGGCAAACGAAGCAAGTTGTAGGGGCTCGGCGCTCTCTTCGCGGATGGGTAGAGCATATAGATTTACTTTCTGAATATCTGGAGCAAAAACCGCATCTAAACCGGAGCTGACAATTGACTGAACGTTGGATCCATCCGGGATTGCACCGGGCATATGGCGCAGCACAATAGACAGAATGGGGCCACGTTCCTGTATGTCTACCAAGCAACTGTAGGGTTGCAGTTGATGTTCCAGGATGCTCTTCAGTTGCTTGAGTTGTCGCCTCATGACCTCAATTGCTCCGTAACCCGTCTTCCATTCAATTTGTTAGCAGTCGGTGTGCATAGATTGATAATGAGTACCCGAACCTTGGCCTAGTGTAGCGAATCAATCAAGCCTCCACAGAATGCCGTTTTATTGGCACTGGTTCGTGTGACTTGAATCGAGGGGAATCAATTTGTAAGTTTTACAATTCCAATCAACTCTCGCTCCACAATGATTGTGATGACATGCTGAAACGCGCAGGAAGGTTGGTTCTCGGTCATTCTATTCTTCGAAAGGCCGACAGGGCTTGGCAAGGGCACCACCATCACTAACACCTCAGCACGAAATCAATGCTTGTCTGATTGCAAAGTACATGTCTGCCCATCGTTTTAGTTCCCGCACGCGCTCACCCCTTCGATGGGGATACGAGAGACTGCTTGCCTTCATTATTCTGGCCAATGTCAGTTTGGTTGTGTTTGACTCAACCTACGTAAGATGGCGAGATGTCTACGTTCGTTATCTGCCTCGATTGACGCGCCTCTACGATCCCGTCAAAGGCATCGAGCCCCATCGCGTGACTCAACGCTATCTGGATACCGTTGACGAGCTGGAACAACAGTTGATGCAGGATGGTTTAGACGGTCCAGCTGTCCCCAACATGCTACAAAGCTTGCGCAGCCAGAGTGTTGAGGCGATTGACGATAATCCGTTTCAACTGGCCAACCGTCTAGGAGCCTTCGAGCGGGCAAAAAATCGACTTCGCGATCGCACCGGTCTGGAATCATCTAAAGCAGCGTTTGCACAGTTTTGGACAATTGAGCATTTACAACAAGAGGGATGGGAAGAGGGGCTGGAGTTCTTTGATAGCCAGGTTCGCCCGCAATTCGAGCGGAATTTTTATCGCAATATTGATGAATCCGGTCAGTTTGTGGAGGGATTTTATCGGATCGATCGCTGGTTTCTTCTGGTGTTCGCGATCGACTTCCTGCTGCGTACCTGGTTCCTGTCACGCCGCTTGCGTGCAGTCAGTTGGAAAGAGGCTGTTCTGTGGCGCTGGTACGACATTCTGCTACTGTTGCCATTTTGGCGATGGTTGCGATTCATTCCGCTCAGTATCCGGTGGAGCGATGCGGGGTTGGTGAACCTGAGCCCCATCCGCTTGCAATTGGTGCGCGGCATCAGTGCTTACCTTGCAGCAGAAATGACTGAATTGATTGTGGTCCGAGTCATCGATCGCATTCAAGCTGCTATCCGTATGGGTACCTTGGCCGAACGGGTCTTGGCAGAACCGCAACGGGAGTTCATTAATGTCAATGGGGTGGATACGGTGTCTGCAATTGCGGAGCAGGCGATCGAACTGTCTATTTATAAAGTGTTGCCCCGACTTCAACCAGATATCGAAGCACTGCTGGCCCATACTCTTGTCAGTACTTATAGCAATTCGGCCCTCTACCGCAGCCTGCGTGGGCTACCAGGCATGACTCGGGTCCCTCAACAACTCACGCAACAACTGTCCCGCCAATTGGCTTCTAGCGTGTATGGTGCTGCGATTGCTGCGTTTGAAGATGAAGAAGGCAGGCGACTGTATGACAATTTGATCGCGTCCTTGCGATCGTCACTGCGTGCTGAGTTGAGTACCGCGCAGTCACTAGAGCCTTTGCAAACCTTGCTGGTGGATTTGTTAGAGGAAGTGAAACTGAATTACGTTCAACAATTCGAGCAGGATGATGTGGAACAGTTATTGTTGGAAGTATCCGAATTAAGAGTCCCCCGAGAACACCGATGAAAGCAGAGTGGCTCCGGATTGAATGCTTACCCTGATTCAGCAAGCTCGAACGGTCTGCGTAGGCATGTCTCTGATGTCTAATGCAATCCCGGCTGAATTGGGCGGGGAGTCGTGCTTGCCCATTGACATCAAGATCGAGCGATCGTGCGTCGCTATAATCTGAGGTACTTCAACGGGTTGACCCCAACACTCTATGGAAACTGCTGAACTCAGTCGTACATTAGCCGAACTGGAGTCCCGCCTGGGTAAAGCCCAGGACTATCTTTGACGTGCCTACTCTCGAACAGCAAATTGCCGTTATGGAGCAAGAGGTATCCCAGCCAGAATTTTGGGATGATGCCGATGCCGCCCGCGCCTCCATGCAAAAGCTCAACGGTCTTAAGCAACCCCTGGAACAGTTACGAGATTGGCAAGCTCGTTTGGATGACGCCCAAGCGATTGTGGAGTTGCTGGAGGAAGAGGACGATCCGGCCCTGAAGGAAGAAGCCGAACAGGATGCTAGCAAGCTGGCTAAAGAGCTGGATGCCTGGGATTTGCAACAACTGTTATCGGGTCCCTACGATCGTAAAGGTGCCATCTTGACCGTGACGGCAGGTGCCGGCGGTACAGATGCACAGGACTGGACGGAAATGCTCCTACGCATGTACGTGCGCTGGTCGGAAAACAGTGGCTATGCGGTAAAAACCTTGGATCTCTCTCAGGGAAACGAAGCGGGTATTAAGTCCGCCACCATTTCGATTGAGGGAGAGTATGCCTATGGCTATTTGTCTGCCGAGAAGGGCAACCATCGCATGGAACGCATTAGCCCCTTTAATGCTAACGGCAAGCGTCAGACCAGCTTTGCTGGGGTGGAAGTCATGCCGATTCCTGACGAAGAGGCGGAGTTCGAGCTGAAACCGGATGAACTGGAGTTTGACACCTCGCGATCGGGCGGGGCTGGCGGACAGAATGTGAACAAGGTGGAGACGGCCGTGCGCGTTGTGCACAAGCCCACCGGAATTGCTGTGCGCTGTACCCAAGAGCGATCGCAATTACAAAATAAGGAACGGGCGCTGCAAATTCTGAAGGGCAAGCTGATGGAGCTAGAAGAGCAAAAACGCCAGCAGGAATTGGCAGAGATTCGCGGCGAGATGGTGACGCAAGGATTTGGCGGTCGCATTCGCACTTACACCTTCGACCCCTACAAGATGATCAAAGATCACCGCACAGGAGTTGAGACCTACAACGTTGATGGCTTTATGCAGGGAGAGCCGGAGGAAGTTGCTCAGTTTATC
>JBFRWD010000123.1:0-102051 GCA_051439425.1 Synechococcus sp.
CCGAATTGTGAAAAATGGCTGCATCAGCCTCGCGTGACGATCGCCGCGACACACCCTCGTCTATATTGGTGCACTCCAAGGCCATACAGATTAACGAAATCGTACAAGAACTTGAGAGCCAACTCAGCAAGTGTAATTCTGGCGACACGTATGCGTACAGCCATAATAAAGAAGTGTTGCGCGATTGGTGAAATTTATCACGGTGAAATTGATTAGATAGCGATCGCACAACGGGTGCTCTAATTCAGTAAAAAGCACTACGATATTTCTCCGATTAAATCTTGCTTACTCCCTTAGTCGTTAATTCTTCCGCCCCAATGCCATCATGCTTGCCCAACCCCATGATTTCCTCGACTCCTATGACGTCATTGTTGTTGGGGGTGGCCATGCCGGATGTGAGGCCGCACTAGCCTCAGCCCGCCTAGGGGCACGCACGCTAATGCTGACACTCAATCTGGACAAAATTGCTTGGCAACCCTGCAACCCAGCCGTTGGTGGTCCGGCCAAATCTCAATTGGTCCACGAAATTGATGCCTTGGGTGGCGAGATGGGCAAAGTTTCCGATCGCACCTACCTGCAAAAGCGCGTCTTGAATCGCTCCCGAGGTCCGGCAGTATGGGCATTAAGAGCACAGACTGATAAGCGTGAATACGCTCGTGAAATGCGTCAGGTAGTTGAATCTCAAGACAACCTCACCCTGCGCGAAAGTATGGTGACAGACATCATCCTTGGGAATAACGACAACATCATCGGAGTTCAAACCTATTTCGGCACCGCTTATGGTTGTAAAGCTGTCATCCTTACCACAGGTACCTTTCTGGGGGGACGCATCTGGGTGGGTCCCAAATCAATGCCTGCTGGACGGGCTGGCGAGTTTGCCGTAGAAGGACTAACGGACACTCTCAACCAATTGGGGTTTGAGACCGATCGCCTCAAAACAGGCACCCCAGCCCGCGTCGATCGCCGTACGGTTGACTTCAGCCGACTAGAACCCCAACCAGGGGATGACGAGCAACGCTGGTTTAGTTTCGACCCGTCTGCTTGGGTAGAACGAGAGCAAATGTGCTGTCACCTCACCCGTACCACCGAAGTCACTCACCAATTGATTCGTGACAATCTCCACCTAACCCCAATCTACGGGGGTTACGTAGACGCCAAAGGACCACGATATTGCCCCAGCATCGAAGACAAAATCGTCCGATTTGCAGATAAAGCCAGTCACCAGATCTTTATCGAGCCTGAAGGGCGCGACATCCCTGAACTCTATATACAGGGCTTCTCCACCGGCCTACCAGAAAATCTTCAACTGCAACTATTACGTACGCTCCCCGGCCTAGAAACCTGCGACATGCTGAGGCCAGCCTACGCAGTTGAATACGACTACATTCCTGCCACCCAGTGTTTCCCCACGATGATGACCAAGTCCGTGGAGGGACTATTTTGCGCTGGCCAGCTCAACGGCACAACCGGCTACGAAGAAGCAGGAGCACAGGGATTAGTTGCCGGAATTAACGCTGCCATGCTGGCGGCAGGCAAGCCCATGCACGTTCTTCCTCGCGAAGGCAGCTACATCGGCACGCTGCTAGACGACCTGTGTACGAAAGAATTGCGCGAGCCTTACCGTATGCTCACCAGCCGGTCTGAATATCGCCTCATCCTGCGATCCGACAATGCCGATAGTCGCTTAACCCCCTTAGGACGAGAGATTGGCCTAATCGGCGATCGTCTTTGGACTCTCTACTCAGACAAACAAACCGCCATTAGCGACGAAATCAGACGGTTAGAGCACCAGCGAGTCAAAGGCCACGAGCTAGCAGGAGTTGCACTCAGTAACGTCACCGGACAAAAAATTAAAGGCTCTGCAACCCTGGCCGAATTACTTCGTCGCTCCGGGTTGCATTACGCTCATCTGGACGAGCAGGGGTTAGGAGATACGACCCTGAATGAAATTGAAAAAGAATCGGCAGAAATTGCCGTAAAGTACCGTGGATACATCGAGCGGCAGAAGACTCAAATCGAGCGGGTGAGCAAACAGTACGGGCGATCGCTGCCGAGAGATATTAACTACGAGGAGATCGACACCCTGTCTAAGGAAGCTCGTGAAAAGCTGGGTTCAGTTCGCCCTCTAACTCTCGGCCAAGCAGCTCGTATCGGTGGAGTCAATCCGGCTGATATCAACGCATTACTTGTGTATTTGGAGATAAAACAACGAGAAACAATAAAGTCTAGCTGACACCACTCATGTAATGTCGGACTAATGTTTCCTCTGATACACGAGCGACCTCTCTAGAAGCTCCCGCATACGTGAGCTACACTTAAGTGCTTGGGTACCTTCCCAACATCCGACCAACCCTGAACTTGATTTCCATTCAGACACCCCGATGACTCAAGAAGAGAAAAAGCCAGTTCCCCCTGAAAATGCATATCCCGAGCTAGAGGACGATGGCGATCTCAACGATGCCGAGTTGGAAGAACTCATTCAGGCAGTATCCGAACCAGACACCAGTGGTTCTGCAGAAAAGTCAGCAGACGGCGCTACTACTGCTGAGGTGGCTAAATTGAAACGAGATGCCGAAGCTGTTAGACAACAGTTAGTCGAGAAAGACGAAGCGTACATGCGGATGTACGCGGACTTTGACAATTTTCGCAAGCGCACCGCCCGCGAGAAAGAAGACATTGGTAACCGAGAGCGGCAGAAGTCTATCTTGGAAATTCTGCCCATTGTCGATAATTTCGAGCGTGCCCAACAGGCCATCAAAGTTGAAACCGAACGTGAGAAAAGCATCCACGACAGCTATCAAAGCGTTTACCGACTTCTGGTCGAATCCCTTAAGAAAATGGGCGTCTCTCGCATGAAAACAGTAGGTGAGGTGTTCGATCCGAACCTACACGAAGCCATGATGCAACAGCCCAGCGCAGATTGCCCAGAAGGAACCATCCTGACTGAGTTTCAACCCGGTTACATGTTGGGAGAAACAGTTCTCCGTCACGCCATGGTTATTGTCGCTACTGCCGCAGAGGATGAAACATCTAGCCCTGTCTCGGAAACCGGATCTCCCGAGACTACTGCCGAAACCGCTCTATCTTCAGAGGATGTCAACTCTATTGAAGAACACGGGTAGACTTGACATATTCTGAGCCAATTTATTGGGAAGAGGAACTCTCAATTCTTCAGATCATCTTTGGGAATGCGTTCTTGAATTTGAACGGGTTTAATGGTGCTGAATTCTCATACGTTTATGTAATGAAGAGTTGAACGGCTCCAGCTACACCGCATATTCCTTAAACATCACTAATCATCCCGGTATCCACTCGAGCGAACTATGGGCAAAGTTATCGGTATCGACCTCGGCACCACCAATAGTTGCGTGGCCGTACTAGAGGGTGGACAACCAGTCGTTATTGCGAGTTCCGAAGGGGGTCGCACCGTACCTAGTATCGTCGGCTTTACCAAGAATGGTGAGCGATTGGTAGGACAATTGGCAAAACGCCAAGCGGTTACGAACGCCGAAAATACAGTCTTTAGCATCAAGCGATTTATTGGTCGCAGATGGGAAGACACCGAGCAAGAGCGCAGTCGGGTTCCGTATAACACTGTACGCGGTCGCGATAGCACGGTCGAGGTGACGATTCAGAACCGTTCGTTCACAGCCCAAGAGCTATCTGCAATGATCTTGCAGAAACTGAAGCAGGATGCAGAAAACTACCTGGGAGAAGAAATTACCCAGGCTGTCATTACCGTTCCCGCCTATTTCAGCGATGCCCAACGCCAGGCCACCAAAGATGCAGGTACGATCGCAGGTCTTGAAGTACTGCGAATTATCAACGAGCCAACTGCCGCCTCTCTAGCTTACGGACTCGACAAGCAAGACTCCGAACAATACATTCTCGTATTCGACCTCGGGGGAGGAACATTCGACATCTCCGTACTGCAGTTAGGAGATGGTGTTTTTGAAGTCAAGGCAACCTCGGGTAACAATCACTTGGGTGGAGACGACTTTGACGAGCGCCTGGTTGAATGGCTGATCGAACAATTTAAGGAACAGGAGTCCATCGATCTGGGACAAGATCGCATGGCTCTGCAACGTTTGAGAGAGGCAGCAGAAAAAGCCAAGGTGGAGCTATCCACGACCAGCACAACATTAATCAACCTGCCGTTTATTACAGCCGATGACACTGGTCCCAAGCACCTTGAAATGGAACTAATGCGGTCTCAGTTCGAGGAATTGGTCAAAGATCTGGTCATGTCAACCATTGAGCCGACTAAACAGGCATTAGCTGATGCGGATATCACTGTCGATCGCATCGATCGCGTCATTCTGGTGGGGGGCTCCACTCGCATACCCGCCGTGCAGCAAGCTATCCAAGATTTTTGCAGCGGCCAAACCCCCGATCGCTCGGTCAACCCTGATGAAGCTGTCGCGTTAGGGGCGGCGATTCAAGCAGGGGTGATGGGGGGAGAAGTTAAAGATCTCCTATTGCTGGATGTCACCCCGCTATCGATGGGCATCGAGACATTAGGGGGGGTATTTACTCGCATCATCGAGCGAAATACCACTCTACCTACCAGCAAAACTCAAGTTTTTTCCACCGCTGCAGACAATCAAACCGTTGTCGAAATCCATGCCCTGCAAGGGGAGCGGTCGATGGCAAAAGACAATAAAACGCTGGGCAAGTTTCAACTCACCGGCATCCCCCCAGCTCCGCGTGGAGTGCCACAGATTGAGGTGGCATTCAACATCGATGCCAACGGCATTTTGGATATTTCTGCCCGTGACAAAGGAACCAATCTTGAGCAGAGCGTCACCATCAGCAACACTGGCGGCTTGAGCCCGCTGGAAGTTGAGCGTATGCGACAAGAAGCCCTCGCCTATGCAGAGGAAGATCGGACCCGACAGCGGTTGGCAGATATCCGTAACCAAGCTGACGGCTTAATTTATAGCTATGGGGCCACGATGAGCGACAGCGGTAACTTATTGGAGCCCGGTCTGAAAAATCGTTTGGAATCTGCTTCAATTCAGCTCAAACAACGGATTGCCGACGAAAACGCCACGCTGGGCCAGATTGAACAAGCAATGGATACATTGCGGGCCTTGCTCACAGAAGCAGGCACGGCAATCTACAGCCCTGACCTATAGATTGATTAAAAATTGATCGAAAAGGCTGTTACGTCGACATATTTGCAAACTCGCAAGAACTGCGATCTCCATTCCATTGTGCTAGCGAACCGCTTAGAACAATCTCTCAAACAAAACGTCTAACAGAATTAATGAAACAGGCTAGTGTGTTGACCGGTGGAGATACAATTGTTAACAGTGTGAAGTCGTAGCTTGATGGCGCTGCCTGTCCAAGGTACGCTCCGCTTCCCCATCGATATTTACGCTACTCTGGTTGTCTGGTTTCGAGACTGTCTATGGCCCGCGATTATTACGAACTACTGGGAGTATCCCGTAATAGTTCTAAAGAAGATATCAAGCGCGCGTTTCGACGGTTGGCTCGCAAGTACCACCCGGATGTGAACAAAGAACCGGACGCAGAGGATCGGTTTAAAGAGATTAACCGCGCATATGAGGTTCTGTCCGATCCGCAGATGAAGGCGCGGTACGATCAGTTTGGAGAAGCAGGTGTTGGGGGTGCTGCTGGCGGCCCCGGGGGCTTCCAAGACATGGGTGATATGGGCGGATTTGCCGATATCTTCGAAAGCTTTTTTACCAATTTCGGCGGGGCGGCGACTACTGGGCGGCGAAGGGCTGGCCCCATTCGCGGAGACGATCTGCGCTTTGACTTGAAGCTGGATTTCCTGGAAGCAGTGTTTGGAGGCGAAAAGCAAATTCGCATCAGCCATCTTGAAACCTGCGATGTCTGTAATGGAAGCGGTGCTCGTGAAGGGACTGGGCCTACCACTTGTTCCACCTGCGGAGGTGCTGGCCAAGTTCGACGTGCCACCCGCACACCCTTTGGCAGTTTTACTCAACTGACCGTCTGCCCCACCTGTAATGGTTCTGGGGAAGTGATAGAGGATTTCTGCGACAACTGTGGCGGCCAGGGATTGGTTCAGTCCAATAAAAAATTACGCATCACCATCCCACCGGGGGTGGACAGCGGTACCCGTTTGCGTGTGTCTGGAGAAGGAGACGCCGGTCGCCGCAACGGGCCCACGGGGGATCTCTACGTCTATCTGTTTATTGAGCCGGATGAGACGTTCGAGCGAGACGGAATAAATATTCTTTCTGAAGTACACATTAGTTACTTGCAAGCTATTTTGGGTGCAACGTTTGAGGTGCCCACCGTCGACGGAGACGAAGAGGTAACAATTCCTGCAGGTTCTCAGCCAGGAGATGTGCTGCGCTTGGAGGATAAAGGTGTTCCCAAACTGGGTAATTCCGTAGCCCGTGGCGATCATCTCCTAACGTTAGTGGTAGATATTCCTAAGAAAATTGACCCAGAAGAAAGAGAGCTATTGGAGCAGCTCGCTGAAGTGCGAGGAGAGGAGACGAATAAAGGGGGCGGCCGCTTTTTAGGAGGGCTGTTCCGATAGCGTTCATTGACAACGACTACCATCACAGTCCAATGGCTACCTACAGGTGGTGTATATGGCCATGACGTCCATTGATTTACGTGGTGTTCCCTGTCCGCTGAATTTTGTGCGTACAAAATTAAAACTGGAACAGTTGGAAGTGGGCGATCGCCTAGAAGTGTGGCTGGATGCTGGGGAACCGATTCAACAGGTGCCCACAAGTCTTGAGATTGCCGGTCACCAAATTCTCGAACTGAATCAGCAGCCAGAAGGACATTTTCGAATGATGGTGATGCGTGGTGCAGCATTTATCGGCAATGAATCGGATGCTGAGGCTACCCCGTGACCCAGTTGTCTGCGATCTCAGCCGATATCCCGGCCAATGCCATCGTAGGGACGGTGCTAGCGGTTCAAGCCAACTATTATCGAGTTAGCTTGTCTGCACTGGAGCATTATCCGTCCTCCCACTTGCTATGTACCCGCCGAGCCCGCCTCAAAAAACTGGGCCAGAGGATCGCAGTGGGAGATCTCGTTTGTGTAGAAGAGCCAGAGTGGAGTAGTCAAAGGGGGGCGATCGCCGCCGTTCTCCCCCGCCAGTCATTTTTGTCACGACCGCCGGTTGCCAATGTTCAACAAGCCTTAATCATTTGTGCGTTGCGAGACCCCGAGCCCGAACCGATCCAGCTCAGTCGCTTTTTGGTTCAGGCCTCTGCCAGTCAGCTCAATGTGCAGGTGTGCTTGAATAAGTGCGATTTGTTATCCGATGTAGAGTGCGAGGAATGGCGGCAACGCCTGCAGAGGTGGGGATATACCCCACTTCTGGTCAGTGCTGTGACAGGTACTGGCCTCGAACAGTTGCGTCAAGTCTGTAACAGACAAATATCGGTGGTTGCAGGTGGCTCTGGGGCAGGTAAGTCCAGTCTGCTCAACGCGCTTGTCCCTGGATTAAAGCTGCGTACACAGCCGGTGTCCGGTCGGTTGCGGCACGGTCGTCACACCACGCGGCATGTTGAGCTGTTTGCATTGCCAGATGGGGGATGGATTGCTGACTCTCCTGGCTTTAACACCTTGGAGCTGGATGCTTGCTCGTCAGCATCGTTACTCCACCACTTTCCCGAAGTGGCTTCCCTGCACGACTGCCAGTTTGCCGATTGCACTCACACATCAGAACCGGGATGCTCGGTGCGGGACTTGCAGTGGGAGCGCTACGAGCATTACCAGCTTTTTTTGAGTGAGGTGGTGGAACGCGAAACGAAAGAACGCGAAACGACATCCGCCGATCCGTCGTTGAAGTTCAAGACAAAGCGGGGCAGTAAGGTAGCAGAGCCTCGACTAGCCAGCAAATATCGTCAAGAGTCCCGTCGATCGCGGCGACAACAGATGCAGGGAATGCGAGGAGATGTTGATGTCTTACTGCAGTCGGAGGAATGGGCAGACGATTAACGAGGATGATGAACACTCACCCTTCAGTATGGCTAGCTGCAATGCGTGAATCGATTGAGACTATCCTCCTTAGTAATCCAGACAAACGGCTAATCGCCATAACAGCAAGACGCTGCCCCTCATTCTGGCTGGCTGCAATGCCATACATCACTTGAAATCATCTTCTTTAGCAAGCCAGACAAACAATGAACACAATCGTTTAGAGTAGGGCCAGAGAGATTGACGATTGGCAACGAACTGTGACCGAGATTAATTGCGCTGAAGCTTGCATTAACGGCTGCGTTTTGGGGGATGATTGTCCTCATTTAGAAGACCGCAAAAAGGCATCAGCTTTTATCGAAGAGACATCGCTAGACACCATGCTGCAAATGGCTGAAGCTCGCTTGGAACGGTTGCGGAACGAGCACGCAGCCAAACAGTAACATTCCCCTCGGGCGGAGTCGCAGCACTATGCTGCCCGTCCTCGCTGAGTTCTACAGCAGAGACCGAGACAACCCTTGCATGCTTGATGTGTCTGTGGATCGATCTGGAGTACGGTATTGGTTCAAGTCGTTTTAGTAGCCCCGGAGATTCCACCTAATACCGGAAACGTTGCTCGCAGTTGTGCAGCAACAGGAACACCATTACATTTAGTCGATCCGTTGGGGTTTCAGCTAACCGATCGCTACCTCAAACGAGCAGGATTAGATTACTGGCCGGCAGTTGATTTGCACCGACATGCAGATTGGGAATCGCTCAAACAGCAACATCCGGATGGTCGTTTTTGGTGTTTTACGGTTCGGGGAGAGCAATGCTATACAGAAGTGGAGTTTCAACCTGACGATTGGCTGGTGTTTGGCTGCGAGAGTCAAGGACTGCCAAAGAATATTTTGGCCAAACATCCCACCCTCAAAATTCCGCTCACTGGCCCCGTGCGCAGCTTAAATTTGGGCAGTAGCGTGGCCATTGGATTGTTTGAAGCCCTACGTCAGATAAGTAGCCGCTAGTGTAGGGAATCCATGCGGAATTCAGAGTCCGAATGGAGGTCAGTTCAGTTGAATCTTAGAAGAAGCCCATGCGGCTGCAAAACTCAACGGCTTTTAGAGGGCATCCTATAACCATTGTTTTCTGGCTTGCAATGGGGGTCTCAATCGATGGAGACATTACAACCAGCCAGGATGAGGGGAAAAGTAGCCAATACTCAATGTAAAAGTAGGAATGCAACGCAAGTACGGGCGTTAACGGTAACCAACGACGTACGATAGATTCAATTTAGGTTGGGTTGCAGCCGAGGGAGCACAGGAGAATGTCTGACAACCGAGCGGGAGTGTTTTTAGGCGGAATGCTGTTGGGGACAGCAGTGGGAACCGCGTTGGGGTTGCTGATTGCTCCCCGCAGTGGTCGCGAAACCCGCAAATTTTTGCGCAAGTCGGCTCAAGCACTACCGGATGTAGCGGAAGACTTGAAAACTAGCGTGCGATATCAGTCTGAGAAATTGCTGGATTCAGCAAAAACAAGCTTAGATGACACCTTCGATCGTCTCCAGGGCGCTATCGAGGTGGGAAAGGAAACCATGAGCCAAACCCAACGTGAATTATCTCGCCAGAAATTACCGCTCCCTAGCGAGGGGTTCCAGCCAGAACTGGCAGGCTCCGAGTTTGATGAAGTGTTTCCCCCGGAAGAATCCTCTCGATCGTCCTCTATGGCGCCATAATCACACAGAAGTCCTTTCCAATTAGCAGTTGCGATCTGGGGCTGCGATCTATTTGCCGTCTGAATGGGTCGTACTAACTGATACCTGACCGATATCTGACTGGTATATCAAACGCTGTACCGTGCTTGGAGCATGACATGACCGATCCGGTGTTTTGGCTAGGACTATCCGTTGGCTTGGTAGCAGCGGGACTATTGAGCATTTTCGTGGCCCTAATTCCGGCGGCCAAAGAACTGGGCGAAGCAGCGCGCAGCGTTAAGAAATTTTTTGACGCGTTGCAGCGGGATCTGCCCCCAACATTGGAAGCGTTGCGATTAACGGGACTAGAGGTCAGCGAGATTGCCGATAGCTTGGATGATGGGGTAAAAAGTGCGGGTCGGATTGTCAAACGGGTTGATGGTGGTATTGAAGTGACGCGATCGCAGGTTCAGAACGTCTCTACAACGACCCGCAGCGTTGCGGCCGGAATTCGAGCGGGCTGGAAAGCATTTACAGAAGAAGAATCGAAGAGAGCTCGACTGGCCAGCCCCGATGACGGCGATCGGCTTCCTCCCGAACAGTATCAAGAACGATAGCCATATCAAAAACGCGATCGAGCGAGCCGCTTATCGGATTGCCTAAATTCTGGCTTACAGCAGCTACTTTATCCGCTAAAGTCACGCCCCTAGTAAGTCGGCAACCCATCCAAACTGCGAGAATTTTTCTGACGGCGATAGTCCGACAATCCCTCCTCTCCCTTGCGTTCGGCCCACTGCACAAGCTCCTCCCGATGTTCCTTAAAGTCATATAGTGGTACACCAAATCCGCAGGAGGTTTGCACCAGCTCGATGTCCAGCACGACAATTTGTCGCTCCCCTGGCAGGCGATCGAAGTGAGCAATGAACGAATCCCAATCCAGGTCGGACGCCCGCACAATGTGCCCTTTGCCATACATTCTCAAAATGGTCGGCTTACCAACAAAGCTGCACATCATGATAGTCAGTCGCCCGTTGTCTTTGATGTGAGCAGCCGTCTCGTTTCCACTACCGGTTAGATCGAGATAGGCCACTTGGGTGGGGCTGAGGCAGCGAAAGGTATCAATTCCTTTGGGAGATACATTGACTCTACCCTCAGCCGAAAGAGGAGCAGAGCCAGTAAAAAACATCTGTTGCTGTGCAATAAACGCTTGCAAATTTGGGGTGAGCTGAGAGTATTGCTTGGCCATTTCAAATGTCAGCATGCGATAGATCACCCGCCAAGCTATCTCAAACTGGGATGAAATGTTAGGGAGGAGTGATGCAAAGCGCACCAAGGTCGGTTGTCCCCACTTTCAGTCGGGATGGGGATTTCGCACTCAGCGAGTTAGCCATGACACCACCAAGCGTTGATAACGTCCGAGCAGGGCGATCGTAATTACGAGGAAGTTCGGTTTTTCTCCCATGCAAATGCCCTCACTATGGGTTATATTTATCAGGCCAACGTTAGATTTGTTTACATGCCTAAAGCAATCAAGATCAATCTCTCTCAACTCGGTAAAGGCGATCGCAATCGCATCGGTCAGGACCTGAAAGCCTACTTGTCCAATGTTCAATCAGTCACAACTGATAGCAGCGACGGCTCCAAAAAAGCCAAGCAGAAATCTGCAGCCAACTAAAGGCTGATTACGGGCATAGTAATTTGCTCGTCCGTAAATAGAGGTGTTGAGTGCTCTGGGGACTTTCCAAGGCACTCTTTTAATATCAATAGACAATCGCGACTGCAGTCAGCCTAACAAGTGTGTGAGGATGCGATCCTGCATGTATTGATATTTCACGACTCCTCTAGTCATCACTTGCAACCGTCCGAGACAAGCCCAAAATACTAAAAAAAGTCCTCCAAGCAAGCACTAGTGTTCCGCATTGCCGCTCTACCCCTGCTCAAATGCTTTTCCTAGAGCAGCCGGAGCCCGTACTTTTAAAAAATTCAGTATTTTCCTCCTTGTATCAGGCTCCAATGGCATCAACACGCGTTCCAACCAGCCACTTGAGGTCACGGCTAACACCCCTATCATCAATACAAATGGAGCCACGCTAAATACCTGAGTGGGAATTCCCGGTAACTGCCCCTGCATGGCGTTGGCAACAACTTGAAGCAGGCCAAACAAATACACTCCCAAAGCCGCTCGCAGCGGGTTCCATCCACCGAAAATGGCGATCGCCAAGGCAATCCAACCGTAACCAGCCGTATGGCGGTGACTCCATCCCGCTCGAAAATCCAATGAGTAGGCAGCTCCGGCAATCCCCATCAAACTTCCTCCTAGCAGCGTATACACATACCTCAGAAAGATCGCATCAATGCCACGAGCAAAAGCAGCAGCCGGTTGCTCTCCAACCGCTCTTAGAGCCAGTCCGGCTGTCGTGAAATAGAAAAAGCCCCACATACAGCCAATCAGCAGAAAACTGCAATACACCAGCCCATCGTGTCGAAACAGGAGTTCCCCGAGAATGGGAATATGCTGCAAGATTGGAACCCTGAAGCTGGGCACGGTCGGACCAGGAACTCGAACAATTGGTGTGCCCAGAAATGAGGATAAGTCCGCGCACAACAGCGCCAACACAAATCCAATCGCCACTTGAGACTGCTTCAAGGTGATAGAAGCAAACGCCACAACCAGTGCTACCAATGCTCCTACCCCAGCCGCCGCGCCAAACCCTAGCATCAAGCTGCCACTATGCTTGGCCGCCGCAAATCCCGTCATTGCAGAGAGTAAGATGGTGCCTTCTGCAGACAAATTAATCACTCCGGCCCGCTCGCTCAAGGTTTCCCCTAAAACAGCAAACACGAGTGGCGTGGAGCTAGAGATCGCAGTAGCAAGCAAAGAAATCATGCCGATAAGCAATTATGAATAGCTGCAATTATGACCGCTCTTCGCAGATTCGTTCTTCCTGTACGACACCAACGCATCCGTTCTGGCCATCAGTGAGGCAGCCCATCAAGAAAACAAGTGCTTATTGAGTTTGACATTCCAGTTAGGGCAAAGGTTCCCGAGCGCAATCAGGGTTAAACATAGCTGAAACGTCGGCAGTGGCATGGCTATTGCGATAGCTCGTGAAACTACCAATGCTAGTTCGTATCTATGCCGATAACAGCGATCGGGCCCTCCATAAAACTGCGGTAATATTAGTCAGGTCCTGAGGTGTTGGTGACTGCCAATATGTTTTTTGATCTGTAATCTTCGACATCAAGGGTCGGGAGACAAGCGACAGAGCAGTATGCCGGGTGGCGGGTAACCGCGTAATATCCTGGAACTATCTAACGCTGCCGAGACTCTTTCCTGGCAATCAGGGGTCGAAACCTGAGGTAAGACGGCACTGCGGGACTCATTCTTCTCAAAACTGAATATTGCCGGCGTTCGCCGGACTCTAAGCTCCCGCCTGGGAGCTTTTTTGTTGTTTCAGGAAGGATATTAGTTGTAGTGCACGTCCCCCTATCGCCTCCGAATCGCCCGTAAGCTATATATCTCAAGGACAAACGCATATCCGACTAAAACAGTCTGGATTATTTGACACAAAAAAAACGAGATGTTAACTTACTCAAGACGGACTGCACCGTTTTTGATTTTCTCTACTGTCAAACAATCCGAGTTCTTGACATGACCCAAGCCATTTCCCCTCTGTCGGACACTGTTTCCGCAATTACCTCTAAAGTGAGCCACCTGCAATGTAAGGAATGTGGCGCCAAATACGAGCCCACAGCCCAGCACGTCTGCGAATTGTGCTTTGGTCCGCTAGAGGTGGCTTATGACTACGACCGCATCAAGCAATCGGTCTCTCGCGAAATCATCGAGAATGGCCCCAATTCCATTTGGCGCTATCGCCAGTTCCTGCCAGTCGATACCGATACTCCCATTGACGTCGGTACCGGCATGACCCCCTTAGTGAAAGCAGAGCGGTTGGGTCGCCGTTTGGGCTTGAACAATCTCTATATCAAAAACGATGCAGTCAACATGCCCACCTTGAGCTTCAAGGATCGGGTGGTCTCTGTCGCCCTGACGCGTGCCGTTGAACTCGGCTTCGACACCGTCTCCTGCGCCAGCACCGGCAACTTGGCTAACTCGGTAGCCGCGATCGCCGCTCACGCTGGTTTGGAATGCACTATTTTCATCCCCTCCGATTTGGAAGCTGGGAAGGTACTGGGTTCTCTGATCTACAACCCCACCGTCATGGCAGTAGAGGGTAACTACGATCAGGTCAACCGCCTGTGCTCCGAAGTGGCCAACACTTACGGCTGGGGCTTCGTGAACATCAACCTGCGCCCTTACTATTCTGAAGGTTCCAAGACCCTCGGATACGAAGTCGCCGAGCAACTGGGTTGGCAACTCCCCGATCACGTCGTCACTCCACTGGCCTCTGGCTCCATGTACAACAAGGTGTACAAGGGCTTCCAAGAATTCATCAAAACCGGTCTGGTGGAAGCGAAAGATGTCCGCATGAGCGGTGCTCAAGCAGAAGGTTGCTCTCCTATTTATCAAGCATTCAAGGAAGGTCGCGACTTCGTCACTCCCGTCAAGCCCGATACCATCGCCAAGTCAATTGCGATCGGAAACCCTGCAGATGGCATCTACGCTCTCGAGCTAGCCCGCAAAACCAACGGCAACATTGAAGCTGCCAACGATCCTGAAATTATTGAAGGCATTAAACTTCTGGCCGAAACAGAAGGTATCTTTACCGAAACTGCCGGTGGCACGACCATCGCCGTTCTGAAGAAACTAGCGGAAAGTGGCCGTATCGGTTCTGATGAGGTAACCGTGGCTTACATTACCGGTAACGGCCTCAAAACCCAGGAAGCCATCCAGTCTCATGTTGGTCACCCTTTGGTGATTTCACCTAAGCTGGAAAGCTTTGAGCAGGCATTAGAGCGTGCCCGCACCTTAGAGCGTCTCGACTGGCAAGAGGTAACGGTTTAGTCATACTCGCAAGGCTCTCACTCTCGTCTGCCTCTCAGGTGTTGCCCTTGGGTATTGCACACTGTGCCGACAATGCCCTCAACGCGTGACCCTGTTTGAGAGTTTCGAGCCAAAAACAGCATAGCCCCAACGCTAGCGGGGCTAATCATTGGTAAACTACATCCGCTGCAAGAGAATCGTAGATGGCTGTTAAAGTCCTAATCCCCACCCCCCTACAAAAGCTAACTAACAATCAGGCAGAGCTAGAGTGCGAAGGTAGCACCATCACCGAGCTACTTAACTCCCTTGAGTCCAGTTGTCCGGGTATTAAGAACCGCTTGTGCGATGACTCCGGCAGCCTTCGCCGGTTTGTCAACTTCTACGTCAATGACGAAGATATACGCTTTTTGGATAACACCAATACTGGACTCAAAGATGGTGATGTTGTGAGCATCATTCCTGCCATTGCGGGTGGCGTATAGCTCAATACCATCAGCTGCTATAAGTCGTGGTTATATGTACTTCATTGGCCGTGGACAACACGGCTATCATGGATGCAAACTGCTTTTGGCAGTGTCGTGTTAAGGATGGCGTTATGTCCAAGGCAACCGCAACTCAAGAGATTGCATCTGCACCGGTTGAGCTGGAGAGCCAGTTTGCGAATAAAGGTCTACTTACGGAGCAGCGTCCCTGGGGTGCCTACACTGTTTTGGAAGAAGGGCCGGGTTATAAAATTAAGCGCATCGTAGTGAAACCCAAGCATCGTCTGAGCTTGCAAATGCACTACCACCGCAGCGAGCACTGGATTGTGGTGTCTGGAACTGCCAAAGTCACTTGCAACGATAGTGAGCATGTGCTGTCTCACAATGAGTCAACGTTCGTTCCTCCCTGCAGTACTCACCGCCTGGAGAACCCTGGCGTTATTCCGTTGGTCATTATTGAAGTTCAGAACGGTCAGTACTTAGGTGAAGATGATATTGTTCGATTCAATGATGACTATAATCGTGCTCCCAAAGAATAGTCGTTGCTAAGATTCAAGTCTGCACTCCACAGATTTGCATTTTGTTGCCTCTCCAAGAGCACTTTTGGAGAGTTTTTCGTATTTGACAATATAGGCCTCAGAGGAAAACGCTGTCAGGTCGAAAAGTTATGAGCCGGTTCTAATCCTTAAACTCCTTAGACGAAGACATCAACATTAAGTCGGATTAATCTTCTCCCCGCAACGCAACTTGCCAATCAGCTCCAGGTTGACCGAGCTGTAGCCATCGCCTACGTGACGAAGGTGGGCCCCCAATTGCTGATGGGCTAAGCCCAGCTTGTGAAAGGGAATGGATGGGCAAAAGTGATGTTCTGCATGGTACGGCATGTTCCACAGCAGCCAACGCAGCGGAGGCCACGTTAGGGTAGTGCGAGTATTAGTGAAAGGATTGGCATCGAGAGTGCAATCCGTATGTTCTGCCAACAGGATGAGCCGCAATATAGGTTGTCCGATCGCCATCGGTAACAGCCAAACCAACACAAACCAGGGGTACTGGACGTAAACAGACATGGCGATCGCCAGGACGTACAGCGAACATTGCAGTAGCACCGAGCGCTGTACCTGCGATCTGGCATCTTCGGGGATGTAGGGCATTTCCTCCATTTGACCTGTTGCACACAGCCAATACGTCTGCAACTTGCCCAACCACCACGGAATTCCGCTGACATGCCACAGGTATTCTTGCAAGTTCGTAGGAGTGGGGTCGGTGAGTTCGGGATCGCGACCCGGAACACGGGTGTAGCGATGGTGCCACTTGTGATAGCGACGGTAAAACGTACTGTTATACACAGATACAACACCAGTCAGCCAGGCCACACTATCGTTAAGATAGCGACGGTCAAAGACCGTGCGGTGAACGCATTCGTGTAGAGGCATAAACGTGGTGGCTATCCCCAACCCGTAGAGCAGCAGCGCGGGCAACCCCAACCACAGATTGTGGAGTTGGGTTAGCCAGACATAACCCGTTGCTGTGAGATAAAAACAATGTCCTAAAAGCTGTGCGGCACCCTTAATATTGGATCGCTGGTTGAGGTGCGCTAAACCTTCGCGGGTAAACAATTCGCGAGGAGAGGGGAAGGCCGGTGCATAGTGCGAGGCCCCGCTCAAACCGAGATCGGGATGGCCGCCAGGACACGAGGCACCTGCAGGATGGTTCGAGCGGGGCTTGTCGGACATAATGGCTACCCAAGCAAAAAGAGAAAGAAGTGCGATGTGTCATGAAAGAGAAGCACGCTCCTTTTCTAACAAGTTCTAGAGAATTAGACTGTTCAACCGCTCGAACATCATGGCTCGGCAATGCCTGACCTATATTCGAGTGAACACAGGCTTTGATTATTGTCTTCACCACGCGAGTGCTATGGGGCTTAACCAGCGATCGAAAAGCAGAATTTTCATCAACTACCGGCGCGATGATGCTCGCGGAATTGCCGGTCGCCTAGAAGACAGCTTGAGTGCCTATTTTGGCGACGATCGCGTCTTTCGAGATGTTAACGACATTGAAGCAGGAGCCGACTTCGAAACCGTTTTGCAAGATACGGTATTGGCTGCCGATGCCCTAATTGTCCTCATTGGCCCGGATTGGCTCGATATGTGCGACGGAGAAGGAAGACGGCGACTGAACAATGCTGACGATTGGGTTGCCAGAGAAGTCGTGACTGCAATGGACAAACAAGTTCCAATCTTTCCAGTGTTGGTGGAAGACACTCCAATGCCCAGGGCAGCAGATCTACCAGATGCTCTAAAGCCGCTAGCCAATCGCAATGCCATATCGATTTCAGATAAACGCTGGGCCACAGATGTGGCTCGTTTAGCCAAATTTGTCGCATTGGACATTCCAGGCTCTGCTGCCGAACGGACATTGGGTTGGGTCAACATCCTCATATCGTGTGCCCTGTTTGCCACAACTGCATTCACACCACCACAGCCACCAACAGACCAATCATCTGATTCTGGTCTGACCTACGTGGAATCAACCGTTACGTACTTTGCGATTGCAGGCAGTACGATTTTGTTATTTGTCATTGCCCTGCTGGTCGATCCGGCCAAACGACGATTGGTCTACGCAAGTGCACTCTGTGGAGCCTTGGGCATGGGAATCAGCTTCATTAGCTTGACGCTAGTAGACGAGGATAGGAACGAACCCGTTTCGCTATTTGTCGGTTCAACACTGACTGTCACTGGCATGTTTGCCCTCATGAACCAGTCGGGATTCAAACCAAAGTAGTATAGCAATCCGCTTTAAGGTCTGGAGGGTTGAGGCCCCCAAAATACTTGCCTTTCAAGGAAAAGTGGTCAAAGAACTCTCCATAGCGGATTGCCGATGGCTATGGCAGCTGTGTAGAAGAGTTGAAAAATAATCGCCAGCAAGTCTCCCCGCTGGCGATCGCTGATTCCGCTTTGAATTGGCTCAGGTATAGGTACTACGACTCGACAGCCGAGAACGGTACATATGCAGTCTCGGGATGATAGATATGGCACTCCTGAATCACGTGCTTCATCATGTCCCAATTGAACTTGGTTTCAATCAGATACTCACCCCAATTCTCCTGCAGGCTGGCATGAGCGGCCCGCAGATTGTAAGACGGAATTCCCACAGAGACGTGATGGGGAATGTGGACGTTGATATCGTGGCACAGCACTTCTATCCACTTGGGATAATCACAATGGACGGTACCTGCCAATTGAGAGTAGGCCGCGTTCCACTTGTTTCCAGGGAAGAATTGTATGTTGGGGGCAGTGTGGTGAACGATGGTGAAGGTGCTCATCCAGAAGTGGTAGCCCAACCAAGGCATAACCCAAAATTTCACGAAGCCCCATACCCCCAAGAACCAAATCATGGTGGGGAAGGCAATCGCAGCGCCCACAATAACGAAAACTGCGGAGAACATGAACTTAGCGCGGTCGCGTTCTTTAACAGAGGCAGGATTGAAATGGTGCATGGCCCAGTGGAAAATGGAGGCAATCCACCAGAAAGCTCCACGCAAAGCTTTATATAGACGACTGACGCCAGAGTTTTCGGTTTTATACTTCTCTTCTGTCCAGGGGTGCCACGCATTGTCCACATCCAACTTGTTGGTGTAGAGATGGTGGGTGTCGTGGTGAATGCGCCAGCCATGGAAGGGGTAAATCAGGGGCAACATTGCCAAGTGACCCACCAAGTCATTTACCCAACGTTTCTTAGCAAACGAACGGTGAGCACAGTCATGACCAATCACGAAGAAACCGGTGAGGGCAGTTCCGGTGAAGAACCAGGCGAAAGGGAGTAAATACCAAGGGGAAAAGGCGATCGCAGCATAGCCAGCAATCGACGCAGCGATAGTGATAGCAACAGCTCGCCAAGCTTTAAAACCATTTTTTTCAAACACCTCTTTCGGGAGGCTGCGAATAATGTCTCGAAGTTGAGTGCTGTCGTCGAGACGATACGACGATATTTTCGAAACGGGTCTTTCTGTAGTGGCAGTCATATACCGGAGAGATCTCTATGGTTGAAACAGGATTCACATCGCACAATTGCGCCCGGACTAGAGCAGCACATCTGCACTCTTCGATTCGAGCGTCTGCTCCTCGGAAGCATCGCGGAGGAGAGTCTCTGAAGCATGGGTGACTTAAGAAACCTTTACGTTTATATACCATGCTGACGGGGTTCATCTACCGGTTATTCCGACTAAGCAGGTGTTTCATGTAACACTGCATAGCAAAGTCGATCCCCCAAGCCCCTTCCATTTTTGTTGAGTCTAGAAGGTTATGACGAAGGGATATCAGTGAAGTTCTCTAACCGTACTTAAGGCAATCGAGCAAGTATTCAGACATCGATTTGGAGTTCCTTGCCATAGTTGAAAAGTGATTGTTTCAACCATCGGCCTGTGTCTAATCGCGATCGCTCTCAGTTTTCTTCATCCTCCAGCAGCAGTTCCGAACACGAGTTGGCTGATGGAGATGTCAATACTCAAACAAAGGGGACAAACGCCATTGCTAGCGCATGGAATGCGATCGCTGTTCCCCTTCAGCAGCTAATTGGAACCGAATTGTGGGGGGGAGAGGGCGAAAAAATTGCGGAAATTTTGGCCAAAGTCCGGGCAGAGCTGCCCACCACAGAAGCATTATTGGTGGGCAAACCTCAAGCGGGTAAAAGCTCGATTGTGCGCGGATTAACCGGTGCACCAGTAGAGATCGTCGGCCAGGGCTTTCGTCCCCACACTCAACACACCCAACAATATGCCTATCCCTCAGAAGAGCTGCCGCTGCTGGTGTTCACAGACACTGTGGGATTGGGAGATATCGAACGAGACACCCAGGCATTAGTAGAGGAACTGTTGGTGGAGTTGCGCGAGACATCTCAAGGGGCACGCATCTTTATCCTGACCGTCAAAATCAACGACTTTGCCACCGATAGCCTGTGCCAAATTGCCCGCCAGTTGCGCAAAACTCACCCGGAAATTCCGTGCCTGTTGGCCGTTACCTGCTTGCACGAACTCTATCCCAGGCTGACTGATCGCCACCCCGACTACCCACCCAACTACCAAGAAATTCAAGAGGCATACACCGCTCACAAACAGACGTTTGCAGAGCTATGCGATCGCTCCCTATTGCTGGATTTCACATTGGAAGAAGATGGTATTGACCCTACGTTCTACGGACTGGAGCAGCTCCGAGATACGCTGGCGGACATGCTGCCGGAGGCAGAGGCACAGGCGATCGCTCAACTACTGACCGCAAAATCCGATTCCACCCTTGAATCAGCATCTTCTCAAATCGGCGCAGTCTATCGACAGGCTGGGCGGCAATATTCGATGGCTTTTGCGGTCATTGCCGCCGCTGTTTCTGCCGTGCCGTTACCCTTTGCCACGATGCCGATGTTGACGGCATTGCAAATTTCCTTGGTGGGTTTATTGGGCAAGCTGTACGGCCAAACACTATCCCCATCACAGGTCGGTGGGATTGCCAGCACGATCGCGGGTGGATTCTTAGCCCGTGCCGTGGGGCGGGAGCTATTGAAATTTGTACCGGGGTTGGGGACGGCGATCGCTGCGTCGTGGGCAGCGGCTTATACATGGGCGTTGGGGGAAGGCGCTTGTGTCTATTTCGGAGATTTGATGGGGGGCAAGACTCCTAGCCCTGAGAAGATACGCGGGGCGATCGAACAAGCGTTGGAGGAGGCGAAGGAGCGGTTCAAGTCTGCCAATGTCTAGCGGCTATGCTTCGGCAATCGCCGCTGCTTCAAAACTGATTGAACTAGAGGGGCTAGGACAATGGAATGGGTCTAAAAAAATCCGAACAAATCCTTTCCTGCCAGTAGCGTTTGCATACACTGATTGCGTCTGGAGATAGGTATCTCCGGGATATATGCCCTCCATATAGTGCCCTGACGGTTTAGTTAGTGGAGCTAGAACAGCGGGCAATCTCATAGCAGACGGCGCGATCGCGGAACGATAGGGATTGGCTCATGAATGCTGGACAACGTTTGACCGAGTTACAGAACGAGTACGTCTACAACTACACCCATATCGAGCCGATCGCGATGGCCGATGAGTTGCCCGATGGGGAAGGTTTTGGTACGGACTGGGTAATCCAAACGGCTCGTGAAGCTCTTGCAATCGCTATCAATAACATCATGGTGAATACGGGGGCTAACACGACGCAAGAGGTGAAGGATGAGATCCGACAAGTGTTGCGGGAAGCTGCGTTCGAAACGCTGAGGGAAGAAGGAAGAGCCGGTCGACTCAAACTTTACGGCAATCTGGCTCGGTCGGTACCTCGTTTACTGCTGTGGGGCTTTCCGACTAACGAAAGCGAAGTGGAACGATTTTTAAGCTCGGCTCCAATCAAGGGGCTAGGAGAACAATTCCTCAAGCCGTTTGCCTCTAGAGTTTTGGAGAAACTAGACGACGTCACCAGGGGGGCTGAAAACGCGGACAGCCTGAGTGACTATCGCGACCAGTTTAAGTACAGAGACGCTCTCCCACTTCCAGAAATTGCTAATACGTTTCTAGAGGATGAAATCTTCGCCTACATGCGAGTGGCTGGTCCCAATCCGTTGACAATCGAACGGATGACGGTCGAGCAGTGGGAGAGGGAGAAGCAGACGAAGCGCTTTCTGGTTTCAGACGAGCAGTTCAAAGCGGTGATGGGGGAGTCTGACTCTCTGGAAACAGCCATTGGAGAGGGGCGAGTTTATTGGCTTGATTACGCCATCTTGAATGGAGCCATTAACGGCACTTACGGCCCGCGCCCCGAAAAGCAGAAGTATTTGTATGCGCCACTGGCTATGTTTGCCGTGCCAGTCGGTGACGATCCGAATCGATTACTCAAACCAGTAGCCATCAAGTGCGGTCAATCGGATGAATACCCGGTGATTACGCCATCGACGGGGGAGTTTGCCTGGCGCTCGGCAAAAACCGTGGTGCAGGTTGCTGACGCCAATTTCCACGAAGCAGTCTCCCATTTGGCCCGAACTCACCTGCTGACCGAACCTTTTGTGATGGCCACTCATCGCCAATTGCCCGTGGATCATCCCTTAAATAAATTACTAGTACCCCACTTTAAGGGAACACTGGCGATCAATAATGCGGCTCAAGAAAGACTGATTGCACCGAAAGGTGGTGTGAACGGATTATTATCTGCGTCCATCGATCAGGCCAGGGTACTGGCAGTCGCGGGATTACAGATGCGCGGCTTTAACGACGATTGGCTGCGCAAACGACTAGAGGCGAGGGGAGTTGACGACACCAGCAAACTGCCTGTGTATCCCTATCGAGACGATGCACTGCTGATTTGGGATGCCATTCACGATTGGGTGGAAGCCTACATCACTATCTACTACGCCACGGATGAGGCAGTGCAAGCGGACGACAGGCTCCAAAACTGGGCTCAAGAAGTCGTGGCATTTGATGGGGGACGGCTGTACGGATTTGGAGATGCCGAGGATGGAGCGATCACCTCTGTCGCCTATCTAGTGGATGCGGTAACGATGATTATTTTCACGGCAAGCGCCCAGCATGCTGCCGTAAATTTCCCTCAAAAAGGGATCATGAGCTTTGTTCCGGCAATGCCAACGGCAGGTTACTACCCGGCAGAGAAAATTGGCCCCGAAACGACCGAAGAGGATTGGTTCAAATTACTGCCACCCATGGAACAGGCCCAATCAGGGATCAATTTACTGACCCTTTTGGGCTCGGTGTACTACAACCGGCTGGGATTTTATGAGCCCGGATATTTTGATGTCGAAGCAACCAAACATTTGGAGATCTTCCAGCAGCGACTGGAGGAGATAAGCGGCGAGATCGATCTCCGCAATGTAGACCGTCCCGATTACGACTACCTCAAGCCAGAGAAGATTCCCCAAAGCATCAATATCTAATTGAAGATGCAGGAGAAAACCTTAGCCGATGAGGGAAGCAGACCTCCCAATCACTTTTGTTGGCAACTGGGACAAAAGTGAGCCGATCGCCCCGCCAACTTAATTCGTTCGATGGTGGTGCCGCACTTGCGGCAGTCTTCTCCGTCGCGACTGTACACCCACGCCTGTCCTAAATAATTGCCGTTTACTCCCCCTAAATCGCGGTAGTTGCTGAAGGTAGTACCTCGTTGGGCGATGCTGTCGCTGAGGACTTTTACGACGGCGGCACGTAACGCGATCGCCTTTCGCTTTGGAATGCGATCGCATGGGGTTTGTGGATGAATTTGGCTCAAAAACAACGCTTCGTCCGCATAGATATTTCCCACACCCGCCGCCAGCTTCTGATCGAGCAATGCATTCTTAATGGGCTTGCGACTGCGCTTGAGAGTCTTCAGCATGTACGCATCCGAAAAGCCCGGCTCCAGTGGCTCTGGCCCCAATTTGGCCAATCCCGTCATGACGTCTTTGTCTGGTACCCCCATAGGCACTAGCCACATTTGCCCGAACGTCCGCTGGTCGTTAAACCGCAGCTCGCAACCATTGGCCATCTCAAATCTGACTCGCGTATGTTTGTGAACCGGTTCGTCATTAGAGCCCATCCACAGCAACTGTCCGGTCATGCGCAGGTGTACCCCCAAGCGATCGCCGCTCTCCAATTCGCCCAACAGATACTTACCGCGACGGTGCCAAGCCACTAGCTTTTGGCCTTCTAGCTTCTGGCAAAAGTTGTCGATGGAGGGGGAGGCTACAGTGCGATCGAGCAAGACGTCTACGGTGGCGATCGCCTGATGCAACGTCTGCTCTTCCAGATCTCGCCGCACCGTTTCAACTTCAGGTAACTCAGGCAACTGCTTACTCGCCGCAATACACAATCAGGTCAATCTCGACATTCCCTTGGTCCGCAAGTCCCAATACTCCCACTGTGGTGCTTGAGGGCAGTCGTTCAGCTGAAAAATAAGAAGAATAGACGCGATTGGCCTAATCGTAATCGCGAAAGTCGGTTAAAAAGATGCGAGCCATCACGACTCTGTCAAAGCCTGCGCCCGCATGATCGAGCACTAACTTGAGATTTTCCATAACCCGCTGGGTTTGATCGGCGATCGGCCCCAGCACAAGTTTTCCGGTATCTGGATCTTCCGGTAGTTGCCCGGTGACGAACAGAAAATCCCCCGCCCGAACAGCGTGTGAGTAGGGAGCAACAGGAGGAAGTTTGCCGTCAGGGAGAGTAATGTATTCCAGCATGAGAGACGAACCAATATGCCTTGCAAAAAACGCGAACGTAACTAAAGCTCTCCAGCATTAGCGATTCTCAACATTGAGTGATTCCTCCACCCGCTTGGCCGCAAACGCCATACCGTAGCAGAAGACAAAGTAAATTGCTGCCACAAACACCAACACCTCCTTATCCGTCCCCAACCAATCCGGTTGGTTATAAATCTGTCGGGAGGTTCTCAGCAACTCGTTCATACCGATAATGCCGATCAAAGACGTGTCTTTAAACAGCGTCAAAAACTCGTTCACAATCGACGGAATAGCAGCCTTCAATGCCTGCGGCAGAATAATAAACATTGTGGTTTGAAACGGATTCAACCCCAACGCTTTCGCTGCTTCCGTTTGGCCGCGAGACACCGCCTGCAAGCCCCCCCGAATATCCTCCGCCACATACACCGCGGTAAACAAAATCAGACCCACCACCGCACGAATAATCAAGTCCACCGACACCACTCCTAAAAAGAGAGGCACCAGCAACCATGCAGCAAACAAAATTGTGGTTAAGGGAACTCCGCGAATAAATTCAATGGCGATCGTGCAGAACCACTTCACTACCGGCAACTTATCGTTGTTCCGCCCCAACGCCAGCAAAATTCCGATCGGAAACGCCGTAATCAACGAAGCCGCCGACAACACCAACGTCAACAACAATCCGGACAAGAAGCGAGTGTCTAGCGGCTTCAGCCCAAAGATGCCACTCACCAGCAACATGAATGACAGCGGCAGAATTACCAGCCAGATAATCAATGTGGGAGTTTTGAGGGATTCTCGCTTCCACCCCGCTACCAATCCGCCAAACGTAGCGCCACAGACCGCTGCTAGATACGGCTGGGCAGTCCCAAATGGGAAAAACGCGATCAGGCCCAGAAAGGCACCAATACCAATCACATAGCCTTTCAATAATCCTTGCCAAGCTCCCCCAGCTAGGCCCATCGTCCCCATTACCAGGCCAAATACCAGCCATACTCGCCAGAGCTGGTCGGCAGGGTAGGTCCCACTAGCGAAGAGCTTGAAGTTAGCGGCAATTACCCCCCAGCGAGTCTCCTCACCAAAAGCCCAACTGCTAAAACTCCACACCACCCATACCACGATCGCTAACGAGACAATCGTGAGGCAAGTATTGAAGAACGAATCAAATAAATTTTCTCGCAACCACTCCACCACCGAGAGGCGACGAGTAGGTGGTTTGATGGTTTCGGGGGTAGGAGCAGGACTTGGAGTCAATGCAGTCATCGATTAACGCTCCACCAACTTGACGCGACTGTTGAGCCAGTTCACGGAATACGACACCCCGAGATTAATAATCAGATACGCCAGCATCATGATGGCAAACACCTCAATTGACCTGCCGGACTGATTAATGATCGTGCTGGAAATATTGAACATATCGGCGTAACCAATCGCGATCGCCAAACTGGAGTTTTTGATTAGGGTCAGAAACTGAGTATTCAGCGACGGCAGCATAATTCGCAGGGCCTGCGGGACAATCACCAACCGGAAAGTATCCAGTTCCGAGAAGCCGATCGCGCGTGAGGCTTCCCACTGTCCGCGCGGTACCGCCATAAATGCCCCTCGTACCACCTCGGCGATGTAGGCACCGGTGTAGGTCACTAGCCCCAACAATAGAGCCAGGAACTCAATCGAAAAATTCCATCCTCCTCGGAAATTAAAGCCCCCCAATTCGGGATACTCAATTGCAAACGGAGGGCTAGGAAGTACAACCCAACCAACCGTAAACACCAACACCGCACCAATTAGTCCCGACAGAAACGGAACCCCGTTGGGCAGACGAGTACGAGAATGTAACAACTTGGGAATCTGCCAAGCCACGAAGGCAGCAATCGCCAGCGTAGGCAGCAGCCACCAAGTGGGAGTCGCACTGGGAAAATTGAGGCCGCGATTACTGAGATGAAAGCCAAACAAGGAATAGCTGTCTCTCACCCGCGGCATCTTCAGCAGTACACCCTGATACCAAAAGAAGATAATCAGCAGAACAGGAATATTCCGAAAGACTTCTGTGATGATGCCTGCCAGCTTCTTGGCCAACCAGTTGCTAGACAATCGAGCAATGCCGAGCCCCAGCCCTAACAGCGTTGCTAAAACAATGCCGAAGGCTGACACCCAGATGGTGTTGACAACACCGACAAGGAACGCTTTGAAGTAAGTATCGGAGGGACTATACGGAATCCCTTCGCTGATGCCAAAGCTGGCAGTGTTTTTGAGGAAATTGAACCCTAAACTGAGACCAGCGCGATCGAGCCCGCGCAACATATTGCGGAACAGTGTGCCCAGCACCAGCACCACAGCTACGGTAAACACCGCTTGCAGCACAATCTTGAGCACATTCTCATCACGCCACCAAGGTGGACGGGCGTGAGACTCTATCTGAACTTGGCTAGTCATCGAGAACTCAACCCAGGCAAAGGGAATTCGACAGTGTTGTCTTCAATACAGACTAAAGATAACCGCCATTCCGTATCTCCGCAGCAGCTTCACGAACATCTTTGGAAGCGATCGCAGTCAAACAGAGCATCATGTGTCGCGGAATTCTCTGGCATTACTTTACACAGCGGTTCCTCAACCCACTGCTTTTCGATGTCGTCCACTCGGCAATAAGATCCAAATCAGCAAAATAGTTTTCCCTATTCATTGTTGAAATCACTATAATTATCGAACCTTTTACTATGTCGAAAGACATTTTAGGCGCGACAAAATATAAACTGTTTTAAAGCAATTGTATAACTGCCGCTCTGAATCAATTGCTTAACCTAGTATTCTTAGAGAGAATTCGCCTGCAAGAATGCGAGTCCAGCATCTAATAATCTATCTGCGGAAAATCTACTGTTCGCCATCTCTAACTCAGTCATCAGTCTTATGAGGGTCAAGCATCGAGAATTCTCTCAGTGCTTGTTTATCAAGGACCATAAGGACTAACGGGGTCAAGATTGTCCTCTGTTCAGGGAAGCTAGATCTAAAGGGTAATCCATCATCTCCACGATCATTTGACTGCGATATAGGTCTGCATTGCCATGTTTAGATGTTATTTTTTACATCACTTTCTCGGTATATTCTCAAATCGAAATATCCGATTAAATCTGGGAATCATTGAGTTGTGAGCGAGTATTTTGGGACTGCTTGCATCAATTCTCTATTCTATCTCAAGGAAAACTAGTGAATATATTCAAGAAAATTGTGCGTTCTCTCGTAGCACTTTCGATCGTGTTACTTGTTGCGGTCGCATTCGGAGCCGGATCGGCTTATGCCGATGACTGCAACATCAACAAGTTCTCCACTCCCAAGGTGGGTCAGAATGGAACGTTCACTGTCACCACAAAGGCCGACTTGCCACTATCCGCACGAGTAGGTTCGGCTGTCTTAAGCTTCGACCCCCCCAATGCCAGCGGAACCATTGATTCCATCCAAATCAAAAACCTCGACAAGCCCGTCGGTCAACAACTGGAATTCGGTTGCGGGCCTCTCAAGGTCAGTGACGGCAAAGTCAGTAACGTCACGGATCTAATCACGGCTTGCGGTGGTCCTGCTTACTTAGCAAAAGGTACCACCACCTACAACGCATCCGGCTCGGGGTTCCCGGCTGGAACCGTTGCTACCGTCTGCTTGTCGGAATAGCACCAGAAGCTGTTCATAACAGAGCAAAACACATAGCCAAACAGTTCTTAGACCCAGCATATGCCCTGACTCTAGTCCTGACTGGGCAAGAAAAAGAGGCTAAATGGGTCTTGCCAGTAGTTGGCTAACCTCGAATTAACAAATAAAAGCGGAGGATCCAATATAAGGATCCTCCGCTTTTGCTCTCTTTCAGCCAGCACAAAGCAAGTGCAAGCTATTTAGCAAGGGCTATCCTCCAGGCTTAACGGAAAGGAGGAGCGTAGAGCAAACCACCATCTACATAGGAAGCGTTGAACCCGCGCTCGGTAATTCCTAACGGAGTCAGATGGGTCTCGAACATTTCGCCATAGTTGCCAACCGATTCGATGACGTTGACGGTAAAGTCACTGTCCAAACCCAGAATTTCTCCCAAGTTGCCATCCTGTCCCAAGAAGCGCTGGATGTTGGGGTCTTCACTGCCAGCAAATGTGCCGATGTTTTCGGAGGTAATGCCAGCTTCCTCGGCATAGAACAGAGCAAAGACGGTCCAGTCCATGATGTCGGACCACTGCTCGTCCCCTTGAGGAACCAATGGTCCCAAAGGCTCTTTGGAGATCACTTCACCCATGATGATGTGAGCGTCGGGCTCCCCCAGAGTGGTTCGACGAGAGACCAAGGTACTGACGTCACTGGTGTTTACGTCGCAACGACCTTCGTCATAGGCACCGAAACTAGCGTCGTCGGTGTCGAAGACAACCGGGGTGAAGCTCAGGCCGCGTGCTCGGAACACATCAGCCAAGTTCAACTCGGTGGTCGTACCGGCTAGGACACAAATGGTGGCACCGTCTAGCTCTTCGACAGTCGTTACCCCAGACTCAGCAGGGACTAAGAAGCCCTGGCCATCATAGAACGTCGTAGGGCCGTAGGTAGCGCCCCACTCGCTGTCGCGGGTGAGCGTGTAAGTGGTGTTACGACTGAGCAGGTCGATCTCGCCAGCTTGCAGCGCCGATTGACGGTTGGCAGACGTTAAGGTGATGTACTCAACGTTATCGGGAGTGCCGAACACTGCGGCAGACACTGCGCGACAGAGGTCAACATCAAATCCGAAGTGGTTTCCAGCCGAATCCACGCTGCTAAATCCAGGCAATTGGCCGTTCACACCGCAGCGAACTGTACCGCGAGACCGAACTTGATTCAGAATTTGCGCGTCAGCAGTAGACGTCGCTGTCAGGCTTGCGGCAATGGCCAGCAATGCGGCCCCTGCAAATGTAGTAAATGGTTTAACCCGCATCGTTTTTTTAACTCTCCTGTAAGGTTGGTTGCATTCTTGACACTGGTAAGCTTTGCATTCTCCAATCGGGAAAAATGTGGCGGTCAATACGACGAAAATGTCCACATACCGGACAATCTTGCTAGTATTTCCGCATTGGAAATGGCCTAGCACCACCGCGAAGCTGAGAAATACAGACACAGGATATGCCATGAAAGTTCCCCAAGCCTCTGCTGAACCTCAGACTGTCAACGCGCCTAAGTCAGCCATCATCGAGTGTGTTGACGTTCACAAGTGGTATGGGGAGTTTCACGTTCTCAAGGGGATTTCCACTGAGATTGAAAAGGGTGAAGTGGTTGTGGTGTGTGGCCCCTCGGGCTCTGGTAAGTCAACGTTTATTCGCACGATTAACCGGTTAGAAGAGCACCAAAAGGGCACGATTCGGGTTGATGGAATTGAACTAACACACGATTTACGTAACATTGACGCCATCCGCCGAGAGGTTGGAATGGTGTTTCAGTCCTTCAACTTATTTCCACATTTGACAGTGTTGCAAAATGTAACACTCGGGCCGGTGTGGGTGAAAAAAAACAAGCGAGGGGACGCGAAAGTAAAAGCCATGGAATTGCTCGATCGCGTCGGAATTGGTGAGCAAGCCGATAAGTATCCCGGTCAGCTTTCGGGGGGACAGCAGCAACGGGTGGCGATCGCCCGAGCATTGGCCATGAATCCGACAGTAATGTTGTTTGACGAGCCAACTTCTGCCCTCGACCCTGAAATGATCAAGGAAGTGCTGGACGTCATGAAAGAGCTGGCTCGCAGCGGTATGACGATGGTATGTGTTACCCACGAGATGGGATTTGCACGGGAAGTAGCTGACCGAATTATCTTTTTCGACCAGGGCCAAATCGTGGAAGAAAATACTCCGGAAGAGTTTTTCAACAATCCGCAGGAAGATCGGAGCAAGCTGTTCCTATCGCAGATCTTGTAAGGGTGCTGCTTAGATCGAACGCAAGCGAGAACGCTGATTTTGCAAGAAGAGCAAATACATCGGGCTGGAGGTCGATTGCGGCTTCTCGCTCTTTGAAATTCGCTTTCTAGGATTAAAATTATACGCGAGAATTCGATGTAAAGTTCGTCAGGGCCTGATGAATTCACAGGCGTGGGTGAGCGATAGTCAGGCTATTCATTCCACCCCACCTCCACCATGTCTAGTCTCTCGCGCGCTCTCACCGCGTCTGCTCTTGCCCTAGCGTCCCTGGCAACCCTCCCCGCAATGGCCGCGGATGAAGTCACCATTTCAACGAACGTGGGTAGCCGAACGGTTGATCGCGCCGACTTAGAGCATTATGCTCGCACAGGTGAAGCTGAAGGTACGCTGCGCTATTTCACGGCAAATTTATCGAATGACCAACAAAGGGTAGTTCGCAGATCGCTGCGTCGCCCCATTGATGTGGATTTCCTCCCCTTCTCAAAGTTCGTGCGCTCTGAGTTGGGGACAGCCGCGATCTCGGGATTAGCAGACGGCATCGAGCCCGGTTCGCCAAATGTGGAGTCCGAACAGGCGCTCAGGGCCGCGTTGGTTGGGGCTGCGTCCGATGGGTCCCTTTCTATCCTGGATTTGCTCGCGGCTTATCCCACCTCAGAAGTGGTGCTGGATTGGCCTGATTTGCAATCAATGGCCACAGATTTTCAGGATTCAGGCACGGTTTCAGGGGCGCTGGGGCTGATGGATTGGGTACCGGATACTGTGGCAGAAAACGTGATCGAACTGTTCATTCAGCCAGCTTCGGCTTCAACCTCTAGTTTGACGACAGAAGAGATGGTTGGCTTGCAGCGATCGCTATCCCAACTGCGCCGCGAACTAACCGGTGTAATGACTGCGTTTACAGAGTAAGACTCGATACAGCGCTTGATAATACGCGATGGAAAGTTCATTAACCACTTTTCCTTGAAAGGCAGGTGTTTTCGAAGCCTCAAACCTCCAGAACTTACAGCGAATTGCTACACAACGTTCTGTCTTGTCTCATCAGAGTTGCAACATTTCTTGGAGTATCACTACAAAATCTGGTTTTGGATTACCAAAACTCCCGGCGAATAATAGTCACAATTGCTAGCTAACCAGAGCGCATGTGTCGCCACAGTTCTAGATACCGTCGTGACTCCTGCTCGTCCAGCGGTTCCAACAGCTCCCCTTGTTCTAAAACACCGGGTTGAAAAACCCGCCGAGTTTGCAGTCCGTCAGGAAGCTGTTCCAGCGGCACATCCACCGGTATCGGCTGGCGACTGGAAACCGCAGAGCGACGGGGAATGTCATCACTTAATAGAAACTCAAACCACGCTTGCGCGATTTTTTGCAATTCGGCTCGATCGGACTCGGGGTTGAGCTGACGGGGCAGCACCCAGACATCCCACCACAAAGCAGTGCCCGATTTAGGAATGACGACCTCGAAGCGGCGATCGACCCTGGCCAACTGATAGAGGTCGCTACTCCAGCCCACCACCGCCGCCGCATCTCCCAACAATAAAGCAGGTAAATAATCGTTCGAACTGTAGGTCAACGCTTGGGCGTGCAAGGACTTGAGGCGATCTTCAAGCGTTGCCCCCTCCAACTGCGTATCGACCTCTTCTAGCGAGCTGTTATAAGACTGACCTAACGACTTCAGTGTCAAACCCACCACCTCACGTGGACTATCGGGCAGGGCAACTTTCTTAGCTAGCTCCGGCCTCCACAAATCCTCCCAATCTTCGATGGGAGCAGAGACTTGAGTTCGGTCATAGGCGATCGCCGTTACCCCCCAATTCCATGGCAACCCCCACAGCTTGCCCTGTCGCAAAGCTGCTTGTTGCCAAATGGGTGCCAGTTTTCCCCGAACGGGAGCGGAAAACTCACTATCTGCCAGAGGAATGAGTAAATTCTGGGCGATCGCCGCATCCAACCACCCCGACCCCAATAGCGAAAGCGAAAGGACTTGCGGAGGGGGAAAAATCGCACCCAACTGGTCAAACAAACCATCGGAGGATACCTCTGGCGGAGTTAACACTTGAAAAAGCTGACTGCGATTATCGACGGGAAAAAACCTGGTGGGCACAGGACTAACGGCCCGAAAATCCTGGCGAATGCTGCCGGGAAAGGTTGACCCCAAAGTAATAATGTCCAATCGCTTGGCCTCTGCACCGCCACACCCCCCCAGCGCCAGTAGGGCCCCAGATGCCGCCATTCTTTGCAAAAACTGCCGACGAGAGTACAGAGGCACTGCATCCACTGGGGTATCGATCGGCTTGGAGCCAGCAGTCATCAGCAGAAACCCTCCTGTTGTAAATAACGCTCGATCAAGATTTGGGCCACGATGTCATCAATCGGACGCGGCGGCTCGCGCATGCCCAGTGGAATAAAGCGCTGCAGCCCCCGAGCTGGGTAAATCGACCAGTAACGCTGACGGGCTTCCTGAGAACTAAAGCGTTCGTCAACCAGATGAATATTCAGTTTGGGAAACGTTTGTAACAACCGCTGCTGCCAGCGACGAGCGGTGGTTTGATTACCCATGATGAAGTCGAGAGGGACATCAGAGTCGAGATGAAAGGTATCGAACTGTGCCTGGAGGCGAGTCTCCACATCATCCGAGCGAACAATCTCGCGATGGCATAGTTCCATAGCATTGAGCGCTCCAGTTTCTCCCTCTCTGGCTCGCAAGGGTTCGGCAACCTTCGCTACAGCCAAACCGCACTTGTCCCGTCCAGGGTCAAAGCCCATCAGATACTGACGATGTGTGGAGTCTGTTACAGGGTTGGGAAGATCTGGAAACTCAGCCATAATTACTCCTCCCAGCGATCGGCAAGTAAAAGACCGCTGCTGTAGGAATCTGTCAGATTCACCGCCCTCAATTCAGGAAGTTGCGAAGAAAGAGTCGCTTCAGGCCAGGAGGGAAAATGCTGCCAAGCAGTGGTGTTGGTCTTGACCAATACGGGCTCCTCTTCTCCCGAGCCTTGGACATCTTCCTCAGAATTCATACCCGTACTGTCAGCATTAGGCTCGCCAGACTCACTGGGCTCGGAGTCATCACTAGTATCTGGAGCTAACGCCACCCCATTCGAGAGTAAGTCCACCTCCAACGGACCGGACGTGTAAATGTCTCGCTGGGCCACCACCTGCACGCTGACGGGCTCGTCAATCTGACGTAAAGATTGGACTAATTCGAACAGCCTGGACTGGGAAAACTCCCCCACAGTGCCGGTGCTGGTATCGAACAAAATGCCTTCATTACGGGACTTCTGGCCCGCTTCCAAAAATAAGCGAACCAGAGTTTCTTCGATATCTTCATCGCTTCTACCGGGGGAAATGGATGTTTCAGACAGAACTGTCCCCTCCGGAAACAATAGGCGATTGGGAATTACGCCCGTAATCACTGGGACAGGCTCCCCCACTAAACGATTTGTGAGAGAAAAGACCTGCACCACCCAACTCCCCGGCAACGAGACCTCTTGGATGACACGGGTAACTTCCGGCACGCGGATTTGGATCGCTCTCCCGCCATTACTGGTGGGGGTGGCGCCTAGGGTACGGGCCCGTCGCTCGGCGATCGCAAACAAGCTATTAAGTGCTTGTTGAATATCTCCAGGCGTCATTCCGCCTTCGATCACGCCAGTCGCCAGGGGTTCTCCGGCCAAAACAGCAAACTCACCCCGCCGTAACCGCTCTGCAACTGCAATTAAGTTGGAAATATCGGCTTCTAGTTCCACCTTCTGAGCTTGCAGAGTGGTCAGTTCTTCTTCCGTACTCTGCAGCGACACCTGCAGTTGGTTGACTCGTTCGCGGGCATCAGCCGCAGCTGCCTCTGCCTGAGCAGTCTCCTGCTGCGCAATACCTAAAGAGGTTTGTGCTTCGTCGAGTTGACTCCGCGTTGTTTCTAGCGATTGGTTAGCGGTGGCTAATTCCTCTTCCACCGCCTCTTTGACAGCCCGCAGCTCCGTTTGCTCGACGGTCAGTTGCTGTACGCGATTTTCCGCTTCCAAGCGCTCGGTTTCTAAGGTTGCTAGTTGCGTTTGCACGGACGTGATGTCCCCTTCCAACGACTGAATCTCCGTCTGCAGCTCGGTGACTCGCTTGGTGTAGTTGAACAGAGCATCTGCAATCGATTGGTTGGTCAGTAGCAGTACCCCCACGGAGGAAGCGGAAATAAAGATCCCGGTGAGAATCGTCACCAGAATTGCTGTATGGCGAGGGCGAAGATTAAACCAGGTGAGGCGCTTCTTACCAATGCGGTAACCGAGGCGATCGCCGACAGTAGCAATCACTCCGCTCAGCACCAAAATGTAGAACACAAAGAGAAAACCTTGCATCCGTTGCCAGCGACTGGGCTGCGGCACAGGGGTAATTTCTGCTGTGTCCCGCGCGCCCGATTCACTATCCAGAGACTCCGGGGAAGGGGTTTGTGTCGAACGCGAATCTTCAGAAACGCTCGAATCTTCAGGAGCAGACTCTGAAGAAATGGGAGCGATCTGAGCTAGCCCGTAGCTGGAAGGCAACGACAAATCAACGGCAGACAAATGGTATGTATGCGGCAGGGTTGCAGAGACACCACCAGCATCGAGAGAGGCCACTGCAAGACTGGAGGCTATTGCAGGACGCTCGCTAATCGGGAGGTCTAGGCCACTTGGGGCAACGATCGCAGAACCCGCGCCACCCATAGCGAACGAGACCACCGTACCCAGCAAGACACCAAGGACAGCGGTCCTTTTAAGCAAACGAGGCGAACGATTTTGCCCTGGCCGTCCAATCGTGTTGTGGGTTGAAAATGCTTGGGCCCCAACACGGATAAGGCGATCGCCCGCAATAGCGATCGCCCCAGCGATCGCGAGGACGATGAAAACAATTTGAAACGCCTGCATGAGGCCTGCCACAAGTTACGCAGATCCTATCACCCACATCCAAGACGGGCTGTAGGTGTGGGTGGGGCTAGTCAGCCCCCTGAATTCAGCGATCTCCCAGCGATCGCAAATGCCAAAACATCGTCGTCCTCAACCCGCAAACCAAAGACGACAGACAGACATCAGCCCTTAAGGTCAGTCCTTAATTTCTACAGAGATGATGCGATCGCCTTTGCGAATAGCGTTAACAATATCCATGTCTTCCGTCTTGCCAAAGACAGTGTGAACGCCATCTAAATGACGCTGGGGGGAATGGCAAATGAAGAATTGGCTACCGCCAGTGTTGGGACCCGCATGGGCCATCGACAAAGACCCGGCTAGGTGTTTGTTGTCATTGATTTCGCAATCAATGGTGTAACCGGGGCCACCGGTACCGGTCCCGTTGGGGCATCCTCCCTGAATCATGAAGTTGTTGATAACGCGATGGAAGTTGAGACCGTCGTAAAAGCCTTTTTTCGCCAAATCGACAAAATTTTGAACCGTATTGGGCGCATCATCGCTAAACAGCTCCAGATTGATGGTGCCTTTCTCGGTGTTCATTACAGCGCTGGGCATGGGTTCACTCCTGACAGTTGCGTGCGATCGCTGTTCAACTAGCGATTAGCTTATCCAGTCTCTCGAATTCTCGGACAATTAGCGACATTGATTTTCGAATCTTGACTCAGCCAACGGAGTTTTCCGTGCAAAGGACATTGACCGATCGCAGAATTTTGATAGCGCCTTCCACCTACAGCCATTCAACCTGGCAGCATCTGTCAGCATATTATTCCTAGCTGGGCCATCTCTCTTGTTGCCTAGACGGACATCTATGCCGATGTTAAACTTTCTAATGAATCTACAGTAACCCCATCGGAATACCGGTCTTTACGACAGAACCCTCATCCCAAGAGGATTTGTTCGTCCAGAAAGAGTGGGTTAAACGGTCGCTGTAAGTTTAAATTGCAGGCGAGGTCTCACACGAGTAAAGGATGTTCGTATCCAATTCTTAGGTGAATGCTCGCTTCCGGTTTAGACAGTTTGATTGCAAAACCCAACGTTTTGCAGCTATGGATACCACGTGAACCTAAAATACATGGGGCAAAAACTCCCCTCGTAGCACTCTCGCTGTTACATTGAGAAGCCCCGGGGCATCTTTAGCTTCGTGCCTCAAAGCGTCTCCAGCCCCTTGCTACTATCACTGGCAGCTTTATTTACAAGGGCTAATTGCCCCCTGGATAGGTTGCTGAACCCACAAACCCGCATCTCGCTCACATTCGCGCGAATTAGCACTAGAGGAACAGCAGGACAATGGTTGCTCAAAAACCGGTCGCTCAAAACTCATCCCAGTCTTGGAAGAGCCTACTGGGCGACAAGATCTCGGATCGACTGGCTGAGGAAATCGATACATTTGAAAGCCAGATGGAACTGCGTAAGCAGGGCAAACTGGACGAGAAAGTGTTCGCCGAGCTACGTCTGCGTCGTGGTGCTTACGGTCAGCGTTACGACAATGGATTTAGAGACGATGGGGAGCAATCGCGCGAACTGGAATTCCCCAACAAAGAAATTACCAAAGGCCCCGGCACCCTATACGAAGCACCGGGCATGCAACGCATTAAGCTGCCCTACGGTGGCATGACCGCCGAGCAAATGGAAGTGATGGCGGACATTGCCGAAGAATACTCCGACACCATCATTCACATCACCACCCGTCAGGACGTGCAGTTGCACTTCCTCAACTTGGATGACACCCCTGACATGCATCGTCGTCTGGCAGCTGTGGGCATTACCACCCGCGAGGCTTGTGGGAACTCTGTCCGCAACGTCACCGCTTGCCCCCTGTCCGGTGTCTGCCACGATGAGTCGTTTGACGTCACCGGCTACGCCGATCAATTAGCTCAGTACTTCTTGGGTCACCCTGACGTACAGGACTTTGGCCGCAAGCTGAAAGTGGCGTTTTCGGGATGTGCTGACCACCCCTGCGGTCTCACCTCCATGCATGACCTGGGCCTGATCGCAAAGACCCAAGTCGTTGATGGCAAAGAAGTTCAAGGCTTCGAAATGTACGTGGGCGGCGGCCTGGGTGCCGTCCCCCACTTAGCCAAGCTATTCTCAGAGTTTGTCGCACCTGAAGAGCTGCTGCCTCTGTCTCAGGCAATCTTCCGCGTATTTGCTCGCTTGGGAGAAAAAGCGAATCGCAACAAGGCCCGCATCAAATTCTTGGTCGGCAAGTTAGGCATCGACGAGTTCCGTCGCTTGGTGATGGAAGAACGCGCTATTTTGCCCGACGATCCCGACTGGAGAAGCTGGCTAGCTGACATCAATAAGTACGAGGAAGCTGGTTCCCCTGCGGCCGTCTCTCCTGGCGAGACTCCGGTTGATGCAGACATGTTTGCCAAATGGAAGTCCACGAATATTTATCAGCAACGTCAAGCGGGCTATGTCGCAGTCACGATTCCGCTGCCGTTGGGTGACATGACCGCTACTCAGATGCGCCGTCTAGCGGATGTCGTTCGTCGTTTCGGTAACGAAGCGCTCCGTACTACGGTCGAACAAAACCTGCTAATGCGTTGGATTCACGAAGCAGACTTACCCGCACTCTACAACGCCCTGCATGCTATTGATTTGGCAACCCCCGGCGCCGAATCGATCGTGGATATCGTGGCTTGCCCCGGTACTGACACCTGCAAGTTGGGTATCTCCAGTTCTCGTGGTTTAGGTGGCGAATTGATGCGTCGCCTCACGGTTAAGGGGTGGCAATATGACGAAGCCGTGAAAAATATCCGCATCAAGGTCAGCGGCTGCTTCAACTCCTGCTCTCAGCACACTGTTGCTGAGATTGGGTTCTACGGTGCCAATCGCCTCGTCGATCGCCATCGCGTGCCCCACTTCCAGCTCATCTTGGGTGGTACCTGGGATAAGAACGCTGCAGAATACGGTCAATCTGTGGCCGTTGTACCTTCCAAGCGCGTCCCCGATGTGGTGGAGTTCCTGGTGGATATGTACATGCAGGAGCGAGAAGGGAAAGAGAAGTTTAATGAGTTCGTCAATCGTATTGGTAAGAAAGCCATTCGCGATCGCGTTCAACCCTTCTTAGCCGTCCCCAGCTACGCCGAAGACAAGTCCTTTTACACTGACTGGGCAGACAACCGGGAGTACACTCTCGGCGACATCGGTATTGGCGAATGTGCCGGTGAAGTAGTTACCCTAACGGACTTTGGAGTTGCCGCTGCAGAGAGCATCCACTTCGATGCCACAATTTTGCTGGAGGAAACTCCTGCCAACGGTAACGTCAAACAGGCAGCCGATAAAGCATTTGAATCCATGTTGAGTGCGGCTCAAGCACTGCTAAAGATTCAGAATATCGATATTGCTGACGACGCCGACAGCATTGTGGCCGAGTTCCGCAAGTATTTCTACGACACGGAATTGTTCTTCGATCCCTTCGCCAAGGGCAAATTCGCCAGCTACCTGTTTAAGGCTTACGATGGCCGCAACGAAGCAGCGACGATCGATCGCGCCAAACAGCTAATTGAAGAAGCACGCCTGTTTATCGAAGCAGCTCACGCTTGCAACGCCCGCATGGTAGAAGACGGGATTACCACCCCGGCTGGTTTCCAGCGCTGGCTCAACGAGAAACAATTGCAAGCTAGCAGTTAGGTAACTCTCACTTTTTTTGCCGGGTCAGCCGACTCGGCACTTCATTTCAAGACTCGATAGTTCAAGACCCAAAATTTCAAGACTCGACTGGAGTAAAACGGTGGATCTCGATCGCTTCTGCGTCAAATTGTTTGCAAATTCTGGCGTCGATATTGACGAAGCCCATTACATCAACATCTTTCACGAGTGGATTCGTAAGAATCAGCTAGAAGGATTGCTGCTGGATGTGGTGGACTATCGCCACATTCCCAACGGACCTGGCATTATGTTGATTTCCCACGAAACCAACTATGCATTGGATCACGAGGGTGGCGAGTTTGGTGTCTACGCTCAGCGCAAGCTAGGTTTACCGGGCGAGAATGCCGACAAGAGCCACTCGGACAAGATTGTGGACTTGGTGAAGGCTACGGCTAAGTTCAGTTCTCTGCTGGAGTCCGACAACCGTCTGGATGGCGAACTGAGCATTGATGGCAGTGGGTTCCTCTACATGACCAACGATCGCCTACATGCCCCCAACACGGACGAGACGTTTGCAGCTCTCAAGTCTGACTTAGAGGCGGCGGCGGCGTCACTGTATCCCGGCAAAGCTGTAACAGTGACTCGGGTAGAGAATGACGCTCGCGATCGCCTGTCTGCAAAGGTATCGGTATCCGAGCCAGTGGCAGCTGCGGCGTTGGCGGCATAACCTTTCACGATTTGGCTTTTCACCATCCAATGACAACTGGGAGACAGTTCCTGACTGCGATGGTGGAAAGCTATGGTAGTGTATGAATCGCACCACACCACGCGGACGTGGCGGAATTGGTAGACGCGCTAGATTTAGGCTCTAGTGGAGCAATCTGTGAGAGTTCGAGTCTCTCCGTCCGCATCTGGAAATTCCTGAAGATAGCAGTACGATCCATCTGGCAAGTTTGCTGGGTGGATTTTGTGCTGAATGGATACAGAACAGGGAGCTGTTGATCGCCGGGTCTTCCTGTTAGAGCTGAACGAACGGTATCACGAGGCGATGAAAAAGCACGAAGAGTCATCATCATGTCTGGAATGCTTGCAGGCCCGGACGTATTGTCGAGAGATTCGATCGCATTGGCTTTGACGATTCCGCTCTGCCCATCCGCCAATATGATTGGGCAATCGTTCGCGAGTCCACCGAGATCTTCGTGCGGGACGTTTGGGAGAGGGGGGGGGGGTGGACAACTGAACGCTACCGGAACGAACAACTACGACATTGAGTCAGCCCAGTGCGAAAACAAAAAAGCTAGAGTGTGAATACTCCGGAGATAGCCGATACCATCAGTCGATTGACGTGATATCGACTTGGGCGATCGCTTGCATTGCACTCATCTGCAAGTAATGGAGCTAACTCGTGGAAAGTCGCCTCAACATCGAATCAGATTCACTCTCTCGACGAACATTTCTCAACTTCCTAACCGGTACAGCACTTGCCACAACCGCTGGAGCAATTCTCTACCCTATTGCCAAGACCCTATCTCCTCCGGCAGAACAAACAGGTAGAGGTGGAGCCGTTACAGCAAAAGATAAATTAGGACACGAGATCCCGGCCTCGCAGATATTGAGCGAAGCCCCCGGTAGCCGCGCTCTAGTTGCAGGACTAGCCGCCGAGCCAACATATTTAGCAGTGCTGGATGACGGAACACTGGACAAACGTGGACTGGTGGACAATTGCCCCACCTAGGCTGTACCTTTCACTGGAATCCGCAGGCCCAACAATTTCAATGCCCCTGTCACGGCTCGCGCTACGCGCCAGACGGAAGAGTCGTTCGTGGGCCCGCTGGCTTGCTTCTAAAACTCGTTCGTGTATCGGTTGAGGGCGATCGCATCTGGATTGCTCCATGGACAACCATCGACCCCCGCACCGGACAACGCCCGTGGTGGGTTTAGAAGCAAATCGCTTTCGAACATTCAAGATTCTGTTAGCCATAACGGCTCTTACCAAAGTTGATGTGCGATCGTGGTCGAAGAGCAGATTACATGTAAAGACTGCAGGGTCACCCTCCACACAACAATGTCCGTTTCTGACAATTGCAGCCACTGCTGTTTTCAGAAAGTACGATTGCGAAAATGCGTCTCACCTATGCCTGTATTGCGGCTTAAATACTTCAACAAGATCGGTACTATCTAGGCAACGGCTGAATTCGCTTGCCAGCCCTTGAAATTCTTGACTGACTTAGAAGTTTGGGTTTCGTCACGGTATCGAGCAAAGGAGCGAGCAGCATTGACATGTGTGAGGAGACACCATGAGCGGCCCCCCGACACAAGAGCCCCCCCCCAACCAGCACTTCGCAACCCCCTACACCACCACACAGTTCGACAGTTCCGAAAACGCTGCCGCTTCTACCACAAACACCGAAATGCCCCTGACAACAGCTCCTCTGGCAATTCACCCTCGCATTCAGCAGGCAGGGGTCACGATTTCGCTCGTAGTTGCTGCCGTCGCCCTCTATAAACTGGAGCGCGCGCTCGAACGGTTACTCCAAACCGAGCAATAAAGAATCTGCCCGATATTTTAAAGCCCCTCAGTATTTCAGCATGAGTCTATCAACGCAGAGAAGGCTCCCACACCTCCTACACTGAGGGCATGAACGCTGAAACTTTTACCATCCCGATTCCCCTCCCACACGCCCCTGGTACCCACCTGGAAGCGCGACTGATCGCCCCGATCCCCAAGCAAGGTCAGCAGATCGATGGGCCATCAGTGTTTGTCCTTCCTGGCAGCGGACTCAGCGATGGTGACGGCAACGACGGAGATATCGGGTTTTCTCCACTGGCTCAACTGGCTGAAGCATTGGGACAAGCCGGATTTTCCAGCCTGCGGTTCGATCGCCGAGGCACCGGGGCCACAGGGGGAGAGTACGTCAGCCCCGCAGACGAGTTGCAAGACTTCACAACAGTGTTGGCTCATGCCTCCCAACTCCCGGAATTTCCCAAACCCTTGGTATTAGTGGGTTGGGGAGAAGCTGCCGCTTGGGCCGGTATATTGGCTCAGCAACAGCCGGACGCAATTGATGGCTTGATATTAATTTCTACTCCTACTGGAGCGATGGGCGACTTGTTTCCCTTTCGCCAAACCACTGACGAAGCCATGGCCGCTACTCCTCCAGACGAGCATTCCGCCCTGCTAAAACGTCTGGTTGACGATTACGCCAGCCGCTCTCCGTTGTTCATGTTCAAACCCATCTTTCAAATCAAATGCCCCCTGCTCGTCCTGCACGGGGATATGGATTGGGTGTGCCCGGTGTTCTGCTCCAGACAACTGGCATCCGAACTGGAACGTCGTCAGCAAGGGCCATCCGACTGGACTTATCGCGAGCTACCGGGACTCGATCGCTGGCTAATTCGCACCGATCGGTGGCGATCGGTGGCCGAACAGCAGCAACCACTCTGGCAAATCGACATGGCAGCGGTGGATATCCTGGTAGACTGGTTAACACAAAAATTTCGTGTTTAAAAAGCCATGACTCGCGACTACTGCGAGTTTTTTAAGTGCTTGGGGCACTTCAATTGGGTCACCCCTGCAATCGCAGAATCGGTTTTGCCCGACTTGAAATGTCTGACACTACAGCTTCAACTGTTTGGATCGGGAGATGGGAACGTTGCGCCAGATTGTGCTTGCCGGAAACTGGAAAATGCACATGACTCAAGCGGAAACCCGCGCTTACATAGATAGCTTTACTCCCCATCTAAACAACCTCCATCCGGCTCGACAAGTGCTGCTATGCGTCCCCTTCACCGACCTTGCCGCCGCTCTTGAAGCCACGGCTAACTCCCCCATTAAAATTGGAGCCCAGAATATTCACTGGGAAGAGAAAGGAGCATTCACCGGAGAAATTTCCGCAGCCATGCTCTCGGAAATGGGGGTGCAGTTTGCGATCGTGGGCCACAGTGAACGGCGCGAATATTTCGGCGAAACTGACGAAACAGTTAATAAGCGACTGCTAGCTGCTCAGGCTGCTGGAATCACCCCTATACTGTGTGTCGGCGAAAGTAAGGCCACCCGCGATGCCGGACAGACCGAGGAGTGGATTTTCCGCCAATTAGACCAAGACCTAGTCGGAGTCGATCAAAGCAACCTGATTATTGCCTACGAACCCATCTGGGCAATCGGTACTGGAGACACCTGCGATTCAGGAGAAGCCAACCGGATTATTGGCTTAATTCGGAGCAAATTGAGCAATCAAGATGTTCCCATCCAATACGGGGGGTCTGTAAAGCCCGCCAATGTGGATGAAATTATGTCCCAGCCTGAGATTGACGGTGCGTTAGTGGGTGGTGCCAGCTTAACCTCCGACGGTTTTGCTCGCATTGTGAACTATCAAGCAGCATAGCTATCACGAATCTCTTGTTGCGAAGTCCCCGACAGGCTGTTGGTGTTGGGGACGTTATAACAGTCTATTCGCTTGCAATATAGGTGAAGGTGGTGGAGTATCAAACGCCTGATTCGTCATACATTACCAATAACGCCAGCGGCTCTGAAGGAATCCCACTTAGCCCTGTTGTATGGCAGTAGGCATACAACAGCAGACATTTCAGCTATGTCCAGCCCTGACAGCAATTAAAAACTTTTGTCCTAACTGGAATGGCAGACACTATATTCTTCACTAGACGGACAAACCAGGATAGATCCGACCATCGCAAGGCATCATGACCGCCATTCAAACACAAACGCAGTCTTATTTTCCTTCGATGCTTAACCAGTCTCACCGATCTTAAGCATTAGCCACCGGCTCGCCTTCCACCAAATAAGCAGTCTCACGATGCAGGGCCACGTCATCCGACAGTACCGCACCGCACTGAGCCTGCTGCCGCAAGAAATGGTCGCATAACACCAACGCCACCATAGACTCCACCATCGGAACCGCTCTGGGAAGAACGCATGGATCGTGCCGTCCCCGCGCTGCCAGCACAGCAGCTTGGCCGTCCTTCGTCACGGTATTTTGTTCTTGGCGAATGGTTGCCGTCGGCTTAAACGCCACCCGAATCACGATATTTTCGCCGTTAGAGATTCCTCCCTGAATGCCTCCCGACCGGTTGGTGGCCGTCCGGATGCGATCGCCCTCCATATAAAACTCATCGTTGTGCTCTTTACCCGTCAGGTAAGTTCCTGCAAATCCAGAGCCAATCTCAAAGCCTTTGCTGGCTGGCAGCGACATGGCTCCCTTCGCCAGATCGGCCTCCAACTTGTCAAACACCGGAGCCCCCAATCCAGTGGGCACATTGCGGGCAACACACTCAACCACCCCGCCAATCGAATCCCCCTGTTTGCCGGTCTCCTGAATCAACTCGATCATCCGTTCTGCCAACTCCCCATCCGGGCAGCGGACAATATTGGATTCCACTTGCTCTAACGTGACTGCATTCGGGTCAATATCGGCCTCCAAATCTTTGATGCGCTTGACATAACCAACGACCTCAACGCCAGCAGCCAATTTCAATATCTTTTTGGCGATCGCCCCAGCAGCAACACGGCCAATGGTTTCGCGAGCAGACGCACGCCCCCCCCCTTTCCAGTTCCGAATCCCATATTTGGCCTGATACGTGGCATCAGCATGGGAGGGGCGAAATGTGGTTTTCATTTCGGAGTAATCCTGCGACCGCGCGTCCTTATTGCGCACGATGATGTGGATGGGAGTGCCGATGGTCAATCCTTCAAACACGCCCGAGGTAATTTCGCAGGTGTCGGACTCTTTTCGAGGGGTAACAATCTTGCTTTGACCGGGACGACGGCGATCGAGATCCACCTGAATTTCTTCAGCAGTAATTGGAATTCGAGGGGGACAGCCATCCACGATCACCCCAACAGCCCCTCCGTGGGACTCGCCGTAGGTCGTGATACTGAACAGTTGTCCAAAGGAATTGCCGTTTGCCATGCCATCTAGATGAGTGCGGGATCTCTAGAATAAATGCCCGCTGCGAATAACGGGGGATTTCATCACCAAAGCTGCCGCATAATCGCTTGTCCCACTCGTTTAACCGGAGTTGGATTCTTATCTCCAACCCTTTCTCACAATGGGAGCAGGGAACAAGAGGCTTCAACTCTAATAGTTTCATCTCGCTGTGAGGCAACCACCCCCAATCAAGCAGATCCGTCAAGCTGACGTTATCCATACGTCCGAGTTGGAAAGCAGGAGCCCCACACCAACTCTAGTTATGAACCGTTCACTATCCAGGCTAATTCTGTCCTCGTTAATTGGGGCGATGCGTCTTCACCCATGACCAGAGGAAGTGCCCCGACCCTCGCTTGCGAATCGATGTGGCTAGTTTTTCCAGCTCCCGTCGCTCTGCTGCCGAAAGCCCCATGCACTCATATTTGCACTGCCACAGTAACGTCGTCAGTGTCACGGCTACGCACAGGCACAAACCAAACCCCGCCTTGGGTTGATACAGCAACGGATACTTAACCCCAGCCCAGGTAAAAAACTCCAAGAGCCTGCGGATATCCGCCCTCAGCAACCATAGCGATGGCAATCCGATCGCCACCCATATCAGCCCTACAATGCCCCAACGAACTCGCACTTGCAGGGCGAATAACCGTTCCGCTTCGGGGGAAAGAATACGAGTCTGAGACCACTGGTAGGAGCCTGCTGCGTTGGTGGCACTACCGTTATCCGTAGCGGCATGAGTTCCAGTACTGGAGGAGCTAGCATCGGTGCGAGAATCGGTGTCGATAAGTCTATAGTCCTAACGAAGCAAACGGAAACTAAGGTTTGCGAGGAAAACGCGGCAAGCTCTCATAGACTGTGCCCAACCAATGATGCTTGGCAGTCATATCTGACGTAGCTGTCGTAGACTGCCCAATTCACGCAATTGCCCGCTCTAACTGTTTACACAACACCATCTTCAGGCAATCGCTGCGACATTTTGCGAGATGTGTTGGCTGGATGCTTTTGACGCCACCAAGTCAGCAAGGTGCTGGCAATAAAGATGCTGGAATAGGTTCCCCAAGCAAAGCCAATCAGCAGGGCCAGTGAGAAATATCGCAGTGTCGGGCCACCAAACAGAAAGATAGCCAACAAAGCCAACATGGACGTCAGCGACGTATTGATAGACCGGGCAAACGTCTGGTTCACCGAAATATTCACGACATCCGAGAACGTCGTTTTACGGCTCAGGAGGCGACGGCTATTTTCGCGGATGCGATCGTAAATCACCACGGTGTCATTCACCGAGAAACCAATGATGGTCAGCATGGCAACCACAAATAGCTGATCCACCTCTATCCCAAACAAAAGGCCCAAGATAGCAAACACCCCAGCAGTAATCAGGATGTCGTGCAGCAGGGCCGCGATCGCGAAGATGGCGTAATCCACCTGGAAGCGAATACTGACATAGACCACAATCGCGGCAAACGCGACCAGAATAGCTAACAATCCGCTTTTGAGGAGCGTTTCTCCAATAGCTGGCCCTACCGTTTCCACCAGATCTCGACGAAACGTACCGACATCTTCCGTTAGCGCTGACTCCAGACTTAGACGATCCTCCTCGCTCAATGGCGGAACCCGCAAGATAGCAGTACGCGATGTCTCGCGATCGAGCTGAATCACGCTGTTGCTCAATTCCCGATCCGACAGCACATCCCGCAGTTGCATCTCGGTCACAGGCTGCTCGAACTCTACCTGCAGCAGGGTTCCCCCCGTAAAGTCCAGTCCTAACTTCAAGGGCGACCCGGTTTGGGAAAAGCACACCGCCATTGCCAGCAATCCCGCCAAAATGCATGCGGCAGAAATCGTAAACCAAGTTTTGGTGCGACCGACTACATCAATAAGGTGGCTGCTGGGGGTTGCACTGTTACCGGTCTTTTCGGGATCGGTTTTACCGACATCGAGCTTAGTATCGGGCATCTCTACATCTTGCGTCCGCTTATCGGCCATTGTGCCGTCTCCCATTGCTCAAACTGTTCTATCAAGTGATTCGTGCTGCCTGGCGATCGGGTCTGTCAGGCGATCGCCGGTCATATATCAAGCAGGTGTTTGCTTCACACCAAAGAGTTCTGCCTTACGCCAACTACTGTTCGACATCAGCACAAGCAAGAAGGTGCGCGTACAAGTTAAGGCGGTGAAGAAACTCACTAAAATGCCGATCGCCAGCGTCAGCGCAAATCCTTTCACCAACCCGGTTCCCAAGCTGAACAAAACGAGACAGGCCAGCAGGGTCGTCACGTTGCTGTCCAAAATACTGGCCAATGCTCGGCTAAACCCTTCCTCCACAGATTTGTAGACTGACTTACCGCTGCGCAACTCTTCACGAGTGCGCTCGAAAATTAGGACGTTGGCATCTACGGCAATCCCGATACTGAGGATAAATCCGGCGATACCGGGCAGCGTCAGCGTAACGCCAAACAGTTGAAAGATAGAAAATGTGACTAGAGCGTAAATCAGCAGGGCGATACTGGCCATAAAACCCGGCACCCGGTAATACACCAGCATGTAACCAAACGTCAGCGTTAGCCCCCCCAATCCGGCAATCAAACTACGCTTGACACTGGCAGCACCCAGCGTTGCTCCCACCGTACGGTTCTCGATCACTTCTACCGGTACCGGCAATGCCCCAGCCTCTAACTTGACGGCTAAATCTCTGGCTTCATCAACGGTGAATTGACCGGTAATGCTAGCAACCCCTCCGATAATGCCATTGGGGTTCTGCTCCGCATTCACACCGGGGGCACTAATTAGATTTCCATCAAGGAAAATTCCGAGCCCTCGTCCGGTTCCTGCCAGTTCGCGGGTGATATCTGCAAAGGTGGAAGCCCCTTCCCGGTCAAATCGAATCTCAACCCCCCAATTCCCGTTATTTGTTGATTGGGGTGAAAGAATCGTTGCACTTTGAAGCTGCGCACCAGTCAGTCGAGCTGGTTCGAAAATTTGTTCGATATCTTCTGGAGATAGAGGATACTCTCCGGTCTCGCGATCGGGACGCGGAATGCTTTGGCCAAATATCTGAGAGCGAAACTCTAGCTGAGCTGTGTCTTGCAGCACATCAATGGCACGATCGGGATCGTCAACGCCAGGAAGCTGAATAAACAGGCGATCGTCACCGCTAATTTGCAGCACGGTATCCGACACCCCAAATCCATTTACACGCTGCTCCAGAACGGCTTCCAGCCCCAGCATGACCTGTGGTGTAATGTCCGGTACCTGTTCGGTAGGCTGCGCTTGCAAGGTGAGTTGCGTTCCCCCTTGCAAATCCAATCCCAATTGCACCGGTTTTGTTACAACGAGATAGATTGCTGCTGCCACCACTAGTAGGATGCCGATAATTCGGCCCGCCAGTTTATTCATACTTCCGGCCCGCTTGTCATACCCCGTAGGCACTCAAGCACGTTACGACATCAGCCATCATAGGCGATCGCCCGAACTCCCACCTATCCTGTTCCCCCAACTTCATGTTTGCTGGTGAGGTGGGCCAAAGCCTCGCGGTGATGACCAGATCGATCTGGAGCAATCGCCAATTCCCCCTACTTCAGTGGAATAACCAACGTTCCCGAGAAGAGCATGCGACCTATAGCACCAGCTCGGCGCGTCCCAAACAGGTCAAAGCTGTGGAGGTTACCTCAAATCGATAGGGCAGAATTTCAACCCCCTTGTCTGCTGCCTGACGCAACAGAGCGCCATACTCGGCATCTTTCGCATCGCCCGGAGAAAACTCCGTACAATCTTCGCGATGGATGAAATACAGCATGACCGCCCGGTGCCCCGCCTCCACCATTTCCATGAGTTCTTGCAGGTGTTTTTGCCCGCGAGTGGTGACGGTATCGGGAAATAATGCTCTGGGGCCATCGCACCAGGTAGTGTTCTTCACTTCCACATAGGTCAAACTACTGTCTGGAAAGGTTAGTAGAAAATCAATCTTGCTCTTTTGGCTACCGTACGGTGCCTCTCGTCGCATGGTGTGAAATCCCTTTAGTTCGGGAAACCAATCATGCTCGAGTCCGTGCCGCACAATGCGGTTGGGAGCCGCCGTGTTAACCCCCACCCAAACATCGTCCACCCAAATCGCTTCCCAAGTGTATTTGAGCTTGCGCTTCGGATCGTCGTGATAGCTGACCAATACGGGTGCCCCCAGTTCGCACACTCCGGTCATGGGCCCAGTATTGGGACAATGAGCGGTAATTGTCTCTCCCGAATCCAGCTCAATATCGGAGAGAAAACGCTTGTAGCGCTTGCGCAAGATACCGGTTTGGGTATCGGGTAGCAAATAAGGATGGTTCACTCAGGTTCAGTTTTCAAGAGGGCTCTGGACTACTCTACGCTCTATATCCCTGCCAACCTAGTCGGTCAGAATATTGGGGCAATATGGTTCGTTCTCTCCTCATAGCAAGCCTGACAAGGCACCAGACACTATAGGAGAATGCACTCCCTCCATTCGATAATGTTGGGTGAGTTCCCCGCATTGTCTGGCCGTGCCATGAAGATTGCATTGCTTCAACTGAATCCAATTGTGGGCGATTTGGCTGGAAATGCCGCGCTGATTCAGGCTGGGGTAGAACGGGCGATCGCTGCGGGAGCGGACATTGCAGTCACTTCCGAGTTAGCTCTGCTGGGGTATCCGCCACGGGATTTGTTGCTAAGACAGGAGTTTGTGGAGCGCGCTGACGAAACGTTGAAGACGCTAGCAAAGGCTCTTCCTAGCAGGATTGTGGCCATTGTAGGCACGGTCTCCAAAAATAAGGCGGAAGCTGGACGACCGCTATACAACAGCGCGGCCTGGTTAGAGAGGGGAAACATCGCTCGTATATTCCATAAGCGATTATTGCCCACCTACGATGTCTTTGATGAGGATAGGTACTTTGAGCCGGCTCGGGCTCTCAACTTAGTGGAGTTTCGCGGCGAAACCCTCGGGATTAGTATTTGCGAAGACATTTGGAACGATCGCGATTATTGGCAGCATCGGCGTTATGCGATCGACCCCGTCGAAGAAATGGCTAAAGCGGGGGCTGACGTTGTTATTAATCTATCGGCCTCGCCGTTCAGTGTTGGTAAACAGTCTCTGCGGGTAGACATGATGGGAGCGATCGCCCGCAAGCATCGCCTGCCACTGCTGTACGTCAATCAGGTGGGTGGCAATGACGACCTCGTGTTTGATGGTGCCAGTTGCGCCTTCGATCGTGATGGCCGGCTCCTAGCAAGCGGTTCGGCCTTCGAGCCGGATGTTATTATCGTTGACCCTCTTACTCATTCGGGCATTGAGAAAAAAGTCAAAGAGAATTGGGCTCACTCCCCTGTCGAAGAACTGTATCGAGCATTGGTTCTGGGAACGCGAGATTACATTCACAAGTGCGGCTTCAAGCAAGTGGTGTTGGGGTTGTCAGGGGGGATTGATTCAGCTGTCACAGCCGCGATCGCGACCGAAGCGGTCGGAGCAGAAAATGTCTTGGGAGTCTTGATGCCATCTCCCTACAGCAGTACCGGGAGCATTGATGACTCGGTAGAACTAGTCAAGAACTTGGGCATTCAGACCGAGACAATTGCGATCGCACCCATGATGCAAGCGTTTGACAGCGCATTGGCAGAGACATTCATGGGATTGGAGCCGGGCATTGCTGAAGAGAACCTGCAGTCGCGGATTCGCGGCAATCTGCTGATGGCGATTTCCAATAAATTTGGGCGGCTGCTGCTGACAACGGGAAACAAATCGGAGCTGGCAGTCGGTTACTGCACAATTTATGGCGACATGTCGGGAGGCCTGGCGGTGATCTCGGACGTTCCCAAAACTCAGGTGTACGCCCTAGCCCGATGGATGAATCGAGAACAACCGGTCATTCCCATCTCCACGATTGAAAAACCCCCGTCCGCAGAACTAAAACCCGACCAACAGGATTCCGATAGCCTGCCCCCCTACGATCTGCTTGACGAAATCTTGCGACTGCATGTGGAAGAGCATTTGGGTTCCACTGCCATCGCTGCGCGAGGATTTGACCTGCAGACGGTTGAGCGGGTGGTTGCACTCGTTAAGCGGGCTGAATTTAAGCGACGACAGGCCGCCCCCGGATTGCGTGTCACCGATCGCGCGTTTGGGACAGGATGGAGAATGGCGATTGCTCGCCGCTAATTGGCTCCGCCCACTGCTATAGCAATCCGCTGTAAGGTCTAGAGTCGAGAGGCAACTCAAAGCCTGAATTTATACCGATATCAACTGGCGTCTTCGGCGATCGGCAAGTGCAATTGAGTCACCGTTCTGCCATCATCTGCTTGATAGATTTCCAGCTCTCCCCCCATATTTGACACCGTTGCCTGACAAACACTCAGTTCGCGTCCGGGCGACGTTTGCAGCAGAGACACCTCAAATAAAGGTGACAGCCAATCAAACCCACGGTTGTGGTGGTGTAAGTGATCGAGTAGTTCCAACAATTCGGAGGACAACGGCTGAGCATTATCAACCAGCGATAATGAGAATCGATCTCCATCCACCTGCCCCCAAATTTCCAGAGGACCACCATCTTTGCAGCGCTTGCAAATCAAGCTGATGAGCTCCACCAGAACCATCTCAAGGCGAGCAGCATGGGCAGAAACCGTCACAGTTGCCTCCCCGCGAACTCTAGGCCAAAGCTTGTATTTCTGCACGAGCGGATCGGCCCTGCGCAGCACGCGACGAATGAGAGTCGCACTTAGAATTCCTGTTCTCTCAGTTGATGGTTCCCAATATTCTTGCCCGACTACTTTGAGATCTTTAGGGATCTCAATTATGGTTCGGATGGATTCTTCCTGCTTTTTCCAGTGCTCATCTTTGAGGTCGGGAATCCCCTTAATCATCCGCTTGAGCTGATAGCGCAAACAAAAGCTGGTGGTAGATAGCTGGCGATGTTTGTACCAATTTAGTTCGGTGAGCGCTCCTAACCGTTGCAACAGAACCTGTTGGGTCACAATCCGATTGATATTACTGGCAATTGTCCCCCTCAGACTCTCCAGCATCTCTTGCTCTCGCGGTTGCCATTGTCGAGACACATCATCTCCTATCACCAGTAAACAATTCGGCAAGTAAGGGCTCGGCCGATGATCGACTGCAATAGACATTAATTGTCCCAATGACGCAGCATCCAGCCACTTTCGACTGCTTTCATGCAAGTCAGCCCCTTTGAGGAGTAGTGGAGCAGCAGACTGAAGACTCCACTGAATCAAAGCATCTCCTTCGACAAGAATTGACGGATTCGTAGACGCAAGTTGAAAGTCTTCTGTAGTCTGCAAGGCATTAAGTGTCGCCACCGTAGAGCCACTATCAGCAGAGGAATCAAGCCAAGACAGCACTGCAGCAAAGGGAACGGAAAACAGCTGCTTGAGGTGAACGGCAACCGTATCAAACAAAACTGGCAAGTCACGCGCATCGTTGAGTTCGACCAGAGCCACTCCTAAACGCTGTTGCATTTGGGCCTGAGTAATCGCACTATCGCGCAGTTGCCATTGGCGAAACACAACCCCCACTTGTCGGGCCACTAGCATCAGGAATTGACGATCCTCTCGGTGCCAGCCTCGGGGTTGAGGGCTAACAACTACCACAATCCCCTCTGGATCGACAGTCTCCAAATCTCGCTCTGATGTAACGGTGATGGCAGTGGTGCGAGCGGCCAGAATCGAACGAACACCGACTGGTGCCAATGCCTCTTGCCATGCTGTCAGACGCAGATCTTCAGGGTAGCTCTCAGCGGCGATCGCCTTGTCTTCACAGAGCAAATCCTCCAGATCTCGACCAGTCAAAGGGGGAAAATAATCTGGAAAGGAGAGCGCGGGATCGCTACTGTAAGCAATCCGAACTCGATAACCCGATACATCGCTTGCCGTTTGCAACATCAAACAGGCCGTAGCTTCCATACGGAAGCAAAGCTCTTGAGCAATTTGCTTCAGAGCAGCATTCCAATCGGTTTGAGCGTAAATAGTCTGAGCCACTTGGGTCGTGAGTTGGCTATCTTGCTTGATCCGCTCCAAGGTTTGTTCGAGCACTTCTAATGGAGCAGCCAAGGCCATAAATTGCACCACTCCAACCACCAAGGTTTGCTCCACCTCTGACCAAGACCGGAGATAGTCAGACTCTAACGATACAAAGCCCAACAGCTCCCCCTCGAACAGGACAGGTACCAGCATGACCGACCGGCAATTGAGCAACTGTAGGGTGCGAGCATTGATCGGGAGCCTGCCGGATAACCCCGCTTCTCCAACCATGACCAACCGACCTTCCACCAGACTGGAAAAGGTGGGCTCTAATTCGCGGGCTGTAAAGGTTGGTCCCGATACACTATGGTCACTCTCCGAAACTTTTGCTCCCGGTTTTAGCGGAGCTTGGCGAGTGGACCAACGTGGGGCAAATTCATTAAATTGCCGATCCAGCCAAAATACGCGAACTTGCTTGACTTCTACAAATGCCTGGATCTGAGAGATGGCTGCTTTGGCACGCTCGTCAAAAGACTCAAAGTTGCGCATGGCGGTGCCCAGCGCCACAAGCGGAATGTCAGCTTGCTTTTGTTCTTGATGAAGCCTGCGTTCTCGTATTAACTGCAGCGCAGAGGCCATTTGGCCATTGAGAATCCCTAAAATCGCCACCTCTTCATCGCTCGCTGTGCCCCCCCACAATTGCGATCCCATCATCAGTACTCCCAGACAGCGATCGCCATAGCGAATCGGAATCAGCAAACATCCAACGATTCCCAATCGCTTCGCCTCATCCTGCCAGGGCCCCATGCGAGATTCTTGTGGAACATCGGGAACGGCAATCTTGCGTTGTTCGATCGCCACTTGTTCGAGAATTTGTCCCGGTTCGAGGGATATCGCTTTATCTAGGAGCGAGCAGTTGGGGACTAATGACGTCCCTCCCTGTCCGACTAACTGGTGTTGCTGAGAGTCGTAGAAGGCAATCCAAACAAGAGGGGCGTCAAAGGTTGAGGCAATAAAATCCAGACAGAGTTGAACCACCTCTTCCGAACTGTTACTGTCCCGTATCTGTCGCAGCACGCCATCGAGCGTTACAAATGGGGATTCATATGCACTTTCTAGAGTTGTCGGCTGAACCATAACACTGCAGAGCGGTGGATTGCGGACACCAGCTACAGTCAAAGACTTGAGCGTCAAAGGTTGACTGGCGCTGGATGCACACAGAGTACCCATCCTGTAAACGGGGCCACACATTGAGCACTGCACAACCTGAGTTTAGTAGTCCTCATCCCCAACCCTTATCCCACATTTCTAGAAGGGAGCAATCAGACTTGGAACCAGACAAAGCAAGGGCCTAATTCACAATTCATCCATTAAGTGCCCGGTCGCCAGAAAAGACTGTATGTATCTTGAAGAAAAAACGGCTAAATCCACAGAGTTAGAGTGTGGTTGTTTTCAATCAAAGAATTACTAGAGACTTTCAATCGATTTAAGGATCGCTATATCGCCTGTGAATGGTATTGGTTGAGGTAATTCCCATTGGTTTCCATCAGCTTTGATATCACCGTCATGAAGCTTCGATCACTTAACGTTATACCCAAAAATTCACGATCGAGGAACGAGAGACATAAATTGGCAGCATACATATTGTATTTAAATCGATTCATATATGAGCGAACAACACCTGTAAAATCTGAAACAATTGCTTGTGTTAAGATAGGGCTAAACAAACCTACGGCTTTGATTTTATCAATCGGGAACTGTGAATTTAAAACCGTCAGAAACTTTGTCCCAACAGAAGTGTGAGATAGATTTCGATCTTGTTTGACAATTTCATGACAAGCATGGATGTAAAACTCAGTTAGGCTGGTTTCCTTTGAGAGCAGCATGACTGAGTTATTGACTTTCTGGGTATACCCAAGTTGATTGTTTGAAACAGGGTGCAGCCATAGCTCTCGACAAAATGCATAGCCTTCCTGCTTGGGGAGCTGAAAGTCTTGAGGAGAAAAAACAAGAACATCAGCATCAATCCAAATAGCGCGATCGTATCCTTTTGAAAATAATTCCTTTGCTAAGACGACACGAGAGAGATCGGAAACAAGATGGATTTGATTCTGGACTCGCTGTCGATACCAATCTGGAGAATATTCGAACAGCTCATCACCAACAAATAAGTAATCAAAACCATTGATTTCAGACCAGTGTTTAACCGAATCCATACAAATATGAATCCAGTCAGGAACGTTGTCGGTTCTGAATGACTGATAGACAATCGTTGTTTTCACTGGCTTTTCAAACTCTTGCATCTAGTGGGTACCCATAGAAAAATAGAGGTCAATTCATGTTGCATACCGATGAAAGGGCAACGCTGGATTTTCGGATCGCAGTATTTTTCAACACAACTACAAACAAATGTCTGAGAAATTGAAGATCGCATCATGCGAGTGCCAAAAGTAAACCGAGCACTAGAAATCGCTCGGCTTACCCCCGTAACAGCCTATCAACGTAGAAGTGAAGATCAATCCCCCTTTCTAACTTGCCGTAATGCATTCATTCGCTGCAGGTATATCTTTTCGTCAGCCAGACAAGTCTCTAGCTGCCAAACAAATCTCCAATCGGAGTTCCGGGAGCCACATTTTGGTAGTTACTCCCCGTCCCCCGAGAAGTCCAGTGGTCGGTAATGGCTGTGTATGCCTCCACTGGGAGACCAATGTAGCCAACATTGGCGGACAATTCAGCCGCATTTTCCAAGTAATAGTCAACAAATGCAGCCACTTGAGGCTTGTCGGCGGCTGAAGCCATACTCACATAGATGAACAGAGGGCGAGCGAGAGGAACGTAGGTGCCATTTTCAACAGTCTCGGCAGACGGAACAACACACCCATCACCTCCATCAATTCCCACCACATTGAGAATCTCTTTATTCTCTTCGTAAAACGCCAGGCCAAAGAAACCCAATCCACCTTCGTTACCCGCAACACCGGTAACAATCACGTTGTCGTCTTCACTGGGGGTGAAATCTGCTCGAATATCGTCTTCATCCAAGATGGCTTCGTTGAAATAGTCGAACGTACCGGAATCTACGCCTGGTGCGTATAAGGACAATGGAACATCGGGGAAGCCAGTTCCTTCGATATCCGCCCAACTGTTAACTTCACCCTCTGCATCAGAATTCCAGACAAAATTAAGTTGCTCGGTAGTCAAGCACTGGGCAAATTCATTGTCATTTGAGGTAACAACCGCCAGGCCGTCGAACGCCACCGGTATTTCAATAAATTCGATTCCATTCGAGGCACAGGCGTCGATTTCGCTCTGTTTGATGGGACGGGAAGCGTTGGAAATATCAGTTTCTCCCACACAGAATTTTGTGAATCCTCCCCCACTACCACTGGTGCCCACCGATACGTTCACTCCAGATTCAACGGATTGGAAACTTTCTGCAGCAGCGATTGTGACGGGACCAACAGTACTAGAGCCATCGGCAAGCACGTCACCAGACAACGCTCCACCGGATTCTGTTGAAGATGTGCTGTCGGTTGTTGACGTCGGTTGACTGCCACCGCAAGCTGTAAGGAGCGCTCCTAGGGATAGAGCCAAGATTGACAGGGATACGTTAGAGTTCATCGGTTTTTCATTCACCTAGCACTGAAGGATTGACCTGCCAACTCAGGCAACTTGCGATGACTGCAGATGTGTTGCACCACTTTGGAGAACAATGACCGGCATATCGTTCGCTCGGCTGACAGCAAACCGGAGCAGAACTCGGACAATCTAACACCTAATAAACTCAATTTTGTTTCATTTCACCAGATGCTGAGTTGTCAGAAAAAGCAATGCAAGAACACCGGAAATCCTCAGCCACGCGTTCCACTCTCACTGGCGACGATCACGATTGGGATCGAACAGTCGAGGAAACACCACCAGCATCTGGGTTACTTCTTCGAACAAGCGGTCAGCAACAACGGCATTCCCCTCATCGGTCAAACTATCCGGACTGTAAAAGGCTGCACCATCCATCTCGCTCATCTCTCCATAAAGACCGATCGCTGTTGCTCGATCGGACCCCTGTGCCACTTCTTGCGCCACTGCCTCCAGATGCTCGAAGAGATCTGGCATGACAGTTCGATAGGTATTTCCCAGTCCCAAGGCGATCGCCCGCTCTGTGGAACTTAGCACCTGCGGGTCGCGTCCGGTTAGCTCTGGCTGAACTACAATCAATAGCTCTCTGTTCATCCCGGAGGTGAGCTGTACCAGTTGCTCTAGAGACTGTTGATATCGATCGAGACGCTGCCGTTGTTCGGCGTCATCCTTTGGAACGCGAACAATTGAAATACCATCTTCCGAGGCATCGACCTGAGAATTTGTTTCGCGAGCTGTTTCGGGATAAAAGGCAAATTGATTCACCCCAAGGAACGATCGCCATTCTGGCTCTGGCTCGGAACTCAACACGTAGTAGCCAAATCCACGCACCAGGGTCAAGGTCCTAAACCATTCCTTCAACTCTAGCCAAGCTAGCCGGCCCATTCCCCGCTGTGAAGCAACTGCCAAGCGTTCAATATCAACCCCTTCGGCTCCCCAGCGATCGCTCGGTAACATGACGTCTGCATAGCCATTGAGAACCACCACAATATCGGGTTCGTATGCCGCCACGTGTTGCAGGTACCCAACCAGCTCGTTACTGGATGCATATCCCGGAACTGCGGCATTGATAACCCGATAGTTACCAGTTCGGATGCGCGGAGGCAAGGCTAAAACCTCCGAAACGCGATCGGCAAAAAACGGCAGTCGTTCGGGCTGGAATTCATCAGGAGCCTCTTGCTGACGGGCCACCCGCTGGTTGAGTAGAGTCTCCAACTGTTCGGCAATCGTGGAACTGTTCGTCGAACTGAACTGACCAAACGCAGCCGAACCACCCAGTAACGCAATTCGAATTTCTCCGTCGGGCGTCTCTACCGCAATCTCGTCATCATCGCGAAATCCGCTGCTGTTGATACTCCAATAGTCCGTGCGGCGATCGGGCATCAGGCGATAGCCCAACTGGGGATGGTAGGTTGCCATTAGCTGACCAGGCCGTCTATCTGGCGTAACAGTCAGACCTTGAGGTGTGCGAGTATCCAGACGGTAAGCCGTAACGATTCCAGGCTCGTCAATCTGCGTAAAGTCTTCCGAAACTCCAGACACTCCAGCCAAAAGACGGGCAAAGCATTCGAGAGCGATCGGAATGCTGAGCACGATCAACACACCGAGCGCCACCCTCAAGGCAAGAGTGCGGCGGCGACGAGAAGGAGGCAGGCGGTCATGCCGCCGCAATTGTCTGGGTCGGTAGGACATAACCCTCAGAAAGATCCCATTCAGCGTGGCAGCATGAACGAAGTAGAAGGGGAACTGTTATCAATGTAGAGATCTCTTGTCAACCTCAGGACAGACTGATATCCACGTCGGATCGACACGATATCTTTAGGACAAATCAACTAGCATCCGGCTACGTTTCGCTTCATACTGTCGTCGTTCCACCCCGGCAATAGTATTACCGCCAGGATACCCGGCCCCCCTCATGAATTGGATTACCATCCCAGATCGTCCCCATTATTGGTTGCGACGGGCAAATGTGCCTGTCACCCTTCTGGCTGAGAGCGATCGGGCTGTGCTTTCGCTATCTGCAACGGAAGAAGGCCTAGCGTTAGTTGATATCCAAATTTCAGAAGGAAGAGTGACCCAGATCCAGCCGCACGCTTCACAGAGTTCCTCAAGTCTACAGTCAGCCAACTCAGTCTATTCGTCTGCCCAGTTCAATTCATCAGAAACGGTAAGCTCCTCTACCAACAGTGCCGAGATAGTCACGGTCGATCTAAGAAAGGGAATGGTGTGGCCGTGCTTTGTGGACTTACATACCCACCTCGACAAAGGACACATTTGGCCGCGCACCCCTAACCCCGACGGCAGGTTTTTGACAGCACTTGAACGCGCCAGAGCCGATCGCGACAACTATTGGACTCCCGAAGATCTCTATCGCCGCATGGAATTTGGCCTCAAATGCAGTTACGTTCACGGCACGGCTGTCGTTAGAACCCACCTCGATTCGTTCAAAGGTCGGGCCGCCACAAGCTGGCAGGTCTTTCATCAGCTCAAACAAGCGTGGCACTCCAACATCGAATTACAGGCAGTCTCCATTCATCCTCTAGATGTTTACCTGACACCCGATGGGGAAGCTCTCGCTGATTTAGTCGCAGAATCTGGGGGACTGTTGGGAGGTGTACCGCAGATGGGGCCAAACTTAGAGCAAGCTTGCGATCGCCTATTCAAGCTAGCTAAGGAACGCGATTTAGACATCGATCTTCACGTTGACGAAAGTGGAGATCCGAACGACATCACCTTGCAATATGTCGCTCGGGCCGCGATTCAACATGGATTCGAAGGTCGAGTTCTATGCGGACACTGCTGCAGCTTAGCAATCCAACCATCCGGTACCGTTCGCGATACTCTTCAACTCGTTGCAGACGCTGGCATTGGAGTGGTCAGTTTGCCTCAATGCAATCTATATCTCCAAGATCGCTATCAATCAGCTACGCGGTCGCTCCTGACCTCGACATCTACAAAGCCCGCTCTCTTGCAGTTAGAAGGCGGTCAGACCCCTCGCTGGAGGGGAGTTACCTTATTGCACGAACTGAGCCAAGCAGGTGTTCCCGTTGCTGTTGCCAGCGACAACTGTCGCGATCCCTTTCACGCTTTCGGAGACCACGACATGCTGGAGGTATTCGCCTGGGCAACTCGCATCGCTCACTTCGATATGCCCTACGGCAGTTGGCCTGCAGCTGTCACGCTGACTCCCGCTCAGCTATCCGGTACCAAACACAGCGGTGCCATAGGGGTGGGCCACTCAGCAAATCTGGTGATGTTTCGCGGACGGAATTTCAGCGAGTTGCTATCTCGCCAGCAGAGCGATCGCGTGGTGTTGCGTAACGGTCAGGTCATTTCCGCTTCGTTACCCCCCTATGAAGACCTGGACGATCTGATGCAAAGCCCTCGCCCCGTCCGTACTCAAAGAGTTCTTTAGATAAGAGTTAAGCTCGTCACCTTCACTTGTGGAGTCGCAGGGATCAGCGAGTCGTGCATACCCAGCGGGTAATAGTGCATCCTTTTCCAAACTGATTGCAAGATTCCAGCGCATATTGCTCGGCTATAGCGCGCTCGCTACCCCAGCCGCTCCCAAATGCCCCGTCTGCTTCGGCAAGAGCGCCGCAGGCATTCCGGAACCAAATCAGCACGTAGCAATCGCCGCTCCGAGACGTATTTTCACATTCATTAAGTGCTCGGTTCTCAGCCCCAGCACGGGTGTCGTAATCAAAGGAAAAGGCGTGAGTTCTTGTGGTTTCAGAATAAGAAATTGCCCCATAGTATTGAGCGCGTGCTTCGGGCGCGGGAGCAAAGGCAAGAACCTGAAGTCCCAGAACCGCCACCGCCAATAATTTCAATCTGGGAACTATCGTCAATTCAAACATCACTCAAGCTTGGGAAACTGTGTCATGGAACCCATCGCCTCGACAGAATTGTACCCGCAATTATTAGGCTGCTTCTTGGCCAAAACGGCCTCTCATCTCAAAAAACTTGAAACATCCAACTGTTACTTCAATAGGTTCCATCCGGCAATCGCCAAACATCCCCAACCCGCCATAAATGCCAAACCACCAATGGGTGCAACAGCCCCCAAAATTTTTACTCCAGATAGGCTGAGGGTATAGAGAGAACCGCTGAAAAAGATAATGCCGGCGATAAATAGAGCACCTGTCGCAGATAGTAGACTGCTCTCTCCAGTTACCTGAAGCAGGATGCCCACCCCCACCAGCCCGAGAGCATGGTACATCTGGTAGCGAGCACCGGTCTCAAATGACGATAGGGCTTTTTCCGATAGCTGATCGGCAAGAGCATGGGCACCAAAAGCTCCTGCTGCTACCGATAAGCCTCCTAACAATGCTCCAATCAACACAAACCAACGCGCCATTTTAATCCTCTTGATTCAGTAAGTCGTTTTTCGTTCATTTCGTCGCTTTTGCCACATTCGTGCCGAATAATCGCAACCCCCAAGTTGTCATAAGTCCGAGAACCTACTGTGAGTACCACTAACTCGTGCAACGCCAATAGCCCAACATCATCGAAAGCTTACGCGGTGTTGTGGCAGGAACCAACAGCATTTCGAATTGTTGCAGCGATATCTTCATAGGCAGAATCGCTCAAAACAGGATGGCTACCGTCTAGATTTATGTCTTTTTCCAGAGCGATCCACGAACGGCATCCTCCATAGGCTGACAAATACGGAATGCTAACTGAAGATGGCAATCTGTATGTTCGTAATAGCAGGAGATACAAAGGTTGATGCGGTTTCCAGTTCATCCGTTCACTGACAAACCTTTGATTCCAGACGTGAAAGGGAAGCACGCGATCTAGACTTGCCTGGTTGCGAACGGGCAAAATGGTGTCGATGGTTGCCCATGCGGACAATTCAATCCTGTCAGGATGCCACCCAGCTTTTGCGACCTGAACATCTTCGGCGTAGTGTGTTTTGAGCAAGTGGGGTTTCTGGTGCTCGACGGTAGGATATAACAGTATGTGATTGCTACGGACGCGAAATTGCCCCCCTTCCTCGCGAATTCCCCCTTTCCGCAACAATAAAATCGTGTCTCCGTCAACAAGCGCTTGAACCGCCACAGTCCATTCCTTCAAAGCCGTCTTCAAGAAAGGTGGAAATCGCTCGACGCTTGTCTGCATGACTTTAGAAATTAAATAATATTTATCATCAAGCACGATAATAGCCCCCAAGCCAGATCGCTACTGGGCTGAAATAGCCTTATAAATACAGACTGGATTGGGGAAGTCCCTCCGTCTCAGGCCAGCCTTGCATGATATTCAGACACTGAATCGCTTGTCCTGCCTGCCCTTTTATAGAGTTGTCAATCGCAGCTACTACCACCAGTTGATTGGTACGAGTATCTAACGTCAACCCAATCGAGCACCGATTAGTTCCAGCTGTCCATTTTGTCTGTGGAAACGTACCGCTAGGCAAAATTTGTACCCAAGGAGATTGCTTGTAATAAGCCCGGTAAATGGTCAGTAAATCGTCATTCTCCAGTCCGGGATCTCGAAGGGTGACGTATACCGTCGTGAGTAACCCACGCACCATCGGCACTAAGTAAGAGGCAAACTGGACAATGGTTGGCTGCCCGGTTAGTTCGCTGTATACCTGCTCGATTTCAGGAATTTGGCGGTGTTGCAAAATGCTATCCACCCGCAGGGTATTCTCCACTGCGACCCACGGGCCATTCCGGTCAGCAACAAAATTTTCCGTGGCAGACATGCCCACCTTCGCATCAATAGCAATTCGATCTGGGTCGATAAATCCTTGGCGAAGCAGCGGAGCGATCGCCAACACACTAGCCGTGGCGTGGCATCCTGGCACCGCAACGAGCGAGGCAGATTGCAATTGGTCTCGATACAGTTCAGGCAATCCATACACAGCTTGCTGATTGGTCTGCTGATGGATGGGAGATGGCCACTCTCCATCTTCAGATAGGTGAGCACCATACCAAGTGCGATAGTCTTCCAAATTCCGCAGACGGTAATCTGCCGACAGGTCAATCACTTTGCAACCTCGATCGAGGAGATCGGGTATCCATCTGGCCGCTTCTCCATCTGGCAAGGCGAAAAACACCAAATCGCAAGAACGTGCCAGTGCGGCAATGTCTACTGACTCAACAAATAGGTCCAGAGTGTTCCAAAAGCGAGGATAGAGCTGCGAATAAAGAGAGCCCGAGTGAACGAGATCGGCAATAGCTGACAGGTGAAGATTTGGGCATCGCAGCAATAGCTGCACGAGCTGCAGGCTGCCAAACCCGGAGACTCCAACCACTCCCACGCGGAGTTTTTTTTGCTTATCCATGTACGATTTGAACCACTCAAGCATGCTCTTCGCGTACTTGGGTCACCGTTCTCTTGCACTCAGTAACTGGCTATGAGGTCTAGGACGGTAACAATGAAGCCGCAATCTGGACTCACCATAGTTCATGGTGTTCAGTTGCGGCTGACTGCATTACTGGTTTCTGCTCAACTTAAGGCTTTATTTGCTTAAGGCCACACGTTTGAAAACAAGCGTTGACTGGAGCACCGCCTAACAAGGCAAAAGAAGGAAAACAGATCAGTGCTCGATCGCTCCCCCCACACCTATTTCAGTTGTTCCGTTTTCACTAGCAACTGGTCTGCTTCCGTTCAACATGGTTTCTGGATCGACAGCCACACCATTACGCCGAATTTCAAAGTGCAAGTGAGGCCCCGTACTTCGCCCAGTGCTGCCTCGGGTCATGATGGATTGCCCGCGAGAGACGCGGTCGCCGACATCCACCAAAATTTGTTGACCATGTGCGTACAGTGTCGTCATTCCATTGGGATGGGAGATATCCACCCGATAGCCGTATCCTCCTCGATCCCAACCGGCAAAGGAAACCACACCATCCATGGCAGCCTCTATAGGAGTTCCCACTGGCCCCGCAATATCCAGACCGCGATGCATCCGTCCCCATCGCCATCCATACCGAGAACTGATAGAGCCAGTAACCGGCCAATGCAAGTTAGAGTCAAAATCTTGTGGCAACATTCGCAGGGCTGCTGTGCGCCACCCGCGATCGGCTCCGGTTGAAAAATCGGGATGAACCATCACGCTAGGAACCCACGGAAGTGTAACTTCTTCGCCCTGAGGGATAGATGCGGGTAAGGTCTCTCCATTCACTGCCTGTACGGCAGCAACCGTGACACCATATCGACTGGCGATTTGTTCGAGCGTGTCTCCGGTTTCGGCAACGTAGATGGGGTTGCGATCGCTGTTGGGTGAGGCGATCACGCTTGAGCTGCCCACTAGCGATACCGTTATCGCCAGTGCGGCCATCACACCACCCAATATCCCGTTTCCAATCCCCAATGCTGGAAGACTAGATGGGGATGACTCTCTTGCGTGCAACTTGTTGGCAGCTTCAACGACAGCAGACGTATCTGCTGCGTCAGGTGGAATGAAACTCAACACACCGAACTCCTGAGGTATTAGGCTGCGATGGCTACGGCAAAACGCGATCGCAGCGGACTGTTGTTTATAGTCCTATCCTCAAAATGGTTGTTTGGCACGCTATATGTAGAGTCCAAGACGATTTTCTTTAGGACCGAGCCGTATATGTGGACATCGCCTAGGCTCCTAGTGTGATTTGTATCTGACCACAACAAAAAACCTCCAGCTTCCGAATCGGAAAACTGGAGGTTGCAGCTAGATGAGAAGAGGTTAGCGATCGAAGTTTCGTACAAACAGTTCTTGTCTCAACACGACAAATCGAGGAGATAAAGGCGGCAAGCCGCTAGCGCTGTTGAAGTTTAGTTCGTAGTTCCAGTCACGAGTAGGAGGTCTATATTGCTGACTACCCCAATTTCCGTCTGCAAAACGCGGGTTACCGAGACTAACAAGCGACCCGCGATAAAAGTTGTCAATACCACCCCAATCTTCATGGAATCGAGGATAGTTCTCCAATCCACCACCATATGAACCACCAGGACTACCTTCAACACCGGTAGTCTCAGTACCAGCTAAGAAGGCTGAATAAATGGTGTTCTGCGTCGCGCCAGGACCACGACCATAGTTGTAGCGCCCATCATCTAACCAGATATTCCAATTCTCAGACAAGACATTCATCGAGTCTGCAAGCAATGCAGCCGGGTAGCGATTGTTTAAATCATCATTGAGCGTTCCAGTTGCAGGATCGGGATCGCATCCATCTTCGTAGCCATCGACGTCACCATCGTTGGTATTTGCCGCAGTCTCTCCTACGAAGCGACGGCGGCAATTGTAGTTTCCTACCGTGTAGATGGCTTGATCCGAAACGATAGTTAGTCCCACTAGTTCGGGTGTAGTGGGATCGGCAGCTAGATAAGCGTCCGAAACATCTAATGTGTCTGCATTCCAGAGACGTATCCCAAGATTATTGGGAGTGCCTGGTGTCTTGCCGGCCATGGGATTGGACGAAGATGGATCGTCCGCAATGGTCATGTGAATAACCAACCCACCCTCAGTATCATCGCTAAGCTCTGTACCGGTCATTAGATCTTGAGCATCAATGCAATCGAAAAGCTGACGAACATTCACGTCCATCAGGATCATGTCCTCATTTTCTCGTACGTTACGAAACTGACCTGGATACATTAGATCCTCAGTATTTGCAGCCATATAATTCGCGTCGCCGTCACGAAGTGGTTCGTTATTCAACTCGAGGCGAACTTGACCAGCAGCACCAGCAGGATCGGAGGATAGGTCCACCATCCTATAGTCGCGTCCACGCTGGTATCGTTCCTGGTCGCTAGGATCGGTTTCATTACTGTAGTAAACCCGAGTTCTCAGAGGGTTACCTGTAGTATCTACAACTGGATCTCCTTCGTTAGCCCCCCCTACATAAATTGGTGGAAGCAGTACGTTTTGATTTGGATGTCCGGGCTGGGGGGCCAAACAAGCATTCAAATTGGTTGTAGCTATGGCGTCAAGACTACCATTTGTATTGCGAATCTCAGGACGAATAAAATTGCCATCAACCAATACAGAGGTGCCGTCAAATTTCTGAAGCCCAGAGGGTGCATCAATATTAAGAACTATCCTTAAATCCGCTTGGCTCCAATACTCTGCATCGGGGTTACCAGGATCTGGATCAAATGCTTGAATGGGTGGTAGCTGCAACGCTTCAATTTCAACATCAATTTGTCCGTTGGAAGCACTCACCTCAGCATCCGTATTGGCAGAAATAGGCCCACGTCGTCCAGAGGCACATGTAACAGGGTACGAAGCAGCAGCTAAAGTTACGCTGACGTTTCCTCCACAGCTAGAGTTATTCTTGCGACCACGATATAAGTCTCCCGCAACAGTTACTTCACCATCAATAGTGAGGCGGTTTCCCGCATTGAGATAAAGATCGCCATTGGTATGAACTCTTCCCCGCAAATCGAATGCAGGACCAGGCAGAATTTCAAGATCGTTCTCGTAAAACGCGGCAAATTGAAAAAGCGGAATTAAGCGACTGCGAAATACCATTTGCAAAATAGCCTGAGGATTATCTTCCCCAACGCGAGTTGCTTCAGAAAATGCACTATAGCGATACTCTTGAGCATTTAAGAATGCAAACTCTTCACCTGCTGGAATCTGAATAGATACAGGAGGATCGGTTGGATTCCCACTTTGCCTAACAAGATAGGACTCTATATCGTAATTATTAAAGTTTAGGTTTTGACAAATGAAGTCACCCGCACCTTCATTCCCAACAGAACAGGGATCGCCATTGACATCAGGTTGAGTCCCGGCAGGTAAGTTAAATCCCTGAAATATCTGCCTAACGGTTTCAGCTCTAATGTTTAGACCGGCCTCGGCTGCATCAAATCCATAACCACTATTTAAAGACGCTAGAGATGTAGAGGTTTCAATACTAGTCAGCGTGTAGTAAGCAGCAAGTAAAGAGGTAATAACTATTGTTGCGCTGACAGCCAGTAATACAGCATAGCCACGATCCCGGTTTCGGGATGACACGTGCATGAGAAGTTTTGGCAATAGATTTGGCTGGAGAGGAGCTTTCATTAGGCTGACCTAGTTTAGAAGGAGAGGACGTTTCTGGGGAAAAATCGAGATTCTACTGTTCGTGAGGTATCGCGGCCGGCAGCAAAATCTTTAGAGCTTGTAACACTGACATCAATAGAGGAAATATCGGTCCAGCCAGTGACAGAATTGGCAGCTTCTGAAAAGGTCAAACTCTCTACGCAGGCACCTCCAGACTGAAGACAAACTTGAACTTGAAAATCATCCATATCATTGGTCAGCCCAAAGCGCTGATTGGTACAATCGCCGTTGATTACTAGAGTCAAAAACTCTCCTGCTTCGGAACACATTGCGGGATCTGGATTGAGGCTACTAAGAAAAAACTGTCGCTCCTCCATTAAATAAAGTCGGGGTGCGTTAACAACAGGATAGTCATTTGTCCACCCCCCTCCACTTCTCGATATTGTAAAGTTTCCTGTGTCTGCAGAGTCATAAGAAAAGAATTCACCCACTCGATTTATTGGATCGTAAATATATGCATCTATCATTCCACCATTGTCATTTCTTAGTGTTTCCCACACTCCAATTTCACTGAGTTTGACCGCATCAGGCAAACATCTTAGATTAGCCGGATCTGATGGGACAATTGCAACATCCACATCACTTGTGCTGCCTGAATTTACATCGTTACAAACGTTGAGTACAATATCCGAAATCGAGCGGTAGACTACAAGCGTATCTGATCCTGCAGGGTTTCCTGCCTCATTCAGCACCACAGCAGGAAAGTCATCTGGAAGCCTTTCACCTGCTTGTCTGACATCAAATCCAACCAAATCTATGGCTGCTCTAATATTTTGGTTGACTTGGGTTCTGGAAGAGTCTTTTAAATATAAATTTCGATTGGAGAAAACAATCGTAGATGCAACTCCAATTACACTTGATGCGACAATCGTAGCGACAAGAAGCTCGACGAGAGAAAAACCACGGACACTACTACTTCTGCATTGAAATAATTTATGTCGATTACTGGCTTCCGATTTTGTTGACTTTTTCATTCCAATACCTTGCTTTTGTCGCTGCTGATTAAATGACTGACTATGTTGATTTAGAGATCGGTAAATACTGTTTGAGTCGAGTAAAGAAGGCGATCGTCATCATTTGGATCGCTAACCTCAACTTGAATGACCCGCTGCGTTACATTACACAAATCAGGTCCGGCCGCTGGACAATAGGTAATTTGAACGTCATATGCTTTGCCATCAATTGTTTCTGGTTGAGCAGGAGTCTCGACTGCTCCACCATTGGGCAATAGAGTGACATCTCTTAAGCGCAACTCGTCAATCACCTTGCGACCGATAGATGCTGCATCACCGCGAGCCTGAAGTCTTCTATTAGCTTGAGTTAAGCGAATGAATCCATTACTGGCTGTGGCAATTAAGATAAACATGATTGCCAAGCCAGCAATTGCCTCTATCAGACTAAATCCTTCTTCTTGGCGACGCTTACCAGAAATGCAGCTAATCTTCATGTTATTTCTCTCAAAAACTGAACCAAGAACTGAATTGATTGGCGAAATAGTCAAGCCGCAATTCATCAATTACTGATAAATCATCATGTCAGAGAAATCTGCTGTTGCCGTATCGTTATTCTCGTGTGAAGTTACAGCCATACCCACATGAATTGTGTCGGGCATATTATTTAATGTGACACTATTTCCGACAGACACCCAATTTATTCCATCTTCGGAAGCAAATCCTGAGAATGTATTTCCGGTTCTCTCCAACATGATCCAACCAGGAGCAGGAGAAGAACCACCTAGCGATGTATTCTTTGCGCTGGCGCTATTACCACCTGTTGAACCACGGTGTTGGAAAGAATATCCCCCACCGCCATTCGAAACCAGCATGTGGGAATGCCTAGAGTCCGCGTCCAAAGATTCCCTCATCATGATTCCGGCTTTTGCCCATGGATGATCGCCATTGAGTGAGGTTACTTGGGCAATAATCGTTGCATCTCCTGTAATTTCCGTAGAGACAAAGTGAAATTCATCCGATTGATTCCAAATGTCCCTACCACCCGCTTCAAAACTTAAAGCACCGGTGTCTGGGTCGAAATTATGGCTTCCAGGATTGTTTGGGCCTCCGATATCTCCACCACTGGCTCCAGACCAAGGATCGGACAATGCGCTTCGTGTATTGCCACTACTATCTGTAATTGTTGTGCCGAGTACTGAGCTTGATTGGCCGCCTGAATTAGTATCTCCAGAATCTGTATTCCCAGAATCTGTATTCCCAGAATCTGTACTGCCAGAACCTGTAGTACCGCCGGTGCCACTAGTATCACCTCCGGTCGTATCGCCAGAACCGCTGGTATCGCCGCCCGAGTCTGAGGTGTCACCTGAGCTAGAGCCACCCGAATCAGAGTTGCCTGAGTAGTTGCTACCTGCTGCATCAGTGGCGTAGTTATTAGCGTTCCAGTTCGATCCTGAGAAAGGAGAGCTACTGCTTGACGAACCACCGGATGTGGATTCTGTTGTAGTGCCACTTCCTGTGCCGTCACCGGTAGATGTACTGGCGATCGCATTTAATGTCGGAATGCTATCTGTAAAGCTATTTGAGATTACACCTCCCAAGAGAACTGCTACCTGGGAAGTAGTTGTATTTCCATCTTCTGTGAGCGACAAATTTGCGGCCCCGGCAGTGTTGCTCAATCCGCGGCTATTGAAGCAAATCTGCCAACCGCCATTGGCTAGCTGTACGCCATCGTCTAAAGCTATATCCAGATTAGGTTGATCCACCCAAGCTCCAGCAGGAGAAGCACAATTAGGCGCGCACTGCACTGACAGGGCTGTTGTTGGATTGTCTGGGTCGGGCTGAACAGTACACGCTGAGGTTGTAGCCATTGCCCTTGCACGAGCTTGCTTAAACGCCCCTTCCACGTCGTTAGTTGCAGTGCGAAGAGGCTCACGCTGGTTCATGAGGGTAAGTCCACCAATGCCAAGCAAGATTGAAACGATCGCGACACCTGCGAGCAACTCTGGCAGAGTAAATCCTTGCTGGCTGAAGCCTTGGTGCGATGACACTTTTTGCGATGGGGAGAGAAGACGGGAATGATTCAACATGAGCGGAACCCAAGCAATTAGAAGTACAGCGTGAAGCGAATCAACCTGAGGACATGAGAAGTCGCATTGAACGCATCTAGCTCAATCCATTCCGTCGCGTGAAATGTCTAAAATCACTCCGATCAAGAGTCAATTCACACAACACACCATGCCGATTGCACCCAAAGATTACCCACTGCCCGTATAAACAATTTCACGCCCAGATCGTTTTTGAGGAGGAATATTCCGTGCAAATACGTAGTCCCTGTTTGCGATGAATACGTGGTTGTCTGCATTTTTCTGTATACGTATGAATCTGGAAGCAGCTGGCACTGGACAGAAATTAGGGCGTGTCATCAGTTAAGCCAGATAACGGAAGCTGCTAATTATATTGCTCCAAGGAAGTAAAGAGCGGTTTTGTCGTAGCGAGTAGCAATGGCTCGGTACTGCTTAAGCTTGGCAAAAAAGTTCTCGATCGAATGACGAGCTTTGTAGAGATGCTTGTCATTAGAGTGGGGAGATTTGCGATTGGACTTGGGTGGAATCACCGCTACACATCCCTTTGCTTTCAATCGCTGACGGACACGCTCATTGGCCTCGTAGGCTTTGTCCCTAAGCACCGCCTCCACCTCGTCATCCAGTTTCTCTAGCAAGACATCAGAGCCCTGCAAATCATTCCATTGCCTAGCGGTGAGGCGAAAACCTGTCAGGTTTCCCAAGGCATCGCAAGTGGCATAAATCTTGGTGCTCAACCCTCCTTGACTTCGTCCGATCGCTTGCTCGATTCCATCTTTTTGGGGGCTCCAGCACTCTGTTGATGGGCGCGCACAATGGTGGCATGAACCATGGCGTATTCGTTATCTGCATCTTCGGCCAACACCTTAACTATCTTTTCCCACACACCGCTGCGATTCCAACGGCTACAGCGAGTGTGGACCACTCGAAAATCTCCAAAGCGCTCCGGTCAGTCCCGCCAGGGTATCCCTGCCCGATAGCGGTACAGGACGGCACCCACAAACAGTTGATTGTCCTTGGCTCTGCCACCCACATGCCCTTCGCGTCCAGGGAGAAAGTCCGTTATGCGTCCCCATTGAGGGTCCCACAGCCCTAAGCGACGCATCTCACACCTCGTTTAGGGCTCTTTATGACACATTTGTTTGACTGATGACACGCCCTAGATCGCGACGAGCAGATGCCATCAAAACAGGGCAACGCTTCAGCAAGCCTAGTAGACAACGAGTCACACATCGCTTTTCCGCCGAAGCAACATCAATCAAATTTACCGGAAACTGGGCGGAACACCGGGCTTAGGCATGACTTGAAACTTGCGCTGTTTTTCCAACTGACGCAGCTCTTTATACGGAATTTTGTGAATGCAATCAACAGGGCAGGTCTGAATCGCCTCATCAACAATAGAGTTAGGGTCGCCCTGCTGGTTCATCACCCTGGCCTTGCCGTAATCTTCCTCTAGGAAAAAGGTGTTGCGAGCAACATACGCGCAGTGACCGCACCCAATGCAGTCCGTCTCTTCGACATATACCCCCATCTGCCTCCCCAATCCACCCAGCTCGGGCTCGAGTCCCGATCGCTGTTGGCAACCGCGCAAGATACCACCCAACTCTGGCTCTAGTCCAGTTCGTTCGTTCATTGGGGCTGGCGTGGAGTTTGAGGAAGCTTGGGTCATTCACTAGCTCCAGCGCTGCAGAACAAGACGAACGCTACCGTCTTCGGCACGATTTTGCTCTACCACCTGAAACCCCTTGTTAGCAGACTCGGTCACGATGGTTTGATAGGCATAGCTCTGGGTGACCTTGTTCACGAAGGTCTCCACAGACCACTGCTGTTTCCAATACTGCAGGTCAGCCACCAACTGATACGAGTCACCATCCCATTGGAAACCAACATCGTAACCGTTGTCCTGGGAAATGATGACTGATGCCGCCTGAGTCTGCCCCTGGTAGCCTCTCACCTGCATATCGCCTCGCTTGGAGTCGATTCCCAAATCGCTCAGGGCCGCTTCCAGTGCGTCGAGGTCGCGAATTTTGGTCTTGATTTGGCTAAAGTGGGACATACTCTCTCCTGCCTGCAAAAAGAAATAGATCTGTATGTGAACTTGTATTAGCGCGAATTACAGTTCATGGTAACTCAACTCTTCTGGCTACTCGGATTTGTCCAAATTTTCTTTTGCCAGTTTAGGGAAATTGCCAATTTTCCTCGTTCGCGATCGAGAATACCGCTCTCTCATAAAGCATTACAAACCACTGCGGTTTGTACCCAAATGGCCCCTAGAACCATTAAGGTAACAGACATAAATACTTAACATACTGTAATCAAAGCCGGGGCTCGATCGTGACAGGTGTCAATTTACTTTGGATCTCTCTCATCATTGGTTTCTTGATTTCGGTCCTCACTGTGGTGTGGGTACTGGACGCCCAAAAGAAACAACGGGTAATTTACGAGCAAGAACTAAAGCGCTTTCGAGAAGAAGAAGCGGCTCGACGCAAGGCGGAGGCAGAAGAAGCGGCTCGCAAAGAAGCAGAGCGCCAAGCGAGGATTGCAGCCGGGTTGCCTCCCGAGCCAGAGGAAGAAGAACTCGATGAGGAAGAAGAACTCGATAACGATGGTGAGGACAATACCAATGCCGATGCCGGCACCGATACAGACCCCCCCCCCCCGAATCTGTAGCAATTGAAGAGGTGCAGTCTGATTGAGAGGGCCGCGAACGAAGAATGCCAAACCATCTCCGCTCGCAGTTCTGCAGATCTACTTGCAGAGCTGCTCTAGAGAATGCGTTCTAATGCTCTATGCCGATCGCATATTTGCCCCATTCACGATTGCCTCCCGAGCGAATTTGCTTGGCGATCTCAAAATACAGGCTGCTGTGGGGGCGGCGGGGCTGACGATTGAGGGGCATCCCTGCTTCTTTGGGCGTGCGGTTACCCTTTTTGATATTGCACCGAACGCAGGCACACACAACGTTGTCCCACACATCCTGACCTCCTCGCGATCGCGGAATGACGTGGTCGATAGTTAGGCTATCTCCCGACGACGCACCGCAATACTGGCAGCGATATTCATCGCGATAGAGAACGTTACGTCGAGTCAGGGGGATGGCCTTGTAGGGAACATTGACGTAATGCCGTAGGCGGATCACGGTGGGTGACGCAAAATCTGCATAAACCAGTCGTCCGTTATGTTCGATGCCCTCCGCTTTGCCCTTCAGCATTAAGACAACGGCACGTCGCCACGTAGTGATGTTGAGCGGCTCGTATGAAGCATTCAGAACCAGAACTTTGCTCATCTGGGTTCCCTGCAAAGGCAAATGTGAAAAGGCCGAGAAAGTTAAGCAGATAGTAGCACAGGCATTTTAGAGCCTGTCTGTTGCGAGCGTACAAATAGATCGAGCAGAAAGCGAATGATGAAACTGGGTGGTTTAGTCTCGACCTCCAAACTGGGCACAGCATTGGTGTCAGGACATCCACTGCTGTCTAAGCATTATGAATGGGAGGCTTGCGGCCATAAAACGGCAGACCATCAGCCCAATGCGGTCGCTGTCCGTTGCAATATTGTTTGGCAGCCAGTCTTAACAGTGCACAGACAGGAGGTTGCGTTTCCCAGTCGCTAGCAGCGAGCAGAGTAATCCCCTTGGACTGCTGCTGCCAATCGTCATCCGTCCAAAGGCGATCGCTCGATAAGGCCACGACACCATCCTCTCCGCCTTCATATATGCCACCAAACCACTCACCCCGCTTGGCATCCATCTGTACGGCAACAGTCATGTGCGTCCGATCGTGACCGTCCACAGAATGACCGCCCAGATAATGACTGTCCCGTATGGCCCTGTCGATGTAGTCTGCTGCAATTGCCACCAATGACGACACCCCAAAGAGAGGGATATCCAAGGATTGCCCTAATGTCCTGGCAACGGTAACCCCCATGCGGCAACTCGTAAAACTTCCGGGGCCAACAGCCACGGCCACAGCCACCAACTGCTGCCATTGATCGGCAGGAAAAAACTCCTGCAAGCAAGGATGAAGCTGACTGGACATCTGGCGATCGAGAAACCATTGACGAGATTGAATGGGGCGATCGCTACCTTTATTCCATTCATCCAGATCGAGCAGACCGAGAGCTAACGTTGGGGTTGATGTATGAATACCGAGAATATAAGAGGTCACAAGTTTGAGAGCGTATCAAATTCAGAAGACCGAACTGTCGGAGAAGAGCAGTGGCCATCACAATATTGACAGGAATGGCTGCTATGCTTACAAGCTGGCAGCCACTTGCCACATTTCAACTATTTGCAGCGTAGCCACACAGAATACTGTGTCAATGCATGGGAATGTCATCTCTCAATCGCCCATCTGCAACCAGCCATCGGAGCACACAACCGGCCCAATAATAAACGAGCGCTCCATTAGAAACGCTCGCCCCAAAAAACGTAACTCGATATTTAACTTAGCGGCCGCGACGTTTTCGCAGGAAGTCGGGAATATCCAAACCTCCATCCCCGTTTCGACTGGGAGACACCGTAGCGGCAACCACCTTGGGCTGTTGAGCTGATGTCACAATCTTGCGCTCGACTGCAGCAACAGACTTTCGACTAGACGGAGAACCATGGAAGCCGGTGGCAATCACCGTAATTCTCACTTCACCCTGCATCTTCTCGTCAATCACAGCACCAAAAATAATGTTGGCATCATCGTCTACCGCTTCGGCAATAATCTCTGACGCGGCAGTGACTTCATGCAGGGTCAGGTCGTGACCACCTGTCACATTCAGCAGAACGCCTCTCGCTCCATCAATCGAAGACTCTAGCAGCGGGGAGGAAATCGCCGTCATCGCCGCTTCTCGGGCGCGGGACTTACCGGACCCCATCCCAATCCCCATTAGGGCAGAACCAGCATCCGCCATCACGCTGCGCACGTCAGCAAAGTCAACATTAACCAAACCAGGGATGGTAATGATGTCAGAAATACCCTGAACACCCTGTCTGAGCACATCGTCAGCAACTCTGAATGCCTCTTGAACGGGTGTTTGCTCGGAGATCACCGAAAGCAGCTTGTCGTTCGGAATCACAATTAAGGTATCGACACACCCCTGCAGGGCTGAAATACCGTCGCTGGCTTGATTGGTACGGCGGCGCCCTTCAAATGTAAAAGGGCGAGTAACAACACCAACCGTTAATGCGCCAGTCTCTTTGGCGATCTGTGCCACCACCGGAGCAGCTCCAGTACCGGTTCCGCCCCCCATACCAGCAGCAATAAAGACTAAATCGGCCCCTTCTAATGCCGCCTGAATTTCATCCCGGGACTCATCAGCAGCCTTCTGTCCAACGGCAGGGTTGCCACCTGCCCCCAAACCTCTAGTCAGCTTGTGACCGATCTGCAATCGCTGCAATGCTTGTGATTGAACGAGGGCTTGAGCGTCAGTATTAACCGTCCAGAACTCAACACCATTCAATTCGCTGGCGACCATGCGGTTGACGGCGTTGCCACCGCCACCACCAACACCGATCACCTTGATATTGGCGGCGCTCCCAGGGACAATACCTTCCAGCTTCTGGGAGGCGTTTGGCTGAGATCCATGCCAAGAGTAACCATTGCCGTTCGCGCTTGCATTCGCGTCACCAAAGGTTTGGTTGGACTCGCCTGGGGTCGCATTTTCGTGCATCGTACCTTCACCCGGAAGAGCTGACTCAAGCTAATTAGACGTCATTATGCTCGATAGCTTCAGATTTATCACTCAATATTTAATATTTGGAAAGCATAACTATTGACATGGCAACGATTCGAACGCGCAGTAATTGAAATAATCTCTCAGAGCATTGGCGAAATGCCACTAACCGAACGACATTAGGAACTCCTGTAAAGAACCACTCAACACTGCACTCTACACTCATGTAGAGCCATCTATCTACGCTCGCAGAATCCTACAGAAGACAGTTCGGAAGAGAATTGACAGGCTCTTTTCATTCAGAATCCCGAGTTCTCAACAGGGGAACAGGGGAAGCGAAACAGGGGCAATTCCTATCGCTATTGATTGGCCTCAAAAAAACGCACGCAATATGGCTGGCTATTGCAAGCAGATGTAATGCCTCTCCATGAAAATCTCGCAACAATTATCCAATCGCTCAAACGATTATGATGATCTTCCCTTGTAACAATCTGTATCTGGTAGCCCACCCCAGCCTCTCTGCCAAGCTGAGTTCAATAGCCTTCCCTGCCAGCCCCTCTCCCGCATTGGGAAAGGGGTGCAAGAAACACAAACCCTAATAGTTTCGCTGCATCTCGATGGTTTTCTCCGGATTAAACTACCCTGTCGAGCTGACGTGGGAACAGGAATGAAGCGCTTGCGCAACATGATGGGAAGCATACGTAACGCATCTTATTGCTTAATACAGGGTTTGCAGAACACGAACGAATTTCTTCGGCAGCAGCTTTTGTCTACAGTCGCCTAATTGTCAATGCCTACGGACGGTTCTGTAATTTTTGGTTTCTTTTTTGGGGCGAATCGGGCGATCCCACTGGCCTCGCGCCTGAAATGAGGATAATTTTATTAACACTCTATGACTCTCTGGTACGATGGCTGATTGTGACGTGAAACAATAGTTAAAAAATTTAAGATCCGTGCTGTTCCGTTCAACTATGGGAATAGACCCAAACTAAATTCCACATTCTTAACCGGACAATCTCAGGTACGGCACGTCTGGTCGGTTCGGTGGCAGCGTATTTGGGTGACTGCTCACTGCATCCTTCATACATTCACTTATCTCAACGTTTCGGTAATGGAGAAGTTGCATTTTGGATATTCAGAAGAAAGAGCGTATTTTAGTGGTGGATGATGAAGCCAGCATCCGCCGCATTCTTGAAACCCGCTTGTCGATGATTGGCTACGACGTTGTGACGGCTTCCGATGGTGAAGAAGCATTAGACGTCTTCCATACTCAAGATCCCGATTTAGTGGTTTTGGATGTGATGATGCCGAAGCTGGATGGCTACGGAGTCTGTCAGGAACTGCGAAAAGAATCGGACATTCCCATCATTATGCTGACAGCTCTGGGGGATGTGGCCGATCGCATCACCGGCCTGGAGCTAGGAGCCGATGACTACGTTGTCAAGCCATTCTCTCCCAAAGAATTAGAAGCTCGGATTCGTTCCGTACTGCGCCGTGTAGAGAAGTCAAATTCTGCCGGCATTCCCAGTTCGGGCGTCATTCACGTTAATAGCCTGCGCATCGACACCAACAAGCGCCAGGTCTACAAGGGTGACGAGCGCATCCGTTTGACAGGAATGGAATTTAGTCTGCTGGAACTGCTGGTTGGGCGTTCTGGCGAGCCGTTCTCCCGCTCCGAAATTCTACAAGAAGTGTGGGGCTACACTCCCGAGCGCCATGTGGATACTCGGGTTGTGGACGTTCACATCTCTCGTCTGCGCGCCAAGCTAGAGGACGACCCCAGCAATCCCGAGTTGATTTTGACAGCTCGCGGGACTGGGTATCTATTCCAGCGAATTGTCAAAGATGACGAAGAATAATAGTCCCTGCCCGAAGCTTCTGTAGAGCAGTTTTTGGCGACATTCGTCTTTCATCGCTTGCACGTCCGTGGTTTGGCACTCAGGTTTAGTGCCAACTTGTTTGCAGGAGTATCAACACAACGAGCGAGCGCTGACAGTCGTCCCACAGTTAACGCAACATGCTCTCCACTGAATGATTGAACTGACCAAAACGCGAACGGTTCATGCAGCACCTGCAACGCTTTGACACGGCCCGAACGAATTATCCTGTACTATCCGATCTCTATCTTTGGGCATCGATCCATGCAATGGTGAGTCGTTGACGATCTGTAGTGAAGCAGACGGCCAGACATTCACCGACGATTAGGGGCATGTTAGAGAGTAATTCTGTATCGATGCCTAGCTCGCCAAATTCGTTGCCAATCACGTGCAGACAGTGTTCGCTTGCATGCTCAACGCAAAGCCCACCCAGCATAGCGCGCAGATTCGTTAGCAGCAGGAGGCGATTGAACGGCTGGGTTTGAACATTGTTATGTGTTGAGCAAACTATTCTTCGTCTTCGAAGCGATCGGGAAACATGTCCTCCAGAGTTTGCCAGCCTGCAGTCCACAACCGTTTATTCTTTAGGACTTTTGCATTGAGCCACAGGCTAACGCTGTCGTCACAGACCGATCGCAAATGAGCAAACACAACCCCCGAGCGCTCCTGGCGACCTTCCACCTGAAAGTGACGCCATCCCATAACAGGTTTGACGGCAGTCCATTTTGACCCCATCAGGTGAGGGAATTTTTGTTTGCGGCGCTTGCCCTTGGCCATGATGGCTGCCTTTTGGGAGAGATGTAGAGTGCGGCGGCACTCTTACTAGTGGTTTGTCAGGCTTGCTATAAGGGGTGTCATCAAGCTACCCATGCATTGATTCCAGTCTCAGTCAAAGCAAGTATCCATGACTCCGACGCTAGCAGAACACTGGCTGCGCAGACGATCGTTGCTTTATCAACATGCTGGATGCGGGCTCGTTTCGTCAAAAGTCAGGCCTGCCCCGATCGAGAAGTGGAACAAGGTGGGCTACAAAAAAGAGCGGGCCAAAACCCACTCTTAAAGCATCAGGAGTTATAGAAATCCGCTGTAAGGTTTAGAGTCAGGAGACAGCTCAAAGCCCTAATCTACAAGGAGAAATGAGTGGAGAACTCTCCATAGCGGATTGCCTAGCGCTATACACAAAGAGGCTGCCGTCAGCATCTGTGGCAAGTGCAAGTGGCACCGCCCACATTAAGTCGCATTAGCGTAGCGATCGCCATCGATGCCGTAGATATACCCCAAGTTGGATGTGACGCGGGCTCGAATGCCTGCAAGTGGATACAAACCTAGCTCGGACGTCGCAAAGCGGTCGGCCTCTTGCACCAAGAATTGAGCGTCCTCCAGCGACAATTCACCATCGGCATATGCCTTCAGCAGCCCGTCTACAAAATCTCCATATTCTAGGCTGTTGCGGAACGTGAATGCCTGTTCTGGAGCAGCAGGAGCAGGAGGGGGAGCCACTGCAACCAGTGACGGCGGCAAGGCAACGGCAGAGTCCAACATCAGAGTTTGGACAGACCCGGGTTGAATGTGAACGTAGCTGACTGTTTCAGGATTGTTGAGCCCCATCAGGGTTCCGAAGACGGCACCGGCACCGATCGCCCGCCGCTGCACATCCACTGGATTATCCACTGAATTTCCCAATGCACCAGAGACACCGTTCCCAAGCTGGGCAAACACCGTGCGATTGCGATGGGCAGTTTGGTCTGCCGGAGCAATGGTGTCGGTACGACCGGGAATGAAGCTGCTACGAGCATTCAAGGGAACCATCTGACCGCGAACCACCACGTGCTCGGCCACAACATAAGCACCATCATCCTCGGGCTGAACTCGGATATTGACGGGAGAATCAGCGGGAATAAGCTCTTGCCCGTAATGGTTGTAAAGAGGTTGCATCAGGGGCACCGTCACCGGATAGGCTTCGTCGCGATCGAGATCCACCACTAGCTCGGGTAACACCAGCAGGATGGCACTGGACTGAGGCAAAACGTGAGCATCGGCAGCCGAGGGTTGAGTTTGATTGACTCCTGTTTGTAGAGGTTGTGCCGCAGCGGGGAGTGAAGCAACTCCTGTCAACGCGCTCACGGTGGTGGCACCCAGCAACGACATGGTGAACGCGAAATGGTGAAGAGAGGACAAGAACATGATGGACTCCTGATGTGGCAATGAGCGGTGTCGGGGAATGGACCTAAGCAGGGAACGAATAGGGAGGGATGCAATCCACCCTCCCGGCGGGGTTGGGGTTGCAGAGTCTAGAGAGCAAACTCTAGTACAGCAACTGGTTCTGGGTGTTGTGGAAGTTGTTTTGGGTGTTGATTTCAATCGCAGCCTGCGTTTCTATTTCGGTAATTTCGATGGCTGCAGCCCCAGCAACGACCGCATCGCAGTTGCGACCCGTAACCAAGCGGGACGAGGTATGTTCGAAGCCCACCTCTTGACCGTTCGCCCAAGTGTGATGGCTGCTGGTGTCGCTATAACTGGCGTAGGTGTTGTCCCAGGTGCTCTCCGCGCTATTGCTACGTCGTACTGTGGTTTCGCCACTGCCACGACCGTTGGCCCCGATGCCTAGGAAACTGACACCGCCCCCGCCGCTGCGTTCGCGATGGTTGTAGTAGGACGAGGAGGAAGAATTGGAACCGCTAACGTGGTTGCTGACGTCTTGAATATTGTTCTGAGTAGCCGAGCCTTCGTTGTAGGTCGAGGCATAACCGCTGGTGCTGTTAGTGTTGTGACCCAGACCAACATCGCTGCAATACGCTTGAGGGTCGTCAGCGATCGCGTCTGCCCAAGAATCAGCGAAGGCAGCGGAGGAAGCAGTCGAGAGGGCAATCGCGGTCAGAATGGAACCGAAGACGTGAATGCGTTTCATGTGAACTATCTCCTTTAGCAGGGGGTATGAGCTGATGTGTTTAAGGTATTGGAGTCCTTCGAGTTGCTCCGCGAGCGCGATCCAGCGCCCCTTGCGATCGCGATCGCAAGGGCGAAAATTTCATTTTTCGATTTGCAAGACTGACGACTTAAAGGCTGAAAGACTGGCGATTTGATGATTTGCAACTTGAAATACTGCCAATGGGGTCGACCAGATTCTCCGGAGCTGTCCCCTCCGGAGCTGTCCCCCTCAGGCCTGCCCAACTCTGCCCTACCAGTTGTGATGCTGCACGGGCATCCAGGTCATGGAGCGGCAATGGAAGTGTTTGGCGAACAGCTCGGGCAAGAACGATGGGCGATCGCTCCCGATTTACGCGGTTATGGCCAAAGCCGCACCACCGAGACATTCGAACTATCCGCACATTTAGATGACGTAGATGCGTTGCTCGATCGTTTGGGCATTGGCGACTGCATTGTGTTGGGCTGGTCACTCGGGGGCATTGTGGCGATGGAACTGGCCCTCAAACATCCCCACCGCATTAAAGGATTGATTCTAGTGGCAACTGCCGCATATCCTCGCGGCAACCATCCACCCATTAGCTGGCAGGATAATGCGTTCACAGCAATCGCCGGACTCGTCAACTGGCTGCGTCCCGGGTGGCGTTGGAATATCCAAACATTCGGACAGCGATCGCTATTTCGCTATCTCATTCGTCGCCACACTCCTGCCACCTATCGGTACTTAGCAAAATCCGCAGTGACGGCATATCTCCAAACCTCCCGACAGGCGAATCGAGCCCTCACGCGAGCCTTGAAGCAGGGTTACAACCGCGTGACAGATGTTGCGTCTCTGTCGATTCCGGCGGTGGTATTGGCGGGAGAATGCGATCGCCACATCACGGCAGCTTCCAGTAAAGAGACAGCAGAGGCATTAAATGCGCGCTGGATTGAATATCCCAACACCGGCCATCTATTCCCTTGGGAAGTCCCCGATCGAGTACAGCACGATATTCAGCAATGGCTAAATGACCGAGATTATTTGCAAGCGAATAATGATGATTACCGGCCAAACAAGAACGACGACATTTGAGACCGATACAGCACAAGACCACTCCCATCTAGCAGTAACAACTGCGTTCTAACGGCACCATCAAGTACTCTACGCACTCAATCGAGTAAAGACGGGCACAGTAAGATTGCCCCCAGAAGTTACGACCCTCTATGCGAGTGCGAGGTGAAAATCTACTGGATTGGTGCAGCGGTTGTTATTGTAAAGAAGTGTTTGAACCCCCATCCTGGATGGCACGTGTGAAGTCATCGCTTTTACCACGATCTGTATTGACACCACCCAACCAACCCAAACGACCGCAACGAAATGGCGTTCGACGACGCGCGAGATACCTCTACTTGCGGTTTATTCGCATGCGCGGCACCCCTGCAGAAATCGCAAGGGGAGCGGCTGTCGGTGTGTTTGCGGGTATGTTTCCGTTCTTCGGTTTCCAAACCATTCTGTCTGTGGGCATTGCCGCTATGGTTCGGGGGAACAAGATTGCCGCGGCCGCTACGACTTGGATTAGCAACCCGCTGACCTACGTCCCGATCTATGCCTTTAATTTCCACGTTGGCCGCTGGCTCTTGCAGACAGACGACACCTTCGTCTTTACTCGCCAATCCATCTCCGAGCTGTTGAATGCGGGGTCCCACTTCGTCATAGTTCTGATGATTGGTTGCACGGTTGTCGGTACGATTTTTGCAGCAGTTACTTACCCTCTGACATTGCGAGTCGTGAGCAACGTACGCCACAAGCTCCGCATGTCTCGCAAGCAAGCCCGCGAGAGTCAGTCGTAAAACGCACGTTCGCGATCGAGTGCTCTTTGTGTCCACGATCGCAGCTTGACCCCGCGTGCGATCGCAGTGCAGTCCTCGCAGAATCCTTACGGTGAAGACATCGTAAATCCGGTAAGGATTCAACTCATGAAACCATTAAAACTCACCGTTCCAACCGTAGCTTTAGCGGCGATCGCCGCCCTCTCTGCCAGCACCTCTGTCCTGGCGCAGGCTCAGCCCATTCGCATACGACGACCCGTCCAAACGATGCAGTTACATTCCACCAGTGGATGTGCATCAGGCTGGGTTCCGTCCTCTGCTCCGGGAGGCTGCGAACCCGGCTCTTACACAACACTGGATGCTCGCCCCATCGAAGCGGGCTTACCTCCCGGCCAATGCCCAGAAGGATTCTCTCCAGCCACCCCTCCTCTGAATCCTCAACTGGGATGTCTGCCCGATAACATGGCAACTCCTTCCGCCCCTGAATTCTCTCCTGCTCCCGTGCAACTCAGACGCCTGCGATAAGTAGACTTCACTCGCTCAAACTATTGGGAGGCAGCATAACGCTGCCCTCCTTTTTTTATGAGTGTCCAGTAGCCGGCTGCGATTGGGCCAAATCCTCTCGTTGATGTGGGGTGTCCAGCAGTTGAATGTCGGGAGCAATCGGCACGATGCCACCAGGGTTGAGCGGAAACAGAGAGCTGTAATATTCCTGCTTTAACGCCTCTAGGTCGCAGGTTTCGGCAATTCCCGGCAACTGATAGATATCGCGCAGATACCCCCACAGAGAGTCGTAATCTTGGATACGACGGCGATTGCATTTGAACAGGCCGTGATAGACGGCATCGAAGCGGATCAGGGTTGTAAATAGGCGCACATCCGCCAACGTTAGCCGATCTCCACACAGATACCGGCGCTGTTCTAACACGCTGTCAATCTCATCTAGAGTGTCAAATAGCTCGGTTACTGCCCGGTCATAGGCATCCTGCGTTTGGGCGAATCCACAGCGATAGACGCCATTGTTTACCGCTGGATAAATCTTGGCATTCCAGCGATCGCAGTCCTCTCTTAATTTCTCCGGATACAAATCCAGATCGGGATGCTGGGCCCAATCATTCAAGTCAGAGTTGAGAATCTCGATAATCTCGGCGCTCTCGTTATTCACAATCGTCTTTGTTTGCGAATCCCACAGCACCGGTACCGTGCAGCGCCCCACATACCCCGGCTCGGCGAGCCGATACAGATCGGCTATTGTCCGACAGCCTTCATCGCGATCGGGCAGCACCCATCCCCCCTCACTCGCATCTGCAAGAGCGATGGTTACGGGGACGGCATCCTGCAATCCCTTGAGCACTCGCACCACCAACGTTCTGTGGGCCCAGGGACAACTGAGCCCAACCAACAATCGATATCGCCCAGCTTCGGGGGGATAGGCATGGTCGGGAGCCGTGCTGATGCGATCGCGGAACGTACTGCTAGGACGCTGATAAGCCCCATCTTTGGTAGAAGGAGCCAGATTGCCCATCATCGTCTGCCACAGGGTTGTCCAGACAAATTTGCCCGCCCCAATAACGAACTTAGGAGGCAGAGACTTGCGACGTAATTTAGGCCCTGGCATAACTGGCGCTCAACAGCGGTGAATGAATGGAGAACAGTACTGTCCTAGCACTCAAAGACTATCGAGGCATCGATCCAAGCAATTCAATCAAGACTCTGATGGCCAACTACGCAATCTGATGGTCAACCAAGCAACACGCGGCCGTTAATCCAGCAGAACAGTTAATCCAGCAGAACAGTTAATTCACCAGAACAGTTAATCCAGCGGCACAACAGTCACCCAGTCTTGATAAGCCAGCTCGCGATTCTCTGTAATTGCGGTCAGCGTTTGACGCAACTTATTCATAACAGGGCGATCGCTAGAGAGAATATAGTTCTCGACTTGCTTGACCGGAGTAATCTTGGCCGCGGTCCCGCTCAAGAAGACTTCGTCAGCAATCAACAACTCGGTTTTATCCACCGGCCGCTCCACATATTCAATCCCGATATCCCGAGCAATAGTCAGAATGCTACTACGGGTAATGCCTTCCAAAATGTCTTGCTCGGGGCCGGGAGTAATCAACTTACCATCGCGCACGATAAAGATATTCATGCCCGAGGCCTCGCACACTTTGCCCTGCGAATTGAGCAGAATGGCCTCGTCGAATCCTGCCTCTACAGCCTCGGTTTTTGCCAGCGAAGATGTAATGTAAGCACCGCTGATTTTGCCGCGCAAGGGCAGACTCCGATCCTCCTGACGGTGCCACGAACTAATGCGACAACTGACTCCATCCGGAGAAAGATAATCGCCTAGCTCCAAACCATAGACAAAGAAATCTTTTTGAATATTGTGCAGGCGAGGGGCAATGCCTAAGTCGGACGTGTAAACAAACGGACGGATATAGAAGGATGTTGCCGGTCGATTTTGCTTAATAAATTCAACAATCACCACCTCAATTTTGTCGGCTGGCAAGTCATAATTTAGGAAGCAAGCGCTGTTACTGAGCCGCTGGCAGTGGCGATCGAGGCGAAACAACAAGATCTGCCGAGGATTGCTGGGGTCGGGAATACCGCGCATGCCGCCAAATGCTCCCGTACCGTAGTGAAGGGCATGAGTTGCAATCGACACGCTCGCCTCCTCAAAGGGGACAAACCTGTTTTGAAAGTAGGCAACCGGCAAAAAGTTATGCATGGCAGCGGAAAAAAAAACAATCGCAGCAGAAATCGAACCGCATTGCTCTCCCTAAGGAACGCACAGCTCAATTTTGAGTCAACCACCAGAATACGATATCCATTGCAGCATTTCGAGCATCGATCGTGCTCGTCTAGCACAAACATCCCTCGGTCTAACAGAAACAGTTATGGGCTAGACCAAGCATCGCGTTCCTCACACATTGCTCAAACAAATTCCCTAGCCTTAAACATGTGAGGACTCGAACAGACAGCAGTCCTAATCTACGAATGCTCGAGGAGCAGAAACCCAGTAAGTAGCCGCAACGTCCGAGTCAAACTCGATTTCACTCCATCTCAATATCGAAACAAGTCGTTCAAATGAATACATCCGAACAAGCCCGAGAACACCTCACCCAACAGCGCCTGGACGAAGAACACCTTCGCCAAAATCTCAAAGAGCGCTCGGTGGAGGCTATCAATACCCATCAAGAGTCCGAGATTCGGGCAGAGTCGCGGGAACTGGCAACCGATCGCCGCCAGCAATCCGATCGCCGGCAGGACAGCATGCTTGAGCGTGCTGAGGCCGAGATCGAGGCCGCCGCAACCGAGACACCAGACACAAAGGAATAACCCTCGACAGTTTGTAAACCTTGACGTCTCGCCTCTAGCCGGGGTCCCCGATGCAAAACCACTTACGCTTAACCTTCGCCATTTCTATTGCTGCATTAATAGCAGCAGCTATTGTGGGTGGAAGTACAGCGTGGTTGGTATCATCCCCTCCGCCACCATCTCAATCCACAGAGAATCGCCCCCCAAATCCAGAAGAGCAACCGACGGCAGAACAAGTGCCGCAACTCGAACCATCTCGCCAGATCGGCATGGCGTTCGAGTTATCTGTCGAGGAAGACGTCGAGATCTCGCAGCCCAAAGTGTATTGGCTGCAATTCGAAGGCGATCGCATTAGGCTAGTGCCGTCCGACCAACCCGTTCAGGAAGGCTCCGAAGAAGCCGTGTTAACGGCATTGATGAACCAGCTGTTACAAGGGCCATCCGGCACGGGTGAAACAGAATCCTCAACAGGAGTATCGGCAATTCCTGACGGTACCCAGCTGCTAGCACTTGCCGTGGAGGGAGATGGCGTTCACATTAACGTATCGCAGGAGTTTGCCTATGGAGGCGGGAGCGCATCCATGATTATGCGCGTTGCGCAGATACTGTATACCGCCACCAGCATCAATCCCGACACTCCAGTCTTTCTGGAGGTGGCCGGACAACCGATCGATGCTGACCATCCCCTTGGAGGAGAAGGGCTGATTTTGGAGCAGCCCACCAGCCGAGAGCAGTTTGCCGATGCATTCTCAATGCCCCTTAGTTAGTGAACATCTCAAGGGGGCCTTCGCGAGGGCTCGGCACCAGTAGACCAAAACAATAGCAATAGCCAGGAGTCTGTTATGGCCACTCAATCAAATGTTTTTTCCCGTCTAACTAACAGTTTGGTATCGGTATTCAAAGGTGCAATGCGAGCATTTGAAACCGAACACGACGACTATCCCAAAACAGGAACCAGACCGCTCAAGCACAAGACTTACAAAGAAGGAAAAGATCGCCACAAACACTAAACACCACAGCCCAGTGCGCTCCCCACCAGTTGTCGTTTCTTCTGCTTGTCTTGCCGAGTATCGAGCCTGTTTGTTCCGATGTCTAGCGGGGAGGTGTCGACAACAGCTACAGTTTGTCGAGACTATTAAAGCCTAGATACCGAGACCCTCTGATATGACCATTCCAGCCCCTGGTGAGCTTGAACCCATGTTGGTAAGACAGCACTACGCTTCTTCCCTGCGCATTGTTGGTTGGATTGGATTTTGGAGCCAACTAATCCTGGGCATGACCGCTGGTGCCATCCTGCTGTTTTCCTACGGTCGTGAAATTCAAAATCACCCTGGCACCCAGTCCGGATTGTTTCTGTTGTTTGCATCAGGCGTGGCTCTGGCAGGGGGGACACTGGCTAAGATAATCAACATTCAAGTCGGGCGACAGTTACGCAAACCCGATCGCCGCCACTGGCCCAGCCGCCACTCTGTGATGCGACTGTGTGATTTCGAGGCGTTTTTGCATTGGGCAGGCATGATTGTTGTGCTGATTGGGACTGTATTGATCGTCTCCAATCTGACCTCGATCGCGATGTCTCTAGTCCCCGGTATCATCAGCGATGCCAGCAAAACGATTCAGCCTCTAGACCTATTGGTCATTCAAGCCAGTACGGCGTTGATGGCCGGCCATTTTGTCGGCATCAGTACATCCTTCTGGAATTTGCGCGGCTTACTGCTACTGCTCAGCCAGCGCCATCCCAGACCCAAGCACCGACCTGCAAAAGCCCTCAAGCCCCCATCGTCCCCACCGCCACGGGCTCTAAAGTCGTAAAGTATCAACAGATGTGAGGCCATTCAGGCATTTGGGCATCAAGAACAGCATGACTTGAACGGAATAATCCCCCGACAACACAACGATGCCGTTAGGCTACGCAGGGTGCAGTTGCGGCAATCTTTGCTCGTTCGATCCGGTTGAGAATGCGCATCGCCAACTGTTGAGGTGCGAACGGTTTGCAGACCAGATCGTCTGCCCCCACCTGAAACACCTGTGTTTGAAAGTCGTCGTCCGTTCGAGAGGTGAGCACGATCGCCGGTAGTTGCCGCCAGCGCAAATCGCTGCGCAAGACCTGACACACCTGTAGGCCACTAATGTTGGGCATGTCCGCTTCAATCACCAGTAAGTCCGGCTTAAAGTCTTCCAGGCTGCTCCAAATGCTCTCTGGATTGTCATCCACCGCCAGCAGGTTAAATCCCCACGACGCTAGATTAATGCGCAGCGCGTTCAGAAACTGCCGATCGCTATCCACCACCATGACTTTGGCTCCAATTCCCTGAGGCTGAATGGAGGATGAAACCGCCTGAAGAACTCGATGGGGTGTGGTGGGAAACGGTAGAACTAACGTCCCCCCCCGGCGGGCAATTTCCAGTCGATCTTCAAAGTGCCCCCCCTCTAATAGAACGATGATAGGAACGTTAGGAGTCATACGATTGAGGGCTGTGAGCAGTTCAAATTGTTCGGCCTCGCAAGAATCGCACAATAGATGCACAACAGCCACTTGCGGCGTTTCTTGGGCAATCGTATCTTCTACCTCTGAAAATGTAGAGGCGATCGCCGTGCGCATCCCCAAACTGGTTGCCTGACTGGACAACTGCTGCGAGAAGGCAGGGCTGCCATCCACAATCAACAGCAAGAGCCCGTCTTTTAGCGATCGCTCCAGGGGTTGTGCTAACACGGGTGGCGTGAGTTTGAGTTCGCGGTACAGAGCCGTCAACAAAGTGGCCAGGCGATGGCTGCGTTTGGGTAACGTCTCGTCGGTCAGTACCCGTTCGATATCGCGAGCCAAATTGGAGCCTTCGTGAAATCCGAAACTATCCAGAGAGCCCACCAACTTGTGCGCCTCCACCTTAGCTTCTGCTAACAGATGGAGGTCAACCGTCCCCCGATCCAGCTCCCTCGCTAGTAACTCCAAAGTTTCCAAACGATGCTCGATCACTTCAGACTTGAATTCCCCCCACAAATTCGCCAAGCAGCGATCGGAAAGGGGTGGATGGGATCCGTTGCCGGCATGTGTGGGGAGTTGGGCAGTTGGGTCAGGCCGCTTGGGCTGCGGCTTCAGTCGATATCCAATGCCGTAAACCGTTTCGATGAGGTCCTTCGAGGCTCCCGCAGCAGATAACTTTTGGCGCAATCCTTTGATGTGGGTGCGGACAGCATACTCGCTGGGAGGCTCTTCAAATGCCCACAAACTATTGATGATTTTATCGAGGCTAAACACTAACTCACTGTGCCGCATAAACTGCTCTAGAAGAGCAAATTCTTTTGGAGTTAAATGCAGCAGTTGCTGGTCGTAGAATGCTTCATAGGTATTGGGATCGAGTCGCAGCTGACCCCATTCCAAAACAGGGGGAAGTGCTTGCCGTTCTCGACGTAAAAGTGCGTGAATTCTTGCTAGTAATTCTTCAAAATCAAATGGCTTGACAACGTAGTCATCAGCTCCTGCATTTAATCCGGCAATTTTAGCAGAACTCTCATCTTTCGCCGATAGCATCAAAACGGGAATACCATGTCCTGCCGAGCGAATTTCTTGACAAAGCGTCACTCCATCCGTTTTCGGAAGCTTGCTATCTAATAGCAATAAATCGTAATCAAAGGCAACTAATAAATCCTTACAAGCTTCGCCGTCGTCAACTACATCTACTGCATACCGCTGCTCGGTTAGCTCGTCTGCTAGTGCCTTTATTAAGTCGCGATCGTCATCGACAAGGAGTAGCCGCATGGAAACCTCTCGGACATAAAACAATGCAATATAGCCACGTTCGATACCGGCTTTATGCATAGAACTGACAGTCAGTTTATATAGCTTTCTCCGATCGGCTATGGAGAATCCTCTAGCTTTTTTCTATGTAGATCGAAGGCTTGAGCTGTCCTCTCACTCCAGACCTTAAAGCGGATTGCTATATATATTTAAACTATCGTTTTTCGAGTCACATCGTGAATTTTCGTCACATAGTTACACCGAGGCTTTTCGATTGACTAAGTCAAGAGTGGCGATCGCAACCCTCCACTCACCCGCAGGGAAATCGGACAGTCGCAATCGCCAAGTACGGAACTACCGAGCCAGTTCTCCTTCCACCTCCGCAATCAACAATCGAGTCTTAAGGACGGTATCGGCATTCAAACTAATCGAATCAATCCCCTGTTCCACGAGGAAGCGAGCGAACTCGGGATAGTCGCTGGGGGCTTGTCCGCAAATGCCGATTTTGCGTCCTTCTGCTTTCGCGGTAGCAATTGCCTGGGCCACCATCCGCTTGACCGCCTCGTTGCGTTCGTCAAACAAATGCGCAACTAAGCCAGAGTCGCGATCGAGTCCTAGAGCAAGCTGGGTCAGGTCATTGGAGCCAATGGAGAAACCATCGAAAATCTGACTGAAGCGATCGGCCAAAATCACGTTGGCAGGAATTTCGCACATGACATACACCTGCAGTCCGTCTTCGCCGCGCTTGAGGCCGTATTGCTCCATTTCCGCCAGCACTCGCTGCCCCTCTTCCGGGGTACGGCAGAAGGGAATCATGGGAATCACGTTGGTTAATCCCATCTCGTTGCGCACGCGGGCGATCGCCTGACATTCCAAGCCGAACGCTGCCCGGAAATTGGCATCGTAGTAGCGAGAGGCACCCCGCCAGCCAATCATTGGGTTTTCCTCGGATGGCTCGAACTGCGATCCACCGAGTAAGTTGGCGTATTCGTTGCTCTTGAAATCCGACATCCGCACCACAACGGGCCTGGGATAGAAGGCCGCAGCGATGGTTCCAATCCCGCGGGCCAGCTTGTCAACGTAGTAATCGGACTTGATGGTGTAGTGACGGGTGAGGTGGGCGATGCTCTGACTCTCGACAGCATCAGCGAGGGTGTCAAAGTGCAGCAGGGCCAGTGGATGAACGCCAATGTGGTTGGCAATGATGAACTCCAGGCGGGCAAGACCCACTCCATCACATGGAATTCCTGCCAAGCCAAACGCCTTCTCCGGATTGCCCACATTCATCAGAATTTGGGTGCGGGTAGCAGGAAGCTCGTCCAGTTGGGTTTCGTTCACCTCGAATCGCAACAGTCCGCTGTATATGCGCCCCACTTCCCCTTCAGCACACGAAATGGTGATGTCTTCTCCTTGTTGAATGCGATCGGTCGCATCTCCACATCCGACGATCGCCGGAATCCCCATTTCGCGAGCAATGATGGCGGCATGGCAAGTGCGTCCCCCCTGGTTGGTGACGATCGCGCTGGCCTGTTTCATGATGGGCTCCCAGTCGGGGTCCGTACGGTGGGTGACCAATACTTCTCCTGGTTGGAAGGCATCGATTTGGCGCACGTCCAAAATCACGCGGGCTTTCCCCTGACCGATCGCAGCCCCCACAGCTCGGCCCTCTGCCAACACCTCACCGGTTTCCTGCAGAGCGTAGCCGCGCAGAATATTGGCATTGCGCTGAGACTGCACCGTTTCGGGACGGGCCTGGACGATAAACAGCTCTCCACTATCACCATCCTTGGCCCATTCAATATCCATGGGGGTAAAGGTGCCCCGCTTGCCGGAGTAGTGATCTTCGATAATGCAAGCCCACCGAGCCAGGGTGAGAACTTCATCGTCTGTCAGTACGAACCGATCGCGATCGTTGTCCGATACCGGTACATTTTTCGTTTGCTTACTATCTCCTTGAGCGTAAATCATCTTGATGGCTTTGCTGCCCAGCCGCTTTTCCAAAATGGGTCGATAGCCCTCTCTAAGCGTGGGCTTGAACACAAAATACTCGTCAGGATTCACAGCCCCTTGAACGACATTTTCTCCCAAACCGTAGGCACCACTAACCAGCACCGCATTCTTAAACCCGGTTTCGGTGTCGATCGAAAACATGACCCCCGAGGAGGCAAGGTCGGAGCGCACCATTTTTTGCACGCCCACCGACAACGCCGCTTCGAAATGGTCAAAGCCGTTGATCGTTCGGTAAGAGATGGCGCGATCGGTAAAGAGGGAAGCGAAACAGCGGTGACAAGCTTCTAAAACTGCACGGACTCCGCGAACATTGAGGTAGGTTTCCTGCTGGCCGGCAAAACTGGCATCCGGCAAGTCTTCTGCTGTCGCGCTAGAACGCACTGCCACATCAGTTTGGTAGTTATGGCGGCGGTAGTCTTGCTGCTCTTCCGGTGGCAGGCGATCGCAATCCCCCCAACCTTCTCCATAGTGCTCGCACAACCGCAAGTAGGCATTAGAAATATCTAGGGCAAGGTCGGGGGGAAATTTAGCATGCAGAATAATGCTGCGAGCTTGACTACCGCACCGTTGCAAGCTCGCTATGTCATGAATATCTAAATCATCAAACAGTTTTTGTAATTTAGCCTGAATTCCCGCAGATTCAAGAAAGTATCGATAGGCATATGCTGTTGTCGCAAAACCATCTGGAATATTGATGTCTCGCGGCTCTAATTGCCGGATCATTTCACCCAATGATGCATTCTTTCCTCCCACCAACGGCACATCGTCAATACCAACATCCCTAAACCACATCACATACGCACGGCTGCGATCGCGCACTTGAGTTTCGGGTAACCGAGTGGATTGGGTCACGACTGCACCTCCAACAGGCTACATATGGAATCGATGGGTGAAAAACAATCTGCGTATATCGGTCATCGTTGCTATCCACAGTCAACCACCATCAGACATACGAACCCAGAAAAGCCCTATGAGACTCGTCTGTCAGGCATTTCAAGCTAGTCTCTAATTGTGGTATCGCGTGCAGGTTTAACTAAAGTTAATTCAACATCCTTCTTTTGGAGGACAAGATCACCTGCGTACATCCCTATCGTATATTTATTGGTGGATCGCAGGCAGTTGAATTCACTAATTGACATAAACAATTGTGATATTGTCCCCCTAAGATTGCTTGAAATCGTTAGTTTTTGCGCATATACGATACATCGAGCTTACTCAAACTGGGTTCGCATCCTGAGTTTGTAGACTAAACGTTAGCAGTGAAATTCTGAACGTATTAAACTGTAAGTAGGCACGAGTTTTGCACACTAAGAACTCGGGTAGGGTGTTGCACGATCGTAAGGCAGCATAGAGTTTATAGGCGCGTTGCATTGCGATCGAGCGTTCAGTTGTCTCTCTCCAACCATCGTTAGATTGGCAGGGTAGAGCCCCCCACTTGCTCACCATTAGTCCCATCTCGCTCAGCACCATTAGACGAACAGCGTACGACGTAACATCATCCCGCAGGCACACATCCCCGTATCCACGACGACTGGATAATCTCCTCAATCGGATGAATTCCAAGCATCCGGCCCCCACAACACAATGCACGCAGGAGGCGATCTTTTTGTAATGACAGCGTCTTGCTACGAACATAGATCCATTGCCATCATTGGAGCTGGCCCAGCAGGGTATACTGCCGCTGTTTATACGGCTCGGGCCAATTTACATCCTCTGACGATCCAAGGGCCGGAACCCGGCGGTCAGTTGATGATGACGACGGACGTAGAGAACTACCCGGGATTTCCGCAAGGCATCTTGGGGCCAGAGTTAATGAGTCTATTCGAGCAACAGGCCGATCGCTTCGGTGCGGAACGGCGCTTTGGCATCGTTACTCAAGTCAACTTTGCCCACTGGCCGTTTCTTCTCGAAATTGATGGCCACGACAAGCTCTATGCCGATGCGGTCATCATCGCCACGGGTGCTACTCACCGTTACCTCGAAATAGACGGCGAAAAGCAGTTGATGGGTCGAGGGGTTTCAGTCTGCGCCACGTGCGATGGTGCATTTTTTAAAAATGTTCCGGTTGCAACGATCGGAGGTGGAGATACAGCTGCCCAAAACGCACTGTTGCTGAGTCGCACCGCCAGCCATGTTTATCTCATTCATCGTCGAGATCATCTCAGGGCAAGCCAAATTATGCAACAACGGCTGCTCTCCCACACTCGCATCACCATTATGTGGAATACGATTGCTCGCCATATTGTGGGGAATTCAGAGGTGGAAGCCCTGCAACTAGAAAATGTCGTCTCGGGCGAAATAGATATTTTGGATGTGAAGGGCGTATTTATTTCGATCGGCCACAAACCCAATACCGAGGTCTTTAAAGACTGGCTGGAACTCGACGATAAAGGGTATATCGTCACGGAGCCAGATTCCACTCGAACGAGCGTTCCTGGAGTATTTGCCTGTGGAGACGTGCAGGATAGAGTCTATCGTCAAGCAGTAACAGCGGCGGGTACAGGATGTATGGCGGCAATCGATGCCGAGCGTTGGTTGGCAAGCAAGCATCACCACTCATTAGGTAACCGATCCGAATCGGGTTGCGAACCTGCCCAGATCTACAACGTCTAGACACGCGATTCAAGCAACAGTCAGTTTTCGCCAACCCAATCTCAGCTCGCTTTACAGACGCAATATTCAGCTCCTAGTTTGATCGTGTTTATATTGGGGGAATAAGCAGACATTTCTCAAAGTCATGAAAGAATGTTAATGTCGCTCAAGTAACAGAATATAATGTATTTATATTAAGGAAAAAATGTCCATTGCATTGAGAAAAATATGTCCAAATTAAATGTTATTCATGTGAGAAATGCCTGAAATTTAGAAGACATCATTACTCTCAGAGAAGAGCGATCGTAGAGGAGTTTGACTAGCAGGCATGCTTGCAAGCACTTTCGCAACAATCAACACAGAGCCAATCAGATTCCTCGTACTCGTTGTCTTGCGACACCTCTTGCTCTGGCGCGACCACAGCAAGTTGCGATTGGGATACATCCAGAATCAAAGCCATACTTTGAAGCATAAAACGCCTCAAGTTCCTAGTTTGCTATGCTAAGCGCGATCGCAATGCGCTAATTCATGAACAAAATTTGCATTCTTGGGGGCGGTTTCGGCGGCTTGTATACGGCGCTGGAATTAGCCGAGAAAACGTGGAACGAGCAACCGGAGATTACGCTGGTCGATCGCAACGATCGATTCCTGTTCACTCCCCTCCTGTACGAGCTAGTCACGGGCGAGATGGACGCCTGGGAAATCGCTCCGACATTCCGCAGCTTACTCGCCGATACATCCGTCAACTTCGTGCAAGGGGATGTAGCCGAGATTCAAATAGACACCCAGATTGTCAGGTTAACGAACGGTAGGCAGTTGGACTACGACTATTTAGTCATGGGGCTGGGTGGAGACACTCTATACGCAGGAGTTCCTGGAGCAAAAGACTATGCTCGACCGTTTCGAGACTTGGCAGATGCCGAGGCACTCAAAGCAGACTTGGCTAGCTGGAGTAACAGACCCGACCGCTTTCGGGTGGCAATTGCTGGGGCTGGGGCCAGCGGAGTGGAGTTGGCCTGCAAGCTGGCAGATTATTTGGGAGATCGGGCAGAAGTTAGACTCATCGATCGCGGCAGCAGCATTTTGACATCGTTCCAACCCTCTAGCCGCTCAGCAGCAGAAAAAGCACTGAAAAAACGCGGGGTTACGATCCAACTCAATGCATCGGTACTGGAAGTGGGTGCAGACTTCATTCGGCTGGAATCGACTGGAATCGAAGAAACACTGCCAGTGGCACGAGTGTTGTGGACAGCCGGAACCACGGTCAGCCCGATTGTGGAATCACTTCCTCTGCAGACCGGCGATCGGCAACGCCTGAAGATTTCGCCAACCCTACAAGTGTGCGAGCGGCCGGAAATCTTTGCCTTGGGTGACATTGCCGACGGGCTAGATGCCGATGGTCAAATCATTCCCACTACTGCTCAAGCCGCATTCCAACAAGCTAGCTACTGCGCGTGGAATATTTGGGCGCTGGCAACCGCTACCCCCGAGCGTCCCTCCCGACCGCTCCTAGAATTCCGCTACGTTCCGTTGGGGGAAATGCTGAGCCTGGGTACCGATTCCGCATCGCTCAGCGGCTTGGGACTGGCATTCGACGGCCCCTTAGGATATTTAGCCCGCCGCATGGTGTATCTCATGCGGTTGCCCACCATCGACCACCAATTAAAAGTGGGCTGGAACTGGATTACCAAACCCCTGACGACGGAGCTAGAAAAATGGCTAGGCCAAGGCCAGTCCAGGCGTTAGCTTGCTAGGTCAGGTTAGCTCGTTTGAACAGACTATTAGGGGCGACATCCCAAACGAGGACAGCCGCTTGAGCGGTTGAAGCTGAGAGCAAGTGAAAGCGCATCTCCAACCGCCGTTCACAAATCCTTCACAGAATCACTATTGAATGCAACTGGGAACATGAATGTCGCAATGCCCAGGCCTCCCACCTGGGCTTTTCTCATGATTGGCCGCTGCAGGTGGCAATATAGCGATCGGCAATCCGCTAGGGAGACGTCCCTGACTACTTTTCTTTGACAATCAAGTATTTTCGCGATCTCATCCCTCCAGACCTAGCAGCAAATTGCTACACATCCTCATCACCCAAAATCAAGCAAGCAATCTGCAGTTTTGGGGCCTCAACGTGTGCGTTCGTTGGCCGTTGTCCATCTCCTCTCACCAAAATCTAAAAAAGTTCAGCTTGGCCCTTGCATGGAACAACTCATAAGGGTATGCTGATGTTCGCACCGCGGGGTAGAGCAGTCTGGTAGCTCGTCGGGCTCATAACCCGAAGGTCCATGGTTCAAATCCGTGCCCCGCTATTTTGAAAGCCACCTGGTACAACTGGGTGGTTTTTTCGATAGGTCGACAGTTAAGCTTGCAGCAAATTAAAGGCACCGAGAGGTGTGTCCGTGCATTACCGTAGATTTAACGGTTCGCCCTGACTACACCGATAGCGACACATTCATCCCATTGCAGTTCATGTCACCAGTCATCCTGTTCGATTTTGACGGTACCATTGCCGACTCAATGGACGCCGCCGTGACTGTAGCCAATCGCCTATCAGCGGAGCTTGGCACCTCTGCCATCACCCCTGAAACCATCGAACGCTGGCGTCAACTGCCGCTGCTTGAAGTCTTGAATGAAGCCCATATTTCTCTGTGGAAACTGCCTCAATTACTGCGACGGGTGCGCCAAGAACTGCGGCAAGAAATGCCCAGAGTCACCCCCATTCTAGGCATACCAGATGCTCTGAAGGAGCTGCAGCAAGCAGGATTTCAGATGGGAATTGTCACCTCAAATTCCACAGACAATGTGGAAACCTTTCTACGCGATCGCCATCTAGACCACTATTTCGAGATTCCCTGCACAGAAGTCTCGATCTTTGGCAAACGTCGCCTACTCAAGCGCTACCTCCATCGTCAGAGGCGATCGCCGACGGATGTCACCTACGTTGGGGACGAAGCGAGAGATATCCATGCAGCTCGGGCTAATGGAATGCGAGCGATCGCCGTCACTTGGGGCTTCAGTTCTCGAAACATCCTGGTGGATGCCGATCCCGATGGACTCGCCAACCACCCGTCCGAACTCTTGTCGTTAGTCTCCGCCCCCCTAGAGGCTCTCCGAGTTGGCGCCCGCCCCAACTAAGCCTGGCAAGGGGCGTCTTGGAGGGCTATCACCGCTCAGTCGTCGCTCAATTGTCAGTAGGAATGAGTTGCGGCTGACAGGGGGCAAACGACAGCCGATGGTAGGGGGTTGGCCCCAGCGTTTGTAATGCCTGGCGATGGGCAGCACTGCCATACCCTTTATTGGATGCTAGTGCATAGTCTGGATAGCGCTTGGCAAGGCTAACAATCCAGCGATCTCGATGAACCTTCGCCACAATACTGGCGCTGGCAATAGCCAGCGAGCGGCTATCCCCCTTCACCACCGTAGTTTGAGGCAGACGCACGCTGGGAATCGTCTTGTTGCCATCGACCAAACAGTGTTCGGGAACCGGCACCAAGCGCGATAGTGCTCGATGCATCGCTAAGAACGTGGCTTGCAAAATATTGATGCGGTCGATCTCACTTGGGTGCGCCCAGCCCAATCCCCACGTCAATGCAATCTCGCGAACGTGCCGAGCCAGCTTTTCCCGACGCTGTGGGGATAGAGTCTTGCTGTCTCTGACTCCACATGCTTGCAACTGGCCTTCCTGTTCGGGGGTCAAGATAACGGCGGCGGCAACGACGGGGCCAAACAATGCTCCGCGCCCAACCTCATCCACTCCTGCGGTCAGAGTGGGAAGAGGAGCCCGATCGGGATGATTCCCCTGCAGCCAATGATTCAAGTCGGATAGACCGAGGGGCTGTTGCTTGGGCTGACTCATGAAGGCATCAGGAGGGCGACAGCATAGGAACAAATGGCTTCTTTCTCACCAATCGGGCCAAGTTTCTCGTTTGTGGTGGCCTTAACACTGACTTGGTCGGGCTGCAAGTTCATGGCATCGGCCAACCGGGCTTGAATTTTGGCAATATGAGGCTTGAGTTTGGGGCGCTCGGCCACAACAACCGAATCAATATTGGCCACCATCCAACCGCGATCGCCGATCAACCCCATCACCTGCTTCAGCAGCACGAGACTATCGGCCCCTTCCCACTGCGGATCGTCCGGCGGAAAGTATTGACCAATATCTCCTAACGCCAGAGCCCCTAACAGCGCATCCATGATGGCGTGGGTCAGCACATCTGCATCGCTATGACCGAGCAAACCTGTTTCGTGGGGAATTTCTACCCCACCCAAAATTAAGCGGCGACCTTCCACCAACCGGTGAATATCGTAGGCATTGCCAATGCGCATTCGTCACTCTCTCGCGTTGCATCTTTGCTGCAAATAGTGTGGCATCTTCTGTTGCAGACGCGCTTTTCACCAAGCACCAACAATCGGCTCCGGCGAAAGTCAAAGCGAGATAACACTGACACCGGATTTCTAGTGCTAATCAGTCGTGTTGGCATAGGTTTCGAACTGATTTCAAGCGCAGCCAGGATACTCAGCAGTGCCTGATTGATTTATCCATAGCCTCTCCGCGGATGAATTCAGCCCCGTCAATCGCCGCCAGCTTTGTCCAAAACCCCGTCAAGGGATCGCGAGTCAAGCTCTCTGTCCCACAAGACTTACGAAAGAGCGAAGTGAAGGGAGGGGTATTTGAGACTGCTGCAGTTTTTCATGAATCATCACCGTTTCATCCGCAGCCAAGTGGCCGCTCGGGTAGGAAAGAGTCTCTGAGAAATATCCGGATATTAAACCACGCCGAATCCAGCGCGTCGCGGACCACAATGGCACGCAGAACATTAGTTGGCCATGCAAGTCAACACCGGTAAAGCCACAATACCTGCTACATCAACGAATCTAGATCGAGTACCACCGCGCCACTACCTATTGTGAAAGTGCGCTTTTTCACATCGACAACATCAGTATATATCTCCTTCAATTGCTCAAATAGCTCCTACCGGTCAGGCGACCTGAATCGCTGCCAATTGAGACCAACGTCAACCCATATCACAGCCATCTTTCCATCTGGATTGAGTTCATTCTCAGCAACATCTCATCGTTAGTCGTCTAGCTGTATGCAATGATTTGGCTTAGCAATCTCGACAACAACAATCGAACCGCCAGTGAGGGGCATTCGTGAAGCACTATATTTACGGCGTTCTTTGTGGAGGTGTGTTGGCTACGACCTTGTGGTTATCTGGTAACAACACATCATGGGACAGCGTATTTCCGCAATCGACATCCCGGGAAGGCAATGTCCAGTCGACTCTTCCTGCAGATTCTTCCGTTGACATTGCAACTAGCCCCCCAACAACCAGCGATCTCTACAGAGCAACCAAGCCCTTAGGCCACTTAAACCGCTTTACGGTAGATAAACAGGCCGAGCCTCCTGAATCAGGCACAGATCCAGCCGCACTGACTTGTGTGGGAACGGCATTTGGAGCGAGTTGCTTAGACAAAGACGGAGAGTGGACACTTTACACACCCGAGAACTCCCAACTATCTGCGGCCATAATTGTCGATGTGGCTGTATGCTCAAACGAAACGGTAGTGTTTGCCCATGCCAGCGGTATTGATATTTTGCGGGGCAATCGCTGGACAGCCATTAGTACCGAGACTTTGGATACAACCGCTGCGGTAACTGTGGTTGAGTGCTTGGCAGACGGAAGCATTTGGGTGGGATACGAAGATGGACTGTCTCAATTCGATGGCTCCAATTGGAACCACTTCGATCTAGCAGTACTCGGAACAACGACATCCGGCCCGAGGAGTATGGCAGGAGACTCCCAAAGCCACTTATGGGTGTTGACATCACACAGCATTGCCCAATTTGATGGTCGTAATTGGACAACCTATGCCCCGGGTGCCGGGTTGCCCGACCAAGAAACAAGACTGACGGGAATTGCGATTGGAGACAACGATCGACCGCGGGCTCGGGATGGTGAATTCAATCGATCTCTGCGATTTACGGGCGAGCAGTGGGTAGTACGCGACGTCGATCAACCTGCAGGTGTCACGGGGTTTGCGATTGATGCCCGCGACAGCGAATGGGTGGGATCGGATGGAGGAGGTGCTTGGGTGTATTCACAAGGAGGCGCTGTTGTGCAGGATAGTGACAGCAGTAATTTGACCAGCAATCAAGTCCTTGCGATCGCCACAGATGAATCAGGTCGAACGTGGCTGGGCACCTCTTGGGGGGTCAATGTATTTGATGGTCAAGAATGGACTGCCTATCATATGCATACGGCAGATCTACCCGATAATCGCATCATGGCAATCGATGTAGCGGGCGAAGGACCGGAATTACCCGACCCCATGCAGAAGGAATCTGGGGTTCTAGTTGGCAGTCTGCTCCGAACAGGAGAACCGTTTGCAGACACGTTGGTGGAGGTCTGCGCTGATTCGCTAGGCAGCGCAAGACGGGGTCCCTCTCCTTGTATTAACCAGTCGGAATTCTATGCCGCTATTACCGACGTTGACGGTCGCTTCACCTTGACTGACTTACCGACAGGTCGATATAAACTAGCATTTTTGAATGATGGGGAATGGACTCATCTAGAAGAACTACCTGCTCCCCCCTTGTCGCGAGTTTTAGTAGCCCCAGGAGAAACGACCAATATCGGCTCCCTTGATATCACCCCCTTGCCTAGTCCGTAACGTTAGGCAACCCGATTTCGACAATCCCCGTCTCCAACCTTTCTCACATAGCTCGCACCTACATTGCCTGAAAGACATCAGCAAAGAAACCCCACCCTTACTCTTCAGTGAGGGTGGGATAAACACCGCAAGACAACAACATGAAGCATTGTCTACACAGGAAACTGACTAAACTGCAACCACGTTGAGAGAGTCAATATTGACTTGTGTTTTGCCAGACGCTCGCAACCGAACCTTATTGCTGCCCTTCTTCAGATAGACAGTATCGCGATCGAGTCGCCAGTTGTTCCATCCGCCCGTACTGGAAAATTTGGGCGAGTATCGATCGGTTTTTCCGTTGACAACCAGCTGCAGCGGGCTTCTAGAAACCTTGTCCCCTTGGGAGTATCGCCAATCTAAGCGGTAGCGTCCTGCTTTGGGAACGTCTATAGTCCACTCAATCGAATCTCCAGTAGAGCGATCGAACTTCACATAACGGTTCCCTTGAGCCCTATTTTTAGCCCATCGGGTATCGACACCAATCAGCTTTGCATTTTCTGCTTGGTAGGTTTGCCTGTGATTATTATTTGAGCCAGAGTTGTTTTGGCCGACCCGATCGATCGAACCTGCTTGAGAAGTCGGTTTCAGTTCAAGCGCATCCAAGCGGGCATGCTCACCACGATTCTCGGTACCGATAATCGTCAGACGATCGCCCGCCTTTAGCGTCAAGCCTCTAACGGTGCGGGTTCGTAGCGTTTGAGCATTGAGGGTATCGCTATTCGAGCGACCATTCAGGGTCCATCGATCCAGCGTCTTGCCGTTCAGTTGAACCTGGAACTGCCCGGCACCATCTTTCTCGTCATAGTATTTCAAGTCAAGATTGTAGGTTCCGCGAGAGCCTTTGTGAACGTAGACAGCTCTTCCAGTTTCTTTCGAGCCTCTCCCTCGCAAGCCAATCATCTTGCGACCAGACGCAAAAGAGTTATGCTCCACTCGATAGTTACTTAACTGTAATGACTCGGCCTCCACACGGATAATGTCAGAGTTCTGTGGCTGGCTGAATCGATTTGCGGCACTACCAGAATTGCCGGCATTACCAGAATTGCCGCCCTTGCCAGAATTACCGCCACCACCAGTGGAGGGAGACTGAGGCTTCTGCTCCGGAATCGACTGAATACTCGCTCCTTTACCGTGCCCAGTTGTAATCGTGTAGTCGTCTGCGTAGTAAACCCGTCGACTAGTGGATGACTTTTGGGGGCGAGCAGTCCAGTCAGGCTTGTAAATACCAATTTTGGGATAGGGAGCCAGGTTGTCATTGAAGGTATTGGGTCCTGTTTTGTTAAAGACCAATTTGCCATCCCGATACACGCGGAAAACACCGTCAGCTTTGTAGCTCCACTTAATTTCAAATTTCCAGTCAATCCATTCCCCCTTCTTGAGCGCGCCTAGATTGGTCGTGCGCGATCCGTGACTACTTTTATCTTTAGTATTTGTAACTCGATCTGCGTCCCAAGCTTGCTTGAGGTTAAATGAGTTACCGGATACCCGTAGTGAGGCTGGAGGATTACGGTACGGCTCGCCGAGATTGCGATCGGGAGTGCCGTGCCATTGAGCAACCACTTCGAACGAACTATCGGCTTTCCAGTCGTTCGGAAAATACATGCGGAACGAGTAAGTATAGTCTTGGCCAAATTTGGCTCGCTCTACACTGGGAATGACTTCAGCCCGATGCTTATTTTGGCTGAGTGGGTCCGTTCTCCGCAGCTCAAACCTCACGGCTTTACCCGACCCTTCGGGATTACTAACAGAGTTGATTCCGTGTTTGGTTTTACTGGCTCGACGGAAGTTGCCCAAGCTGTCTCCACCACTCTTAAACAGGGTTTTGCCTTGGAGGACAGATTTATAGTCTTGTGCAACTGAGTTCTGGAAGGGAGAGCGGGTTTCGATTTGGCCATTGGAGAACTCCAATTGCCAATTGCCACCCAACTGGCCATGCCCTGTTAAGTCATTCGAAGCTGCAATATCAGCTCCTGTCAGTTCACCAATCTGGTTGAGAAATGTTGCTCCCTTTTGGCCAGCAGCAACGTTACATCCATAGAACAAAATATCGGCATTCTCAGACAGAGCAGTTTGCCACTGCTGTAATTCGTCGCTGTACTGATTCAGTGCTGCAGCAGAAATGG
>JBFRWD010000124.1:0-38304 GCA_051439425.1 Synechococcus sp.
CAGTATTACCAAGCAGTCGGGGGGGGATTTGGTTGGTATGGCCATCTTTAGTGAAGAAGATGGCTTGTACGATGACACCTTTATCAGTAACTACGCCGATCTATACATTCTTGATGAACTGACTCGCATCAACGGGGTGTCCCGAGTTCAGCCGTTCGGGGAGCGTCGCTATGCTATGCGCTTGTGGCTCGATCCGAAGCGGATGGCGAGCCGAGGTCTCTCAGCCACAGATGTGACTGAAGCTTTAGAGGAGCAAAATATCCAGGTGGGGGCTGGACGAATTGGTCAACCTCCGGCCGAAGACGGGCTGCAGTACCAACTACCGGTACAGACTGTTGGCCGCCTCAGAGATGCTTCTGAATTTAATGAATTAGTGATAGCCACCGGCAATGACGGCGCATTGATCAAGCTGTCAGATGTGGGTCGCGCCGAACTGGGCTCGGAAGATTACAACACCTTTGCTCGCTACAGTACGCGCGCTGCGGTGGGCTATCTGGTACAGCAATCTCCTGGAAGCAATGCGTTAGCAACAGCCCAAGCGGTGAAAGCCCGGATGGCTGAGCTGGCAGGGGGCTTTCCCCCCGGCATCTCCTACGAAATTCCTTACGACCCCACGCTGTTTGTCGTCGAATCTCGCGAAGAGGTGGTGCGTACGCTGCTGCAGGCGATCGCTCTTGTGGTGTTAGTTCTCTATGTCTTCCTGCAGAACTGGAGAGCCACTCTCGTACCGGCAATTGTGATTCCCATTTCCCTAGTGGGCACCTTTGCCTTTGTTAAACTATTCAACTTCTCAATCAACAGCCTCACCCTATTCGGCCTGACCTTGGCCACCGGTATGGTGGTCGATGACGCGATCGTTGTAGTGGAAGACATTGCTGCCAAAGTCCAAGAAAAAGGGATGCGGCCCCACCTCGCGGCGATCGAAGCCATGCGGGAGCTATCCAGTGCTGTTGTTGCCACATCTCTCGTTCTATTGGCGGTGTTCCTTCCCGTCGCCTTTTTTCCGGGTACCACAGGCCAGCTATACCGCCAGTTTGCATTAACGATCGCATTTTCAATCGTCATTTCCACGTTTAACGCCCTCAGTCTCACCCCTGCCCTGTCGGCCCTGCTACTGCGCCAGGGACAGCAACCGGGGGGCCGGCTGGGACGCATCTTTGAGCGACTCAATAACGGAATCGACCGCATGCGGCGAGGCTATCGGGCGGGATTAAGTCGTCTGACTCGATCCCGCAGTCTTGTGATTGGTCTTTTTGTAGCATCGCTAGTTGTCACCTTCCTGTTTTACCAGCGAGTTCCGACTGCTTTTCTGCCGGAGGAAGACCAAGGGTATGTCATCAGTGTCATGCAGGCTCCTGACGGAACGTCCCTGCAATACACCAGCGATGTCATCGAGCAAATCGAAGATGAGCTCTTGCAATATTCCGAAGTTGCAGGAACGTTTTCTTTGGGGGGATTTAGCTTTACGGGGAATACGGCTAACCGTAGCTTGACCTTTGTGCCGTTCATTCCGTGGGGCGATCGGCCTAGTTCAGATCAAACGGCCCAATCGTTTTTGAATAAGGTCTTTGCTCCACTGTCTCAAATTCTGGAGGGCCAGGTATTCACTATCAATCCACCCGCCATTCAGGGATTGGGAAATGTGGGAGGGTTTGTCTTCCACCTACAGGATCGGGGCAATAACTCCATCGAAACCCTAGTCAACATCCGTAACCAACTGGTGGCGCGAGCTAACGAACAGCCTGAAATGGCAGGATCGGTGTTCAGCACTTACACTGCCAACTCTCCGCAACTATTGGTGGACATCGATCGCAATCGCGCCAAAGCTTTGCAAGTGGACATTGATGAAATCCTCAACACCCTGCAAATTTATTTGGGTTCCCAATACGTTAACGATTTCAATGCTTTTGGCCGCAGCTACCGCGTATACGTTCAAGCAGACAGTCAGTTTCGCTCTACGCCAGACGATCTGAACCAGCTCTACGTCCGCTCCGAACTGGGAGAAATGATACCGCTTGGCAATTTAGTGCGAACCGAGCGCGTCGTGGGCCCCCAAACCATCAATCACTACAACCTATTCCGCTCCATCGAAATCAACGGTATTGCCGCTCCTGGCTATAGCTCGGGTCAAGCACTAGATGCTATGGAGCGAGTGGCAGCAGAAGTATTGCCTAGCAGTATGGGCTTTGAGTGGTCGGGAATTTCGTTAGAAGAGTTAGACTCTGGCGGGTTAGCCCCGATTATTTTCGGGCTGGGGATTCTGTTCGTGTTCCTGGTTCTGGCTGCCCAGTACGAGAACTTTGTCGATCCGTTCATTATCTTGCTGGCGGTTCCCTTAGCCATCCTAGGGGCGTTGGGAGCAATTACCTTGCGGGGCATTGCAAACGATGTCTACTGCCAGGTAGGCCTGGTGATGTTGATTGGTTTGGCTAGTAAAAACTCGATCCTGATTGTGGAGTTTGCCAACCAATTGCGCGAACAGGGGCTGAGTATTGTTCGGGCGGCGGTGGAAGCCTCGCAGCAACGCTTGCGACCGATTGTGATGACCGCGGTGTCAACGCTACTGGGTATCTTCCCTCTGACGATCGCCACAGGTGCTGGCTCGGCTAGTCGGCAATCTCTGGGTACCGCCGTGTTTGGAGGCATGATTTTCTCCACAGTGTTGAGCTTGTTCGTGGTGCCCATCCTCTACATTGCAGTCTCGATCCTCTACGATCGCCTGCTCGGTAAGAAGCCCGATGTATCCGGAATGGAAGGCGACGACTCAGGCCCGCCCCCGATGGATAGCGGTTTCTATACCGGAGATGGCCAAGGCTCGCTGGTCTTATCAGGGGAATCAGATGAGTAACAACCCAGATGTGTGGGAAAGCAAGTGTTTGAAGCCACTGCTATCTACCCCGTTGATAGCGGGTTAAATGGCGAAATCCAGCAAGCTTGTATCCGTTGCTGTTTCAATCGGTCCATAGCTTTCCGAAATCAACGATGGAGAAGAATCTTCTCTCCACTTTTTCTAGCCAGCTAACGTTTTAAGCGACCCGCGATCGAGACATATAGCAATCCGCTGTAAGGTATAGAGCTTGTCTACTGCTGACCCCCTGGGTTTACAAAGAAAAAGCGTAAGCAAAACCTCCATAGCAGATTGAAGATCGCGATAAGAGCGGATTGCTATAAATATTCGTTCACTATAATGTGCGGGCAAGGAGATGTTCTCTCTTCAATTGAAGACCAGCCCGCGCATCTATGCCTGCAACTATTTGGAATCGTTCGAGCAATAATCCGCTTGTTAAGCTAGTTAGCTTATATCAGAGCCAGACGCTTCTTCTACTGTCATCTCTATTCTTTTTTATCCTCAGACAGAGCCCAGAATGGATTCGACCGCTGATCGTTGCCAACATTATCGATAGCGTGTCCAGCCCCAGCGATCGCTCTGCCAATATTATCGTGATGAACGGCTCGATTTTTTGTTTGGCTGTCATCCTTCACGTTCCGGCTAATTACCTTCATGCTCGACTGAAAAGTCAGGCTATGAGAGGCATCGAATCCAATTTACGTGCGTCACTGGTGCATAAAATTCATAGATTATCGATTGGTTTTCTCGAACGGCAGGGATCGGGTGGATTGCACCACAAGTTAATGAGCGATGTGGCCTCCATCCAACAGTTAGCCAATTATTTATTTCAACTGTTACCCGGAACGATATTTACTTTTCTGACCGCTGTTTATATTACTTCATTTAAAGCTCCTATTTTTCTATTGTTATTTCTGTTTACCGTTCCCGTTGCAGCTCTATTAATATTTGGATTTAGGCGTCCCATCCGCCGCCGGAATCAGGCCTTACGCAAAGAAATGGAAGGTCTATCTGGTTTTTTCATGGAGCTAATTTCCATGTTGCAGGTTACTCGGGCTCACGGAATAGAAGCAGCCGAGGAGCAGCGTTCGGATCGGAAGTTAGATGACGTTCGCAAAGCTGAAATTCATGTCGATACGGTCAATGCTCTTACGAGTTCCTCGTCTTGGGTGTCGCTAAGACTGTTTGGGGCCGCCTGCCTGATCCTATCTTCCTGGTTTGCCCTTTCAGGTCGTTATAATTTCACTCCTGGTAGCATCATTTTATTAACGGGGTATTTCGGCACATTAACGTCATCAGTTTTGCAAATGCTGAATATTTTGCCGCAGCTCGGCAAAGGGTTCGAGGCTATTCGGTCGGTCAGTGAAATATTGGAGTCAGATGAATTTGAGCAAACCGAGCATTGGAATCCTGTCAAAAATATTTGCGGACAGTTTACCTTTCGCTCGGTTAGCTATGCATATCCAGATGAATCAAATGTCGCGATTCAAGATTTTTCATTGGATGTGAAGGCCGGAGAGACAATTGCTATCGTCGGGCCATCAGGAGCTGGAAAATCGACCTTGATTAAGCTAATCATTGGCTTTATCCGACCCTCTTCCGGACAGATTTTACTGGATGGAACAGATATTCATAGCCTTGACTTGAGAAGCTACCGCCGTAGTTTATCCGTTGTATCGCAAGAAACTGTCTTGTTAGACGGAAGCGTGGCAGACAACATTTGCTTTGGCCTAGACGAGCCTACGGAGGATAAGCTTCGACTGGCTGCTAAAGATGCCAATGCATTCGACTTCATATCGCAATGGGCCGATGGTTTTGACACCCACCTGGGGGAAAACGGGACCAAGCTCTCGGGAGGACAGCGGCAGCGAATCGCGATCGCCCGAGCCATGATTCGAGATCCCAAAATTCTGGTGCTGGACGAAGCGACTTCATCGCTAGACAGTGCCTCTGAGACTGCCATTCAACAAGCGTTAGAGACGATTGCGATCGATCGCACGACATTTATCATTGCCCACAGGCTGTCAACCATTCGCAATGCAGACAGAATTATTGTGATGGATAAAGGCCGAATTGTAGAAGTCGGTAACCACACTCAATTGCTGAGCAATCAAGGCATTTACGCTCAACTGCACCATCTGCAGATGTCAAAATAGCCAGCCTTCACAGATCGGTTATTGTTCGTCGGACTACCACTCTGAAATGTCGTCTCTTTTTACCAGGCGGTCGGAGCTACAGCGTCCTAAAGAATATCCATGGGGCCGTAAAAATACGGATCGGCGAACACCTCGATCGCGTCACTCTCGCCACTGGTCCCTTGAGGCATTGAATTCTTGAGCTGATGCATTTTGATGCTCAAGCCGACATTCCACACCGCAGCACACAGAGCTGCAAGTACCAGCCACTCTAGGTTGGGTTGGGATAGTTTCAGCAGCGTCAGCGCGTCTCGTAGGCGATCTGGCATAACAAGTGATTACTGGGTTCAGCTCAGAGTACCCAGACTAGCATTCGAGAAATCGCTTACCTGTATTGCTTTTCGACGCTTTTGTGGCTCAAGTAAACCTCATCATTCAGTGAAATTACCGACAGATGCCGATCCAGCGATGTGCCGAGATAAAAGATTGCAATCTCAGTCAGGGTGAGTCTTTGCCCATCGATCGGAGATAGTTCACGACGTGGAAATCTTGCCGAATGCGGACGGTCAGACCGCTGCCTTTATGGCTGGCTTGACCCTGCAGGATTGTTAGGATTGCTTTCAACTGGAATGGGTTCGGCTTCCGGTTGTTTTAATTGAGAGAGGTCGGGAAGTGGAGCTAGCTCTGGCTCGGGTTCCTCGCTGACCGATTCTTCGGTGAGTTCGGCGATTTCGCCTTCAGCTTCGCTCTCTTGTAGGGATGTGAGCTGCTCGATCGCCAATTGGGCCGCTTCGAAATTGGGGTCCAACTCGAGGACGCGGTTGTAGCTAGCAATCGCCTCTTCAATCTTGTCTAACCCTGCTTGAATAGTGGCTAGCGTATGCCAGAAGGCCGCTTTTTCTTCGTTAATTTCCGCCGCTTGTAGGGCAAATTCTTCGGCTTCCTCATAGCGTTCTAGACGGCACAACACCCAGGCCCGGTTATTCAACGCAATCGCATCGGTAGGGTCGCATTCCAAAACTTTGGCATAGCTCTTTAAGGCCGCCTCTAAATCTCCTGCATCGCTGTAAATCGTCCCCAGTGCAAACCATCCCATCGGATCGCGGTCGTTCAGGGTCAAGATTTGCTTGGAGGTGGCGATCGCCTCTTTCCAGCTCTCTAGGCGGCGCAGAGACATGGCCTTTTGGTATAGGATCGTCGAGTCCTCAGGTTTCTCTTCCAGTAGGCGATCGAATCGCTTGGCAGCAGCCTTGTATTTGCCAATCTCTAACAAGGTTGAGGCTTGAGCGTAGCGAGCCGGGAAGCGATCGGGGTCGATGCGTAACGACTCCTCATAATGCACCAACGCTTCGTCTTGTAAGCCAAGTTGCTGGAATGCATAGCCGCGAGCGTACCAAGTGCGGTAGCTGTCGGGATTAAATCGATAAGCACGATCGAAACAGGTGACTGCATCGCGGTAGCGCTTGAGTTTGAGAAGGAGCAGTCCGCGATTGTGCCATGCTTCCGCCGAGTACGGATCGAGTTTGAGGGCCGTGTTGTAGGCGATTAGGGCTTTACGCGTGCGTCCCATTGACATCAGCGTGTTGCCCTGGGCAATCCACAATTGCCGATTTTTGGGCTGAATTTCCAGTGCTTTGGTAAAACACCCCAATGCATCCCGATTGCGTTCTAGCGATCGCAGCAAATATCCCCGTGCAATCCAGATGTCGAGGCGTTCCGGACTGTGTTCTAAAGCCGTTTCAAAACTCTTTAGGGCCAGATTCAGGCGTCCCAGCTGCATCAGACGTACGCCGCGATTGTGCCAAGCGGTACTCTGTTCCGGATCGCTTTCAATCACTTTGTCGTAATTGACTACGGCCGCTTTGTACTTGCGCATTTGCCCCAAAATCAGGGCCAGATTCATGCGCACGGCTTCGTCGTATGGGTTGATCGAGAGGGAACCGTTGTAGCTGTCGATCGCCTCGCGGTAGCGTCCCAGTTCAACTAATGCATCGCCGCGACGGCTCCAAGCAGAGGCAACGTTCGAGTCAATATTGAGGGCGCGATCGTAGGCAGCGATCGCTTTTTCGAAGTTGCCCTGTTCAAACAGTTCTTCCCCTTTTTCAAACTGAATATCGGCAGTATTCCACTGAAACAGTCGTTGAATAAACTGCAAGAAGGCCACCTGACGAGTTTGTTCGTCAGTTGACATCTCTGAGTTGCCCAGCACTTGAGCCACTAACTGCTGAATGCCGCGAACAAACGCCCGAAATCCGCTAACCTCGTCATCAGTGCCAATGGTGGCTAGCTGTTGAGAGACTTGAGATTGCAGGCGAAAGCGCTGCAAGTCAGTCGGGGGCTCGAATCCTGGCTTAAAGCGAGCAATCAGTTGCTGGACTTGGAACTCGAACAGAATCGGGTCTTCTTCCGAACCGGAGAAATCAATCGCAGGCAAATCTCGTACGGGGCGGGGTAGCTCGCAGGGTTCGAAGATGATGGGCAGTAGGCGCTGATTTTGGCTGGCTGGAGCGTGGGGGAAACCGCAATACAGTTGATCGCTCGGCCACGCATCCGTCACAAAGTCATTCGATAGCACCAGGGCAACGGTGCGGCATTCATCGATGGCTCGCCGCAACTCTACCGAACGGTTGTCTTGGTTCTCCACCATCCAACGGTCAAACCAGACTTTAATCCCCTCGCGATCGAGCCGCTCGGCTAGCTGTCGGCTCCAACGGGATTGAGCGCGGTTGTAGCGGAGAAAAATGTCGTACTTGTACTGAGGATCGGCAACCATCCAAACTTAACTCGCCCTCTAGTGTCAGTGACGTTGATGCTGAAACGCTTACACGGTAAATGAAGTTAACCCAGTCTATCCGATTCCATTCTTGGCTCTATGGATTCGCATGGCTAGGGTGCTACGCCGATCCGCAAAATTCTCTCCATTGTCAGAGCTCGATATTCACTTGCTCAATATCCTAAATATCCTATTGGAAGGCGTTTGGAAGTTTGGCTGTAACGGCAGCTCGCCGGGTCGGTCTGACCTGACTCAGCGAAGACCACTTCTGAACTGCCATTCGAGGAGCGTGGGAACAGTATCGACAGCTCACTCCCCCAATTTCAGTTCCAGCCAATAAAATAAATTAGATTTACCTTTCGTAATATTCCCTGCATGGCCTTTTCCTCCCTTGGATTGAATCGCATCCGCTGGTCTCCAGAACTGCTCGCCATTCTGTTGGTGTACTTCGTCCAAGGGGCATTGGGACTGTCACAGCTGGCCATCAGCTTTTATTTCAAAGATGTATTGGAAGTTGGCCCTGCAGAACTGGCTGCTTTTTTGGGCGTCTCATCTATTCCTTGGACGATCAAGCCTCTCTACGGCTGGATTTCAGACACCTATCCTATTGCAAAGTATCGCCGGCGCCCTTATCTGCTTCTATCCGGTGTAATGGGCTGTTTGTCGTGGCTGGCACTAGCCACAATCGCCACTTCCGTGTGGACGGCCACCGCTGCCATGGTGACCGGTTCTATGTCGATCGCGTTGGCGGATGTAATTGTTGACGCTTTGGTAGTAGAGCGCACTCGTTCGGAAGACCGAGCTGGAGCTGGAACCCTGCAATCTCTGTCTTGGGGAGCCACCGCGTTGGGGTCAATTCTGACCGCGTATTGGGGAGGTGCACTCCTGGATGTGGTTGGACCGCAGACCGTGTTTGGAATGACATCCCTGTTGCCACTGTTTGTGGCGGCAGCGGCGATCGCGATCGCGGAAGACCCGGTTTCGAGCAGTGCTCCTGAAACACCGACAGATAAAGACTCCGAAGCTGCACTCACCCCAAATGAAACCACCAAAGGTTTAAAGCAAATTAAAGAAGTCTGGGCTGCCATTCGCACCCCCAGCATTCTGTTACCCACAGCATTTATCTGCCTATGGCAAGCTACCCCCAGTGCTGAATCGGCATTCTTCTACTTCGCCACCAACGACCTTGGCTTTGGCCCAGAATTCCTCGGTCGCGTGCGTCTGGCCACCAGCATCGCCGCACTACTCGGTATCGGCATCTTTCAAAAATGGCTGCGGGATGTCCCTCTGCGCAAAATCTTGTTATGGATGACGTTTATTTCCTTCGGACTTGGCCTCACCAGCCTCATCCTCATTACTCACACCAACCGCGCCTGGGGCATTGCTGACGAATGGTTCAGCCTCGGTGACAGCGTCGTCCTAACCGTCTCCGGCGAAATCGCCTTCATGCCCATCTTGGTCTTAGCGGCCCGTCTCTGCCCCCCCGGCATCGAAGCCACCCTATTTGCCCTGCTAATGTCCTTGCTCAACCTCTCCGGCCTGCTCTCCCGCGAGCTAGGCGCACTGCTCATGCAAGGCCTAGGCGTCACCGAAACCAACTTCGCCGCCCTCGGCACCCTAGTCATCATCACCAATCTAACGACCCTACTCCCCCTCCCCCTAATCAACTGGCTACCCAACGACACAGCCAAAGGCCACCAAGACGACACCGTCATCCCCACCCTCACCGACCTCCAGCAACCCGAAATCATCCCCCAACAACAACCCACCCCCAACACATCTATATCTGACGAGCCCACCCCCATAAGCAAAAGCGACATAGCCGCATAAGAACGATCTCGCCTCTCCTTCCCCAACCCTCACGACTCCACCACCACCCTCAACCGCTCCTCCTCAACAAACCCCATTCCCTTTTTGCTAGTAACCTCCCGAGCCCGCAGGTCCCCTCGGAGGGGTTGGAGGGGACGCGCCTCGTCCCCTGCTCGCGGGAGCGCGAGGGGGCGCGACCGCCCCTTCGCAACCTCTCAACGCAAGTCAAAAACCGTGCAATCAAACACTCTCAAACGCACAAAGAAGAGCGTCAAGCAAATCCAGCCCGTTTACTAGCCTCCTTCAACGACACCGATCGCCCCGGCAACCCCACCCGCTCCATCTCCCGCTGCAACAACGCAAAAAACCGCTGCCGATCGCCCCCTCTCACCACTGCCAAATGATGCGCCTCCGCCAACACCACCGGATACCCCATCCCCCGCCGCACCTGCATTAACAACCCCTCCAGCGCCAACCGTAGCAACTCAGCATCTTCCGCCACCCACTCCGGAAACTCCACCCGAGCAATCTCCTGCCCCACATTCAAGTAACAGAAATAAATCCTGTGGCGGCCATACGCCTCTAGTAACTTCACCTGACTGCGCCACAGCGGACTACGCTGCCCAGCTTCCAACAATTGCGACCACAACACGGTATCCCCCAGCGATCGCGCCAGCCCCTTTTTCTTAGACTTCGCCTTTACCTTCTTTGACCTTGGCCGATCCGGCGTACAAGGAGCATCCCGCAACGTCCCCTCGCTGCAATGTACATTGCACTCGCAAGTGTCGAATGGACAGAGCCCCAACCGCAAAAAATTCATCATCTCCCCACTACGGCTAGAGCTGATGTAGCCCACAATCGGAATCCGCTTCTTGCGCAGCTTGTCGTAGCACTTCAACAGCGGGTCCATCCATTGCTGGTGATAGTCAGACGGCAGTGAATCCAACCCCCAGTGAATTAGCGCCCCGTCCGCCAACGCGATCGCCGGACAGCTCTTGCGATGCCATTCCAGCGCCAGCGCTGCCAGTTCTTCCATCTCTGCCTGAGTTCGCCGCAGCGCCAAAATGGTCTCGACACTCACCCCTGCTGGACGTCCGCGATTGAGATCTTCAGAACGATAAAACACCTGCGGAGTACTATCCAATAGCGGCAACCGCTGCCCGCTGTAGTCGATCGCGATCCGGCCCACGTTGACCAGCGAACAGTAGGCCACCTCGTGGTGGTTAGGGGTAATTTGCGAGCCATCGGTGGCGATCGCCACGTGCCCCGTTTCCAAAGGTTGAATCGAGACTTTGGTTGAAAGAGGCTCAACCGGAATCGCCGGATTAAACCATAAATGCTTGAGATCGCTATTCTGACGAGCTATCCACGGCTGAGGATTGGTACAAGCGGCTTCGTAAACTTCCAACACCCTCTGCAATCGGTTCTGACTAGCGATCGCCTCTTTCTGCAGGTGTTCCGCCACCGCCCCCATTTGGGCCGCCAATTTGATCGTGTCCAGCATGCCAGCCTTCCGACGCTTTCGCCCAGCCTATCCAACGGTCTGGGGAATCGGGTCGATTTCCTCGTTCCAAACGCCATATTCTGTGAGGGTGGGTCAATGGTGAGGATGTAGTGATGGCACGAGAGGCTTGGGACGAAATTGCCAGCCGTATGTCTGAAAAATTGGGGGCGTCGTTTGCGATCGCCAACATCCGCTCGATGGGGGGCGGCGCAGCCAATACGTCTCATCGGATCGACGGCACCGTGGATGGAGAACAGCGATCGTTCTTTGCCAAGTTGGGATCTTTGGCTGAGTCAGAACGCTTTCGCACCGAAGCACTATCCCTCAAAGCCATGCACGACACTCACACTATTCGAGTGCCGGAGCCCATTTGCTGGGGGTCGCTCGATCGCTCCACCTATCTCGTCATGGATTTTTTGCAGTTAGGAGGTGCCCCAGCTGGTGGGCCAGAGAAGCTGGGGGAACAGTTGGCTGCTATGCATCGCCACACCAGCGATCAATTTGGGTGGGAATTGAACAATACGATTGGGGCGTCTCCGCAGCAGAACGGTTGGTCTTCTGATTGGATCGAGTTTTTTCAAGACAAGCGATTGGGGTTTCAGTTGCGGCTGGCGCGACGCAATGGTTATTCGGGTCGCTGGATGGATGATGCCGAACGGGTGATCGATCGCCTCCCCACTTTTTTCGATGGATACGATCCGGAGCCGTCAATTTTGCATGGGGATTTGTGGTCGGGCAATTACGGATATGACCGACAGGGGAACCCGGTGATTTTTGACCCGGCGCTGTATTACGGCGATCGCGAAGCTGACCTGGCGATGACCGAGCTATTCGGTGGCTTTCCTGCCTCGTTTTATCGCAGTTACGATGCTGCTTTTCCGCTCGACCCCGGCTACTCTCGTCGCAAAATTCTCTACAACCTCTATCACCTGCTCAACCACTTGAATATCTTCGGGAGCAGTTACGTGGGTCAGGTACAGCGATCGATCGGGCAATTGTTGAGTTGATGGCTTCGATTATTTCGGTTGTATGGAACGGAGCGATCGCAACGTTCGACTTTCTAGAAGCGGTGGCGGTTCGCTGGATAGAATAAGACACTGCATTCCAGTTTCAACTCAGCTACGTCACTATGTCTCAGAGTAAGTGGGCCAGTATTCGACTCCATAAGGCCAAGGCGGATGCCGCCAAGGGAGCCACTTACACCAAAATGTCGCGGGCTATCACCGTCGCAGCCAGACAGGGAGAGCCCGATCCCGAGTCGAATTTTGCGTTGCGGGCGGCGGTGCAGAAGGCAAAGGAAGCGGGGTTGCCGAATGACAATATCGAGCGGGCGATCGCGCGGGGCAGCGGTCTGCTCACTGATGGAGCTTTAGAGTCGCTGCGCTATGAGGGGTACGGCCCCGGCGGGGTGGCGATTTTGATGGACATCCTGACGGACAATCGCAATCGTACGGCGGCGGATGTGCGGGCAGCGTTTAACAAGATTGGCGGCAATTTGGGCGAGACGGGCTGCGTTAGCTATATGTTCGAGCAGAAGGGATTCATTCGTTTGAAGGGGGACGCGGATGATGAGGAACTGTTTATGGCGGTGGCGGAAGCTGGGGGGGATGACTTGATGGATGAAGACGGGGCGATGGCGGTGTGTGAGTTTACTCGTCTAGAAGAGGTGTCTTCTAGCCTTGAAGGGGCTGGGGTTGAGGTGGGGAGTTCGTCGATTCGGTGGGTGCCGACGGTGGATGCGGCGATCGCTGAGCCGGATGTGGCGGTGAAGGTGGTGAAGCTGATCGACAAGTTAGAAAATCTGGACGACGTGCAGGCAGTATTTACGAATTTTGCGCCGGATGATGCTTGTACTGAGGTGCTGGCAGCCACGGTGGGATAACGGGCTAGGACTCGCGTAAGATTGCTGTGATTTCAGATTCTTGTTGTTCTCATCTAGCGAATACCCAATGGCTTTGCCTGCTGACCGTGCCACAACTCTGAAGGAAGCTTACCGTGCTTGCAATGTTGTGGCGTTGGAGGGGGAGAAACTGGAGCGCTATTACGTCGATTTGGGTGAGTTTCGCGAAACTGAGGCAGTTGCAGGAGTGAACTCGATTCTGGAATTTCAAGAGCCAGATCAGACAGGCAAGATTTTATTTGCAGGATCTTGCCGCGGCTGCGGCAAAAGTACGGAGCTGAAGCGAATTCAGCAAAGGTGGGAGAAGGAATACCAGGTGATTTACCTGGAGGTGAATGAGGAAACGGATATCAACACGGTCGGGTACGTGGATTTATATCTAATTGTTATTAAGCATGTGGAATTTACTTTACGACAGCTTGGACTCAAGTTCGATAGTCAGCTGAAAGAGAATTTTGAGAATTGGTTTAAGGAGATTACGAAGGAAACCGAGCAGACGGTGGAGTCCTCAGTCAGTGTGGAGGGGGAAGTTACGTTGGGGGCGGATGCTCCGTTTATTGCCAAGTTGTTGGTGAAGTTACTCTCGCAGATTAAAGGGGGAACGTCGCGACGGGAGACGATTCGACAGACTCTAGAATTGGATATTTCTCGATTAAAAACCGATATCAACTTGCTGCTGGCTGATGGAGGGAAGAAACTTCGAAAGAAGATTCAGAAAAACAAGGGATTTTTAATTATTTTCGACAATTTAGATCGTGTACCTCCAGAAGTGGGAGAAAGGCTGTTTTTTGACTATGCAAAGCAGTTACAAGAAATAAACTGTACGATCATCTTTAATATACCAATTTCGGCAATGTGTTCCTGGCAAAATCTCAACAATACATTCGAATCTCCACATTTTTTGTCGATAGTGAATGTCTACCAATATGATTCAAAAAAATGTGATTTAGATCATGATTCCAACGCTTTGCGAGCTTTGGCGAAACTAGTAGAGCAGCGAGTGGAAGTTGAGTCGGTTTTTTCGTCTCGAAATGAATTAATGGAATTATTGAAGGCCAGTGGAGGACATCTGCGGCAGTTAATGCAGATGCTTCGTTCAGCTATTTTGGCGGCACGCGGACGAGAACATCAGAAGATTGAATCTGAAGATGTCGAATATGCAATTAATCAAGAACAGTTTGCATTTGAGAGGTTTATCCCTGATGAACATTATCCTATCTTAGCTCACACTTATTTGGAAAAGGATTTGCAAAAAAATGAAGCAGGGCCACTAATGTTGTATAACACTTCAGTATTGGAATATTACGGGAGAAATCGATGGAACTATCCTAATCCAGTGGTAAGGCGAATTAACACTTTTAAACGAGCTCTTACAGATATTCAATCTGAAAATATCGAGAACCCTCAGTCTGCAAACCACAAGTGAATTTTGTTCACAAGCCAGCAGCTATTTACAACTATTTGAGTTTACTGATTTTCTTCCGGAGGTAAATGGAGCAATCAAAATATTGCAAGCCCATGCCAATTATTCGAATGTTTAGGTTTTCAAAGGGAATTATGGAGATTTTAGATATCTCTAACGCGCAAGTTCCAGAAATATTGCGCTCCTCCAACCTTGGGTTGGACAATATCGCAAACTCTGGCTAGTTACCTTGCCGTTACCGATCGCCCCCCTGCTCCGCCATCTTGTGCAACAACCAATTCGCCGCCGTCGCCCGTCGTGTCTTCTGCGGCGTCAACTCGTGAATCTGATACCCCTGAAAGTTCAACTGCTCTTTCAATAGCTGCTTGTGCTCCTTCGGAATCGATCGCGTCAGCTTAATCGTCGCCGGACGACTGCCAATAAAATTCGGTGTCTCCATCTCGTTCCAGCCCTCATCCGCCGTAGACGCATCCCACGCATCATTCTCAGCGTCATAACTGTAATTCAGCGATCGCCACACCAGCGCATTCACCGTTTCATCATCCAACTCGTTATTTAGGATGGCCCACACCGTATCCGTATTTAAAGGAGGTAATTCCATCATCGTTACCGACGCCCTTTCACTCAGTCATTCAAACGAAAAAAGGGACCGAGAGCCATCCCCCAGTCCCGATAAATTCACATTCAATCGCAATGCACTCAAACTCAAGGCAATGCTTGCACCTATTCAGCGAGTGCTTCTACTTTCATATCCCGTAAAGAGCTAATGTCAATCTCAATCGACGGGCCCATCGTCGAGCACACGTACATCGAGCGCCAGTACTTACCTTTCGCACCAGACGGACGATGGCGATCCACCGCTTCTTGGAAGGTCTTCAAGTTGGTCAGCAAATCATCCGCAGAAAAGCTGGATTTGCCAAACAGGATATGAACGATACCGGAGCGATCGGCACGGAACTCTAATTTACCGCCCTTAAATTCATCGATCGCCTGGGCCAAATCGAAGGTCACAGTACCCGCTTTCGGCGAAGGCATCAGCTTACGGGGGCCGAGAATACGACCCAGCTTAGCCACCTGAGGCATCATGTCGGGGGTCGCGACCAAAATGTCGAAATCCAGCATGCCCTTGGAGATCTCATCGATCAGCTCCTCAGACCCCACAACATCAGCACCAGCCTGCTGAGCCTCATTCACCTTCTCACCGCGAGCAATCACACCCACCCGCACCGTCTGACCGGTACCCTTGGGCAGGACGACCGTGGTCCGTAACTGCTGGTCGGCGTACTTAGGATCGATGCCCAAACGTACGTGCACCTCAGCCGCCTCGTCAAACTTAGCGGTGGCAGTTTCCTTCAACAGCTCCAGAGCCTCAAGAGCCTCGTAGGGTCTGTCTTCAACCTTCTTTGCCAGCGCTTCAAAGCGCTTGGAACCTTTCTTAGCCATTTACAAACTCCTTGGGGTGCAAGCAAGGGAATAACCCTCTCCCCCAGATGTATAAGATGTACGAAATTCTAGACTTACTCGGAAATGGTGACGCCCATATTACGAGCGGTACCGGCAATAATCCGCATTGCCATCTCAACATTGTTGGTGTTGAGGTCAGGCAGCTTGGTTTCAGCAATCTGACGCAGTTGATCTTGGGTGATAGACCCCACTTTCTCAGTGTGAGGAACCCCCGAGCCTTTCTCGATTCCAGCAGCCTTCTTGATTAATACAGAGGCGGGAGGAGTCTTGAGGATAAAGGTGAAACTGCGGTCTTCGTAAACCGAAATTTCTACAGGAACAACGGTGCCAGTCTGGTCGGAGGTCTTGGCGTTGTACTCCTTGCAGAACATCATGATGTTCACCCCATGCTGACCCAACGCAGGGCCGATGGGAGGAGCCGGGTTGGCCTTACCGGCTTCGATGGCTAACTTGATTAGCGCGACAACTTTTCTGGGCATGACGGGTTACTAAACGGCTGGATAAGGGGCGCACAAAAAGCTCTGCAGAGAGGATTCTGCAGAGGCTGTGGCAGAGTTTCGATTCACTAGCTCCCGAAACGGGAATTAGAATCAATAACCCTAGACTTCTTTTTCGACTTGGTTGAACTCCAGTTCTACCGGAGTATCGCGACCGAAGATAGAAATCAGAGCCTTGAGCTTGCCCCGATCCGGACTGACTTCAATAACTTCTCCGTGGAAGCCTTGGAAGGGTCCAGACAAGACTTCGATCTTATCACCCTCTGCCATGTCTACCTGAACAGTTGTTTCTTCAACTTCAGCAGTCTTGAAGATTCGTTGTACTTCGGCAGCACTGAGGGGGCGGGGAACGACGTGACCGCGACCGCGACCCACCAGGCGGCGCTCTTCGTTACCCACAAAATTAATCACGTTGGGGGTGCTTTTCACCACCTGCCACGCTTCGTCGTCTAGCACCATGCGGACGAGCACGTAGCCAGGGAAAATCTTTTCTTGGATTTGTTGGCGCTTGCCATCTTTGCCCATCTTGTAGCCGGGGCGCTTGGGAATCACCACTTCAATGATGCGATCCTGAACATCCAGCGCTACCGCCCGCTGCATCAACGTACTTTGCACCTTGTTTTCGCAGCCGGAGGCCACTTGCACGGTGTACCAGCGTTCGGGCTTCTTTTTTTCTACATGCTCATCTTCATGAGTATCGCGTTCGTCAACATCGACCATAAATCTGCTCTCAGTGAGGATGTTCTGGATGCGTTCGGCCAGACCATTCTTGGCGACAATCTACTGTGGCTGAGATCTGTTGCGCAAGAGGTATGGTGTGCATCCATTGAAATCGCAGTTAGGCTGCGATCACTCCCAAGCCAGTCAAGCTATCTAACCCCGTCACGATATTCTCAGCCTATCGAACCCCTCAGCACGGTATTAGCAGAAAGTCGGTTTACGTAACCGGAGATCGACTGGGTGGGGTGACAATCTTATCCGAAGACTTGAGTGGAAATCCAGCCAAACAAGCGATCGATCAGAAAAATGAAGGAGGCAAATGCAACCACAATCAGCAATACAGCCGTAGACTCGCTAATCAGTTGCTGACGCTCGGGCCAAGCCACTTTTTTGAGCTCGGCAAAGGTATTGGTGAAAAATCCCAAGGGGCCTGTTGCTTCTTTCTGTTCATCTACTTGGGACGAACCGCGCCGTGCGGGATCTTTGCGCTCGGTATTGTCACCTTTGGCCATATTGCCTACCTCAATGGAAGCCCTAACGTTGATAGTCTACAGAACCCGATAACGGGACCAGTGCCGAATTGAAACCCAAAAGGCCAACTGATGGCCCTGTCGCCTCAATCCTCCCATCCTCGATCGTGCTTGGCTAAAAAGAAGCGCGCCCTGGAGGACTCGAACCCCCGACATTCGGTTTTGGAGACCGACGTTCTACCAACTGAACTAAGGACGCCTGCGTGGAGGGGAGAGGATCCCCGGTGTAGGTTCACCGGCCTAACGAGCTGGACAGGCTCGAAGATGCCACTAAAATTGGCACTCGACCAGTCTATCAGTTACGGGTTCGTTCCCAACAGCTCAGACAGTGTCGCAAACATCCCGACCGATCGTCAACTGGCTAGCAAACTATATAGTCTGTCAGGCTTGCCATGGGTTGAAACCAAACTACGGACATTGCAGCAGGCCTGGGAGAAAGATAACTATCCACCGCTCTTACGCTGACAGAACACTACCTACAAGGATTTAGCGCTAACTGCGAGCCTTAGGAATATCCGCCGCTAGAGTAGACATAGGAAAAGGAGGCGAGGCGATCGCGTCTAGGACACTAGATGAGGAAAGTCCGGGCTCCCAGAAGAACGCACCGCTGGAGAAACTTCCAGTGCGGGTGACCGTGAGGATAGTGCCACAGAAACATACCGCCGATGGCAGACCTGTCTTCCTTGGGAGATAGGGTACGCACAGGTAAGGGTGCAAAGGTGGGGCGAAAGCTTAATGTAAGAGCCCACCAGCAATGTCGAGAGGCATTGGCTCGGTAAACCCCGGTGGGGAGCAAGGCCGCAGCAGCAGGACTATGGCTGTTCTTCGTCCCTGTCTGTTGGGCTATCGATATCTTTTCGGAGATGTGGGTAGCTGAGGTGCGCCGCCAGAGGTGGTCAGCAATGGCCATCCCAGATAGATGATTGCCGCTGCAGCGATGCAGTAACAGAACCCGGCTTATGTCCGCCTTTTCTTTCTTGTTCTTCAGGCTTGCTCTGAAATTTGTCATTTTCAAGCAACGATGTTGCAGCCAGCCTGGGATGGGGGGTGTTCTTCAGGCTTGCTCTGGAATCTCCCGTTTCTGGGCATTGATGTTGCCGCAATGTTGTAGAGCTTCTTTATAGCTTGTCTTATTTATCTGTTTGACGTATTTCCTACATGGCTTCAGCATCCCTTCCCCTTACCCTCGGCATTATTGGTGGCGGACAGCTAGCACGCATGACGGCGATCGCTGCTGCCCCTCTGGATATTCGGGTATCGGTGTTGCACCCTAGCAACGACTGTCCGGCAGCTCCTGTCAGCGAGGTGGTTGTGGGGCAGTGGACGGAACGCCATGACTTAGAGGCATGGGCTCAGACTGTCGATGTTGTGACGTTGGAGCACGAGTTTGTAGCTGCGGCAGATCTGAGTTGGCTGGCTCAGCAGGGACATTCTGTTTGGCCGTCTGGGGCCACTTTGGTGCTGATTCAGGATAAGTGGCGACAGCGTAGCCACCTATTACAAGCAGGATTACCAGTCCCTAAATTCCGAGCAGTTGACTCGCTGACAGCGTTGGAACGGACGCAGCAAGAATGGGACGCACCGCTGGTGGTAAAAACGCGGCGGTTGGGCTACGACGGTCACGGTACGGAGATCGCCCGCAAACCGGATGAGTTAGAGAGCATTTGGCAGATGTTTTGTCTGGATGGCAGCGAAGCGGCAGACACTCTGATGGTTGAGGAATTTATCCCATTCGAACGAGAGCTAGCGGTGATGGTGGCTCGACGTCGTAATGGGGATTGTGTGTGTTATCCAGTCACGGAAACCGTACAGGAGAATTACGTCTGCGATCGCACGATTACCCCAGCTCCTATTCCCCAAGATTTGCGTCAGACAGCGGAGGATGTGGCGATCGCGGCTGTCCAAGCAGTGGAGTCTGTGGGGGTGGTGGGGGTGGAGCTATTTCTGACCGAGTCGGGAGATGTCCTGGTAAACGAGTTGGCCCCCCGCCCCCACAATTCCGGTCACTATACGTTGAACGGATGCGTCACCAGTCAGTTCGAACAGCACGTGCGTGCGGTACTCGATTTACCCCTTGGTTCCACTGAATTACTGGCTCCTAGCGTGGTGATGGCCAATGTGTTGGGGACGCGAGACGGTGATTGTCGAGGGATTCCACTGGCTGGCGTGTTGCAGGAGCCCGATACCTATTTGCATTGGTATGGCAAGGCGGAGAATCGGCCTGGGCGAAAATTGGGTCACGTGAATGCGATCGCGGAGAATCCAGAGCTGGCGATCGAGCGAGCAGAGCGAGCCAGACAATCGTTAAACGTTTAGACGATATTATCTGCATACTCTTATCTGCACACTGCCCATCTACACAGCGCTCGAGAACGATGTGGGTCGTGCTAGGCAGATTCAACCCTGTTGCCGATCAACTCTGGTTCCAGAGCATCGAGGATTTGGTGATAGGTGTAGGATAAATCGCCACTGTTGTCGATGACGACATCACTATGAATCGCTTTTTTCGCCAGGGGCCACTGGCTGTCAATTCTCGCCTGGGCTTCAGCCGCTGATAGATTATCCCGCTGCATGAGGCGATCGAGTTGCTGTTGGGAGGGACAGATGACGGTCCATACTTCATCCACCAAATCGGTCATGCCAGCCTCAAACAGCAGCGGTACCACGATGACAGCCGTGGCATCCTGAGGAAGTTGGGCTATGAAAAGCTCTAACTGAAGACGAACAAACGGATGAATCTTAGTCTCTAACCAGGCCCGTTCTTCAGGAGATTCAAAGACAATCGAGCCCAGCATCTTGCGGTTAAGCTGCCCTAAATCATCGAGGATACCCGAGCCGTAGCGATCGCGAATTTGCTTCAAAACCTTGGTGCCGGGACGCACGGCCTCCCGTGCCAATACATCCGCATCCGCTACTGGAATCCCCCATTCCACCAGCCATCCGGCCACAGTAGACTTTCCGGTCGCAACCCCTCCCGTCAATCCAATAATCCGTCGTTTCACATCATCTCCCGCATTGAACTGTGACCCACAGTACCGATCCCACTCAGGCTAACGACTTATCCGAAGTTGAGATGATGTCATCGCTGCTCAACCACTTACCAGTAATTCGGCTGAAGACTCGATATTGAAATTGCTAAGACTATATATGAATCGTAGTGCAACTTTTCATTTCTCTTCCTTACGCACTACCACATTGCATTATGGTAGCCCCCTCAAGAAGATTACTGCGCATAGGATCGCGCTAGATGGGAATGTCTTCTCGATCGCGGATGTAATTTACACCGATCTCTAGCGATCGCCGATCTCAGTTGTTGCGGATGTTTCGTTATTGCGGAGCTCACCAACCGCTTGGTTCTCCGCTCCGATGCGGCATGGGGACATTCCAATCGTTGCACTCTTATCTGGAGTTTGGGTGGGTTGTCTGCGGGGACGGTTATCTACGAACACAATGGCAACAGCCCGAAATAATTTATGTCGCATCCTCAGAAAGTAGCAGTCCTATTGTGCGGATATGGGGAGGTTGAAACCTACGATGATTTCGCCGATTACAACGAACGCGCGCTCCGGTTGTTAGCCTCTAAATTCATCAAATTTCCTGACTTCACAATTCCCTGGATTGCAAAAGCCTTAGAAGTCTTCGATCGCCGCGAGTGGTCTCAGCAAGATAACTACCAGTCTCCCCACAACGAGATTTTTCACGCCCAACGCACCGGTTTAGAGAACGCCCTACAGCGACGCTACGGCGATCGAGTAGAGGTGTTTACGGCATTTAACTTTTGCGAGCCCTATCTCCCCCATCAAGTCCTGAAAACAATCCGCGAGAAAGGGTTCGAAAAGCTAGTCATCTTCCCTCTGCTGGTGGTGAATTCCATTTACACCTGTGGCCTAGCACTGCAGCAGATTAACGAAGCATTGGGAGAGGATGCCGATTGGCTAAAGGACATGCGCTATCTGCCTAGTTTCGGACATTTGCCGGAATATCAGGAGCGGGTTGCCGAACATGTTGAAGCCCGACTCGGTACCCTCAAAACCTCCTGCGCCCCCTCCCAAATCGGCATCATCTTGATGAACCACGGCTGTCCGATGGATAACAAGGGTTTTGAAGGGGGGATTCACGATAGCGAAGACCTATATCGCGGAGTTCGCGATCGCCTGATAGATCGCTATCCACTCATTTCTATTGGTTGGATGAACCACCAAACCCCCGGTCAATGGACGACTCCCGATGTGGATTTGGCGGCTCAAAATTTGCTGACGATGGGGGCGAAGGCGCTGGTGTTTGTGCCCATCGGTTTTGTGACCGAAAACCACGAAACTATGCTGGATGTGGCCTACAGCATCAGCAAACTGCAATCGCAGGTGGAGTGCTTGCATGTGGATTGTTTGAATGACGATCCTGGTTTCTTAGAACTCTGTGCCGGATGGCTCGATCCTCTGATTGCGGAGATTGCTGAACTACCTGAATTGGAGAGCGCTGAAATTCCAGCGGTGATTCCTCCTGCAGGAAGTCAACCCAATCGGAATCAGGATATGTCCGATCGCTTGAAAAATGGGCATTCCCATCACAGGCATTCCCACGGCCATTCTCACGGGCATGGTCACTCTCACGGGCATGGTCACTCTCACGGGCAAGGTCACTCTCATTCCCACAAGCAGCACCGTCACGACCATCACCATCACAACGGTCATCACCACCACTAACGACCATGTTGGGTTGTGTGCGACCGACTTGAGTTTGAACTGAGCTTGAATTGTCCCTCACCAATTCCGGTGGGGGATTTTTGTTGATGAGAACGCACGTCACTCAACCTGAGTTCGAGCCCCCCAATCTTTATCCCAATGTAGGAAAAGGGAGCAAGAGGCTTCAAACCTAATTGTTTCGTTGTGCTGCGAGGCAAATATCCCGTTCAAGTGGTTCCGTCGAACTGGCATCACTCATCAGCCAAGATCCACAACCCTGTCGTAGTTGCCCCCGAGTCATCCGGCATGACAAGTAAAAAGTGAGTGCCATTTGTCGCCGTTTTGCGGTTTTCGAATTTTGATGCTGCATCCAATACGGTTGGGTCGGTGAATGTGGCCATCACCCAGCGATCGCTCAATCCCGCTTCCAATATGACACCGTGCGGATCGCCCGAAACGAAGTTCAGAGATACGGGTTTCGCCTTCTGTAACCATTCAGCCAACCTTAGAGAGCGCCGATCTCCGTAGAAAATCGCCCCTGGAATCGATGCGTCTGGAGCGATGCTAAGTAAATTGGCCAGCAACGAGCAGTCTTTGACCGGAATGACCCGCTCGGTCAGCGCCAGTAAATCCGATCGGGACAGTGCCGCAAATTGCCAGCGATCGCCCTGAAACTCTTCAGGCATGGCTTCGGGAGGAGCGGATTCGATGGAAATGGGGTCGTAGGGTTCCTGTCTGTAGCCCTCCAGTTGCGGATAAAGCTGAGCCTGAATCTGTAGGCGTTGTTTGAGCGCGGGTGTGCGTCGAGAGGATTCCACCGCTATTCCCAGTCGTTCGCAGGCTTGGGTAATCGTTGCCAGAGACTGCGGGCGAAAGATCTGTATGGTTTGTGGGGCAGAGTATTTGCGAAACCACTGCTGTAGGCGATCGCCAATCCATTGCGAATCCGCCAGTTTTTGCGGACAAAAGGCCACTTTCTCAACAGAGCTATCGGAGCTACAGGCCACTAATGCCCACAAGGTTTGACCGGATTCATCCGTGAGCGGACATCGATAAAAATCCACCTGCCAAGCCAGGGGAGACTGAGGGGGCTGGCTCACTTTGCAGACTCCATCAATTATCATCTATAGTCTATTGCTTCTCAGTGTGCAACCGCCTGGTGATGGCAGCCAACAGTCATGAGTGCCGAATGTTTCGCAATCGGGTCGAGATCGCCAATGCTAGGCAAACGGTAGCTACCCAGTTAGCCTAGTTGATGCTGCCTCACCTACTGAATTAGAGGCGCACCCAACTACACTCTGACTTCTCCATGTCTGCTGTCACCATTCCTCTCACCCTGCCCAACACCTCCTACGACATCACCATTGCTGCCAATAGTCTGGGCAATTTGGGACGTGGCATGGCAGATCGCGGACTGCTGGGCAAAGTGCTCGTGGTCAGCAATCCTGTCATCTTCAAACACTACGGAACTGCGGTCCTCCAAGGGTTGGAAACGGCTGGTTTTACGACAGCATCCTGTATTCTCCCCGCTGGAGAACGCTATAAAACCCCCCGTACCCTACTTAAAATTCACGATGCAGCTTACGACGCAGGCTTAGAGCGATCATCCACGATTGTGGCATTGGGCGGTGGTGTTGTCGGAGACATGGCGGGGTTTGCGGCTGCCACTTGGATGCGGGGGATGAATGTGGTTCAGGTGCCCACCACGCTACTGGCAATGGTGGATGCTGCGATTGGTGGCAAAACTGGTGTCAACCATCCGGGGGGGAAGAATCTAATCGGGGCGTTTCATCAACCCCGCTTGGTGTGGATCGATCCCTCAACTCTGGCGACCCTACCGGCACGAGAATTCCGAGCAGCGATGGCGGAAGTAATCAAATATGGTGTGATTCGGATGCCGGAGTTATTCGAGTTTTTGGAGACTCAACACCAGCTGAAAAGCTATCGTGGGTTCGATACCGATGCTTTGTTTCATTCCATCGAGCAGTCGGCCCGCTGCAAGGCTGATGTGGTGATGCGCGATGAGAAAGAAGGAGGCTTGCGTGCCATTTTGAATTACGGCCATACGGTTGGGCACGCGATTGAAAGCGCTACGAAATATCGCATGTATCGCCACGGGGAAGGGGTGGCATTGGGCATGGAAGCGGCGGCCCGGATTGCGGCCAACTTGGGGTGGTGGGATACCGAGAATGTCCATCGCCAGCGGGAGTTGATGGTGAGATGTGGTCTGCCGGTAGTTTTACCGGATGGGTTGGATCTACCGACGATAGTGACGTTAACCCACAGCGATAAGAAGGTGAAGTCTGGCAAGGTGCGGTTTGTCTTGCCGAAGACTTTGGGTGCAGTGGAGATTACTAGCGATGTGAGCGATCTCGATGTCAGTCAAGTGCTTGAGGACATGCACGCTTAGGTGAGTGCCGATTCCATTGACGCAGACAATTGTCCTTTGTGAAGCAGAACTGAAAACCTACCTTGTGGGGTTTACTCTAAAACTTCACACGCGACTGAGTAAACGGAAATAGGCTTGAGTCATTTGCCTTTGGATTTGCCAATTAATGAGAAAAGCAGCCCTCAATGAGAACTGCTAGTCGCTGTCAGTTGAGCAAGACCCTTGGTCTCACCACCGACTTAGATAATGAAGTTGGAGCTGCTTAGGTCGCTTGCATCCACATTGATGAGTTCGGCTACTCGGTAGTTCGAGCCACCAAATTTGGTCATCACCAGCGTATTGTCTCCTCGTTGAGACAGAATGACTTTGTTGCTAAACGAAGCACCGTTGGGGAACAGCTGTTTAATGTCAATGCGATCTAGGCTCGCCTGGAAGTCTGTGATGATATCGGCTGAAGCGTTGGTTGTTAGCAACTCATTGCGTGATGTGTAGCGGAAGATATCGCGCTCTCCTCGTCCGCCGGTCAGGGTGTCTTTACCCTTGCCGCCAATCAGAGTATCGATACCGTTTCCGCCAATCAGCTCGTCATTACCGTCATTGCCTTTGAGCCAGTCTCGCTGGCCGCCTCCTGATAGGGTATCTTCACCCGTGCCGCCATACAGACTGTCATTGCCGGAGCCACCGAAGATAGAATCTGCTCCTGAGTTGCCAAATAGGCGATCGTTACCAGTGCCACCTCGGAGAGTATCGTCACCACCGCCACCTTTGATCGTATCTTGGCCGCCCTCTCCATTGAGCAGGTCGTCTTCAGCTAAGCCCTCTATTGATTCGGAAGCGTTGGAGCCTCTCAGCGTATCTTGTCGTTCGGAGCCCAGAATGGTGGTGCCGTTGGGGTTGACTGATAGGCCGAAAACAGTTGTCGTTTCTTGATCGATGGCGTCAGATGCTGTGACCTCGATGAAGTAGAAACCGACATCATCTGCTGTGGGATTGGCGCTGAAAACGCCGTTCTCAAAACCCAGGAACTCAGGTAAGTCCGAGCCCCCTTCACTGAAGGCTGTAAAGGTCAGGTCGTCGTTTTCCGGGTCGCTAAAGGCTGCAGACGCATCAAAGCTGAACGCTGCTCCAGTACTCGTGATTTGAGTTTCGATTGGGCTGGCTACAGGTGCCTCGTTAATTTCCCCAAAAACCGTAATTGCGACGGTGGCAGTATCTGTTGCACCATTTTGGTCGCTGACTGTGTAGGTGAAGGTGTCTGTTGCTGTGTCATTGACCTCGAGGTGGAATTGACCGCTGGGATCGTACGTGAACGTTCCATCCTCGTTGATGGTTACCGAAGCTCCTGAACTAGAGGTGATGCTGCCTGGCACTACAGTAAGGACGTTGCCATCCGGATCGTCGTCGCTATCGCTATCTGCCCCATTGCCGTTGTCCTCCAAAACATTTCCGGTCAGCTCGTCTTCAACGAAGACAGAGAAGACATCGTCCGCTGCTTCTGGGGCTACGTTATCGGCCACTGTGATGACTAAGTCATTGCCGATTTGAACCAGTTCGAACTCTTTGGTTGCGGAGTCGTACTTGTCGACGTCTGCAGCGGCATCGGCCAAGGTATCGGCGGCGATTGTCAGGTCGTTGTTGCCAGTGACATCGATTAATGTGTGGACGCCGTTTTCCAGGTCATTGAAGCCGTTCCCATACATGGAGACTCCGAATTCAACTCTGCCGGTGCTGGTAATTTCTGCATCGCCATTAATGGTTAGAAGTGGGTCACCTTCGGCGTCATCTATATCCTGTCCGTAGAAGTAGAGGACACCTTCTCCACCAAGCGTGAAGTCGGTATCGACGGTGAATTCATCGGGTTGGAAGGTTCCCTCATCAATAATCAGCGCGTTACCGGTAAAGGTTCCGGAACCGGTTAAGATGCCGCCTTCATCGTCGAAGAGGCCGGTGTTGTTAAAGGTGCCATCGTTTTCGAAGTAGCCATCGTTAACAAAGGTGCCGCTGTTGTTGATGATTCCTGCGCCATCTCCTTCGCCGCCTTCTTGGTTAAAGACGTATCCATCGTTTTCGAAGGTGTCGTTGTTGTTGAAGGTGCTGTAGTTTATCAGCTTGCCCCCATCGGCTTCGTACTCGTCTAGGTCGTAACCGCCGTATCCGTATCCTCCATAACGTAATGGGCTCTTGCCTCCATAGTTAGAGATGGTCCCATTGTTGTTGATAACACTGTCAGCGCCGTAGTTTTCAATGGTGCCGTAGTTTTCGATGGTGTCGCTATTGTTGATGGTGCCGGCATTGGCGTTATCGTCGTAGTCACCATTTACCAGATAACCGTAGTTCTCGACGTAGCCGTCGTTTTCGAAGGAGCCGTAGTTATTGAAGGTTCCATCTTCATCGCCACCGAGTCCTCTGGAGTAATATCCGTAACCTCCGGTGATATATACATCACCCGTGTTGTTGAAGGTGCCGTAGTTGTTGAAGTCTCCATCCTTCTCGCCAAGACTCTCTATGTCAAGACTCTGTATGACGTTGACTTGTACGTTGAAATCGCCGTATCCAGAACCTGAGATGCTGACTTCACCCGAGTTGTTAAAGGTACCGTGGTTGTCGAAGCTGGCATTGCCATATCCTCCACCGCCCAAGAGACCTGAATAACCGTAACCGTATCCTCCCGTCGAAATGAAGCCATCGTTGTTGATGGTGCCGTAGTTCTCGAAGTCGCCGCTGTTGAAAATCCCCGCAGAATTATCGATCGTGCCATCTTCATTGTTGACAACCGATCCGTAGTTTTCGATGATGCCGCCTTCTTCGAAGATGCCGCGTTCTTCGAAGATGATGCCTCCGAACTCGTTTTCGTCTCCGAGGTCAGGTTCCTCAATGCTGTTGGTAATGGTGCCGTTATTCTCGATGGTGCCAGCATTCATCAAATAGCCAGCATTCTCGATGGTATCTTTGTTGGTGATAGTGCCATCAAGGCCGTTTTCAAGCAGGTCGCTTAGGAATTCAAGCGCTTCTTCCTCGTCTCTGAATACTTCTTCTAAATCGTCCCCTAGGAATTCACCGGCGAACCCAAGAATACTTTCAAACGGTACAAACGGGCCTTCAACCTCAAAGAGATTGCTGACGTCGATATTAACGAATACCCCTTCGTTAGAGATGGTGCCATCGTTCTCGATGTGTCCCAGATTGAAGGCTGTGCCGTCGTAACCATCTCCGTAACCGAGGCCACCGAATTCAGCAGAGCCTAAGTTTTCAATGGTGCCTTCATTATTGATCGTTCCGTAATTGAAGAGACCGCCAACGTTTTCGCTATCTCCGTAACCAAATCCACCGTAGCCATATCCGCCGTAACCATATCCGCCGAAGGCACTGCCCTGGTTGGAGATAGTTCCTTGGTTATCTAGGGTGCCGAAGTTGTGGATAGCACCGTTTCCTTCCCCTAATCCCCCGTCAATACCCTCGTTATCGATACTCCCGGTATTGGTAACGGTACTGAGGTTGTAGATGTCGCCCGAGTTATCGAGATCGCCTTTGTTCGTGAAACTACCTTCCTCTAGGTTAAAGATATTTCCATATGCGTCATTTGTGAGATCTTCGCTATTGGTAACGCTTCCTTCGTTGAATAGGTCCCCATCATTAGTAAAGTCACCATCGTTATTGATAGTGCCGTCGCGAGTATTGAAAATTACACCATAATCGTTTTCAAAAATTCCGGTGTTATTGATTTCACCTTCATTTTCGATATAACCATCATCTCCCTCATCTCCCTCATTGATGAAGAAATCTCTATTGTCGATGACTCCTTCATTAAACAGGTCGCCACTATTTAAAAATACTTCTTCGTTGACCAGGTTTCCATCATCGTCATTGATAAAGTCGCCTCTATTTTCGATTTCTCCATCGTTATCAATCGATCCATCATTCTCAAAGGTGCCACTGAAGAAGTTAGTGATAGTGCCGTCATTCTCAAGCACTGTGTCATTATCAAAAGAGCCCTCAATGTCAAGTTCGCCGTTATTGTCAAACTCCTCTGTGGCGTTGATCAGACTGCCATTTTCTCCAATGTCAATACTGCCGTTGTTGTAATACCGCTGACCATCTAACAAGATGGCTTCATTATCGATAACGGCATCATTTCCAGAAGGATTGACATTTTCAGGCAAAGACTGAGTCATGGGGAATTCTCCTTGTTGCTCTTAGGCTGTTAGCGTTTGACAGATAGTGCAGATTTTGAGGTGCAACTAAGCTGCAAAAATTAGACTCGTGTATTGACGAGCAAAAGATAGATATAAATTGTTAGCTGATTTCAATTACGGCCTTCAGTAGAGATAAATTATCAACTAAAGACAGAGAAAAATGAGTCACAACAAGAACTACTCTAAAAAGAATAGATTCTAAGCATTGATCGAGATTAGAACGGTCTAATCTATCTATTGAATATCAAAAGATAACTCATTCATCAAAAAATGAATTCATCAATAGAAGTAGTTCGATAAGTAGTAGACAATATTCGATGCCCAATAATCGATACCCTGTTGCCAAGGTACAGCGCGACACATCTCATGTATTTGTACTGCTTAGAACTATTTTTTGTGGAATTGCTAGGGTTAAATCTCTATCCAGAGAGTGATTTTTTATGTCACCACTTACCATCGCAAAACCTATGAATAATTTTGGGGTCCGCTCCGTACTGATGTATGACTTACGTACCCGAAAATACTCTGCCCATGAAAAATCTATAACTTTCACCCATATCTACGCGTCGATATCCATAAATAATTCTTTATCAAAACTTGTTGTTTCTCAAGCCCTAAAACCCTTGCCTGTTAATGCTTTCATGGATTGTGAATGATGTAGGTGTAGATTGGATTTGTTTGGTAAATTTTTTGTGAAATAGCGCGAATAATACGCTCCTCAGTATTTTTACGGATTAATAGTGTCGTCATTCATAAAACTCAGTAAGATTAACGATTAGTTGTTAACTCAATCCCAAATTCTATCTTTCGGAACTCTATCTCGCTAATCAGTCAACAGATCCAGAGTTCTAAAGATATAGACGTTCAGATATCTAGAGAGAGATTCAACTTATCGGGAACTGCGCAATAGTTAGTTAGCAAGCTAATTGAGGAATTAGATAGGTAAGTTGCGAAGAATGGGTAAGCTGAGAGCCCAGATATTTCGCAATTATTGCTTGTGCAGCGCTTTTGTGTTCTTACAACTGGTCGCTCGGGTTCTACTGCGCTAATGCAGGCGCTTGACCGGTGCAACCGTATTGGTCTTCCAGGAGCATCGATCGCTTGCCAGGATTACGAGTTGTTACACCCGCGCAATTGCAAGACTTACGCAAGCGCCTACGAGCAGATCGTCCACCATCCCATACGAACCCCAACCGAGCTGGTTGAGGCATTTTATGCGTCATGCAAGAGGTCGGAATATGCCGGGTTTAAATCTATGCCGGTGCGCGATCAAATTTGGGATGTGTTGGGCAACAGATCTGATATTACGTTTATTACCCTGACACGAAACGATATTCCATCAACAATCGCTAGTTTCATGCTGGCAATTGAAAAAGGTACGTGGAAAAGGGTAGGCGGCAAGTCTCACTATCAATGGAGATTTACGCCAGACAAACGGCCACAAATCTTGAGCACCCTTTTATATTTGAAGCAGTCATTACGTGCGTTAAAGGGGGTCCCAAATGCAATCCGGTTGCGTTACGAAGATTTGTGCCAGCCAGGATACACCTCAAAAGAACTTGACGCCTACTTTGGATCTCCCATCGAGATCGAGCACCCCTTGTCTCCCACCTCTGCTGAAACATATGTGGAAAATTGGCAAGAATTTAAGAAATTTGTTCACAGTGCTTGGGAGCGTGCAGAGGCTCGGTCAGCAGTATAAACATACTCATCAATTGCCTTGGCATATGGCATTGAGCCAAGCTCCGGAGAAGTGTCCGGGCTTGTACTCCCTGCTCTGCAAAGATTAGAGTCTTCCCTTATTACTCGACCTTACAAGGTGGCCAAAAGACTTAGCGTTACGTACCATCAGCTTTACACACCATTACTGGCAGTCTGGTTGATGCAACCAGCAAGGTGCCCGAGATAGACCAACACAGACAGAAATGGCGAAATTATTGGGAGTGGAGCTACCGGCAAGGGCTGTGAGTCTGTGGTTGCCTTCGATGATTGTGAAAGGGCCGGACTGTGTATGTCCCCACAAAATTGGAGGCGCCCACGCAGATGGAGACAGCATCAGGGGGATTTGCTTGCGTCGGGCAACAGAGGTTAGCTCGTTCGCATCGTTGGGAGAACTCCAATTCACGTGGTGTATTGCCCGCAGGCTTGACATGTGCCATCTGCGTAAATGGCGAACAAAAAACCATTGAGTATCATTCGGTATTCTCGCCAGTATCGGCTGTCTATAGCTGCGAAGCAGTTTTAGTCTGAGGGAATTTTGATAATTGTCTGTTAGCGAGGGATTCGAAATCAGTTCGGAGAATTGAGTTTGCTGACTGCTCGATAACTTTGCCCACTCGGCAAACAGGAAGGCAAAGACCATGTGATGGACGCTAATCGGATTCCAGTGTTCGCTAGCAAGCGATCGCTCAAGCTCCCGAGGTATATCTTCCAATCTAAATCCCGCCTATCAAATTGATTGATGTCTATTCAGCAACAAACCACACATTACGTAGATCTCTACCTCTACCCCGTCTGTAGCTGCAGTAACTCTATCTTGAACAACCGGCATAGGTCGATAGCAAATCTATTGTTGAATAGTAGCTTTCTTTTGAATAGTATATTTTGCGTTTAAATCTAGATATAGCTCTAATTTATCTCGTAGACCGCGACGTTTGAGGGCTTGTGAGATTGCCGCATATGTATATTCAATTTGTTCGAGTTGGCCTGCACTCGACATTGACTGGTGATGCGATCGATAACGGTAAAGGACTTCTGGTAGATGATAGATAGTTGTGACTTCTGATAGCTTTAGGCAAAGATCGTAATCTTCCGAGGATTTAAATCGAGTATCAAATCCTCCCACCTTCCAAAAGATATCTCTACGAATTAACCGGAAATGAAAGGTCATAAAATTGACCAATAAATTATCTTTAGAAAACGGTATGTTACACCGCTTGCCAATGCCTAATTCTTGCCCCTCTGCACTCATGATGGAATGATTGGTATACACCATCCCGACATCCGGGCGCTTCTGCATAATGTCAACCGTTCGTTCTAACGCAGTTGGCATTAGAAGGTCGTCGCTATCGACTAAACCAAGACAATCACCGTTGGCCTTCATTGTTGCCTTGGCTAGAGCGGGTACTCGCCCTAGATGATCGGCCTCGTACAGCTGAATTCGCTTGTCTTGCGCTGCATACGCGCGTGCAATTTCGATCGAGCGATCGCTGGAACCATCATCCCAGAGTATTAACTCAAAATCAGGATAAGACTGAGACAAAATACTATCAATCGCTGCCGCAAGAAAGCGATCGCGATTGTAAACTGTCATGATGATAGAAATCAGCATGAAATTATCTCTCCCAAAACTATCAACGTCAGTAGTAAATTCAATGTCTAATTCAGGACGATCTAGATACTTTTTGCTTGAACTGATTTGAAGACTCAGGCAACACGAGGAACACGAGATTTAGTGCTTGTGTCCGGTTGTAGCCCCAATTGGTGTCTTCGCATTCTGCCCGCTGCTTGATTGTGGCACTTGCTTAGTGCGGATCGAAAACCACGGCTTAATATCTAACTTTAACTCGTATGATTCGGCTAAGCCCCGTCGCTGCATAGCCTGTGAAATAGCAATATACGTACATCGAATGCGATCGAGTTGCCGCCCTCCCGAAACCGACTGTCTGCGAACTCTAGATTGATAGAGAACTTCCTGAAGGTTATGTATTTGGGTGATTTCCGATAATTTCAGGCATAAGCTATAATCTAGGGCGAAGTTAAATTTAGGATCTATTCCACCTGCTTTCCAAAATAAATCGGTTCTAATTAAGCGAAAATTCCCAACCATAAAATCCAGAAGGAGGCGCTCTTTAGAATACGGAATGTTACACCGTTTCCCAATACCAAGAACTGCTCCAGTCTCATCGATTTCGGCATGATTGGTATACACCATGCCCACCTTGGGATTGCTGTTTAGGTACAAAACAGTTCGTTCCAATGCTGTAGGCATGAGGAGATCGTCGCTATCCACCATGCCTATCAACGAGCCACTGACTTCTTTTGTGGCGGCATCCAATGCTTGGCCTTGACCCAACTGCTCGGATTCAAACAGTCGAATTCGCTTGTCTCTCTCTGCATACGATCTGGCAATATCCACCGAACGATCGCTAGAACCGTTGTCCCAAATAATCAGTTCAAAATCAGAATATGTTTGTGCCAGAACGCTTTCAATTGCCCCTGCTACATAGCGTTCGCGATTGTAAACTGTCATGACAATGGAAGTAAGCATTGCGTTGACTCGTAGCTGAAATAATCGCTAGCTAGTCTTCCCATATCTCCAGGGGTGGCGTGCAGAGGCAATACGGCTAACTTGTCTTAATTGCGCGCAGATATTGAAAGCGGCTGGATTTCCTGGTGTCTGAGACTGCACGTAGAGCGACTCCACAGAAGTGCCCCCAGCCCCACAATGGCGTTGGCGATCGCCCCCGCCAGAAACACTCCAGTAATGTCAAACAGCCAGCTACCCAGATAAGCAAGCGGAACGTAAAACACCAACATGCGGCTGAAGGTCATCGCGAGGGATGGCAGAGGCATGCCTAGAGCATTAAACGTAGAGCTGGCGATGTAGATTGCTCCAGCAGCCATGTAGGTAACCGGCACAATCGTCAAATAGAGCCGAGCAATGGAGGTAACATCGGGATTGCTGTTAAATACTTGGGCAATCGGCAGGGCATATGCGGCCAAAATGACCGCCACTGTCAAGCCATAAATCGCGCAAAATCGAAAACTGAGATTGAGAGCTGTGATGACGCGATCGTAGGCTTTGGCCCCCCAGTTTTGACCCACAAACGGTCCAATACTGGCTGTTAACGCCAAGATAGCGATTAAAGAGAACGACTCCACCCGCGAAGCTATTCCGAATCCAGCTACTGCAGTAGGGCCGTAACCTGCCATCAAGCTGGTGATAAATCCGATCGCCACCGGGCTGACCACATTGGAAGCTGAGGCTGGAATTCCCACCGTCAAAATACTGCGCCAGCATCCCTGCACCGTTTCCCAAGTTGGCAGGCACAGTAGCAACATACGCTCGCGAAAATGAAGGACCAGCAGCGACGCTACCAGCGTAGTTGCTCGGGCGATTACGGTCGCCAGTGCTGCCCCTTGCAATTCCATTGCGGGAATGGGGCCAAAGCCAAAAATGAGCATCGGGTCGAGCAGTATGTTGACGCCTGCAGACACTGTCATGATGGCGCTGGGAATGGCCGTATTGCCTGCAGCGCGGATGGCGCTGTTGCCAACCATCGGTACCACCAAGAACACCATCCCCAAATACCACACCAACATGTAATCGCGAATGAACGGGAGGAGTGTTTCATCGGCTCCTAACATGCGAAACAGTGGGTTGAGGGTGAGCAATCCAATGCCCACCAATACTGCCACAATCAGCACTGACAAGGTCAGGCTGTTGGTGGTTAGTCGCTTCACTTTTTGGCGATCGCCCTCCCCAATTGCGCGCGCCACAACAGACGATGTGCCGGTTCCCAGCCCCATCGACACACTGCCCAGCACCGTTACGACCGGAAACGTGAAGCTCATGGCTGCCAGCTCGTCGGTTCCCAGCCTAGCGACGAACAGGGTATCCACCAGATTGAACGCAATGATGGCGAAGACGCCCCATACCATCGGCAGCGTCAGCTTGGCTAATTGAGGGCCAACACTACCCTGAGTTAGATTTTGGTGCATGAGAATAGTTGCAGCAGGGGGTCATCGGAACGTGTCTGCATCCTATACTTGCGCCGAGTATTCTTTCCGATTAGCCAGCAGCCTTGCGACGCTTTGGAGACAATTGCAGAAACCTTTGGTGCTACGGTTGCAGCTCTGCAAGTGTTTCCATTGCGAGATCGACATGTCATTGTATGGTGCATGACGATGGACAATACCTATAGCAATAGCCTTACCGCTGCGAATATTTCAGCGATGTTCAACCTTGACTGCGATTGGAAACCTTTGTCCTCACTCAAATAGCAAACGCCATAACGTTAACTGTGTCTCGAACGTGATTGAGTTTGTCGAAAGGTTGCGCCGCGAGTTCTGTTCTCTCTAAGGCCGCTATCCTTTGCCGTTAAGCGCAGAGTTGGGGTGACTTTAGATCGAGTGACTCGCAATGCTTGCAAGTTCTGGATTTGATAGTGGAACGCTCAGGGTCTAGAGCCATGATGCTCAGATTTGTTTATGCACAACCATTGAATGAAGCCATATGGCGATTGAAAATAGGTTGAGATCGACGAACTCATGGAGGTTGGCAACAGGAGAATTATGGTAACCCCCCGTTTGAGTAAGCTTGGCGAGCGCATGTCACAGTTGACGGGTGTGCGCGCCATTATGAAGGACATCATCGAAACATTAGCAAATGCAGATGTCCAATGGATTAATTTGAGTGCTGGTAATCCGTTGATTCTGCCGGAAGTCGAGCACATGTGGCGGGATTACACCGCAGAGCTGCTGGCAGAGCCTGCGTTTGGAGAGGTGCTATGCCGGTATGGGTCTAGCCAGGGATACGAACCCTTTCTGGAGGTCATTGCCGACCACTTTCGAACAATCTACGGCTGGAATGTGACTGCCAAAAATGTCTTAGTGACTCCGGGCAGCCAATCACTCTATTTCTTTGCGGCCAACAGTTTTGGTGGGGCTACGTCTGATGGCGATCGGCGATCGGTATTGCTGCCGCTTAGCCCCGACTACACCGGCTATAACGGTGCCAGTTTAAATCCCGAGGCGTTGGTGGCGCTGCGGCCCAGGATTCAGCATTTGGACAATCATCGATTTAAGTATGTCCCCGACCTGGATCGCCTCCAATTAAATTCTTCGACTGGAGCGGTACTGTTCTCTCGCCCTTGCAATCCCAGCGGTAATGTTATGGCGACTGGAGATGTTCGTCGCATTGCCGATCGCGCTGCAGAATTGGCCATTCCCCTGTTGATCGACTCAGCCTATGCCCCCCCCTTTCCCAATTTGGTTTCTCAACCTATGGACCTCGTGTGGGGAGACACCATTATTCACTGCATGAGCTTGTCAAAGGCTGGACTGCCGGGAGAGCGATTGGGGGTGGCGATTGGTGCCCCCGAACTACTCGCGCCGTTACAAGCATTTCAGGCGAATGCGGCTATTCACTCGTCTCGATTCGGCCAGGCGATTGCCGCTAAAGCGATCGCCTCCGGCCAGCTAGCATCTTTGGCTAAGAGCGTCATTCAACCCCACTACCAACACAAGCGAGAGCGACTGGAAGTAGCCTTCGATCGCGAGATGTCGCAGGATATTCCCTGGCATTTACATGTGGGTGAAGGGGGGATTTTTGCTTGGCTGTGGCTGCAAGATTGCCCGATTAGCGATGCAGATCTCTATCAAGCCATTAAGCGAGAGGGCACAATTGTGGTTCCCGGCCAGTCGTTCTTCCCCGGTTTGCGAGAGGACTGGGACCACACCCGCCAGTGCTTGCGCATTAGTTTGACTGCTTCCGTTGAAGAGATTGAAGCTGGGGTGGCGGCGATCGCTCGGGTGGTGACTCGGTCTTACAATACTGAAGCTCGAACAACGTCACTGGTAGGACAGGCTAATTAGTGCTGGGAACGCGTGCATTGCTCCACAACGGTTCGACCTCTGAGTAGCAGACTTGAGAGAGTTGTGACAAGTGCCTGGAGATTTTATGCCTGGAGATTTTATGTCTGGAGATTGAATGATGGCGACTGATGTTAAAGCCCAGTCGTACAGCTTGGAGGTGCCGGAATCGGGGCAGGGGGAACGGATCGATCGCTGGGTGGCCTCACAGTTAGAGCTATCCAGATCGCGGGTGCAAAGCTTGATCGGACACGGCCAAGTGGAACTCAACCAGGGGTTGTGTACCGACAAGAAAACTCTGCTGCAGTCAGGCGATCGCGTTCATTTGATGGTGCCCCCGCCGCTCGAAGTGGATTTGTCCCCCGAAGATATCCCGCTCGACATCTTGTACGAAGACGACGAACTATTGGTGGTCAATAAGCCCAAAGGCATGGTGGTTCATCCCAGTGCCGGACATTCCTCGGGGACTTTGGTGAATGCCTTATTGGCCCACTGTCAGCGATTGTCGGGCATCAATGGCGAACAGCGACCCGGCATCGTGCATCGCCTGGATAAAGATACAAGTGGAGCACTGGTCGTGGCTAAGAGCGATCGGGCTCATCAACACCTCCAAGCTCAGATCCAAGCCAAAACCGCCCGCCGCGAGTACCTGGCGATTGTGTTCGGACGTCCGAAAACCCAGTCGGGTACGGTAGATGCCCCAGTCGGTCGCCATCCTGTGGAGCGTAAGAAAATGGCTGTGGTTCCGCTGGACAAGGGCAAACATGCGGTGACCCACTGGCAACTGAGTGAACCCCTCGGCAATTACAGCCTGATGGCCTACCGTCTGGACACCGGCAGAACCCACCAGATTCGCGTTCACAGTGCCCATATTGGGCATCCGATTGTAGGAGATCCGGTCTATACCCACAGCCGCCAGTCTCCCGTTAATCTCAACGGTCAAGCCTTACATGCCTGGAAGCTTACCTTCCAGCATCCGGTTACCCATTCAACGATCGCGACAGAAGCTCCGCTCCCCGATGAATTTCAGAGACTGCTGCACAAGTTGCGCTCGCAGGCCTGACCAACACATCGTTAATCAATCAATAGCAATCCGCTGTAAGGTCTGGAGTGTGGAGACAGCTGAAAGTCTTTTGATACATAGGAAAAATGGTTCGGGTCTCCATAGCGGATTGCCGAATGCTATGTTTTTCGTTTTGTTGGTCATAGCGAGCCGCGTTACAGGCCCGCAGCAACTAGCGGGTAAACACCCCACCTGCCACATTGAGATCGAACGTGAAGTGAATATCCACTGATTGGCCGGTGAAAGCTGCCGGTAGTGCTTCCAGAGGAGAGGCTTGTTGAATGGCTGATAATGCTGCTGAATCGGTTTGTTGATTGCCGGATGATGCCGCCAACCGAACGTTAGACACCGATCCGTTTCGGTTAATCGTGAACGTGACAACGCTACGGCGAGAGGTATTGGACTGGCCGGGAATCCAGCGCCGTTCAACCCGCTGTTGCAATCGAGCCAGGTATGGCCCCCAATCCAAATTGGCAGTGGCTGCCACACTAGGTGCGCCAGGACCGGATCGGCTGGGATTGGTCAAACCCGATGCACTGTTAGAAGATACTGGGCCACCAAGCTGAGATGCAGAAGACTGGCGAGTGGGAGCTGGGCGAGTTGGGGTGGGCTGTCGGGGAATGGGCTGTGGCAGGGCCGCTAGTTGATCGACACTGGATTCGCGTGTGTGGGGAGCAGGTGTCGATATCGGAGGTGGGGTGGGCCGATGAGTCGCTACCGGAGTTGGAGCCGGGGCGGGGGGGGCTATCGGAACTGGGGCTTGCTGGGGAATGGGGTC
>JBFRWD010000125.1:0-10586 GCA_051439425.1 Synechococcus sp.
TCAGGAATATAGATTGAAAAGCGGGTTAATGGCATAATAGAGAGCAAACGAATCGCGTAAAACCTAGGCCCAGTATGACTTTCTCTTTCATATGGCAGGTTTTTACACGTATCTCGTTATGGGGCCATGTTGGGATTCCAGCGCTTCCAAAGGGCATGAGCTCTCTATTCTTTGCCCGATTGGCCAACTTTAATAGTTGGTCTATTTTCTGCTGCGACTGTTACCCAAATTGGCCTGTTATTGAACCATGCCACGCTTCCTTTGTCGCATGCTTTCGCTTGGCCATTTGGCAGTCTCCTCGTTACTCGGGATTCTAGACCGCTTACACAAAATTCCGATCGCTCTCCAAAGGCCTACCTCGCATTGAACCTCGCTCTCTACCGTCTACTTCTGCAAGGCTTGCATAGCATTCTTCTGCCGCGTCAAAGCCGCACGTAACGACACAAATTGCTTGCGGCGATCGTTGCGCTCCTTTGCCGCTGAATGGACCTCCTCAAGCAACCCTTTTTCTTTTGCTAGCAAGAACAGCGCCTCCAACAGAGTCTCTCGGCTATGCCCGTGCTGTTTGCAGCCCTCGTCCATCGCTCTCATCAACTCTTCTTCCACATTCAGACGAATCGATTTCAGCTCAGGAATTTCCGGCAATTCAACGGCTTTTACTGCAGGTTTTGGCGTCTTCTCCTTGGCATCTGTTGACTGGACATCTGGAACAGGTAAAGGCTCGGACTGAGTATTGCCCAACAACCCCAGATCGGACAGCGAGGTGGCCCGATTTCCGCGCAAACGATTGTAAGCATCTGACATTAAGCAGCCACCTCCCTGGCACCCAAGGTCTCAATGATTGATTGGAAGGGATACTCCAAATCTTCAAAGCCAATGTCCTTAAGCGACATTCCGCGATTTAAAGCCTCTTTGTACTTCTGAGACTCCAAAATAGATGGGTATACTTTCCCTCCTGCCCTCTCCAGAATGTTCGACATCTCCTCAACTGCCTGCCGACTATCCTTAGATTGATATGCCCCAACCCAACGATCACGAAAAGGTAATGCCCCCAGAAAATCCCCTTGCAATACTCGAAACTTCTTCAATTCGACCAACATTTCTAACGTTCTGACGAGCGATTGAACCCCTTTCGAACCTGCTTCAGCAGGAATCAGAATCGCATCAGCCGCTCCAGCCACGGCAACAGCTAGCTGACTCCTCTGGGGCGGACTATCTAAAATGCAGAAATCGTATTCTCCCTCAATTGCTTCTAAAGCGATTCGCAGCGATAGAGCTGCCATTCCTGAACTGGCCAATATCTGCTTTGCTTTCTCCAAACCATCATCGGCAGGAATCACATCTAAATTTTTCTTGGTTGTCGAGTAGATTGCCGATTGCGCCGACACCTCACCTGAAAGAAGCTCCAATAAGGAAGGCTTGCTTTCGTCAATTTCTACACCGCTGTAGAAAGTCAAATTTGCCTGCGGATCGCAATCCACTGCGAGAGTTTTTCCATGTTCAGCCAACTTCCTTGCCAACATCAACCCGCTGGTTGTTTTGCCCATTCCACCGGCAAGTGACAAAAACGCAATTTTTTTCATCTGCATTACCGACAACACACGAACCAAGGCTACAGCCAATACTGGAACCCAGCCATGTGCATATTCGCCTATTCGTACACCCATTTATGCGGGTACACAGGTTGCCGGGTACCTAGCAGTACGGGTACGCAGATATGATTATCCCTGTATATGCAGGAGGCTGGTTGTCTGTGTATACAGAATCATGCATTCCTTAATACCTGACAGCCTAGGTATATGCATACTCGTATATATGTTTATGTCGGTGTAGAGGTTGTGGTGTAAGTACCTATCCAGATAGCTGGATACCCATTCTTACCGGTACATCGGCCCTTCGATGATCACTATCAGGGATTTGGTTATTTAAGTCTATACTCCCATCGCATCTGAATGACAAACCAAGTTGCCTTAAACGCTCAGGCCAACAGAGTCGTATCCTCTTCGTTACACTAAACCTAGCTACCAAAACCCACACACTTGATGCGGCGGTCAATATGTCCTAGGGCATGAAACACCTGCACCTCATCTGTTGGCTCGTTTGTATTTGTGCTCAATGATCGAGAATTTCCGATGACGCTGGCCATTTCTGCGGAAACTGTTCCACTCACTACTACTTCGGAAGGGGTGGTTAGAGTGGGTCGTACGCGCGTTACCTTAGACACTGTCGTACTGGCTTTCCTCGAAGGCGCTGCTGCTGAAGATATCCAGCAGCAATATCCCGTCTTGGAATTGTCAGACATTTATTCCACTTTGGGCTACTACTTGAAACACAAAGCCGACGTAGATGCCTACCTATCAACGCGCCAGCAGCAGGCAAAGCTAGTTCAAGAAGAGGCCGAGCATCGCTTCAAGCCAACTGGCATCCGCGCTCATCTACTGTCGCGCCGCTAGTAGAGCGAGCAAAGTAGATGGTGCTTTTTTTGGCCGATGAGAATTTCAATAATCAAATTGTGCGAGGAATTCTCAGACAAAGAGAATCTGTTGATATTGTTCGCGTGCAAGATGTTGGTCTATCAGGGGCTGACGACCCGCAGGTATTGGAGTGGGCGGCACAATACGAACGCGTCGTATTGACTCACGATGTGGCTACCATGGCCGATTTTGCTTACGAGCGGGTAAAAAAGGGGGTGAATATGCCTGGATTATTTGAAGTTAGCCGGCGCGTATCGGTTGGGCAGGCGATTGAAGAAATATTGTTGATTGACGAACTCAGTCTCGAGGGAGAGTGGGAAGGACAAGTTAGGTTCTTGCCTTTGAGGTAATGTACAACCTTACTAAATGCTAGGGTTGTCGCTCTCTCCAACGTAAGCATCTGCTGCATGTCTGAAAAACGCCTGCTCTGCCGCCACTTGTAGCGCCTGCTTGGCATACTGCCGATAGCTGCGCTCGTTCTTTGTCTCGTCAGCGTTCTGGCATGCATCCCATCCATCCCCCATAAAGCCAAATTGGTCGCAAACGTGTGCCTGAGCCGATGGGGCGTCATCCCTTCTAATCCCGCCAGCTCCCCTAATTACCGAATGACATTGCGAATCCCTTGATAGCTCAAGCGATGGGTGGGACGGCCCGGTATCAGCGTCACAAACAGCGGAAGCTCGTCTGTTAGCTCCTCCTTTTGCTCCCGCCATTCCAAATACTCATCCAACATCACTGTGGCTTGCGGCAATAGCGGCACTTTGCCGGTACTGTCATCCTTGGCCTGGCAAATATCCAATCTCGTGCCGTCGTAATCTCCCACATCCAGAAGGCTGACATAACCCGCTCTCAATCCGTGTTCCAAAACGGCCAACAACGCCCGATCTCGCCACAGAGTCACCCCTCGATACTTCACAGCTTCTCTGAGCGCTTGAACTTCTTCGGTATTCAAATCGAATGGGGGTAACTTCGGTAGCTTCTCCAAACTGACGGCTGATGTGGCCAGTTGAGCCCTTTCGACTGGATAGGCTCTGAAAAACCAACCGAAAAAGCTTTTCAACGCTGCTAAAACGCGATTGCGAGATGAGGCTTTCAGTTGTTGCTCGATCAAATAAGACTTGTATCGCGTCAGATCCTTAATACCGACTTGAAACCAGGGTTTGTCGCACCAACTCAAAAAGCGGCGTAGCTCACATCGGTAGGCATTCTCGGTATTCGGAGCCAGAGATTTTGCTTTGAGAAATTCATCGATGCCCAGCCAGCGAATATCGGGAGGTGAATTATCTGTACTAGAACGGTGATCGCCATTCAGAGACTTCAATACAACTGGAGGAATTTTCTCGTCTGATTTTGCCATAACTAACTCGTCGCCCAATCGGGATGCGCAAGCTTCTGCTATCGGTGCCAATGGCTTACCAATACAATAATAATCTGTACGATGCCATCAGAGCAGCGATCGTACAGATCACAAGCATCATTGATTTCGCTCAGTCTATTCGCGTCAACGCAATTTGTTTCTTGCTCAACTTGATTTCAAATTCATCCCCTGGTTCCAATCCCATTTCATTGGTGTAGGCAGCTCCAATCAATAGATTGCCGTTCTTGTGAACTGATACTCGATAGGTAGCCGTACACCCTCTGAAACTTCCTTTTGGCTCTGCATCAAAGTTCATTCCTTCAACTTCCAGCAAGGCATTGAAGAACGCCATTAAACTAATGCATTCTTATCCGTTCTTCGTAGTGGTGACGTAGCCGCATACTCTAGCGATATCCTTCTTATCGGCTTCTTTCATTTGAACAACTTTATCTTATAAATTTTGTCCGGTTAGTATGCTGTCATGTGAAGTTTTTTGGATTCTAAGTACGAATAGTATCAAAGATATTGGCCTCTTTTGACAAGTACTTTTTATGAATTTTATCTTGAGATTTCAGTTCTATAATGTGAACTGCTGTCATAAGTCCATTTCAGGCATATCTTGCAAAGGGTTGATACCCGAGAAAAGCAATAGAGTGAATGAAGAATACGACATTCAATAGTGGAAAATTCTCCAACCAACTAGCCTTCACTAGCTGATTGCTTGCTAAAAATAACAATCGACCATCACTAATACGGCAATACAATGATTAAATATTTACAGCAGAGCTCTTGGTAGAGAGTAGAAATCAGAAATAAGCATCAAATATTTTTAGAATAGATGTCATGATTTCTTATAGAAAGAAACATGATATTTTTTCCCAACATCAGGCACATTGCGGTTCACTATATCGGATAATGATTTAGTTGATTGGATCTCATTCCAGCCAGCTTCGGAAAACGTCTCCTTGTTAAATACATTTTCCGACAGTAGAGGATTAGTTAGAACAACTGAGAAGGCATCGCTAGCAATCATGCGCTCAATCAGTAATGGAATTGCTGAATTCGGTCTTGCATCCTCAGCATAGAGACCCACGTAAAATTCGATATTATCAACCTGGCCATACAGCAGCCTTAGTAAATCCTGAGTCTTCTTATCGCTTGAAATCTGATCGAAATCGGTTACACGTGGATACTTGCAACGCTCGCGATAATCATTGTAACTGGCAATCTGATTCTCTCTCCCGTATCGAATACTCGCCAACTCCACTTCATGCAAAAACTCAGGAGTATTAAATAAACCGATTTGAGTTCCAGATTGCAATGAGGTCTCTTCGAAGAGTTCTCCCAGCCCCCGTTTAAGAATCAGTTCGTTGTTCCACATTGTTGCTGGCATTGGCATTTCTTTGCCTTCATACTGAAGCACCTCAGGCAAGGCACTATGCCAGCGATAGACTAAGCTAAACTCTACAGTCATTCGATTGGTACGATACCATCTCTCTTTTCTGAATGAATCAGGATGAACAACAACATTAAAATGATATGGCGTAATGTGATTAACGTATTCCTCAACAACAATCTTCAGGATTATTACTATTAAAGTATTGCGTGCCGTTTGAAACAGTCTTTCGTCATCCCAATCAGGATTATTCTTCAAAAGTAAATCGCATAATCTATTATGCTCTCTCAAACAAAGAACGTTGAGCATAACGTATCCAATCTGTACATTGGATCGCTCAACTCCCATAGCAAAGAAGGCCTCTTTTTTCTTGCCTTCCACCTCTTCTTGAACGCGCCTTAGAGGTTCATACAATCCTTCAAATTCCTCTTTGAATATATTATTGTGAGCATCTTCATACAGAAAGAGAGGGTATTCTTCTCCATTAAGAATCTGACTTTTTAACTTACCATCCTTTTTTAAGCGCAGTTTATCCGTAGATTCTTTGCTTAGCCCATAGAGCGGAGCAAGATCAATTTCATGATTTGAAGTATTTTGTCTTCTATTCTTTTGATCGACTCTTAAAAAGCCATCAGTAAACCACTGCACCCAGTAGGGAAACAATAAGCTTGACTTGTCTGATTCAATGGTTTTACCATCTTGCTTTTCAAATAAAACCTTCAAGTCTTGCAGCGTTGGTAAGTTGCTAACTTCGTTAAATGAAGGATTGGGCGCAAGATGCCTACCGGTCCACTTACGATTGGTCAAAGACTCCCACGATGTGTAAGGCGCAAGTGTTGAGAAGGTATGAGGGCGATTAGGCAGTTTGTATACAACATTATTTATGAGGAGCTTGTTCAAGAAAAGCTTTATAGATCGATTGGATTGAAGGATCATCCAAATCAGCTTGAAATTACTGAGCAAAAAAACTTCCAGTTTATTTCTGAAGCCATCTCTAGAGGTATCTCTTCTTGGTCTCATAACTGGGTACCTAATGTGTAGTATTCGCGAATAGATTCGAGAAGTTTTTTGAGTGAATTGAATTTCTACATTGACTGGAGTTACCTTAAGTCTGAATATTATCGACTAAAAATAGCAAAGAAAATCAAGCAAACATGCACTATATATTAGAGCTTTGCTGTGACTCTTTCTATATGTTTTTCTGGACTCTCTCCAAGATATCAAGCTCAAAAGTATTCAGTTCAGCTCATCAAGAAAAGGTGATTGAATACCATATTTTCTTTAGACCGAGTCCAATTTAGCCCATCTGTAATCTTCTTGGGCAGTACTCACCTTCATCTACAACTTTCACCGCTCATTTTCAGTCTTTTGAAGAATCGGCATGAAGGGTGATTCCTATCTGATAGATCAATTTGCGCCCTCTAGCCTCACCCGCTGCACCTCTGGCAAGGGAACGGCTGCCCGTAACTTGCCCGTAACTCCTTTCAATCGGCATGTCCCTCGATCAATCGCATCCACCATCCACGATAGCGATGGGTGTTTCGTCCATTTCACCCACTGTCCCTCTTTGAGGGGAGCCGTATCGACCTCTACCTGTATTGATTGATTAATTGGGGGGGTCGATACCGTCGCCGATTCGGTTTCATCTTGGGTGCGAGCCATTTCTCGACGCTCCAGTATTTGAGTTAGGAGCTCCCAATGCTCCTCATCGATGCGATAGAGCTTGGTTTGCTCCCCTCGCGGTCCCACAAATCTAGTCCGGCATTTGATGCCCAACTGGGACAGTAACGCTCGAAAGATCTGTCCGTTACTGGTGCTGTCCGTAACGCTGTAACCCAGCGCATTCTTAATGGCTTTTGCTTGCTGGCGTGCCAGAGCACACAGCGGTTCTAAATCTTGACTCGACCATTCTTGAGAGGGGTCAATATAGTGATGCAACCCGAGCAGTTCTCTCACCTGCCGTTTCAGCTCGAAACAGCTTTGGTCTGGGAGAAACAACCCCTTCAGCCAGTAGGCTTGTCGGGCAATACCGCGACTGTCTCGGGTGATGGCAAATGCTTGGCCCTGCAATAAAGCTTCCAGTTCCACTACCTTGCCTCTGAAGCGACCCCAATCATCCAGCTCCACCCATGAAGATGTGATGTCTGCTTCATCGAGAATGTAAAATCGAGACAATGTGGTTTTGCGTTCGTCTCGCAGTTGTTGGGGAGTTCGTTTCTCCTGTTGTTGCAACGAGCTGAATTCCAACTCGGACAGCACTCGGCTGTCAACCACCCGCTCGAATTCTGCTTGCTTGCTGCGATCACGGGCTTCTTTGATTTGCTTCTTCAGTTCGTCAGCATCTTCGTTTTCGATGACGGTGATGCTGACATGGTTGCCTTCCAGCCTGAGACGTTCTGCCAGCCCCCCCCGCAGCCACCACATAGCTGAGTTGGTATTGGCGATAATCCTGGCCCAGTGGTCGAGGTGGGGATTGTTGCGAAATCCATATTCTTCCTCCACTACCGACCCCAAATCGGGGCGCAAAGAGGTGCGAATTAAAGCTATTTCGGTATCCCAGCGGGTGAGGAGATCCTGTTGGACTCTCAGGGGATAGTCACTCTTGCTAGCTTTGTTGAAGTTCTTGCCGGTGGAGGCACACCAGACGATGCGGGGGATGGGGGCTCTGACTCTGGCTAAGGCTTGAGCGATATCGGAATCGGAGAGAACGCCGTTGAATAGTCCGAAAACACAATCGAAATGCTCCACTTCGATGCTGACGCCGGTGGCCATGCTGGGGGTGGCAATCACAATGTCGTAGTCCAGCACATCCTCATTCACATTGCGAATGAACTCCACTTCGATATCCCCGCCGCTGGTATCGCTATTGATAATCAGTGTCTTGCTGGCAGGAGCGGCATTCTCGATTTGGGTCAGCAGCTGGGCGATGGTGTTGCTGTCGCTTTTGCTGTCGGTTGCCACAAAGACTTTTTGTTGGAGGGCGATCGCCTCCAGAAGTCTTGAAATTAAAGCTGATTTGGGGGCCTCCAGCAGTTCGATGGGATAGCCCTTAGGGACATGGGTATTGCGAACGAGAAAGGCTGAATCACTGTTTTTGCGCAGATTCTCGACATAGGTAAGTTCGTCATCGGTCAGATCGGCGCTGGCAATAATCACCCGTTTGGCAACGCGAATCAGATCGTGGAAGCGGGCCAGGAGTGCAGGTCTGCGGCCGCCTTTATTGCAGGTGGAGCTGGAGAGGAGATGGTGCACCACTTGATCGACTTCGTCCAGCACCAGATCGCAATCTCTGAATTCGGCTGGATCGATAGAGAGTAAGGAATCGACGCACAGCCCCAGTCTTTGAGTGGGGGTATCGCCATCCACAATCCAGGTGCCGTGGCCGCGATCTGTGTCGGTTTTCCAGGCGATATTTAATCGCTGAGCCAAGCTACGGCCCAAACAAACTCGGTGGGTGAGTAGCAAGGCTTTTGGGCTGTAAGCTAACAGGCTGCGAATGCTGTTGGTTTTGCCGGACCCCTTGCACGATTCGATGGCGATGATGCCTTTTTCGGGGAAGGCAACCTCATTCAGTTTCAGTTCGGACTGACTGAGTTTGAGTGAGGGCCTACGGGAGCGTTTGGCCCAATAACGACGATGCCAAAGCCAAGCGGGATAAGGCTGTGCGTCTCGATAGAGACGAGCAATCGCCTCGCTACCCTTGGCCACACCGTAATCATCGATGCCGGTTTTGCTGGTGTCGGGCAGCAAGGGAATGCGCAGGATGTTGACGGTGCAACCGGCATCGGAATAGCAGATGCCGAGTTTGCGTGTTTCTCTACTGACGTCTCTTCTGGTTTTTGGTTTTGTTTCGGTGTCGAGGGCGATGAAGACCTGTCGACTTTCTTGAGCAAATAGCTGAAGGTAGGGGCGCAGTCGTTTGCCAGTGCCATCGGGGTTGAAGACCCCCATCGTGATCCCCGAAAGGGCAATGCAGGCGTGACCTTTGCTAAGAAGATGTTGAGCTTTTTTGTAGCCCTCAGTGATCGTGATGGGAATGGAAGGAGTCAGACTGACCCAAGTCCAGAATTCGAAATCAGTCGGACGATCCGAACGATTCTCCCCTATATACGCAGGACAGCAGGGATAGATACCTGCATCGTCAGCCACCAGCCACCAGACCCGATCGCTGACGGGTGGAAACCCGCCGCGAACTCCCAATCCTTTAGGACTTTCGTACTTGCGGTACTTCCCTTTCTTAGCATCCCAGATGGGGTGGGAGAGTTTGGCTTGAAAGACTTCCCGTTGCCAGTTGCGCTCGGGATTGAGGGTATAGAGGAGAGCAGCGTATTGGGTGGGAGTGGATTGATGGCGGAAGCGTTTGAACTGCCAGCCCAATGCTGCGTGAATGGGGGCAGCGAGAATCTCGCCACCGGCCCCTAGTTCGAGATCGGGGACAAGGCTTACGCCACAGCGATAAAGGTCATGGGCGATGCAACTACCTTCCGTCCATTCTCGGTAGATGCGATTGGTGAATTCGTCCGGTGAGTGAAAAGTAGAGGGATCTGGATGTTGAGCGATCCCGACCGATTCGCCTAAGCGTTCGGTGTCAGTCAGAGTATTCATCAGTGTCTCAATCCGTTACGTGGTGCGGATTGGAGAACGGACTGGTGGGTTTCTAGAAAAAATTAGTGAAAGTATCTCACTACTTGCCAGCACGAATTTCTGTTCGTAAAATAGGCACTAGAAAACCCCCGAGACCTCTCAATCGCGACCCGCCAAGGCTTGATTAAGGTTCTCATCCGCATAAAGGCTATCGAGCTCTCCTGTTTCCTCAGGAGGGTTCAAGTCTTTTTAGGGGGGTTACGTCATTTTTCTTCCTCCAAACGAGTGTTTAAAATTGCCTAACCCAAGCTGAGATCTAGTCCGGGGAGACTATCATTAGCGCAACTATACCTCCGAAATTTAACGCTCGCAGCCACTGTCAATAGTGGTTTCTACAGAGGTTTAGGATTTCAACACGCTACCGCTAGCTTTTGCAACGATAATCAAATAAAAGCGATCGTTTCTAAACGAAACGCAATAAAACAACAAGCTTAAAAGAATACATATCTTGTATTGAATACAACAAGCTATCGGTATCTACGATCGCCAAACGTGCAACCAACAAGCGATCGATTTCGGTTGTCTGCATACCGCCTCCTTCGGTAATGAATTGGCCAGGATAAACGCTCCAGCGAACAGGCAAGAAATCGACATGGTTCAATAACGGTTCATTTTGGGTAACAGTCGCAGCAAAAAATGGACCAATTATTAAAGTTGGCCAATCGGGCAAATGGTAGAGTGATCACGCCCTTTGGAAGCGCTGGAATCCCAACAT
>JBFRWD010000126.1:0-31529 GCA_051439425.1 Synechococcus sp.
CGACCCCCCCCTCGACCTCTCCCTCGCCCGCCCCCGCTCCCTCCACCACGCCCTCTCCCGCTCCCACCCCCGCTCCCACCCCCTCCCCCGCTCCCTCGACCTCCCCCACTCCCTCGACCTCCGCTCCCTCTCCCTCGACCTCCCCCGCTCCCTCTCTCGCTCCCTCTCCCGCTCCCTCTCCCTCTCCCGCTCCCTCTCCCGCTCCCTCTCATCCCTCTCCAGCCCCCGCTCCCTCGACCGCTCCCTCGACCGCTCCCTCGACCTCTCCCTCGACCTCTCCCGAATTTATGAAGAACACCATATCTTTAATAAAAAAATGTTTTCTCCATTCATCTCAGCAGTAGAAAACCTTGCTAATCAGATCCCAGACGAAGGATTTCCCTTAAAGATATTCAAGGATTATTCAGGTCAACTTATTGGCATTTGGATTGAGGCATTTTCCCTCAAACGAGAATGGCTAGATCTCAACAATAGCGAGATGCATGAACTCAATAATTATCTTTATGCAAATCAGCTTCTATTTGATTGTAGAAATGCTGCAGTTCGTCTATCTCGTGATGTACGAGAAGGGATTCTCGAACGAATGCTGACACTGTAATTTGGCTCCCCCGATTTTCTCTACAAGTGAATTTTTTGAGCATATAGGAACATCTAAGAACGAAAAATGGCCTCTCCCAGCTACACCATCCAGACCATGGCCCGCCCCCAACTGGACATCGCCATTGACTGGGCCGCATCCGAAGGCTGGAACCCCGGCCTACACGACGCCAATTCCTTCTACACCACCGACCCCACCGGATTCTTCATCGGCCTCCTAGACGGTCAACCGATCGCCTCCATCTCCGCCGTCCGCTACGGCACCACCTACGGCTTTATCGGCTTCTACATCGTCCACCCCGACTATCGCGGCCAAGGCTACGGCCTCAAAATCTGGCAAGCAGGCTTGGACTACCTAAAAGGACGCACCATCGGCCTAGATGGCGTAGTCGCCCAACAACCCAACTACATCAAATCGGGCTTTCAACTGGCCCATCGCAATATCCGCTACGAAGGCATTGGCGGCAATTTCGATCGACCTGAAATACTATCCGACGTTCAACCCCTTGATGCCCTGGATGCAGAAGCGATCGCCACCTACGATCGCGCCTTCTTCCCCGCCGATCGCACCCAATTTCTCAACAGTTGGCTGCAATACCCAGACAGTGTCGGAGTTGGGGTGAAAGAGAGCGATCGGATAACGGGCTACGGACTACTGCGCCCCTGCCGAACCGGCCACAAAATCGGCCCCCTATTCGCAGACACCCCCCAAATCGCCCAAGACATCTTCCATGTATTAATCGCCAACATCGAAACCGGCGCACCCTTTTATCTGGACGTACCGGAAGTCAACCCACACGCCGTCACCCTAGCCGAACGCCATAACATGACCGGCATGTTCGAAACCGCCAGAATGTACATCAACTCCCAGCCAGAGATCTCGCTAGACCGCACCTACGGCATCACCACCTTCGAACTGGGTTAAGCAGGCAACTAAAAAGTCATCGAGACAGACTGCCTACCTCGCACGACCTCAGCACAGTTGCCTACAACAAATGGCTTACAACAAATTGAACGAATCTAAAAACGTTGAGGCTAGCTCGGTGCTTTCAATGGACTGCAGCTGGCGAATCCCCACCACATAGACGCGCTCATCCGTCAGAATAATGCGAACGGTGATGCTTTCTTCATCATCCAGCAACGTCAACTCTCGACCAATTTGACCTTCAAGCTCGGTTTCAGTTTCAACCCCTACCGTAAAATCAGTTGCTTCGATAACAGCCACCCTAAGGGTATCGAGCAGCTCTGCACTATCAGCCTGCTCCTCAGGTCGCACAGCATAGGCCACCACAAATCGCGAAGTTGAGGAATGCACCGCGAATACATCAAATTCCAAGTCCCCTTCAGCAGAAGCGACCGTCTCAAATTCTTCCGTTAGCACCCCCATAGGGACATAAACCGAAAAACCACCTTCGCGAAAAATAGCGGGCTGCCAAGACATAAAGCCGCCATCAAGGCTGAATCCCGGAGCGGGACTCTCTTGTTGGAAGCGCAGAATTTCATCATCCAGAGACTGCTGACTTTCCTCAAAGAAATCGGGACGGTTTTTGCGAATGGGCTCGAAGGTCGGGCCAATGGACGGACGCTCGTCAAACACGCTGTCTTGGCCAGCAGCACCCTGGGCCAGGCTGTCTTCATGAGTCGTTCGGGATTCGGCCAGCTCTAGACGCCCTCCTAACGAGCCCAAAGCGACCCCCACAGCAACTAAGCCCGCCGCAGCACCAATTCGAGATGGCCAGCGCTTCATAACTCACACCCTTACAGTTGCACTCTGACAACAGTAAACACCGATTGAGCCCCCATCAAAAGCGATCGCTCGCCTGAAAGTGCAAAGTAAAATCACCACGATTGTTAAACGTAGGCTCGAAACGAAATAAGCCAATGGGGCTCCGAGCCAAAAAGCCAATGCCATATCCAACCCCATCGCCATCTTTATCGCGAACCTCTCCAGGACGACCAATCACAGCCCCCTGCGAATCCAGCGTGCTGCCAAAGTCTGTGAACACCGAGCCCCGAAAACTGAGATCTTGTCCGAACACCGTCACCGACCCGATCGGATACCGATATTCAGCAGCAGTAGAAATATAGCTACGACCCGTACCAATTTCCCCCGAACTGAAACCGCGCACCGAGAACGATCCCCCTAACGAAAACGCCTCGTATGGCGGGGCATCTCCCAAAATCGTCCCCCCCTGAACGTTCAAGATCAGCGTGTGTGCCTTGCGATCGTCATCGGCTCCATTCAACGAAATAAACTGAGACCAATTCGCCGCCAGACGCGACATTGTAATATTGGCGTCCCCCACCGGAATGGATTGGTCTAACCCGATCCGAAACCGCGTTCCTGACGTTGGAAAACTGGCATTGTCGAGGGTGCTAACCACAGTGGCAACATTCACAGTCAGAAGCGGATCGATACCGTCGTCGCTCACCGTCACAGGATTACCCAGCTCATCCACTGCCGCCACGGATGAGGTAAACATCCCCTCCCGCACCGACACTGTCTGATAATTCACGCCTCCAGCAATGTCCACAACCGAATTGAGAGGCTGGAAATACTCCATCCCTCCCCCAATTCGATTCACCCAAGGGTCGGCTCCGCTCTCCAGTTCGACATCATCATTGCCATTTTCAAACGAACCGACACGAGAACTTTGATTTTGCAGGTTAATTCCAAACTGACCTGGGATGGATGTTGGGGTGAAGGCAACGCTCAAATCTGCGCCAAAGTTCTGCGGATCGAGCACGGCTTCCAGCAACAGTCGCCGCCCAACGCCCAACCCTTGCTCGGCAAATCCCGCCACCGGAAAGACAACCGCCCGTTGCCCGGCAGTGGACACCGTCCGCAGTCTCGTACCCCCTTGCAATGCATTGGGTTCTCCAATTTTCGATCCGAACCCGTACGAAAACGACCAGGGATTATCGCGGTCACCCACACCAATCGTCACGCGATCTTCTGTTGGAGCCTGCAGGGGTCGCTCCGAGGATTGGCTGTCGCTTTCGGATGATTGACTCAGTAACTGACTGGATTGCGTGTCATCCCGCAACTCGTTGGCGGTTGGGAGTTCGGCAGTAGTATCGACCGGTTCGAGGTCTTGTGGGCCGGTCGCAGAAGGCGAAACCTGCTGGGCAGCGGCCTGTCCACCCACGATTGACAGAGCCGACAGACTACTCGCGACTAAGATGGCCGCGCAGGGCCACCGATGCACTTTATAAACCATCGATCGCTCTACTCCTCACGTTTCGAACCAGACTGCTTTGGACGGTTTGGCGAGTCTCATTCGCTGTCTGGATCTTATCCGGCGATAGCAATTCATCTCTTAATATCAGATCTCCAGACATCTCTAGGCATCGCTAGGCATCAGATGGTGTTGACGGATAACACGTCATCCGGGCGGGGAGATAACCGCAGGTTCACCCCTAAATGAATATGTTAGTTGTTAAATATTGATACGAAATCTCATTAGTGTCCTATGGTTGCAACTCCCACCCGTGCAGACAATCCGTTGGCGATCGGTGAAGGTCTGCCTCCATTCGATCGCATTCAACCGGAGCACATCGTTCCCGGCATTACTCAAGTCTTAGAAGAACTAGACCAGCAACTGACCGAACTAGAAAACTCCGTTCAGCCCACTTGGTCGGGTCTCGTTGAACCGCTGGATCGCCTCTCGGAGCGTCTGCGCTGGAGCTGGGGCATCGTCGGTCATTTAATGGGAGTCAAAAATAGCCCCGAGCTGCGCGAAGCCTACCAAACCATGCAGCCCAAGGTCATCGAACTATCCACAAAATTCGGCCAAAGCAAGCCTTTATATCTAGCGTTCAAAGCCCTGAAGGAGGGCAGCGGCTGGGCCAACCTCGATGAAGCCCAGCAGCGTATCGTTGAATCCTCCCTCCGCCAAGCGGAACTGGCCGGTGTTGGCCTAGAAGGGGACGACCAAAAGCGCTTCAACGACATCCAGATGGAGCTGGCCAAGCTTTCCACTGACTTCAGCAACCACGTCCTCGACGCCACCAAAGCGTTCAGCATGACGCTGACCTCCCAAGCAGAGGTAGACGGCCTGCCCCCCAGCTTGCTCAGTCTGGCGGCCCAAGCGGCCCGTGCTGCCGGAGAGGAAAACGCCACCCCCGAAACCGGCCCCTGGCGCATCACCCTCGACTTCCCCAGCTTCGGCCCCTTCCTGAAATACAGCACCCGTCGCGACCTGCGCGAAACAGTCTATAAGGCTTACATCACCCGCGCCTCCAGCGGCGAGCTGGACAACACCCCGCTGATCGATCGCATCCTGGAGCTGCGCCAAGAGAAGTCCCAGCTATTGGGATTCGACAGCTTTGCAGAACTCAGCCTAGCCAGCAAAATGGCCCCGTCCGTCAGCGCCGTAGACGTGCTCATGGAAGAACTGCGGGTGGCCAGCTACGACGCTGCTGTCGAAGAACTCGACACTCTCAAAGCCTTTGCCGCCTCCAAAGGGGCTGCCGAAGCCGATGACCTGAAGCAGTGGGACACCAGCTTCTGGTCTGAGCGTCAACGGGAAGAGAAGTTTGCTTTCAACGAGGAAGAACTGCGCCCCTATTTCCCCCTGCCTCGCGTTCTAGACGGTCTGTTCTCCCTTTGCGGTCGCATCTTCGATATCCAAATTGAAGCGGCCAACGGCGAAGCCCCTGTGTGGCACCCCGACGTGCAGTACTTCAAGATCTCGCGAGATGGCGAGGCGATCGCCTACTTCTACCTCGATTCCTACAGCCGTCCGGCTGAAAAGCGCGGCGGTGCCTGGATGGACGAGTGCCTCACCCGCGCCAAGATGACGATTGACGATCAGTCGGTGACTCGCTTACCGGTGGCCTACCTCACCTGCAATCAAACTCCGCCGGTGGACGACAAGCCCAGCCTGATGACCTTCCGCGAAGTAGAAACCCTCTTCCACGAATTCGGTCACGGCCTGCAGCACATGCTCACCACCGTTGACTATCCCGGTGCCGCCGGTATCAACAACGTTGAGTGGGACGCCGTCGAGCTGCCCTCCCAATTTATGGAGAACTGGTGCTACCACCGCGACACTCTGTTCGGCATGGCCAAGCACTACGAAACCGGCGAAACCCTACCCGAGCACTACTACGAAAAGCTGCTGGCTGCCCGCACCTACATGACTGGCTCTGCCATGCTGCGTCAGCTCAACTTCAGCATGCTGGATATCGAGCTGCACCACCGCTACGACCCCAACAGCGACGAGACAGTGAACGACGTCCGCGATCGCCTCGCCAAAACCACTACGGTCATGCCCCAGCTGCCGGAAGATGCCTTCCTGTGCGCCTTCGGCCATATCTTCGCCGGGGGCTATGCGGCAGGCTACTACAGCTACAAGTGGGCAGAAGTGCTGAGTGCCGACGCCTTCGCTGCGTTTGAAGAAGCTGGTTTGGATAACGACAATGCCCTGCAGGAAACCGGTCGTCGCTTCCGAGACACCGTGCTATCACTGGGGGGCGGCAAGCATCCCGAGGCCGTCTTCAAGGCCTTCCGGGGTCGCGAGCCCAGCACCGAAGCCCTACTGCGTCACAGCGGATTAGCGGCAGCGTAAACAATCCGCTGTCCAGTTGCACTAAAACCATTCCCCTCGCTCGATCTGGCAGCTGCCTCAGTGCAGTCTGCCAGTTTTTTTGTGTCCCAGTTTCTGTGACAGCGTGCGAGACTGACAGGATGGGATTAGACGGGGGGCCTGGCGATCGCTGGATAAGCTGAGGGGCTATCTTGCGGCCACAACGCAACTGTTTATATTCGCAACACTTACTGTCTCATCGGGCTCACGACACTCTGTATGACCTACTGTCTGGGAATCATCAACTCTAACGGCATTGTGATGGCAGCCGACTCCCGCACAAACGCGGGGCTAGACTACATCTCCACTTACAACAAAATGTTCGACTTCTCGGTGCCGAACGAACGGGTTATTGTCATGTGCGCGTCAGGCAATCTCTCGATTACTCAGGGAGTTGTGAACCGTATCCAGCGAGAAATTGAAACTGAAGCCACTCCCAATCTCCATACCGTAGAAAGCATGTTTGATGTGGCGGCTTACATTGGCCGCAAGAGCCGCGAGGTCCAGGACATCGACCGCCCTTGGATGGAAAAAGACAAAATCGATTTCCACTGCAACTTTCTGTTAGGTGGGCAGATTCGCGGAGAAGAGCCGCAGCTCTACATGGTCTATACCCAAGGGAATTTTATTCGTGCCACCCCCGAGACCCCTTTTTTGCAAATTGGCGAAATGAAATACGGCAAGCCAATTCTCGATCGCACAATTACGTACGACACTCCAATTGAAGACATTGCCAAATGCGCGCTACTGTCGATTGACTCCACCATGAAATCCAATATTTCAGTCGGTCCTCCCATCAATCTCATGATGTATAAAACCGACGAACTGGTGATTCAAAATACGCTGCAGTTGCGCTTGGGAGATCCGTACCTAGCCAAAATTCGCCGCCGGTGGGAAACATCGGTGCGAGCTGCGTTCGAGTCAATGCCTAATATCGAATGGCTGCGAGAGCCGGAACCCGTAGACGAAGAAATTATTATCGACTAGATTTCATGATTAAAAGATCGTAAATTTTCCTTGCCCGTTTGAGTTTCTTTTGATACTAGCTATGTAGATTTTCAGAGATGAACCCTAGCTGTTTGTATTAAATGAATTCAACTTCGTGCAAGTTGCGACCTGAAAATCACTAGCTCTTCATCAAGCGTTGCAGTGTGCCTAAAATCTGTTATCTGGAATACGATTTTCGCGAGGCGATTGTGGCAGCTTAGTTTGGCTCTCGCGTTTAGGCAGAACTCGTGCGTAGTTAAGGGTCCATAGAACGGGGGTGTTTGAACTAGAGCGTACCGAATGGTTAGATCAGCATGCTTCTCAACGAATACGACCCCGAAGGCTTCTACGACGAATTATTTGAAACCAAAGGGGTGGCCAGAGAGCAATCAAGATCGCTGATTCAGTGGATGCAAGAGCTGGGCATCGATCGCCTCAAGCGCCACCGGCAAACAGCAGAAATTGCACTCTATAACCTTGGGATTACGTTCAACGTATACGGAGATCGGCAGGGAGTAGAGAAAATATTTCCCTTCGACATTATTCCGCGCATCATTTCTGCTGAAGAATGGTCTTGGATCGAGAGTGGATTGCAGCAACGCATCAAAGCCATTAATTGCTTTGTCTCCGATATTTACGGCGAGCAGCAGATTGTCAGTGAAGGGATTATCCCTGAGAACGTCATTAAGACAGCTCCTGGCTACCTGGAAGCATGTCAGGGGCTCAAGCCCCCCAACGGAATCTGGTGCCACATCTCCGGCACCGACCTAGTGCGCAACAGCGATGGCAAATGGTACGTCTTGGAAGACAACATTCGAGTGCCGTCAGGGGTGTCCTACGTGCTGGAAAATCGGCGGGTGATGAAAGCCACCTTTCCCGGTATTTTTCAGACCATGTCAATCAAGCCGATCGACGATTACCCAAGCCACCTGCTGGATACACTTCTGAACCTAGCTCCCCCCCACCTGCCCGATCCAACGGTCGTGGTGCTGACTCCGGGAGTTTACAACTCTGCCTATTTCGAGCATTCCTATCTAGCTCAGCAGATGGGAGTTGAGCTCGTAGAAGGGCGAGACTTAGTGGTGGCAGATGGCTACCTCCAAATGATGACCACTCAGGGGCTGCGGCGAGTGGATGTCATCTATCGCAGAATTGACGACGAATTCCTCGATCCAGAAGCGTTTCGCCCCGATTCCATGCTGGGGGTACCGGGGTTGATGGAAGTATTTCGCCAGGGTCGAGTGGCGATCGCCAATGCACCGGGCACCGGAGTGGCTGACGATAAAGTCATTTATTCGTACGTTCCGGACATGATCCGGTACTACCTCAGCGAAGAGCCAATCTTATCCAACGTGCCGACGTATTTATGCTGGCGAGCTGACGATCGCGAATACGTGCTCAACCACTTGCCCGAGCTGGTGGTCAAAGCAGCCAATGAAGCCGGCGGCTACGGAATGTTAATTGGCAATTCAGCATCCCCAGACGAGCTGGCAGAGTTTGCCCAAAAAATTAACGACAACCCGCGTAATTACATCGCCCAACCCATTCTCAGCCTTTCGCGAGTACCTACCCTGATCGACGGTAAAGTAGAAGGCCGCCATGTAGACCTGCGCCCCTATATCCTCAATCGAGGCGATAGCGTGTACGTACATCCGGGTGGTCTGACGCGGGTTGCCCTCAAAAAAGGATCGCTGGTGGTGAATTCATCACAAGGGGGGGGCAGCAAAGATACATGGGTTCTGTGTTGAGCGCGGTTCTGTGTTGAACGCGGTTCTGTGTTGAGAGAGGGGCTCAGAAAATGAGCGGCATTGAAAGCTGAAGATTCCTAGCCAGGCTGACTGCAACGTCTTTGTGCAGAGGTAGCATCAACCGAAGTCAGCTTGACGAACTATTATTCTAGGAATGAGATAGCTTGTTGAGTATCACATCCAAAATTGCAGGCCACAGTAGCTCCGGAATTCAGAGGCGATCGCGCATGTTGAGTAGAGTCGCAGACTCCATTTACTGGCTCAATCGCTATATCGAGCGGGCCGAGAATGTGGCGCGATTTGTGGATGTCAATCTCAATTTGATGCTCGACTTGCCGTCGGAAATTTCCTCCCAGTGGCAGCCCTTGGTGTCGATCACGGGCGATCTGGACCTCTATAAAGATATCTACGGCGATATCACATCCGACAACGTGATTCGCTTCTTAACGCTGGAGGAGGAATACCCCAATTCCATCCTGTCCTGCTTGATCAAAGCTCGCGAAAATGCCCGCTCCTGCCGCGAAACTATTTCCTCCGAGATGTGGGAAGAGGTCAACGGGTTTTACCACATGGTCAAGGGTGCCTCCCCCCAACAATCCCTCGACTATCTCCCCAGTTTTTGCAGCCAGGTCAAGCTGAAAAGCCACCAGTTTTGTGGAGTCATGGATTCCACGATGGCCCATAACGAAGGGTGGCATTTTGGGCAGTTGGGCCGACTGTTGGAACGGGCAGATAAAACCACCAGAATGTTGGATGTTAAGTACTTCTTGCTGTTGCCCTCAGCCCAATGGGTGGGGACCCCTCTCGATCAAGTTCAGTGGATTTCGTTGCTGAAATCTGCTAGCGCTTACGAGATGTACCGCAAGTGTCAGCATAAAATTGCTCCCGAGACTATTGCCGATTTCTTAGTGCTCGATCGCCAGTTCCCTCGCTCCATTTACTTCTGTCTCAAGCAAGCGGAAAACCACTTACACAGCATCACCAACACCCCAGTGGGGACCTGGTGTAACGGAGCGGAGCGGGCATTAGGAAAACTCTGCTCTGAATTGGGATATATCGTGATTGCCGACGTGATTGACACCGGGCTGCACGAATTTTTGGATGGACTGCAAAGCGCCATCAACACCATCGACGATCGCATTTACACGACGTTTTTATCGGTAGACAAATCCCGCTATCTGCAGCCAACGTGGGGAAAAATCTCGCAGTAGACTCTCGTTGCAGACAGATTTCTTAGTCGTAGTTAGCCCCGCCGCAGTTAGCCCCGTTGCCCCCACGACAGGCGATCGCCTACAGTTCCCCTGCACCGGTACTCACTCGCGTAATGCTCTATCAGATTTGCCACCAGACAACGTACTCTTACAGTCAACCGGTTCTCCTCAAACCCCACATCCTCAACCTACGCCCCCAGAGCAATAGCTGGCAGCACGTGCGAAGTTGTTCCATTCAGGTATCACCCTCTCCAGAATCACGCTCCAACTACACCGATTTAGATGGCAATAGTCCGATCAAGCTGTGGTTTGCTCAACCCACCCAATCGTTGAGTGTTCAAGTCACTTCCACTGTCGAAACTCTGCAATCCAATCCCTTCCTGTTTTTGCTGGAACCGTGGGCGATCGCTCTCCCCTTCAACTATCCTCAGTCTCTGCAATCCAGACTGTCCAGCTACCTACAGCCCCTCACCCCATCCATTCACCCTGCCGTTGTGGAGCTGGCCCATACGCTGCTACATAAAGTCGACGCCCAACCGCTGGACTTTCTCAACACGCTCAATCAGCACATCAATCAGTCCTGCACCTATATTCATCGCGCCACCGGTCGCCCTTGGTCTGCCGGAATGACATGGACTCAAAAGCAAGGCTCCTGTCGAGATTTGTGCGTTCTCTTTATGGAAGTCTGTCGACAAGTGGGGCTGCCTACGCGGTTTACGAGCGGATATCAGGAGGGAGATCCGGACGCCGCCAATGACCTACACGCTTGGGTGGAGGTGTATTTACCAGGGGCTGGCTGGCGAGGATACGACCCAACGTTGGGATTGGCGGTGAGCGATCGCCATGTCACTCTCAGCGCATCGGCTCTTCCACAAGACGCAGCACCCATCATTGGCACATTTATTCCAATCGATCCGGTCGAGCACAGAAAATCACCAGTCAATTCATCTATAAAGGCGCAAATTCTATTAGAAGTGATGTCTCAGTCCAATCAGTAGAAATGACATCTGGTGTGCTGATTTAGTCAGCGATATCCATATTGGTCACTTCCTGCCAGCTTTTGAATTGCTTGCTCATCGTTTCGCGATATTCAGTTGCTGTGAGTTCGTGTTGATTTGTACCTCAACTTTGTCCAAATGCCATTTTTCAGAAGGCTTTGGACATCGTCGACTTAGTTGTTTGGCATAGAACTGAACGAACTTGCGGCACCAGTAGCGGATGACTTCATAAGTTACGCTGATGCTGCGATAGTTAATCATCTTCTCGATATCTCGGTAGCTCAGAGAAAACCTGTAGTATAGCCAGACACAGTACGCGACGATCTCGGAGGGGAAGCGATGACGCTTGTAACTGATGCTCATCCTCAAAGCCTCACACAGAGTGGATTGCAATGCCGATGAGTTAACTCGTCAATCCCCCCAAATAGCTCATCGCCAATTACTACCTTCTGTTTGATCTAAGATGCCTTTCCAAATAGTGAAATCAGAGCTATCAACAATCTTGGGTAAATTCTCATTTCTACTTAGCCCACCAACAATGACTTCAGCTTCAGTCTCAGAAAGTTCGAGCCAAATAGGAGTTGTCTTGTCCATTGGAGTAGCAGAAAACGCATCAATAACAACCTATGGCGACGGTTGCCTGCAGGCAGTGATGACTGTCACAGTCCTGCATTGAGCCCTGTCACCGCGCCATCAGGATATCTGCCACAAACTGGTACATAGTTTCCGGATTAAAGTGGTGTACTTTCAAGAATTTAAGACTACTGAACTGTTTGGAGAGCTTAACAAAAATCAAGCTGAAATAATACAAGATGGCTGCAATATTGGTATGCCACCAACAGTTAGAAAAACTGATGAAAACCACGATAAGTAGATTGATGCACTAAGCATTGATTGGGGCTAGATTCCCAAGCTAAGTTGCTTCCAGCGTTGATCCTGACCATTGAATTCTTTCTCGGAAAAACCTCGCCGATACCTGGCACCGGACACTTCCCTGAAACTGGTGTTTTTCTCGTTCCCCAATCTTTTCTCAAGGCTACAGTTGATTTAATACTGAAGCCTTGTTTGTTTGCGATGGTCACCTCTCTTGGTCTCCCAGCATTGCCAAAACTGTGCTGAATACGTGGAGACAGAGAGCATTTGATTGTCGTGGAAGACTCTCGGTCAGGTGCTGAGAAATCTGAAGGGGGGCGTCCACCTTTGCTGCGCTGTAATGAAGCTTTTCAAAGTTCTACGCGACTCTCTAGATATTTCCTTATCATGTTAGATAAGGGTTTAAGGAGGTTTCCGTGAGTGTAGATTTGTTGATTCAAGATATATCTGAAGTTGATGCCGAGAAAGTTTCAGGTGGATTGTTACTGCCGGCAGTTCAAGCTGCGAGAGAGGCTGCGAGAAGGGCTCCTGTACGTAGCCGTGGTTTTGGAGCCTTTTCGATTAAGGTAGTTCGTCGTATTGCCGAGAGTGGCTTGAGAGATGGGGCGCAGAGGTTTGTCGTCTGGTTTGGAGACAGTCCTGCGCATTGATGATTAAAGGACAAAACCTTAAAAAGGAAAGGTGTGGGGTTAGTAGGATAAACATCCCAAAACGAATCCCCCATGAAGGAGGTGGACCGGCATTGTCAACTTAAATTTTCTGGTAAGAGATAGTCGAGAATGAATGCATTGAGTCAGCGAGAGAATAGACTTTGCAGAAGATGAATTGAAATTCTTCTAAATAACAAGGACTGTTCTTAGTTAAGTTGACAGTGCCTCTAGAACGACTCGAAGCACAAGTCCAAGAACTTCAAGCCATCAAAGGCTTACAAACGGGTACTCAAGACGTACCGGTATAACTAGTTATAACTATCCAACCTGAGTTGAAAGACAAAGGCATACGTCATAACGACCTGTTCGATAAGAAAGGCTGGTCTGGCAGCAACGTAGCCAGTGGCGTGCAGAGGAAAGGTACGCCAGTCAGTTGAGTCAATAGGGACCAAGACCGATTAGACAAAGGTACCGAGAGACTCGCAAAAGAGGGTGTGGCATCCTCCAGTACAAGACCAAAGTTAGCTGCGTTGAAAGGTGGTTACTACTTCAAGCAGACTAGTCAAAAAAAGTGAAAGTTGTTGTAGTTGAAGTAGACACGGTCTTTCGGGAGTCGCGTACTAAAGGACTCACCAAAAGAGTAGCTGAAAGCCTTGCGGTAGAAGAAGTTGTCCGGCGTTCTAGTCTGCTGCTGTCTCTTTCTGGCACGCCTTAAACGCCTTACACCACCGCCGGAGATAAATTGTGCAGAACACTCATCTATGTCCTCGAAGAGGGCAAGTTTGTTATTGGGCATAGCCTAAACTTGAATTCTGCTTCTAGATAGCAATAATGCTAGCACCGCCAATTAAAAGGTTTTGTTGCTGGGGTCATCAAAAATTACTCAGTAGCCTTGCTCGTCTGAGGATAAAGCTCATGACAGACTCTCTGTCGGTCTCAATATCGAGCCGTCCCTCCATGCCGGGCTGAATTGAACACCTTCGACCTTGGGATATCATTTCCAAAACGGTTGGTTGTATTTGGACTTTGTAGAAGCCATCGGAAATCGTAGAAGCACTGCTATCTTGCGGCCCTTCTCCAGCATTCAATATCGACACATCTGGAGCGATTGAGGATACAGTCCCTTGCAGCGTTCCAAAGTCTGGATATGGACAGCTGCTGACTCTCATCTGCCCTGTTTGTCCTATCTCCAGCCAATTAATATCGCGGGATGCCACGTAAGCTTCAATCACAAGCTCCGTATTTGCAGGGGCAATTGTGGCAATTTCCTCTCCTCTCTCAACGACTTGATCGATATTCCTTAAATTCAGCTGCTGGATAATTCCCCCTATAGGTGCTCTCACCACCGTCTTTTGTAAGTCATCTTCCACCTGCGCCAAATCATCTTCTTCCTGCAGAAGCAGCTCTTCTAACTCCAACTGTTCTTTTAATAAAGCCTCTCGCTCTCGCCTCAGTGCGGCCAAGTTCGCCAAATTGCTAGAGCGTATCTGTTCCAGTCGTTCGGATGCTCGGTTGACCGAAGACTCGCTGGGATTCAAAGCAGCTCTGGCTCTTTCTAAGCGTGCTAAAGCGGCATTGTAAGAAGCCTCCCGTTCCAGCACCTGTAATTGAGAGACTCCACCGGATTGGGCTAGCTGTTGGTAACGCTGATATTCTTCTCTGGCTAATTCAACTTCTGCCTCCACCGCATCCATATCTGCTTGAGTCACTAACTGACGCTCGCGGAAGTCTCTTTGTTCGAGTTCCAGCTCGGCCTGATAAGCAGCCGCATCGCGCTCTGCTGCCTCTGTTTGAGCCTCAATCTGCCCATCGAGAGTATCCAACTCACCGCTGAGACGCTCTAACTGTTCTCGGCCTCTCTCTAAGCTGGTTTCCAACTGTCGTTGCCTGGTGAGTAATTGAGAGTCATCGATGGTCACCATCACATCTCCTCTTTCAACACGTTGATTTTCCTCGACGGCAATCTGTTCGACAGTTCCTTCTGCAGTCGCTTGAACCAGCCGTAAATCTCCAGCGGGTCGAATCCTCCCAGTTGCCTGCACGGTAACCCGATACGGCAAAACGGCAGAGAGCCCGACGGCTCCTACAAATCCGATTAACATGGCAAGCCCCCCTACAGTGGGCCATTGACCGATGGGAGGGAGAAAATCCCCAACGGCAGCTGGAGGCGCTAGCGCCGGTTCATCCGTTGGATCTAACAGCTGGTAGGAGACGTCGTAAGTGTGCTCTTCTTGTTCGTTACGTTCCATCTTTATCCCCCAGGCAAAAAGGCACGATGGTCACCCGGTCTATCTCGTAATTCTTTAGGAGTTCCCCGCAGTTTCAGCTCGCCTTTGTCTAACAAAACGATATAGTCTGCCCTCTGCACCACACTTGGTCGATGGCTGATCAGAATGGTTGTCTTCCCTTGTCGAAACTTCAGCAAGCGGTCTAACACTTTAGACTCGGAGACGGGGTCTAGAGCCCCTGTTGCTTCGTCCAAAATAAGAACTGGCGGATTAATCACCAAAGCTCTGGCAATCGCCAATCGTTGCTTTTGTCCTCCGGAGATATTGGCTCCAAACTCACCCAATACCGTCTTGTATTTATTCGGCAACTCGCAAATAAACTCATCTGCCATGGCAATCCGACAGACTCCGACCACCTGCTCTAGGGTAATGCCGGGATAAGCCAGTCTGAAATTATCGAAGATGCTCCGACTCCAGAAATGGGGCTCTTGAGAAACGAGAACCACCTGTTTTCGAAGACTGCTGAGTGCGATGTCCGCTTGATTGAAATGGCCGAAGCGAATGTTTCCAGCCTGAAGTTCGTATAACCCTGCCAACAGCTTGGCTAATGTACTTTTCCCGCATCCGGACTGTCCCACTAAAGCCGTAACTTTCCCTCCAGGAATGAGCAGGTCGAAATCTTTGAGCAAGGAAACCCGACCGGCATGGTGAAAATTCAGCTTCGAACAAACGATATCCCCATCTTCGGCAATCCGGACTCGAGAACTAGGGTCATCACCAGATTGTTCGGGGTTTGCATCCAATACTTCACCGAGACGTTGAACGGCGACTTGAGCGATCACAAACTCATCGATTAACCCAACAGACAGAGCAAGGAATGCGAGGAAGTTTCCACTCATTCCATTGAATGCAATGAGCTGTCCAATGCTGAGCTGGCCACCAATCACAAAGTAGCTACCCATCCACAGCAGAGCAATCGTAATCAGACTGGATATAAATTCCGTCAGGGTGGAGCTGTAGAGATTGAGTTTGGTGGTTATCCACTGGAGGTTGGCCAACCGTCCGAAATTGAGCTGATACTCATCCCATACTTGAGGAGTGGCAGACGAAGTTTTCAGAACCATCGCCCCTCGAAAGGTTTCAACGAGGAATCCTTGGTTCTCGGAACTTTCGACAATGAGTTGACGATTCTTCTGTCTCAAGGCGGGTAGAAATAGCAAATTCAGCCCCCCCATCAATCCAAAAGCTAGTAGGGAAGCGATGGTTAATTTCCAGCTGTAGAGAAACATCAAGCCTACTGAGACGAGCGCCACGAATAGCTGGCTGGGAAGCCCCAACACTAACTCGGCAACAAATTCATTTATCAGCCGAACATCCGCCAACCGGCTGACCACTTCTCCACTTCGATGCGAATCAAAGTAAGACAAGGGAAGTCTGAGCAGTTTGTAACCATAGTCGAGAGTTAACCCCAGCTGTAATCGCTGGCCAAATTGTCCGATCAAGTGGGCTTGCGCTAACCCTATAGCTGTACGGAACACGTTCATCCCGATAATGGCCGTGGCGACGGTGAAGAGCAGCTGTGTGTCTCGACGAACCAGGACGTCGTCGGTGAGCAATTGCATGGCCACTGGCATGGCCAAAGCCAGTAGACCAATGGCGACATTGATAGCGATTGCTTCCAACAGGATCTGACGATAGGGCCAGACTCGTCTGGCAAAGCGACCAACAGTGCTGACGGTGTCCTCCAACTGTTCGTAGAATCGTTCCTCATCGGGTAGCAGCAGCAACATCACACCGTTGTTCCACCCCTCCACCAATTGCTGCCTGGTGAGGGACCTCAGACCGTGAGCGGGATCGGCGACGATGTATTTCTGACGTTTTTTCCCGTATAGAACTACCCAGTGCTGACCTTTCCAGTGCAGAACAGCAGGGAGAGGCGCTTCTTCAATCCGATCGACTAATTCGGGCTGGGCTTGGACATGACGGGCATTAAACCCTAATGTTTCAGCACCTCGTTTCAATCCCAGCAGAGTTGTTCCTTGAGTGCCCGTTCCTACAGCCTCGCGAGTACGAGTGAGGGAAAAAGTTCGACCGTAGAACTTCGCTACTGTGGCCAAACACGCAGCTCCACAATCCTCTTCACTTTGTTGGCGTACTACTGGGTATTGCATTTGTTCTGCAAAACTTGGAAAATTTTTCGTAGCGAATTGTCTGTCGACATATCAAACTTTACAACCTTGCAGCAGTTTGAAATTGTTCCAGAACAGCTTTAGCATAAGCGCTGTTTACAGTACATAGAAAGCGGCGCAAGAAGGGGAAGTCATCAAGAGAAATACTCCTGGTATCGACACATAAGTTAATCTCAAAAACAATATCCATAGCAGGTATTCAACTGCCTTTTTGTTCACATAGACTTTCCAAACCTCGTAGAGCATCTTGGGCATTCATGCCTTACGGGTATGGTCTGACAGAAAGATAATTAATACTATAAGCGTTCCTCCTCGTTGCTCAGTCGAGAAAAAACCGCGTTTATCTAGGTTCAAATAGAACTTATTGCCAGCAACAGAGGTCTTGCAAAAAAAGGCCTTACTGCTGATTTTGTGAGGGGTATTTATCATGAATTTACCATCAGGTTCAAATTAGATGCTCAACTCAAGCAATTAAAGGTTTATTTCATACAGCAGAGTAGTCGGAAACATTTGTAACGCATAGCTTTAGGAACAAGAATTGTTCTATGGATAGCTGTTCAAGCCTTGAATTGAATAACCAGCTTGCAATTAGACAGTGGAGTTTTGTTGAGACAAAAGACGACGTAGCTTCAATTGCAAATAATACTCCAACCCAGAAACTGCTTTTCAAGCCGGAAAGAAAGATTTATCACCAAATTCATGCCCCCCCAGTACCATTTGTCCTATTTGTTACTCCTATCTCAGAAAACACTTGATTTGCGGCAGATTCCCAGTAGACATCAAAGGGATTGACCGTACCCAATTTCACACCTCCATTCGTTATGTCAAAGGAGCGTCTAATGAACATTAGGCCCAGAGTCCAGAAAGTCACGCTTGCCCTCTTACTGTTCGGAATGGGCTTGGGTAGTGGCGTCTGGCTTAAGGATGTCCCCCAGGCGACTCATGCCCAATCTATACCGACCGATCGGTCTACAGAAACAGCCGAAGTCGAGACCGAGGCACCGACGGACATCACCAATACCAATTTCATCGCCAAGGTCGTGAATGAAGTTGGGCCTGCAGTAGTCAGCATTGATGCGACTAGAGTTGTCGAAGCATCAGGCTTCTCCTCATCCGAAAATCCATCATTCAACGATCCAATGCTTCGAAGATTCTTTGGGGAGCTGCCCCAAGAGAATAGAGAGTATCGCCAACAAGGCAAGGGATCGGGATTTATCACCAGTGCAGACGGCAAAATCGTCACCAATGCCCACGTTGTAGAAGGTGCTGAAGAGGTTACGGTGACGTTGAAAGATGGCCGTACTTTTCCAGGCCAAGTATTGGGTGCCGATCCACTCACCGATATTGCGCTCATTAAAATCGATGCCACAGATCTGCCGACAGTCACCCTAGGTGATTCCGATGCGGTGAATGCTGGAGACTGGTCGATCGCGATCGGCAATCCGCTGGGCCTCGACAGCACTGTCACTTCAGGGATTATCAGCGCTGTAGGGCGCTCTCCCAGCGAGGTAGGGATTAGTGACAAGCGCGTACGCTTCTTACAAACCGATACGGCCATCAACCCCGGTAATTCGGGCGGCCCGTTGCTGGACGCCTCCGGCAAGGTGATTGGCGTCAACACTGCGATCTTAAAAGGAGCGAACGGATTGGGCTTTGCTGTTCCCATCAATACGGCGGCAAATATTGTTCGCCAACTGGAAGCATCCGGCAAGGTCGAACATACCTACTTGGGCATCGAAATGGTAGAGCTAAGTCCTACTCTGCAAGAGCAAGTTAATAACGATCCCAACAGTGGCTACTATATCGAACAAGATGAGGGGATTCTCGTGCGGAATGTGGCACCGGATTCTCCCGCAGCTCGGGCCGGTCTGAGAGCGGGTGATGTGATTACCCACATCGGTGAAGACAAAATTGTGACCGCCGAGCAAGTGCAGGAAGAGGTGTTTACATCTGCGGTAGGCCAGACTCTCGACTTGAAAGTAGAGCGAAATGGTCAGAGCCAGGAGCTTGAGGTGGTGACGGGCGCGTATCCATCCGCTCAGAGCTAAGTTACGGGAGCTTCCAGTCGTGCACTGAATAAGGCTGGGCCTTCGCCACTTTGCTCGGCGCTGTAGTCTGAAGCCCCCGCAATTTGCGCTTAGTGCCGCGACACATTCCCCGTAGTTTGAATACCCCGCTCCGCAAAGGGCGGGGCTATTTCCTTTGAAATCGCAGTCAAGCAGACATCCTATAGCGCTAGGCAATCCGCTACGGAGAATTCTCCACTCATTTCGCCTTGTAGATTAAGGCTTTGAGCTGTCCTCGTACTCCAGACTTTACAGCGAATTGCTATAAGTCTTCGAGCTATCTATTGCTATAGATCTCCTTCGCTCCCCGTGTAGAAAACGTTCACCACTGTTTCGCCATCTGTATCGACAACGCATTCCCAAGGCGCTTCAGCACCGGCTACCTCGACTCGGACACTGGTGCCAGATTCTGCGCGATCGACACCAATCGTTGAGACATCTCCCACGCCGGTTTCATTGGCCACTGCCGCAAGACAGTTTGACTCGGCGGGACTGACTCCGTTGGCACTAGTGCTGGCGCCACTGCTAGCAGTACTTGCTCCAATGGTGACTGACACCGTATATCCAACTGTTTTATCGGTGTCGCGGTCATTGCCCATCAGGTATACACGAATCGTGTAGTCACCATCCTGCGGCAGAGTGATTTCTCCGTATCTGTCAGCACTCATAGAACCATTGAAAATAGCCTCTCCATCACTACCGGGGGGCAAGATGTTGAAGTAGGCAGTCCCATTTCCGTTAGTTGCATCGACAGTGAGAGCCACCGACATCACCTGACCGCCGTTGGCGCGCAACACATAGTCAAAATATTCCTGCCCGGAGATGGTTCCATTTAAATTGGCCGAGTCGCTGCCGGGCTGAAATTGAACGGTTGAGGTCAACTGGGCTAGCGATGGCTGCAAGGGGAAGACTATGGGGGCACTGAGAAACGCGCACAACAGTGAAGCTCTAGCAACGGTAAGCATGGCAAACTCTTCGGTCAAGGGAGTACAGCTTGGGAAGATGGATCGGTATCCAGCTTTGCCATAGTGCCCTAGCCATACAGCGATCGGCAAAGCGATCGCCAATATCAGAACAATAGATTCGTGAAGGCACGCCAAACTGCAATGTAGAAATTCCCTTCTGTTTCTCGGAACAGTTGAAAGGGGCTGTTGGGGGAACCAATGAAGGGGCGCAAGCGCCAAGCCAACTGCATTCCCACAATCGCGTACAACACAATCCAGACTCTGAGCAGGACGGTATTGAGAGACTGTCCCATCCGGCGAGATAGGTACAGACATCCGCGATAGAGATAGTTGACACCGTAGCTACCGCACAAGCCAAAGATCGCCACATGCATGAGCAACAAAAACGAGTAATTTTTAGTCGTCAGGGTAAAGAAAAAGGCGATCGGAGCCAGACTGGCCATCATGATTGACATCGCCCCGAGAGAGGTCTGCATCAGAGCGATGGTTTGGTAAAAGCGAAACTTTTGGCCGAATAAAATATTGAAGATATACAGAGATGGCAAGCAAATCGCCATCGTCAAGTTGAGCAACAGCGGCAGTTTGATGGCGGAGGACGTCATCAGCAGAAAGCTGTGATTCATGCCCATTGTTGTGCCGTATAGCCCAGCTAGTGCTGCACTGAGAACGGACATCGAAATGATGATGCGCTTTAAATCTTTTTGGCTGTAAATCTGTTCGAATAAAACCGTTTGGGCACGCAGAACATAGTCGAGGAAGTAAAAGGCCAGACGCAGCAGTCCCCGCTTGTGAATAGCATTTCGCAGGATGGCAATTTCATCTTGTGTGGGCCGTTTGGCTGACCATTCGGCTTTTGTCAGAGCCTTCGCTGGAGACGGAGGAGGAGGGGGAGAGGGATGGGGTTGCCCGTGTTGGAGTGAACCATTGATGGCAGGGCGATCGCTTTGGTTTTGCAGTAAGTTGTCTGGCACCCGTGTTTCCTCTCAAACCGCCGAATATGTCGAAACAAGAACTTGGCATATCGGGTCTGATTTTAGACGTGACGATATACGGATATCGCTCCCGATCGAGCAGACTCAACTGTAGAAACAGGTTGTGTGAGCGGGGGAAACAGCAATTTTCCCGTAGCTACCCATAGATAAAGACATTGACAGCACTCAACTGTCACTGATATTCGCAATCGCTGCAGCCAGGCTTGCAGTCCTTAAGTGTTGATTAGCACTTTATTTATCGTTGTCCGCAGATTAAGAGCTAGTTGGTCAAGGCAAGTTTAAGAGGGTAGCAGACAAATTTGGCTGGATGAATCGCGTTCGTCGCTTTAGCAAGGATTTAGAGCTGTGGTTTACAAATTAGCTCTAAGAGACGTATTCGCTATGTTCTGTCTTGACTGTCTTGACTAGAGCTTATTGTGATAGAGCTGGTCTACAAGCTCCTGCTCGATTGCATCAATACAAAAAAACACGCAGCTATCCGGGTAGGCCGAAATGGCTGCGAGGGAAGTACAAGCGTGAAAAATGCCAGCTTAGTACGCAAAGGCGCGTCAGCGATGACACGTACCTATTTGTCATAGTGTTCAGGCTAGAAAGATAACCCGAGTTTCAAACCGAGCAGAGCGTGAGTGGCCATGACCGCTAGGGTGGCGCTGCCCAGATAGGCGTGCATTTTCCGCAGTCCGGCCCGATCACTAAACACTTTTGACAGCAACGAGTTGGTCGCTAGTAGAGCAATCACAACGGAACCGGTCCAGAAGTGGGGACTTTGCAGGATGGGTTGCTGTTGCATGACGAGGGAGAGCAAACCACCGGTATAGCCAAGACTAATAAATCCAAACATCAGTTTTGCGATCGAACTGTGATCGGTCAGCTTTTTTTGTTTGGTTTCGTCATCCCGGCTGAGGCGACCGGCCCAACCGGCGTAGGCAGCCGAGCCTCCCATCGCAAACACCACAATGCCCATCATGAGGGGGTGTCCCCAGTGAGTGATGGGTGCGGGCAAATCGAGAGATCGGAAGAAAGCGGCAATGGGCTCAAGCTTTTGGGCGAGGGCGATGCCTGCAGTAGTCATATCCATAGCAAGTTCGAACGATTGAAGGGAGCAAATATAAACATTTATTACCGTACATCGAAGGTACGCCAGCTCCTGTATTCGTTGTGGCTTCTCTTAAGTTGCGAGGCTTACTATGCAAGGTGTTTCCAAAGACGGATGCTTATAGCGTTCGGCAATCCACTACAGAGGGTTATCTAATCAACTCTCCTTGTCAGTTATAGTTTTGAGCTTTCTACAGACTCCAGACCTCAGAGCGGATTGCTATGGCAGCCAGCCTGAGAAGGATTGTGTGTCGGCTCAAGATGTGGGGGGAATGTTAATCCTCTCTGGCGATCGCCAGAGAGACGCTGTGCTTGTGCTACCGTTACATCTTGAATTTGTGGATTGGGTTCTGGGGCGTTACCCGCTCATCTGTCAGCCAACTTGTAGAGGTTTAGCGTGCCTCTACAGACCAAAGTTGCCAAATTCCGCGTCTATCAGCAGGAGATCGCATGACCAATCCCACCATCTCGGTCGATCGCCTCACGAAGGTTTACGGCGATTTCAACGCCATTCAAGATGTCAGTTTCGACGTGCAGCCGGGGGAAATTCTTGGATTTCTGGGTCCCAATGGAGCGGGGAAGACCACTTCGATGCGCATCCTGACGGGGTATCTACCGGCGACGTCCGGCACTGCGCGGGTGGCTGGGTACGACGTCACCGAACAATCGATGGATGTGCGCAAGCGGATTGGTTACCTGCCCGAGACGCCGCCGCTGTATTTGGACATGACCGTGCAAACATTTCTGAGTTTTGTGGCGGAGATTAAGGGGGTACCGGCGGGCGATCGCTACGCACGGGTGAACGGTGCTATTCAGCGCTGCAACTTAGCGGAGAAGCGCCACAGTCTGATTCGAAAACTATCCAAGGGATTTAAGCAGCGGGTGGGCATTGCTCAGGCACTGGTTCACGATCCCCCCGTGATTGTGTTGGACGAACCGACTGTGGGGCTCGATCCGAAGCAGATTATCGATGTTCGCAACCTGATCAAGAGTCTGGCGGGGGAGCACACCATTATTCTGTCCACTCACATTCTGCCGGAAGTGAGTATGACGTGCGATCGCGTGGTGATTATCAATCGCGGACAGGTGGCGGCGACCGGAACCCCTGCAGAATTGAACCAGCAATTGCAGGGGCAGCAGCAGTTGCATCTGTCGGTGGGGGGCGAGCGCGACCGAATCACCCACGCGCTCTCGGAGATGCCCTCCATCCAAGTAGATCGGCTAGAGTCGTTGCCAGCCAGGGGCGTTCGCTGGAGCGTGCAGCTCACTCATGCTAGCGGTACTGACGATTGGATGCCCCAGGTTGCTGCTCGTCTAGTGGGGGCAGGCCTCAGTATTTACGAAATGCGCCAGTCACAGGCATCTCTAGAGGATATTTTCTTGCAGCTCACCACTCAGGAGATGGTCGGTGGCCAAGAGCCTATAGGGAGTTTGGAAGGCGCTGAAAGCTAACGAGTGGCTTTCCGCTTCGTTTACTGTTTGCCATGTGCTAGCTGCCAAGTCCCGTCTACTAGTTACCGTTACAAATTCAGTTGTTGTCGCTTGCTAAGAGGTTGGTTATGGGTAGCGTCATCGCTATTTTGCGCAAAGAACTCCGCAGTTATTTTGGCTCCCCCACGGCCTACATTGTTGCGGCCGCGTTCTGGATCCTGTCAGGATTTTTCCTGATTGGCACTCTGCTGGATGCCATCCTCACCTCCGAGCAAGCCGACCTGTTTGCCCAGCAGTTTGGCCAAGGGCAGGACTTTGATGCCGGTACCGTGTTCGTGCAGCAATTTTTGGGGGTGTTGGGAATTTTGTTCTTATTCGTGTTGCCGATGTTGACGATGGGGCTATATTCCGAGGAGCGGCGCTACGGAACGATGGAATTGTTGGCCACATCCCCGTTGACGAACTGGTCGGTAGCTGTGGGTAAATGGCTGGCTGCGATGCTGTGGTTTTTCACCATGTTGCTTCCCCTGATGTTCTGCGAAATTTTGGCCCTCAGCAGCACCGATCCGGGGATGAATTATTTTGTCTGGGCGATCGCCCACTTGGGGCTGATTTTGTTGGCTGGGGTGATTTTATCGTTGGGATTATTTGTCTCATCGTTGACTGAGAATACGCTGGTGGCGGCGATCGGTACCTTTGGTTTGGTTCTGTTTCTGTGGGTGATTAATGCGGGGACGGAAGCCAATGCTGGCGCCATTAGTCGTGCGTTGGGACACCTATCGCTGTTACGGCATTACCAAGAATGGCTGCAGGGAATTGTCAGTATCAGCAGTGTGGCATTGTTTGGCAGCTTGATTGTGTTTGGGTTGTTTCTCACCGTTCAGTCTGTTGAAACTATGCGCTGGCGACAGCGGTAGCTACGTCGCTGCACATCCATTCCAATCTTGAACCCCCCTCCAGTTGTGGAGGGGGGTCTGCATTTCAAAACTTTCTGTATAGCAATCCGCTGTATGGCAATTTGCAATCCGCGATGGAGAGCAAAGACAGCACCAAGCCTTGACTGGCTAGGAAAAAACTAAAGAGCTCTCTATAGCGGATTGCCGATCGCTGTATCTCAGAACAAGTGCGCTGAGTCGAGCTGATTATTCCGCTGCCCCAATCACAAAGTTAAGCCGACGGCCTTCAATCAAGATGCCGCGATCGCTCACCAGCATCACAGAAATCCACTCGGCCCCCGGACGCGATGGAGCATCGGCACGCCGGAAAATTCCGCCTGCTTGCAGGGGTTGCAACGGCACCAGCGAGCTATCTAAATAGGTTTCGGATTTAATGGGTTCCTCTAGGGCTGCCCCCCGCAACAACGACTCTCCCAATGGTTCCTCCATAATGGCTTCCACATCAAATTCTGCCCCTACCGATACTGTGGTGGGAATGTTGACTGTCACGGCAGGAGGAGCATCGCCAGATTGCAATCGAGTGGATTCTTCCAGTACCTCTTGACTCGCCAGCAAGAGATTGCCATTGCTGTCTGACTCGTATTGGTTGAGAACGGTGTTGCTGGCCTCTAGCGCAAAATCTCCACGCTCCGAGGCTTGAGTGCCCGTGACATCTGTGGTGATGGTGGCCGAAAATCCTGTGGCTGTTTCTTCCCAGTTGTCAATTGTTGCCTGGTAATTCAGCTCGGAATGGGTATCCCAAAACTTCGTGATGGATGACGAGACCTCATCCAGCGTTAAGCCATCGCCATGCTCGAACCCTTCGCCATACAGGGCCATCACCGCATCGAGATCTCGTTCGTTGGCTGCAGCCAGCATGTCATCCAGGGTGGACTGGAGCTCTGCAGGGGTAGTGGCTTGGGCGAGATGAACCTGCGCCAGAATGCGGTTGTCTCCCCGGTCGGAGGCGATCGTCTGGGCAAATACTGGAGTGGCAGTCAGAGGTACTAGGGCGGCGGTCGCAGCAGCCAAGGGTTTCCAGCCTTGGGCCAGTTGAGTGCCAAGTTCAAACCAATTCAAGGGCTTACCCCTCCAAGACGTACGAGCAACTGATTTGCAATCGGCCGGTCAGTGCCTCTATCCAAACAGCTAATTAAGACAGCATCTGGAATGGACAGCCTGAAGCAGGGGGCGGCACTGAAAACCCAACAGTGACAAACTAGCAGCATTGACAAGCATCTTAGCAACCGGAGCGGATGGAGGATATGTTGACTCCTGCAACGCTGCGGGTTGTTTTGAGCGTTGCCGGTGTTGTCGGAGTTGTTGGGGTAGAGAAGCCATGTCTGCTGAGAGCCGGTTGGAGTCTTCTCCAACGTCTAAACCAGTGTCGTCAAAAACGGTCTCGTCAAAATCAATGTCGTCGAAGCGATTGTTAATTGCTGCAAGCGGTACTGGCGGTCATCTTTTTCCGGCATTGGCGGTGGCGGAGCATTTGTCTGATGTTGATATTCATTGGCTGGGGGTGCCAGATCGCCTCGAAACTCAACTCATCACTGACTATCCCCTGACCACAGTGGCAATGTCAGGTCTGCAGGGGCCACCGGGGTTAGGTTACCTACGTGCCTTTTGGCAGCTTGGCATGTCGTTTTTGAGAGTCAGAAGTCTGCTGAAGGCTCAGAGGTCTTCGGGGGTTTTCACGACAGGTGGCTATATCTCTGCTCCGGCTATTTTGGCGGCGCGATCGCTCGGCTTGCCGGTGATTCTGCACGAGTCCAATGCGCTGCCGGGAAAAGTGACCCGCTGGCTGGCTCCGCGCTGCAGCATTTTGGCTTTGGGGGTTTCTGATGCTGCGGCACAACTCACTGCGCCAGAGATTCAAGTCGTGGGCAATCCCGTCCGTCAACTCTTCAATCAACCCCAATTTCTCGATCTGCCCATTCCTGCCGGGGCACCCACGATTGTGGTGAGTGGTGGCAGTCAGGGGGCCAGGGGATTAAACCGTTTGGTGACCGAAGCCGCTCCAGCTTGGATCGATCGCGGTGCGTGGATTATTCACCTGACGGGAGAACTCGATGCTGATGAAGTGGCACGGCGTGCCCCCAATTCCCCGCAATACCTGCATTTTCCCTTTCGCCAAGATATGGCTGCCATCTATCAGCGTGCCGATTTCGCCATCTGTCGCTCGGGTGCGATGACACTGGCCGAACTGGCTGTCACCCACACTCCCGCCATCCTGATTCCCTATCCCTATGCGGCGGAAGATCATCAATATGCAAATGCGATCGCCGTTGCCAACAGCGGTGCTGCGATAGTTCGTCGGGAGGGCGAGTTGATGGCGGAAAAGCTGGCAACTCTGGGATGCGAGTGGTTGGCCGATCGCGATCGGCTACAGCAAATGACCGCTATTTTGAAAACTCAGAGCCAGCAGGATGCCAGCCAAATAACCGCTCAGCTAATACGCGACACGTTGCTCAACTAAAACACCGAAATAGTTTGGCGGTGCACCATTACGTGACCGGGACATTCTTGGCGATATTCCGTCAATATTGGCGTTGAGCAGCAATCACCACGATAAAATTGCAACGACTTTCCCCTCTTCCTTCATGTCCGTAACCCCGCTGTCCGTTGACTGGCAAGCTGCCAAATCCTACGACGAGATTCTCTACCACAAAGCTGATGGCATGGCGAAAGTCACCATCAACCGTCCTCATAAGCGCAATGCGTTTACACCCAAGACGGTGTTTGAGATGTATGACGCATTCTGCGATGCGCGGGAGGATGCCAGAATTGGCGTCATTTTCTTGACGGGGGCGGGGCCGCATACGGATGGTAAGTATGCCTTTTGCTCGGGGGGAGATCAGAGTGTGCGGGGAAAAGCGGGATATGTCGGAAACGATGGGGTACCCCGTCTGAATGTGCTGGATTTGCAGCGGCTGATTCGGTCGATTCCCAAAGTCACCATTGCGCTGGTGGCAGGATATGCGATCGGGGGAGGGCACGTTCTCCACTTGCTGTGCGATCTCACGATTGCGGCTGATAACGCTGTATTTGGCCAAACCGGCCCGAAGGTGGGAAGCTTCGACGGAGGATTCGGAGCGAGTTATTTAGCGCGCATCGTCGGTCAAAAGAAAGCGCGGGAAATCTGGTTTTTGTGCCGCCAGTACGATGCTCAAGCCGCGTTGGATATGGGCCTGGTCAACACTGTGGTTCCGGTCGATCGCCTCGAAGCTGAAGGGGTGGAATGGGCTCAAGAAGTCCTGAGCAAGAGTCCGCTAGCCATTCGTTGTCTTAAAGCCGCGTTCAATGCCGACTGCGACGGTCAAGCTGGGTTGCAGGAGTTGGCCGGTAATGCCACATTGCTCTACTACATGAACGAGGAAGGTAGCGAAGGAAAACAGGCATTTTTAGAAAAGCGTGCTCCAGATTTTCGCCAATTTCCGTGGTTGCCATGAGGGGGTAGCAAGTTGGTATTTAAAGTCAAGGCGTGGGGTTGGCCTAGTCCTTAGTCCCTAGTCCTTAGTCCCTAGTCCTTAGTCCTTCGTGCTTAACCTCTGTAGCCAGCGACGCTGTTGAGTCCTGTGTACTATTCAACCCCAGCGACTAGTGACCAGTGACCAATGACCCCAGAACGCTCTCCTACGCTCCATTCGCCTTTCAATTCCAATGTCCATCACCCATCACATCGTCACCATCGAAACCGAAGCCGGCCTGCAGCTCCACAACCTCACACCCAATATCAAAAAACTTCTGTCAGAGTCATCGATCGCAAACGGTTATGTTCTTGTCTTTTCGCGCCACACCACCACAGCATTAGCGGTGAATGAATACGAAGAGCGCTTGCTAGCAGACATCAAAACGTATCTGAATAAGTTGGCTCCTCAAGGCGATCGTTACCTGCACAACGATCTGCATTTGCGTCCCAACATCCCTGATGACGAACCCGAGAATGCTCACTCGCATCTGATGGCCATCACCCTCAGTAATAGCGAAATGATTCCGGTGGTAGACGGTCAATTGGCGTTGGGGACTTACCAGTCCGTGTTGCTGTTCGAATTAGATGGTCCGCGTCGGCGCACCGTGTCCGTTCAGATTTGCGGGGAATAAATACTGCGAATCACTGGCCAAACAAAATCCTGCTTCTAAAATCGTCGGTGTCAGTGCGATCGCATGGAGTCGCTGAACATGGCCAGAGACCATCGGTGGATTGCTAGAACCTGCACGCTGGCTACATCAACGCTAGTGGCATCAGCTGTATTCGGAAGCATAGTGGGCTGGCAACGCTTGAAGACTCCGGTTGCGATCGCCCAAACGTCTCCCGATTTATCCGCAACACTTCCTGTTGTCACAGTCGGAGGCCTGAACCGCTTCCGCGCCCGCATTGGCAGCTCTTCAGTCGCAGTTTCGGTCGTAGAGCTGGATGCGTCTGAGCCAGACTTTCTCATGCGGCCCTTTTGGGCTAGCCCCTACCAAGTGCCGGGGTTGATGGATACTCAATCGGCTGCCCGCAGAGTTGGAGCCGACATCGTCATCAACGGTGGCTTTTTCAGCCGCATTACCCACCAGCCTCTGGGAGCGATCAAAGTTGACAATCGCTGGGTATCCGGGCCGATTTTGGGACGCGGGGTGATGGCTTGGACCGATAGTGGAGACTTTTTATTCGATCGCGTCCAATTCTACGAAGAAGCCCAACTCTCCAACGGCGAAACATTACTCATCTCTGACCTCAACAGCGGCTACTTCCGCTCCGGTTTTTCCCGCTACACACCGGTGTGGGGTCGCAGCTACACCACAGAAACTGATAACGAAGTGGTGATTGTGGTGGAGGGCAACCGCATTGTTGATATTCGCATTGCAGACGAAGCCCAATCGCTAACCCAGGCGATTCCTGGCAATGGTTATTTGCTGGTTGCTCGCCAAACTGAAGCCGCAGCCCACGGGCGATCGCTACCGTTGGGGGCAGACATTATCGTCAGCACCCGCATCACTCCCGACCTCCTATCGCTGTACCCTCACGCCATTGGGGCAGGTCCCCTGCTGATGAAAGATGGGGCGATTGTGTTGGATGCCGAGCTAGAGCGCTTTCGCCCACCGTTCCCGACTCAACGAGCTGCCCGCAGTGCTGTGGGATTAACCGCCGATCGCAAACTCCTGTTTGTTACGGCGGGCAAAGGAGAAGAAGATACCGGTATTACGCTGGGGGAGATGGCCGTCTTAATGCAGCAGTTGGGCAGTCAGCAGGCTCTCAACTTAGATGGGGGTACCTCTTCAACTTTGTATGTGGGCGATCGCGTGGTGAATTTCAACGGCAACCCTCCCCGAGTTCACAACTACTTGGGGGTTTTTGAGCACTGACATCGCAACCCCACCGTCAGGTCGAGAGGCACGAGCAAGCTCCAGCCTTAGCTGGGCCAGTCAAATGAGTTTGAACCCTCTACCGATAGTGCAGTTCAGATGAAGAATACGTACAAGGAAAGGCTTCACCCGAAGTTCGTTTTCTTATGCCACCTGAGCCGTATTTGTTCTCTTAAGCCCATGTGGCGATGGAAAATATCTGCGATCGTCAGATATTTTCCATGGGTCAAACAGGAATTTACCAAGCTAGCGATGTTGTTGGGCCGTATTCCCGATCTCAACTCAGACCCAGCAGAAACCCTACATCAATATTGATTGCTCATCAGACCTAAACCCTAATTGCAATTGGGGTTTGGTGTCTAGCAAGATTCGTAATCCTATGTGTTTCGTATTCTCTGGAGCCGTCTCCTCAGGGGTATTCTTCACAACATCATGCTCGTCATTCTTGCTGAGATGCGTGTGACTGCGACGTCTAATGCGTTGGTGTGATTACGGAATCTTAACTTTTTGCATGTATGTTAAGAAGTTGTTCAGTATATGTACTCAGTGTGAAGGAGAAAAGTTGTTGGTCGTCGAGGTACGGCATACGACTTGGTTTCTGCTTCGCCGGATATGAATACTCACAGGAAACTTTCTTCATGATGACTCCAGAAGCATTCATTCGCGATCGAGAAACTGCAGCTGGTGCTGCCGATGTTGTCTCGGATCGCCATCAGTTTGGTCAGTCCGAGGCTGTCAATCTGATGTTCGTTGACGCTGCCGTTGAGAACATTGACGCTCTCATTTCGCAAGTTGCTCGTGACACCCAAGTCATTCTTCTGGACGCCGATTCTGACGGAATTGCTCAAATTACAGACGCGCTTTCTCAATTCGAGGATGTTGCCAGCCTGAATGTTGTGTCCCACGGAGACGCGGGACAAATTCAACTTGGCTCGTCCACTATTTCCTCCACCAATCTGGCCCAATACTCGTCGCAGTTGGAAAGCTGGCAGGATTCCTTAACCGACAGTGCCGACATTTTGTTTTATGGATGCAATGTTGCAGCGGGAGAGAATGGGGCTCAGTTTCTATCTGAAATCGATCGACTCACCGGTGCCGATATTGCTGCGTCTACTGACCTGACCGGGAGCAATCAACTGGGTGGTGATTGGCATCTTGAATATGCCTCTGGAGAGATTGAAACCTCTTCGCCGTTCGCCGATGACATCGGGCAAGACTATGGTTATATTCTCCAATCCAGTCGGGCTTCAAATGGTTCTGTATTTGCGGGGCAGGACGGCAAGGTTGTTATAGAAGCGGAATCGGCCAATTTGAAAGGGGGATGGGTTCGGACGACAATCGCTAACCGTACAGCAGTACTGTACCGAGGCAATAATAATTTGCAGAGAGCCGACCCTTCGCAACAGCTAGAATATCGGTTTAAAACCGACCGAAGCGGCCGATTTTCTATTGCTCTGCATAGCGCGCGTCAGAACAATCTGATTGAAAAGTTCGAATCCCATCGCGGTAATGACGCTTTTGTCAGTATCGTGAATGCTAAACCGGGAAGGCCTGTTCTACCCACCACCAAACTCGCCACCTTCTTCGGGAATGCTAACTTGACGTATAAATGGGGCGGTAC
>JBFRWD010000127.1:0-46476 GCA_051439425.1 Synechococcus sp.
ACGTACATCCCCCACAGTTGTTCGAAGGTCACCAACGGGTATTACTACAATTTCACGCAGCAATTGCATCAGCCGCTTTGATGGCTTTGATAAAGTTGTTCAGGAGTGATTTGCCTGAGTTCGTCAAAATACTTTCGGGGTGGAACTGTACCCCTTGGAGGTGAGGATAGTCGCGGTGGCGCAGGCCCATGATGATGCCGTCTTCAGTCCAGGCGGTTATTTCCAAACAGTCCGGCAGACTAGATTTTTCTACAATTAAACTGTGATAGCGAGTGGCCTCAAACGGATCGGATAAGCCTTCAAACACGCCAACATTGTTGTGATAAATCGGTGAAGTTTTCCCATGCATCAACTCTGGTGCACCGATGACATTACCGCCAAACACCTGACCGATAGACTGATGCCCCAGACACACTCCCAAAATAGGAATCTCTGCTCCTAGGTCGCGAATAACGTCCAATGACACCCCTGCATCATCCGGTCTACCGGGACCGGGGGAAATGACAATTCCCTCAGGGCTTAGCTGGCGAATCTCGTCTAAGGTAATCCGATCGTTGCGGAACACCTGTACCTCTGCCCCCAATTCCCCCAGGTATTGCACCAGGTTGTAGGTAAAACTGTCGTAGTTATCGATAACCAGCAGCATAATTCGCCGTTCCGTTTCCAGATGCCTATTCTAACTGTCCGACCCAATTCAGGATGATCGAGGTTCGGGACGATCAAGATTCGGGTTGAAGTTGTAATTCGGTCAACGGGCGGGAGTAAGAATCGACAACGGAGCCTTTGGTTTGGCTGACTGGAGCAATCGGTTTGTATTGAATCGCAATCGCGCTAGCTTCTCGCTCCAGAAAGAAGACTTCATCTCCAGGTTGCCAGGTGGAGGAATGGGGAAATAGCTCGAACCGATCGCGACGACGCAGGGCAATCGCCAGCAAATAGTCACTGCGAATGAATTCCGTCAGCTGATTGACCAATCGGCGATGGTTGTCAGCGCTAACGGAGGGTAAGGACTCACTCCGCGTTGAGCCGGAGTTTTTGGAGCTACTAGCCCCCGACTGCCGATCTGAAGAATCTGGGGTTGGGGTTGCCTCGCTCGTGGAGACTGCGCGACTGACAATCTGAGCCTGCCAGGTAGCTGCTTCACCCTCTTTGTTTTTCAACGGTAATTGAATGACCTTGATATGGATCGCTTCAGAATTGAGGAAATTGTTCCATTCGGCGATCGTCTTGCTGCCTCCGATGATGTCCTGCACTTCCACCGAAGGGTTTTCCTGGCCTTTTTTTAGAGCTGCCAATACGTGAGGCACGTCGTAAGTGCTGGTGGCCAGTTCGGAGATGGCCTGATTGACCTCGCTGTTCAACGTAATAGCCACAAGAGTTTCGGCATGTTCCACTCCGGCATTAGCCAATACGACTGGATCTAAGGCATTGCCGTACACCACTTCTAATTCGGGCTCGGCATCAAATCCTTCCGTGCTCCCTTTGGACTCAGTTATCGTAGTGTTAGGAGCATTGACAGGTACCTGCTGGTGGGCGATCGCTGTTACCGACTGACCTGCTCCGTGCAGCAATTCAGCCAGCTGCAAAACAACACCATTGTTGCCGACAATAACGGTTGTTCCTCCCTCATTCAGACCCAGAAGTTTTGCGACCAGTCCGGCAGACAACCCCTGCAAAATGACAGTAGTGGCGATCGTCAGGAACACCAGGGCCTTAACCGCTTCACCCCCGGCAATCTCCCGCTCGGTTAGGACTAAGGCAAATAACGACGACACCGATGCCGCCACAATTCCGCGTGGAGCCATCCAAGCGGCAAACACTTTCTCTCGCCAGGTGAGTTCTCCTCCCCACGTACACAGCCAGATACTGAGGGGACGGACTAAAAACATCAGCACGGCTACCGTGCCAAGAGCCCCCCACCCCAACAACAAGACAGACTGAAGGGATAAGTTCGCGGTCAGAAGAATGAATAAAACAGAGATGGCCAGGATAACTAACTGCCCCTGAAAGCGCCGCACTTGCCGCTCGCGAAATTCAGCCACCTGGCGAACGACAATACCGGCGGTCACCGCCGCCATTAACCCCGATTCATTCAGCAGTGACTGAGAGAGCGCGTAGATTCCCAGCGCTCCAGCCAGCACTACCGAGTTAATCAGCTCTTCTCCCAGTAGCTTCTGAGATCGCTTCAGCAACTGACCGATACAAAATCCTCCGGCGGCACCGATCGCAGCTCCCACCGCCAGCGACCCCAACAGAGATACCGCTGCCACGAATAACTCTTCGGAATTGGGGGTGCCAGCTAACGCCAAGTTCAGCACCACCACCGCCAAAATGGCCCCAATCGGGTCAATCAGCACCCCTTCGCCTTCCAATAGAGTGCTGAGAGATTCGCTAACTCGAACCCGCTTCAGAATAGGGTTAATCACCGTTGGGCCAGTGACCACCACTAGCGAACTATATATAAACGCAATTCTCCAGGGAAATTCGCCCAAGTAGTGAGCGGCTACTGCGCCCCCCATTAGGGTAATTGCGGCCCCCAAACTCACCAGTCGCCACAAACTTTTGGACACGCGACCGAGGGTTTGCAGGTTAAGGTTCAATCCCCCTTCAAACAGGATAAGGGCGACAGAGAGGGCCACAATGACTTCAATGCCCACCCCAAGCGATTCAGGACTAACCCAACCCTCTACATCTGGCCCCAGCAGCACGCCGAAGACCAGCAGGAACACAATGCTGGGAATTTTGACAAGATTTGCCAGTACTTGAGCACCGATACCGGCGACTAGCACCAGTACCATCATGCGGGTTAGGGTAAACGACTGCTCCATGGCACGGCTGCTCGCAAGCTAGCCCGTTCCTCCCCTTCAGGTCTACATCAGTCTAACGAAGTTGCTCGAATAGTACCCCTGGCTACCGATACTATCGCGTTTGCCAAGATATTCGCGATTCGCATGCGAGCCATCGCGCGATCGAGTAGTTATACTTGCGCTCTTTAGGATAGACCTCCCGCCCCATTGCACCGTTCTCTTCGAATGGCTTGGCAACTCGCTGAATATCATCACTTATCGCACATGTCCTTGCTGACCGGAATGTTCCTGCAGATAAGACTCATCCCCTCGATTGGCGATCGCGACTATGTTTCAATCATTCGAGATACTGCCATTAAGCGCGTCATGTGAGAGCGTCATGCAAAAGTCCGACCCAGTGCTGTCAATTGTGGTGCCGCTCTATAACGAAGCCGACAATCTGAAGATGCTATTTTCGCGGGTGGCGGAGGTTTGCGATCGCTTGCGGGTTACTTACGAAATCGTCTGCGTGGATGATGGTAGTCGTGACGATACAGTGCCATTGGTGTTGAAGCATCGCCGTCACAACTCCCGCATTAAATTAGTTGTTCTTTCCCGCAATTTTGGCAAAGAGATTGCCCTCTCTGCGGGTTTGGATGCCGCTACCGGTGCTGCCGTCGTACCTCTGGACGCTGACTTGCAAGATCCACCCGAGTTGATCGAAGCCTTGCTAGAACGCTGGAAAACTGGATATGACGTTGTGCTGGCAACGCGGCAAACCCGACATGGCGATCGCTGGTTTAAACAGTTTGCAGCCAAAGGGTTCTATCGCACGATTGGTCGCCTCAGCCCGTTATCCATCCCAGCCAATAGCGGTGACTTTCGCCTGATGGATCGCAAAGTGGTGGATGCAATTAAGCAAATGCCAGAGCGATCGCGGTTTATGAAGGGGATGTTTGCCTGGGTGGGGTTTCGCACCAGTCAGGTCTATTACGATCGTCCGTCACGGTATCGTGGCGAAACCAGTTGGAGCACGTGGAAGCTGTGGAATTTAGCTGTAGATGGCATTGCATCCTTCAGCACTGTTCCTCTTAAGGTGTGGAGCTATTTGGGAGCGTTGGTGTCCTTTGTGGCATTTTTCTACGGAATATTATTGTTGGTTCGAACCTTGATTTTTGGGGTTGACGTCCCTGGATATGCTTCGACGATGGTAGCCATCTTATTCTTGGGCGGAATACAGCTGCTGAGTCTGGGGATTATGGGAGAGTACTTGGCACGAGTGTTTGAAGAGGTAAAGCAACGGCCGCTATATCTTATCCAGCAAGCATATGGGTTTGATGAATGATGCTCCAGTTATGAACCTGATGGAAAGTGCCTTTAGAGCGAGCCAAATTAGTCCTTGCTCTTGGCCGTGTGAACGGTAATGGGCGGGCGTATATCCAGTCGTGTCCGGAGCCCCTTTGCCAGAACTGTCATTACTGTTTTGTGGTGCGCAGGCATTGCTCTAGCTGCCATTTATCCGATGGCGATCGCTGGCTATCCCATCACTCACTCCACCCATTTCAACCTTAGTTGGGTCTTTCAATTTCAGGCCCAAGTGGATGGCGGCCAGTGGTATCCTCGGTGGCTGGAATATTCCAATTACGGATTTGGCAATCCGACCTTTGCCTTCTACCCACCCCTTTGCATGGTGGCGACGTTGCCGTTCCACACCATTGGGTTGGACATAGCATCCTCTTTAGTCGCCAGCATGGGGCTGGCAGTGTTGGTTTTTGTTGCCGGAATCTATCGATACGCTCGTACCTATTACCCCACCTGGATTGCAGCGATCGCTGCCGGTGCTGCTGGCAGTACTCCCTACCTATATGTGGATATATATCAGCGAGGGGCGATTGCCGAAGTTTGGGGGATTGCAATCATTCCCTGGCTATTGTGGGGATCGCAAGTGGCGATCGCCCACATGTCATTAAAAATCAGCCCTCGGCCCATTGAATGGAACGTCGTTGCTGGTGTGGCGATCGCTTACGGATGTCTGATTCTGTCGCACCTGCCAACGTTGCTGATGGTGACGTGTCTGTGGGGGCTGTTGCCGTTTTTTGGCCCAAGGCATCTGAAGGTGGTTGCGGGCTTATTCTGTAGTGCACTGCTGGGGGGAGGCTGGACAGCGGCATATATCTTGCCCGTCCTGCTCGATCGCAGGCTAATTCAGGTAGAGTTGCTGACGGCGTTAGACGACTACCGCCCAGAAAATCGCCTCATGCTAGACGGCCTACTGTCCCTGCGCCCCCAACTCACTCACCATTGGTTCGATCGCAGTTTGCTCCCTCTCTGGTTGATTGCCGTCGTCCTAGTGGTGGGAGCATTGCTGGTTCGGACCTGGATGAGTCCCCAGTTTTACCAGGGCTCGTACGATCGCTCGCGGAATCCGGTTGGATATTGGTTACTCCTCAGTACAATTTCCTTGCTGATGACGACCGATGTCTTGGGCTGGTTATATCCAATCGTGCTCCCCCTACAGACCATTCAGTTTTCCTGGCGGTGGATGACGGTTTTGTGTACGACAGGCCCCCTGTTATTGGGTTACCAGCTAGACGTAGCTCGACGATGCCTGCAGACTCGGCAACGATTGTGCTCGGCCATCTCGTTCGCGTTTGTGCTGGCAATCTGCGCGACCAATTTTGCGTTGTCAGCCCAAGCACTCGAGCAAGCAACTTACGATTCAGTCACAGTCTCCCAATTCATTCGACTAGCAGAAGCCAAAGTCTTTCCGAACGAACCCATCCAGCAGCCACAAGAATCGTTTTTACATTGGCACTGGCTCCACCCCGACGGTTTGGGATTAGTAGATGTGCCGGAATATCGCCATCACTCAGCGTCTTTAGCAATGCCCCCAACCCGTCCTTATCCTCTACTGGAATGGCAAGAGCCAGACTTTACTCCCGGCACAGAGATAACGCTGTTGCGCTGGAGCTATGGTTTGCGCCATTTTCGCGCCACTGTCTCTGGAGAGGAGCCGCGCGAGATTGTACTGCGAACCTTTTTCTATCCCGGATGGGTGACCCAATTGGACAAGCGCCCTATCCAGGCAGGACCCAACCCAGAGGGGCAATTACAGCTATCCATACCTCCCGGTACCCATAACATCACGGTTCGCTATCGCGGGACGGTGGCCCATCGATTTGGACTATGGGTAAGTGGGTGCACAGTTGCAGGACTGGCAATCGGTGGAGCTGTGGGGCGATCTCCCTCACGCAGAAGGGGAGTCCGTTGAATTGGCATAGAATGAGGTAAACAATACCTGGACTTGATCGGAGAGTCGCACATGTCTGCGGAAACCCTCGAATTGACCCCCGAGAATGTGGAAAAAGTTTTAGATGAATTGCGCCCCTATCTGATTGCAGATGGTGGCAACGTTGAGCTGGTTGAATTAGACGGGCCAGTTGTCAAATTACGCCTAAACGGTGCCTGTGGTTCTTGCCCTAGCTCTACCTACACTCTAAAGATGGGTATCGAGCGCAAGCTACGCATGAGCATCCCCGACATCATCGAAGTCGAGCAAGTTGTGTAGAGCTCTCCCTCTGTATGCACATCCACATTGCTGTGACAGCAGTTTCTACTGACTAATTTTTTGTCGGTGCATACAAACAGTCGCCAGGCATTCTCTTGAGGGAATGACTCTGGCGACTTTGTCGTCTGGAACAGTAGTGTTTTGGCCCCCTAAGTGAGGGGCATCACTATTTCTAGATCGACCCGCTCTTCTCAAGAGCGACATTGCCTAGAAAGCTAGCTCATCGCAGAACCGCTGCGAGCGTAGTCGTGGCGGAATGTAGGTTGAACTTTACCCTGAATATGACCCCAGTAATCTAGCTTGTCGGCAGAAAGACCAACGGTGCTTGCAGAGCGACTGAGTAGGGATTGCTGACGGTTCTTGGTGCGAGTGCGCCCGAGTATCATCAATTGACGAGTTTTAGCAGCAACAGTCATTGGAGAACCTCTATTACCTGAAGTGAGAGTGCAACGTCCTTACACTCAGATCTTAACCCTAAAAATAAAAAAGTAGCAAGTGATACAAAACACGCCATCAGTTGTTATATTTTCCTTTTTTTCTGAGGTCCAATCTCACGGTCCAAGGGCATTACAGATAGCCTGCTCCCCTACGACCCAAACTTTCTAAAGCCTTTTGCTTTCGAGGGTTAGCCGCTAAAAGTCGGTCGCCCATATCGCTCACCAAGAATTTTTCGAAAGCGGTTCTAGACCAACATACACTTCACATAAATTAACTTAATGATTGCGTTGACATCTCTTTGAGTATTAGTCCTCCTAAGGATCGATCTGAATCGCGAGATCGATGCAAGTAGAGTCTTCGTGAGCGTTATTCTTAATTATCTAAAACAGCAAGCTTATAGGCAGAACACGGCGGTTCTCTAGTGGCTAGGGGAGCGATTAGAAGATTTCCGTTGTTGCAATGGCGATCGCTCTGCAAACATCAACGCAGTGCGTACAGCAGAATATTGCACGCGGCGAGAGCAAGGGTTCCTGTAACAGCTAGCCTGACCCAAAAGCTGCGGGGGTGTTCGGACGGAGGTGTCTCCCCAGGGACTGTTGCAGAGGATTTAGCCTTATTAGGCTTAAAACTACCAGCCGCAGTGCTACTGACGTAAGCCGAACGACTGCTTCCCAAACGGCTATTGAAGTTGGTCATGTTCACCTGCCACTCTTCGTGCCTCTGCAGGCTGGGGGCGCTCCAAATTTGGGATAGATATCGAGCCTGTTGGCGAGTTTCTAGATCTCCACTGTTTGCCAGGGGGTTTAAAAGGGAAATAGCTGTCTCGGTTTCGCCGATCGCGTTCGTGGCAATCGCCTTCCACAACAGCAAGGAGTCCGTCTTCGGGTAGTATTCCAAAGCCGTGGCGATCGCATCCAGTGCTTTCCGGTAGCGACCGCTTTCGTGGAGTGCCTGAATACCTTCGAGATATGTATTGAGGCTGGTGGGGGTCGAAGGGGTACTCACAGTCGGATTCCTACACTCACGATCCGTTGTAACACTGCTTATGCAAACACCCAGGCCAGCATTTCTCAGACCAACATTACTCAGTCGTTCATTCAGACTGACGCTCCTTACGCAAACTTATTCTGACTGGTTTCACTCAAACTGGATTCCCATTCACCAGATTTGCGACACGAGATCGCACAACCACTAATAAACTTGAACGATTCCTGACAGAGATGGAACGACAGAACAAGCCCGAGTCTTCCAGAGGTATTCTTAAAACACTAGGAACTCCATCTCTGCAATGTGCCGCATTTTTGGCTATTTGGGTCAACCTATCCAGCTCGAACGCTTAGTGGTTAAGCCCGACCATTCCTTGATCGTGCAGAGCTATCAACCGAAAGAACTCCGAAATGCTTTGTTGAATGCCGATGGTTTTGGCATTGGCTGGTATCACGCCACTCAAGCGGAGGCGCTACCGTTCACGTACAAAAACGTCCTGCCCATTTGGAACGACACCAACCTGCCCCAACTCTGTCGTTACGTAGAAACCCACTGCACGATCGCCAATATTCGCAGCGCTACTCCGGGACTAGCGGTCGATTTAGGTAACACTCACCCTTTTACTCACGATCGCTTGTTATTTGTCCACAACGGCTTTATCGAAAACTTTCGCCATACCCTCTATCGCCCCATTCGCAATCGGCTGAGCGACAAGGCTTACCAGTCCATCCACGGCACCACCGATTCCGAACATCTGTTTGCCTTACTCTTCGATCGCCTGGCTCAAACGCCGGGTATTTCTCTCACAGATGCACTGGCTGAAACCATCCAGATTGTGACTGAGCTGGCTACCCCTAAATCAATTCCCATCTATCTCAACATGATGGTGACGGATGGTCGCCAGATTGTCGTTAGTCGCTATGCTCGCCAGGGCCCTGCCCCATCTCTTTATTGGCTGCGAGACGACCCGAGTTGGCCTCATTCTGTGGCGATCGCGTCCGAGCCGATGTTTGATGGCAATTGGTTACCATGCAACGAAGCAAGCATCTTAACGGTGGACAGCGACCTTGAGATCGATATCCAATACCTGTGAATCTGGAACCGATGAATCTGGACCTTTTGACTCGGATGAACGCCTGTCTTTATGCAGCACAAACGTTGTTAAGCACGCTGAATTGAACGGGGAGGAATTGCGATCTCATCTGCGGCAACAATTGCAGGATTGCCGTGCCCTCACCCTCAAGCTGTTTGGTAACTTAGATCGCCAAACACTGTGTCATCAATCCCACCCTGATTTCAGTCCGATTGGCTGGCATTTGGGGCACATAGCCATGACCGAATCGATGTGGCTATTGGAGGCGTGTGCCGGTCAGGCAGATAGTCACCCAAAATACCGACAACTGCTACTGGCGGACGGCTTACCCAAGCGAGATCGCTGCCTTCTTCCTCCCTTGAGCGAGATGTTGGATTATCTGGCGGATGTGCGAGAGCGATCGCTGAATTATTTAGAGAAGGCCGATCTTGAAGCAGAGCAGCGGCTGTGGAACTTCATCCTGCAGCATGAATGCCAGCACGCCGAAACAGCGTCGCTGGTTCTGGCACTTCAGCGTCACCCCGCAAGCACCCTGTCCGATTGCGAGGTGACTCGGTTCTCTTCTTCCGAGATTTCGGCCGAAATGGTGGAGATTCCGGCGGGGGAGTTTGTGATGGGCAGCGATCGTCCCTGTGCTCTCGATAACGAACGCAGCAGCCATCTTGTGTTTGTTCCTGAGTTTGCGATCGATTGCTATCCAGTCACGCAACGACAGTTTGGGCAGTTTATTGCCTCCGAGGGCTACCGAAATCCCGAGTGGTGGTCGGAAGAGGGGTGGGCCTGGTTGCAGAAAACTCCAGTACTGCAGGAAACTCCAGTGCTGCAGAAAACTCCAGTGGGTGCCCCACGCTATTGGCGATCGGGCAGAGAATTTGATGACCATCCGGTGTGTGGTGTTAGCTTTTTCGAAGCGGAGGCATATGCCAAATTTGTCGGGAAACGGCTGCCAACGGAAGCAGAGTGGGAGAAAGCGGCGAGCTGGGGAACCGCTCTTCAGGCAAAGCGACTGTATCCGTGGGGGAATGAGATGGGCGATCGCCGCTGCAATCTCGCCCACAGTAACGAAGGAACTACCCCAGTCACAGCATTGCTCGGCAACAGTAGTGCCTATGACTGCGCGGACATGCTGGGTAACGTGTGGGAATGGACCAACAGCTGGTTTGACGGCTATACCGGTTTTGAAGGGTTTCCCTATCGCGGCTATTCCCAGACCTATTTCGATCGCCAGCATCGCGTCTTGAAAGGGGGCAGTTGGGCTACATACCCATGGGCGATCCGAACTTCATTTCGCAATTGGTATCACCCTTGGATGCGGCAGATGTTTGCCGGTTTCCGCTGCGCTAGCGATCGGGCTCTCGAGAATTGACGTCAGGCTGCTAAGTCAGGAAACACTTCACAAACGGCAGGATGAACGAGTCTACCGGCATGGACATTGAGGCCGGATTCCAACTCGGGGTCGCCTGTGAGTGCATCCGATCCACCCGCCGCTAGTTTAAGGACGTAGGGCAGCGTACTGTTGTTCAGTGCTTGAGTTGCGGACCAGGGGACTGCTCCTGGCATATTGGGTACTCCGTAGTGAACCACTCCTTCTTCCACATAAGTAGGTTCAGTGTGAGAGGTGGGGCGAGTGGTTTCGATACACCCCCCCTGATCGACTGCTACATCAACGATCGCCGATCCTGGCCTCATCTTGCTGACAATGTGTCGCCTCACTAAATGCGGTGCTTTCTTCCCCGGGATTAGAACGCCTCCAATCAGCAGATCGGCTTGGGGAACAACAGCTTCAATCTGAGCTGCCGTGCTGTAGAGTAGCTCCACCCGCGATCCAAACAGGGTTTCCAATTCTCCCAATCGACTCACATTAATATCGAGAATCTGTACCCGAGCCCCTAAGCCGATCGCCATCCGAGCGGCCTCGGTGCCAACGACACCGCCCCCCAAGATTGTGACAGTCCCCGGCGTAACTCCCGGAATTCCCCCCAATAGAACCCCTCTGCCCCCTTGCTGGCGCTCTAGATACCGGGCGCCAATTTGTACCGATAAGCGTCCGGCAATGATGCTCATGGGGACGAGCAGGGGAAGGCTACGACCTCGTTCCACGGATTCGTAGGCGATCGCCGTCACATTGCTCTTCATAAGCTGCTCGGTCAGCGATCGCGACGCCGCCAGATGCAAGTAGGTAAACAACAACTGCCCCGATTTCATCAGGTCGTATTCTTGTGGCAGGGGCTCCTTAACCTTCAATACCAACTCGCGATCCCATGCTGTCTTTGCGTCGCCAACAATCCTGGCTCCAACCGCTTCGTAGTTGAGATCGCTAAAACCAGACCCAACTCCCGCGCCTGTTTCCACACAAACGGAATGTCCTGCATGAGTTAGAGCTTGTACGCTAGCCGGACTCAGACCTACCCGAAATTCACGGTCTTTAACTTCTTTAGGAACACCAATATCCATAGAACTACTCCGTACAAGCGTTTACGCTAGCCAAAAACCGTGGCCATGTCTGTTACCGAATTACCTATCTCCACCGGAACGTGAAACCTCCTCCAACAACTGATTGAATGTGTGAACCTTCAACGTAACTCTTCCTCTCCAACGCCTGCCAACGTACCCTCTCTCCGCCCTGATACACTCTATAGCGACTCTAGTAGTAGTGCTGAGAACTGCTTGGGCAGGAGCTCTATGAGATGCTACGACCACCTCTTTTATCGGGTTCCTTTAACAGAACCGTACGAGTCATCAAGTTTATTAAATTGCCAAGGGGCACATAGAACTTTGCCGCTTCAATATGTAAGCAGTGAGGTTGACCAACACTCTCCCCCTCATTCCCTCTTCTTTGAACTCTTTTGTTTTTAGAACTCTTTTGTAGGTGAACCAGATACGCGAGATACAACGTCATCTCGCCGCCCTTAACGAATGATCCAGACAATACCTATTTTGAGATCCGTCGGTCGTACCTTCTGCCTGCTTCTACTCGGACTTGCTCTTATGACTCAGGTTGCTATTGCTTCTACCGTCGATTCTTCTGCCGGAAACGAAGCCAAGATCGTTGATGTCTCCACCTCCGGTCCAACATTTTCCGTCACCATCAGCAGCCCCGACACCGGTTGCGATCGCTACGCAAACTGGTGGGAAGTGATCACGACTGATGGAGAATTGATTTACCGACGAGTGCTCTTGCATAGCCACGTCAACGAGCAACCCTTTACCCGTTCGGGCGGCCCAGTCAATGTTGCCGGAGATCGCCCCTTAATCGTACGCGTTCACATGCATCCCGATGGTTACAGCTCCGAAGCTTTCAGTGGAACCATTGACGGTGGATTTATGGCAACAACATTGGAAAACAACTTTTCCCTGCAACTGGCCGAACAAGAGCCACTGCCTACGTCCTGCGCATTTTAATACCGCCCCTTCTCAGCATTTTGACCTCCCTCATCAATGACGCGAGCCGCTCCAGCAGGCTCCCTGTTTCCGCTGGCTTTCAGTCGCCCATTCGCGGGGTACAATTGGTCCGCCCCTCCGGAATAGTCTTGCAACATGATTTCGAGTAACGACTTTCGCACCAACACCACCATTGAGTTGGATGGCGCTCCCTGGAAAGTGCTTGAATTTTTGCACGTCAAACCCGGAAAAGGTTCTGCATTTGTCCGCACGAAGATCAAGAATATGCAGACCGGAAACAGTATGGAGCGTACCTTTCGCGCGGGTGAGATGGTGCCCCAAGCTAACCTGGAAAAAGTGGATATGCAGTATCTCTACCAGGATGCCGACAGCTATATCTTTATGGATATGGAGACCTACGAGCAGGCTCCCTTGCTAGAAGAGCAAATTGGCGAACAGATTAAATATTTAAAAGATGGCATGGATGTGGCTATCCTGCGCTGGAACGACACCATCATCGCAGTGGAGCTACCCAACACCGTTGTGCTGGAAGTGGTTCAAACCGACCCTGGAGTGAAGGGAGATACCGCTACCGGCGGCACTAAACCCGCCAAGCTGGAAAGTGGGGCTGAAATTCAGGTGCCCTTGTTCATCAAGATTGGCGAAAAGATCAAGGTCGATACCCGTTCGGACTCTTACCTGGGGCGCGAAAACAGTTAGATCCCGCGAAAACAGTTGGGTTCTGATAGTTGAAGGCAGGCCGGTTCCGCTGTACCGTCGTCATTGCACGGTTGTGTTCCAGTATTGTTCTAGCGTGCCGTTGTATTAGCGTATGGAGCGGGTCACCCTTGAGTTCGATTAACTGGCAAGAAATCCGCAACCTGCTTGCGGCAATTGACCAATCTGAGGTTGTCGAGTTTTCGCTAGAGGCGGAGGATTTTCGCCTTACTGTCAGTAAAAGCGATCGCGGAGCAGTCGTCACCAATGTGGTAGCTCCTCCGGCAGCGCCAGTTGAGGCTCAACCCGCACCGGCTGTATCGGCTGCTCCTGCGCCAGCCGCTCCTGTTACTCCGCCCCCTCCTGCGGCTGCACCTACCCGCCCTAACGAACCGCCCAGCCATTGGGTTCCCATTACTGCACCTATTGTCGGGACCTATTATTCGGCCCCTGCACCTGGCGAGCCCGCATTTGTTGCCCCTGGAGATCGCGTTACGGAAGGTCAAACCGTCTGCATCATCGAAGCCATGAAGGTGATGAACGAGTTGCTAGCCGAAACACCTGGCCGCATTACCGAAATCTTGGTGGAGAATGCCGAACCGGTTGAGTTTGGCCAGGTGGTAATGTACGTCGATCCGTCTTAATCTTTTGACCCTACGATGAGCACTCATCCCATTAACGGTGCAACTCAACTATTGGGCTTGATTGGGGATCCAGTAGCACACAGCTTGTCGCCAGCAATGCACAATGCTGCATTAGCGCATATGGGGGTCAATGCTGTTTACGTGCCACTGCCCGTCCTATCCGAGCGAGTCGGGACTGCCTTGGCAGGATTATCATCCATTTCGATGCGGGGTATCAACGTCACCATTCCCCACAAACAGGCTGTTCTGCCTTTTCTCGACGAAATTTCCGACACCGCTCGACACGTAGGGGCTGTCAACACAATCTATCCACTTGCCAATGGGGGATGGGGGGGGACGAATACCGATGTGAGTGGATTTCTGCATCCCTTACATCAGCTCGATCGCCCTTGGCACACTTCGGTTGCTCTCATCCTGGGGTCAGGAGGCGCGGCCCGCGCAACAATACAAGGATGCTTCGAATTGGGCTTCAAGCAGGTAGTGGTGGTCGGACGATCTCCCGATCGCTTAGCCTTGCTGCGCGAAACGTGGCCACAGATCGTAACCGCCACTTGGGAAGACCTGGCCCATTGGCTGCCCAAAACTCTCTTAGCGATCAACGCCACGCCGATCGGCATGCAGTCGGAAACCGATTCCCGTGCAGTATTGCAAACTCCACTATCTGAAGAACAACTGGCGTTATTACCCGAGACGGCGATCGTCTACGACCTGATCTACATTCCTCGGCCAACTACTTTTTTGAAATTGGCTGACGCTCGTGGCCTGACGACTTTTGACGGATTGGAGATGCTGGTACAACAGGGGGCGATCGCTCTGTCCCTCTGGTTAGGTGGAAGCGAGGTTCCCATCGATGTCATGCGCCAAGCGGCTATGAGTCATTTGGGATTGCTTTAGTGGTTTGTCAAGTTTGCGATGAAGAATGCCATCAAACAGAACGACACATTCCACAAGCCTGGTAGAAGATTCGCCCCATCACCTCTCTGCCGACACTGAACTTGCCGCAAAATTGGGTCACATGCAGCAATTGTGTAGAATCTCCACGGCAATCGGTGCAAAGTAGTAGAGTAGTGGAACTAAAAACGGCGCGCTCAATTCTATATGGCTACCTCATCTCCAACAGCCCCATCTCCCACTAGCAAGCTGACTGAGGCGGCCAAGACAGGGCGGCTTATTTTGGTCACGGGGCCGAGTGGAGTCGGTAAAGGTACGTTAATAAAAGCGCTGCGGGAACGCCATCCTGATTTGGGATTTTCCGTATCTGCCACCACCCGCGCCCCACGCGAAGGGGAGCAGCATGGCATTCATTACTATTTCTACAGTCGCGAGCAATTCCAAGAACTCCGCGATCGGCAAGAATTTCTGGAATGGGCTGAATTTGCCGGTAACTGTTACGGCACTCCCATTGCCCCAGTCATGGAACGATTGGAGGCCGGTGAAGATATTCTGTTGGAAATCGAGCTACAAGGAGCTCGTCAGGTGATGCAGCGCTGCCCCCAAGCATTCAAAATTTTCATTAGTCCCCCATCCTTAGAAGAACTCGAGCGCCGCCTGCGCGATCGCTCCTCCGATTCTGAAGACAGTATCGTGAAGCGCCTAACGACTGCCCGCACAGAGTTGCAAGCCACACATGAATTTGACGTCACGATCGTCAACGATCGCCTAGATGAAACCCTGGTGGAATTGGAGCGATTGATTTTCGATTCCCCCTCTGACTCAAATGCGGCTGGCTAATCTCTTGCCGCGAGCACCAGTATCTAAGACCATCAAAGGGGCAATTGGGACTACATTCCGATTGCGATCGTTTGCCGCGACATGAATGGGTGTTCATGACTGTACTTGGCCACATTGCCGTCATTTTAGGAACGCGACCGGAGGCCATTAAATTGGCTCCGGTCATCCAGGGATTACAATCGTCACCGGATTTTGATGTGGATGTCGTACTGACCGGACAGCATCGAGAAATGGTGGCCCAAGTGATGGATTTATTCGAGCTATCCGCCACAGTCGATCTGAACATTATGCAGGTTGGCCAGAGTCTAACCGATATTACCGAGCGCAGTTTGCGAGGCCTAGATGACTACTGCCAGACATCTCCTCCCGATTTTGCGATTGTGCAAGGAGACACCACTACTGCCTTTGCTGCCGCTTTAGCCGCGTTCTACCAGAAAATTCCTATCGGTCATGTGGAAGCAGGCTTGAGAACAGATAACTTGTACGACCCATTTCCTGAAGAAGCAAACCGGCGTCTCATCTCACAATTGGCCACCCTTAACTTTGCTCCGACCGATCGCGCCGTCAAAAATCTAGAGCGAGCCGAGATTCCGGGCAAAATTATCAAAACAGGCAATACCGTGATCGATGCGCTGCTGCAGGTAGCCGATAAGCAGATTGATTTCCCTATCCCAGACCTAGATTGGCGATCGCATCGTATTATCCTGGCCACCGTTCACCGGAGAGAAAACTGGGGTGCCCCCCTACGCGAGATTGCTACAGCCTTTCTCGATATCCTCAATGCTGCACCAGATACAGCATTGCTCTTACCATTGCATCGCAATCCGACAGTGCGAGAGCCGCTTACTGCCATATTGGGGGATCATCCCCGCACGTGGCTGGTCGAGCCATTGAGTTACGGAGAGCTAGTGGCGGCCATGCAGCATAGCAGTCTGATCCTGAGTGACTCGGGCGGTATTCAAGAAGAAGCTCCCGGATTAGGTAAACCGGTCTTGGTACTCAGAAATACTACAGAGAGACCGGAGGCAATCGAGGCCGGTACCGCCAAACTGGTGGGAACCGATGCCGAAGTTATTGCGACAACAGCCCTCGATCTCCTCCGCGATCCCCAGGCGTATTCACGCATGGCACAAGCGACCAATCCGTTTGGAGACGGTAATGCCACAAGCAGAATTCTAGAGGCTTTGCGCACGAGCTTGTCCGCCCAGCCATAACGATCTGCAAACCGCAACGTATATTCTCGAACGTCTTTCTCCGCACAGGAAAAGTTATCACGCCTCCCATTCCTCTCAACCATCCAGTGGTTTCCCACATCATCGCGGACTCATTCTTTGCCTTCCATGCTGAGAGATGGTCATGATTGGCAATCCCCCCGCGGCACGCTGTAGCGGTTTTACAGAAGTTTCGTCCTTGGCCCCGACATCTACGCTAGGCTATCTGAGCAGTCAGAATTTCATCGCAAATCTGCGTGTCTACACCGTCCGCCACCATTTCAACCAATATCGCCGCGATTCGAGCACAGCTTCCAGACTCCGTCGAACTTATTGCGATCAGCAAGGGCATGCCAGCAGAGGCTGTTCGAGAAGCCTATGCATCCGGGTTGAGACATTTTGGAGAGAATCGCATTCAGGAAGCAGAAGCAAAACTCTTACAGCTTGCCGACCTCAAGGATTGCGAGTGGCATTACATCGGCCATCTGCAGACCAACAAAGTCCGAAAAGCTCTGCAACTATTTCAGTACGTCGATAGCGTTGATTCTCTAAAGCTGGCACGACGGATCGATCGCATTGCCGCCGAACTGAGCACAACGATGCCCATTTGCCTGCAGGTCAAATTAGCGAGCGATCCCAGCAAGTACGGCTGGACACCAGCGGAACTAACCGACGCTATTCCCGAACTACTTTCCCTCCGGCAGCTCCAGCTGCGCGGATTGATGACCATTCTTCCGCAAGGGCTAACCTCCGAACGGGCGATCGAATTATTTTTCAATCTGAAACAATTGCGAGACCAACTGATAGCACTCGACCCTGCCAGATTGTCACTTTCAAGTTTGTCTATGGGCATGTCAAACGATTTTTCCTTAGCTGTCAAGGCAGGTGCGACGGAAGTACGAATTGGCAGTCGAATCTTTCGGCACAAAATCAAAAGAAAATTGGAACCAAGCAAGATTAAGAAATAGCAAAAATAGATCGCTAACAATTGTTAAGTTTTTGCCGCGATCCCGAAATTGGGATTTGTATCACAGGACACTTAATTCTACCGATAGGGTCAAAACAAGGTGAATGACTCGCAAAAAGCCCTATTTTGACCAGGTATAGTGCCTAGGCTCCTAGCGATCCCCGCAGGAAATGATGAAGTTTTGTTTCTGGACGTAATCCTGCGTTAGAAAAAGGGCCTCCATTTTTTTTTGTAAGCTCTACCAACCGTGGGCAGAGTTCGGACGTTGATGTAGTGTTTGAGGTGATCCACAGACTCGATTGCTGAACATCTCATATAAGGGTTTTTTATGTGGGCAAAGTGGTGAGTTTCATCTGGGTGATGTTTACCAAAGAAGCGATCGAGGAACCCTGACTTTATTACATTGGGGAGAATGTTTTATGACCTCACTATTCGGCAAGCTTAGAGAAGCGATTGGGTTCCAAGACCCGGTCGACGATTACGACGGTGACTACACCGAGTTTGACGGACAGGATTACCGAAATTTATACGAGCGCGAGCAATCGAACGGCCACGGGTACGGAGCATCCGGTACCTACGGCACAGGTTATTCGTCTGATGCTCCTCCAGATTTCGCCAGTCGTCGCCGCGCCAGCGAGCCTCAAGAGGTCGTTGCTCCTCCAGATTGGAGTAGCAAATCTCGTTCTACTCGTTCTAGCAATCGTGACCGTATAGGAGGATCGCACATGTCTGCCGGCAAAGTTATTGGGTTACCTGGGGTTCAGCAGTCCAATGGTGAGGTTCTAGTTGTCGAGCCTCGTGCGTTTGAAGAAATGGCTGAGGTAATTCAGAATTTGCGCGATCGCAAGACCGTGGTGATGAATCTGACGCTGATGGATCCTGCAGATGCTCAGCGATCGGTTGATTTTGTTGCGGGTGGCACCTACGCTATTGACGGTCATCAAGAACGTATTGGCGAGAACATTTTCTTGTTTACACCCAACTGCGTTTCAGTAACCACGCCGGGTAGCACCACTCAACCTGTAGCCCCAACGGCACCCGACGTCGTGCCCAGCGCTCCAGTAGAAGAGCGTCCCTGGCCAATTGCTGCAAATGGCTAGTTCTTTAAGTAACGTGCGATTGGCGTGACTAACTCAACCGATCTGTCTATCCCTCCCCTCAAGCTTGCAGCAATCGGAGGAGGGGCGATGGGTTCCGCACTTTTGCGAGGCATCTTGCGCGCTCAACTGCATACTCCCCAAGTGGTTGGTGTTAGCGAACCCGACCGAAAACGTGGGACCGATTTAGCAGATGAGTTAGACATTCATTACCTGCCTGACAACACCGTAGCGGCGCAAGCTGAGACGGTGTTGTTGGCGATCAAGCCCCAAGTCTTCCCGATAGTTGCTGACCAGCTGCGACCGCACTTAAGCGCAAAACTGGTTATCTCTATTCTGGCGGGGACATCAATCTCGCAGCTAGAATCGGCGTTTCCCGGTGTTGCTGTTGTTCGGGTCATGCCCAACACACCAGCATTGGTGGGAGAGGGAATGACGGCTCTTAGTTTTGGAGAGCACGTTACTGAATCGAATCGAAATGAAGCAACAGCTCTATTCAAATCTGTCGGACGGGTGATTTCGGTACCGGAATCTCAAATGGATGCAATTACGGCCCTATCTGGATCTGGGCCGGGATATATGGCAACGATTGTGGAAGCCTTATCTGATGGAGGCGTGAAGGCTGGATTGCCAAGAGCAATCGCAACAGAATTGGCGGTTCAGACGATGTTGGGTTCGGCTAAGCTCCTACAACAGGAACAGCTACACCCTGCTGTCCTAAAGGATCGAGTAACTAGTCCGGGGGGAACAACGATCTCAGGTATCGCAGAGTTAGAACGACAGGGTTTGCGAGCTGCGTTAATCGATGCCGTGCAGGCAGCCAAGCAGCGATCGGAAGAACTGCGTGCCAACAGCTAATGTGTTCTTAATCGAGCGGAACTATTGCCGGTTGATCTGAAAAGGAGTTCACGCCTAAACCTTCAAGTCTGGTGGAGGAAAGCACAACAGTTGGGAGTGGAGATGTCGGCATTATGGGAATGGTTCTGCGAAAAAAGCGGCTGCTTTAATGCAGCCGCTTTCACGGTCTATCAATACGCTTGGCGTCTCTAAGCTTTACGAGGGCCAAGAATCATGATCATATTCCTGCCTTCTTTTTTAGGACGTTGTTGAACTTCGGCCAACTCTCCTAAATCAGATGCTAGGCGATTGAGTAGTTTATGAGCCAGATCGGTGTGCTGGATTTCTCGTCCCTTGAAGATGACGCATGCCTTTACCTTATCGCCATGCTTGAGAAACTTTTGGGCACTGCGAAGGCGAACATTATAGTCGTGCTCTTCAATCTTGTATCGCATCTTCACCTCTTTCACATCGGAGGTGTGCTGCTTTTTCTTGGCTTCCCGAGCTTTTTTCTCCTGCTCAAACTTAAACTTTCCGTAGTCCATGATGCGACACACGGGAGGGTTGGCGCTTTCGCTCACCAACACCAAGTCTAAGTCCTTATCACGAGCAATCTGCCGAGCTTCATCTGGACTCATAATCCCCAGTTGAGTCCGATCTTCGTCGATGACGCGAATGCTGGGAAAACGAATGCGCTCGTTAATGTTGGGAAGGTCTCGTCGGGGACGACGAGGGCTCGGATGTCTAGCCAAGTGGGTAAAAAGTCCTATATTGAGACGACAATAGCGAAGCTTACATCTGCCCGATATGAGGACATCTGAAAACTTCGCACCTATTCGCAATACTAGCTCGTGCTAGTCGCTGCTACAGTTCATTTTTTCCCAATTTTAGCAAAGACTTTCAGATGCCTAACATATATATAGATATATATAGACAAATAGGTAGACAGCAAAACCGTCCGAGCAGCAGCTTACTCAATTCGGCCTGCCTAAGAGGTTTTCAGCAATCGCTAAGATTCGCGCTCAACTCGGATAATGTTTTCGGTGATGTTGGCAAACGTGTCGTCATGGCTAATCACAAACAGTTGTTTGAACGATTTAATGTTAGCAATGGCTTCCGCCAATCGTTCCCGACGGGGCCTATCCATATTGGTGGTAGGCTCGTCAAAAAAGGCAACATCAATATCTGCCAATGCTCGAAGCAAGGCTAGCCGCACCGCCAGCGCGGCAACCATTTGCTCCCCCCCAGACAAACTAGCAAATTTGCGTTTTTGGCTGCCTCCCTCTTGTACGGTGATGTTGTAATCTGGCTGCCACTTCAGCGACACTGTGGGCCGATTGAGGATTTCGCGAAATAGGCGATCGGCTTCTCGATTAACACTGCTTTGATAAAGCTCGGTAATGCGCGGACCGGCATCGCGAAACACTTTGCGGATGTATTTGACGAATCGTTGCAGCCGTTCTCTTTGTTTCTTTTCGTCTGTGTATGTGCTGACTTGTTGCCGCACCGTTTCCAGACTGTCTAGTTGGTTACCTAGTCGCTCTAGATGGGGTTGTGCCGTTTGAATTTGAGTTTGTAATTGAGTTTGTCGGGTTTTATGCTCGTCACACGATCGCTTCAGTTGCTCGAAGGCTGGGAGATCGAAAGTTTCTGCAAGAGTATGTTTCTGCGCCAACAGTTCAGCCTTTTGGGTTTCTAGTTCCGCTAATTGCATTTGAAGATCGTTCATTTGCTGCTGTCGTTCGGCGAGGGTCTTGGCGAGTTCTTGATGGGCTAATACTGCCTGGAACGCCTCTCTATGAAGATCGCGTTCTTGTTGGCAAGCTTGATACTGCCGGTCGAGTGTTGCGGTTGCCTCCAACTCTGTTTGAATGGCCTTTAGTTGTTCTTGGTCGTCGCGTGCGCTCACCGTCACCTGCTCTAGCCGCTGTTGTAAGCAAGACCGCTGCTGCAAGTCTTTTGTTAGGCGAGCCACCTGCTGTTTGGGGTTTTGCAGGCGATCCAATTCTGTTGCAATGTCTGCTTGCTGTTGAGCCATGTCCTCTGCAGAACCTTTTGTTTGGATGAATTCTTCCAGCTTTAATAGGTGGGTTTGAAGGTCGGTTTGCAGTTCACCTAATTCTTGGGATGCTGTATTGCAACTGTGCTGGCGCTGGTCCAAGGTGCCAGCAACTTCTTCCAACTTGAGAAAACGTTGATGGGCATCGTGAAACTGTTGGCGAATGGTTTGCTGAGCTGCGATTTGTTCGGGGAGAGAGTCTAATGGCGCTAAGGATTTATCTAATTGGCTTAACTCGGTCTGCTGGTTGGCCAGCGAGTTGCTGACCCGACTCCAGTGGCGATCGATGTCCCGATAGTTATGGCGTTCTTGTCTCAACAAAGCGAGCTGAGATCGCGGGTTATCCAGTGCCTGCAATTGCGAGGTAATGTCCGCCAACTGCTGACGGCAAGCCTCTTGGGCTTCAAGCTGGCTTCGTAAATCGGCCACTTGCTCCTTGAGTCCCGCCAACTTATGTCGAAATCGCCGTTGTTCGTCCTCCAGAGCGGGTAATTCCTCTAGGCGAGAGTTGGCTAGCATTGCGTCCTGTAGTCGGGCCTCCAACTGATGGCGCTCGGCGATTAATGCATCCTCGTCAGTTTGGTGGGCGAGGTCGTCCAAAATTCCGGCCACTTGCGAGAGGAGTTCTGTTGAAATGGTATGACCTTGGCGCAGCAAGGGAGATACAGGCTCCAATAGCAATCGCAAATGGGGATCAGCTTGCGCAGTCGATTCCAGAGTTTGTAACAGTTGCTTGGATTGCTGACGATAGTCCGTAAGGTTCTCAGTCCCGACCTGATAAATGGCATCTAACTCTTGGTGAAAATCTCGAGCCGCGGATTGATGGGCGAGCTGATGGGTGCAGCGTTCGATCTGTTGACGAAGGGTAGGAATGGCTTCGACAGTTGCCGTCAATGCCTGCCGTCTCTCGATTTTGGCTTGCAGCGTGGCGATCGCCTGGCCCACTTCATCGGCCGCTTCCACACGCTGTTGTAATGTCACCTTTATTGTTTGAAGCCGATTGCTTTGAGTCTCTAGGTGAATTCGCTTCTGTTCTAAGGCGTCCTGTTCCGGAATCTGTGCTTCACGCATGGCGATCTCGCGATCGAGATACTGCATCCGTTGCCGTTGTTCCTGCAGAGTTGCTTGCTCCCGCTGAATAGTTGCAAGGGCGGAGATGGCGTCAGCACGCTGTTGCAGTAGCTGCTCCCGATGTTGCTGCTGTTGGCGCAGTTTTGTCAATTCTGATTCCGCTTGGCGAACTTGCTCGTAGGCTGGGCGATCGGCTTCCCGTTGTTGTTGGGCGTTCCGAGCCATTTTCAGATCCTCTTGCACCCGTTGGTAACGCTGTTGATAAGCTTCGAGTCTTGTTTCTTGTAATGTCCGATCGCTCTGAAGTTGTTGCAGCTGAGATCGCTGTTCGGACAGTTGCTGCCGGACTTGTTCCAGCCTCTGTTGTTGGATGACGAGGGGCTTGAGATGCTCGATCTGAGCTTCCGCTTGCTCCAATAACGTCAGGCGCTCTTGCAGTTTGGCTTTTTGGGTATCGCGATCGCGGTTAGTTTCTAATAATGCCTGAAGCTGCTCCTGCAACACTTGCCGTCGGCTGCGCTGCTGCTCCAGTTCTTTCAAAGCTAGTTCTGCTGCTTCGAAGGCTGCATGTCCCTGCAAGTTCGCTGACACAATCGCAGTTGCTTGCTTGGCAGTATCGACATCTGCTTGCGATCTCTTTAATACTTGTTGTTTTAGATCGATCGCGTTCCCCGCTTGTTGAAGATGTTGCTCCAGTGCCTGTAGTTGATTGACTGTTGCTTCCGACGCGGCTAACGACTGGGACATCACTTCTAGCCGATCGTTGACAGTCTCCAATAATTCTGTGTCGCGGGCGATCTCCGCCTGCAATTGCTGCTGCCGCTGGTGCAGTTCGTCCCATTCTTGCAGTTGGACATTGCACAGCTCAATCTGATGCTCGCTGTCGCCGATCCGTTCCTCACCGTATTTCTGCAATAACAGGAGATCCTTGTAGATTTCTTGGTACTCCTCCACTTTGAGGATGCTGTCAAAAATCCGCTTTCGATCCTGAGGGGTTTTCAAAAAATCCGCGGTAAACGTCCCCTGCGGCACACCAATCGTATTGGAAAACAACTTGGGTAAATCCGTTCCAGCCGGAACTCCCAAATGCTGCCGCAACCAGCGCAACACATCCACCTTCTTCTCAGGCTCCAGCCGCCGATCGATTTGGGGATCGTACAGTCGATAGCCCGTTGCCGTACTACGACGCACTTCGTAGGTGCGCTCTTCCACAACAGAGACAAAGGTGACGGTAGCTTCAGCGCTGTTGGCCCCCTCCCGAATCATGTCATCTATTGTGTAAGGGCTATGGTCAAACAATACCCACGCGATCGCCTCTAGAATCGACGTCTTGCCCGCACCGTTTTCTCCGCAAATGGCATTGGTTCCCATCTCAAAGGAAAAATGCCGATCTGCATGTGATTTGAAATTTCGCAGTGTCACTGACAGAATTTGCATGCGCTATCCTGTAGCCCTTGATGAAGAGAACGTGGATACCGAGACGTGTCTTGGGGATTGCGTCTTAAAGGTTCTATTTCAGAGGTCGTGTCTCAGAAGTGAAAGCAAAGTGTTTCCCTTTCAATCGAGTTAGGTTTGCAGACATCCACATATATATAGATATCGGCTTATTCGTTCGGCAGCTCTCCAGCCAATCCTTTCTCCAGATAGTCGTAAAGGTGATGCTCGGGCTCCCGTTCGGCCAGCATCTCCTTCAAGCCCACCAGCAAGGTGGCTAACTCTCCATTACGTTTTTTGTAGCGATTGTTCCGGGCCAGTAAGTCGGCAAATACTTGACTTTCCACTTGCAGGCGAGCGTCCCCCTCGCTGGCATTGGGAGCAACATCATACTGGATAGATTCCGCCTCTAGCTTGACTAAAACCACCAGTGCATTCGTTTTGTCTTGGATGTCACGCTTCAGTGTCTTTAAGTCCAGCTCATAGCGTTCGACGCCCAATTGCCCCACCAACTTGAGCTCGACAATCGCTTGCTGTTGAGGCTCGATCCCCGCCAAATCAACAGTATGTAGGGCATTCTCAACAATGTCATCTGCCGAGTCACTGCTCTTAACCTCGCACCGCAGTCGTATACAAGAACGCTGAAGATAATCGGTTTGCAAGCTAGCCGACACCCCAACATGAGCTTTTCGCTGCTTAGATTCTTTAGAAATATCTAACTCCACGAGATAGGCTCCCCGTTGCATGTCGAATTCGGCAGCAGTATTGGCCAACAGCGAGCCTGGGTTAAACACCCAATCTTCCAACTCGTAGTTTTTGTGGATATGCCCCAATGCTAAATAATCAATCCCTGCTTCCCGTAATGGCAAAATCTCGCCATATTTCAACGCTCCTGAATACCTGGCTACTTGACCTTCCATACCGTGGTGGAACATCAGCACCGTACTGGCCGGTCCTGGCGACAAATTAGTAACCGCGCGAGCAAGATGCGTAATAGCAGTCGGAGCCGCAGCCCCATACCATCGGGAGCCAATAACCCTGACGCCACAATCTAGGTCTATGTAGCTTCCAAATTTGCGCTCCACATCCCAAGGCTCCAATACAAACTCTCCGCGTTCCCCTGGCAGAGGTTCTAGCAAAATCAATAAATCTCGCTGCGCTAAATACTTCAGCCAACTAGTATTGGTGCCGTAAGGGCGGTTGTCATGATTTCCCTCGATCGCCAGAACTGAAATACCAGCATCTCGCAAGGGCCGTAATGCCAGCTCAGCTTGATTCAGTACGCTGGGCAAAATAGTCCGGTGTTCGAATAAATCACCAGCAACCAAAACAAAGTCAACGGACTCCTGCAGACCGTACCGCAGCAAAACATCACTAAATGTATAAAAAAAATCTAAAGTCCGTTCGGGACTATCATAGCGATCGTATCCCAGGTGGATATCTGCAACATGCAGAAACCGAGCCGTTGTTTTGGCCATTTCCTTTGCCCAGCATGACTGCTGGAAAGCCTAGCAGACCCAACCAATACTGTCTGCCGTTGAATGACATGGCTTCAAGGATTCAGAACGAGCTAGCTCGCCCACTTTGCACTCTTTACTAAGGCGTACTAAAAATTTACACTTACTTTTAGAATCTTCAATTAGAAAACGCCTTACCCTGTCAGACATGTAGCTTCATTCTGATCTTGGAAGAAACAGCGGCCAAATGTATAAAAGACCACACTCTCTGACATGCCCTTACGCACGTATATGCTGATGTCTGCATCAGTTTCATCTGTGGAAACGAGCAGTACAAATAGCTAAATTCTCGGCTAGGTGTGTTCAAATGTTTGTTTGTGTAAACGCAATACTGTTTTTTGGCTTCGAAGCTGTAGTTTTCAGCACTGTCAACCCCGCTTTAATCAGCTAATTTAGTCGCGTACTGAATAGAGACCTGTGGTACCATCTCTCTGTAACGAGTTACACCTCCAGGGCATACTTTAGCCACTAGAGTTCTGTCCATTCCTGAGGTCAATTTGCGGCTTCACCGTCTCTCGTTATGTGGCGACAGCGTTCCAGGCTCGATTCCCGGTATGCCTTGCAGGTTTTTTATATTTCTGCGATAGCAGCACCCGGTTGTTATGACGATTTATCCCTTTTAGGTTCCGATCTAGCTAAGGAATTAGCGTCCCCTCATAAGCAAATTCTGTGGTGGCAGACGATGGTAGCGGTTAATAATCGAACTCAGTTTTCCCAAGTCCCTCCTGCTGATAACACTTTTGTCACGAGTAGTGTTAGCGGCAACACATCTAGTTTTAATGTACGTCAACTGACTCAAGACGAGTTGCTGCAAGCATTGCTCGATGCCGAACTGGTCGCGGAAGAACAGGCGACGGTTATTAGAGGGTTAATAGGGGCATCTGGCGACCTTTCAATACCCGACTTGTTGGTCCAGAAAGGCATTCTTTCTAGAGAAACTGTAGACTTTTTCATCCACCAGTTCCCTATTCTTAAATCCGCCCCCAATTCAGCAAACTTGGGGCTGGTGATGCGATCGGCAAATCTAATTACCGCACGGCAGGAAGCCGAGGTTCTCCGCTATCAACGAATGAATCCACGGTTGCGCTTCGGCGAAATTGCTGTGAACTTTGGCTACTGCAAGCAGGGTACTGTGGACTTCTTCTTGCAGTCTCTTTATCCAGCTGGACGCACACTACCGAGGGTGCCTCACTCTTCGATCGGCAACCGCGCTAAGCGAGTTCTGGATATCACTGGAGCCCTAGTGGGTCTAACCGTGACCGGACTGATCTATATCCCTCTGGCGATTGTCATTCGGATCGATAGTCCTGGTCCCGTCATGTACAGCCAAATTCGTCTTGGTCTTCGTGGCAAGCCCTTCCGTTTATGGAAGTTCCGTTCCATGATTCAGGGAGCTGATGTTAAGCAGCACTTACTGAAGAGCGAAACCAGCGGTCAATTTTTCAAGCAAAAGAACGACCCTCGCGTTACGCGTGTTGGCAGTTTTATCCGCAAAACAAGCTTGGATGAATTTCCCCAGTTCTGGAATGTACTCATGGGGGATATGAGCTTGGTCGGTACTCGCCCTCCCACTCCCAACGAAGCGATGGAGTACGAAGACTGGCACTGGAAGCGGCTGAATGTGAAGCCCGGTATTACTGGCGAGTGGCAGGTCAATGGGCGATCGGCGATCACTGAGTTTGATGATGTAGTCAAGCTCGATATCCGGTATCAGAAGCGATGGAGCATCAGGCACGACCTCAACCTCATTATTCAGACGGTTGCTGCGATTTTTACCCGCAAAGGTGCCTGCTAGAAAGCTTTCACAGTCCGTAGTCTCCAGACGCCCCGCCTTACAAGCGGGGCGTCTTCTCGATTATCCTTGGCCCCATTACCGGTTAGGCTGAGGCGTCATCCGCAGATAAGGCTTAACCTCAGTTATTCCTCTGGGGAATTTGACCTTGGCTTCCTCGGTGGCAATGGCCGGGGACACGACAACATCCTCCCCATCTTTCCAATTTACTGGAGTTGCAACGCTGTAGTTATCGGTCAGCTGCAATGAATCCAGAACGCGCAAGATTTCTGCAAAATTTCTACCGGTGCTGGGTGGATAGGTAATCGTTAGCCGCACTTTCCGGTTGGGATCGATCACAAAAACTGTGCGAACGGTCACTTTATCGCTGGCATTGGGATGAATCATGCCATACAGGCTGGCCACCGATTTATCCTCATCGGCAACGATCGGATAGTTAACATCGCATCCTTGGGGTTCGCCAATGTCTCCCACCCAGCCATTGTGGGATTCGACTCCATCAACACTGAGGGCAATGACTTTGGCATTGCGAGCTGCAAAGTCAGATTTCAATTTTGCAACTTCACCTAACTCTGTCGTGCAAACCGGAGTAAAGTCTGCTGGGTGAGAGAAAAATACCACCCAGCTATCGCCGGCCCAATCGTAGAACGAGATATCTCCGGCGGTTGACTTCTGAGTAAAGTTAGGGGCTGTATCGCCCAGTTGGAGGGACATGTGGAGGCTCCTAGATTCGGAAAGGTCTCTGCAAATTAAAGTCGTGGCTACATTCTGGCACTAACCCCACTATTCCGATCGGATTTATGGTGTTTCTTTGAGATTGACATAGCAATCCGCTGTAAGGTCTAGAATCGTCAGAAAGCTTAAAGCCTTAATTTACAAGACGAAATGATTGGAGAATTTTCCATAGCCGATTGCCTAGCAATATATTTGATAGGCAAAACAAGAGGCCGCCCCTACTCGGAGACGACCTCGTTAACTGGTGGGCTTGGATGGAAACGTTAGGCTATTGCACTGGCTTGAGCCTGAGTCAGCAATGGGCTGATTGCACTTGGTGCGGCAGGGTTGAATTGAGGCATGACTTCGGCTGCAGTAACACACCCGAAGATGTCGTTATTGCGCAACCAAAGAGCAGTCTGAAGATAGCCCAAGACCGGCCCGTTAACGTTGGCCGCCATGCTGGTCTCGTTACCGAAGGTAAATGAGTGGGAACTGCGCTTTCCTTCAAATGTGATGCCCGTTAGCGTCATGGTCGTTTGCAAGGGTTTGCGAGGATTTCGAGTGTCGATCGTCCCGCCAACGGTAACGCGTTCTCGCGGACAAACTCCGGCCATCTCCAGCATCAAATCATCCGCGTGCTCCATGTTAGTCAGGTGCATCAGTCCGTTGGTCTTATCAAGCATGGCGTCGATCTCTTCGTCCGAGAGCGACTGTGCCATCGTGATGTCAAACCCGTCCATGTGGCCGATGTCTTCGCGAATGGTGCCACGATAGCGATCCCAGTTGTCGATCCCCACACCAAATTCAATCGTGACGGATAAAACTTCGACGTAGCTTTGAGCGGCCAATGCAGCTGCCGCTGTCAACAAACCGGGGGTCGCACCTGCACCAGTAACATGAGTGATACCTGCTGCTTTCAGAGCTTCGGAACGCTGCAAAACCAATTCCATTGCAGACGTACGTTTGAGGGCATCGGCGATGACCCCTTTGTAGCCGGTCGCAATGATGCGATCGATAACGGAGGGGAGAAAGTCATTGGGCAGGTTCGGGAGAGCCAGAAAAATTGCGTCAATCTCCTCGCCACGATCGAGCAATAGCTGGTCGATCGCCCGCTCGCACAGCACTCCTCCAGGAAGCATGGCACACCCAGAGAAGTCCTCGCGTAACGGAGCAATGCCGCTGGCATCGAATGCATATCCAGAGCGATCGAGGATCGCAACTGCTTGGATATCCCGCTTGTACTGCACTAAAGACAGCATGGAGCGGCCCAATCCGCCAGATCCGTAAATTGCCAAACGCATTGCTTCGTTTCCGTAATACCTACTCGGCTGCCAATTTTACTCTTGTTGGGGGCAAGAACCCACCCTTGCTGCAGAACGGATTGAATACCTCCCGCCTGAAGTAATGGGCATTGTCAGTGCAAACCAGTCCAGAGAAAATGTCTCTAGACGAGCACTAATTTGCAGTTATGTTCGAGGCTGTCATTCGAGATTGACAGTCGAAATCAGCTTACTTGCCCATGCCCAATTGCTGAGCTTTTTGGTAAACCTTGCCTTCTGTCAGCAGAGACGGAGCAATCACAACATCCACCTGCTGCATCTCTTTGATGGTGGCTGCACCCAGGGTGCCCATGCTGGTTTGCAGGGCTCCCAACAAGTTGTGGGTGCCGTCATCCAACTTGGCAGGACCGCGCAAAATCTCTTGAATTGTGCCGGTGGTACCGACTCGGATACGAGTACCGCGAGGCAAGACGGGGCTCGGAGTCGCCATGCCCCAGTGGAAATCTCTGCCGGGGGCTTCGGCTGCACGAGCGATGGGGGAACCAATCATCACGGCATCAGCACCACAAGCAATGCATTTACAGATATCCCCACCAGTAATAAGACCACCATCTGCAATTACGGGAATGTATCGTCCGGATTCTTTCTGATAATCGTCACGAGCTGCGGTGCAATCACCTACGGCGGTGGCCTGAGGAACACCAACTCCCAAGACACCTCGCGACGTGCAAGCGGCTCCCGGACCGATCCCCACCAACACGGCGGCGGCTCCTGCGCGCATGAGTTCAAGCGTAACGTCGTAGGTGACGCAGTTGCCGATCGCCACCGGGATGCTCATCTCGCTACAAAAATGCTTGAGGTCAAGCGGGGATACACCGTCCGGAGCGGTGTGGTCGGTGGATACGACGGTGGCTTGGACAAAGTACATATCGCCACCAGCTTCCGCCACCAGTGGACCGTACTTGGCAGCATTAGCGGGGGTAGAACTAGCGGCGGCAATGCCCCCCTGCTCTTTGATTTCGCGGATTCGCTGTTGGATCAGTTCTGCTTTGACAGGCTCGCTGTAAAGCTGCTGCATCAACGGAACAAATTCAGTAGGGCCAACGCTGGCAATTTTGTCCAGAATGGGCTCGGGGTCAGCATAGCGGGTTTGAATTCCATCTAGGTTGAGGACACCAAATGCCCCCAGTTCAGAGAGCAGTACTGCCATACGAACATCAACAACCCCGTCCATCGCACTAGCGATAATGGGCACTTCTCGCTCGATGCCGCCAATGGTCCAGCGGGTATCGACCACGTTGGGATCGAGGGTGCGGTTGCCAGGGCATAGAGCAATTTCGTCGAAACCGTATGCCCGACGGGCTATTTTTCCGCGACCTAGTTGAATATCCACGTTGGTGAAGAGTCCTTGAGATGCTTAACCGTCATAACAGGGTATCAAAGGGATTTTCGGAGTGTCAAAAGCAAATTCAGGCATCAATCGCAGCATCGCAGCAATATTTATATTTTCTTAATTAGTTAGGTGATTCCTTGTATGAAGGGAGAAATTGCTGCTACGAAGTCGCTGGTGTTTTCGTAAGGTAAGACGTTGCGGCCTGGGATAATGCAACCGGAGCCATACATCAGGCAATTTAGATAATCCCGTAGCCGATCGCTAGCTGGCTCGATCTGACCCGTTCGTCCAATGCTGGAGGCTGCATCCCCAAATGTCACAAATGTAGGCAGAGTGAGTGAGGCCAATTGCGGGCGATAATCTTGCCGCCAAAAGCCAGCCAGGAAAGCGAATACGGCATGGCGGGAGGCCATATCTCTTGACCCTGAATGCAGAAGACTGAGCCAATCGAGATCGACGGCATCGGGGTTTGAAAACAGTTTTCGTTGGGAGAAGGATCCTAAAAAGGCTTCCCGTCTTGCATAGCGGTAGAAGCCGTTGCCCAGCACCGATTGAAAGAAGCTCCAGGCTAATTTCTGCTGCCATTCCACGGCAGGCGTCGACACAATTGACCAGGCTGGTGGTCCCGACCAAATATGTGCTTTTACTAAAGATTCGGCATCTGACAAGCTTCCGAGTTCCAGCGCCACCGGCATTAGCGCTCCTTGTGTAATCGCGATCGCCGGCTGCTGAATCACTGTTGAGATGAAGTGCTGCAACTGTTCTGCCCAGTCCAAAGGGCGGTAGGGCAATGTCGGCATATCGCTATCTCCACACCCCAACAGATCGGGGCTGTAGATAATGCGATTGGGTTCCATTTCCTGCCAGCTTTGACAGAAACGATGCCAAAACGGACGGGCCAGTCCGACGCCAATAGGGTGGATCAGCAACAGGGGAGGGACATTGCTAGTTTCAGGGCCGTATACCTCGTAGGCACAGCGGTAGGTTTTCCATTCATAAAACCGAGTGGGTGGAATCGCAAAGGAGGCGTCCCGAGATGCAGCTGAAGATTGCATAATGTTTCTGTAAAGGATGCAGTAATGAGAGATGGGATTAATGGGAGATGCAGAATATATCGCTCAGGAGTTTGTCGATTAAGGGTGATAGCGCCGAGCGCGCTCGCTTCCATGCTGACGATGATTGGGGTGACTGTAGCTGAACAAAAGGCAGCAGGTGTATTGGCCAGTTGCCTGCTAAGTCCTGAATATATCTAGGAGCGCTAGCTAACACGGGATCGTCGGCATCGAGGTCGGGGGTGTTGTAGGCGATTACAGTACCCAGCAGCAAGAGCTGGAGTTGGCGACAATAAGCAATTGACAGGGTGGTGTGATTGATGGTGCCAAGATGGGGACGGCTGACTAGCACTAGAGGTAAGTGCCATCGTTGCACGAGATCCGATATTGATAACTGAGAGGTGAGGGGAACTGCCAATCCACCGGCACCTTCCACAACAATGACGTCACAGCACACTTTTAGCGCTTGAAAATCGCGATCGAGCACCTGTGGGTCGATGACTGCTGGCGGTGTCATATGCTCTGCGGCCAGCTGAGGGGCTGCAGGAAGAGGAAAAGCATAGCTGCAGCGAACGATCGCTCCTGGCGCTATCCGAGTAACACACTCGCAATCCGGAGATATCCATTCATCAGGAGTGGTCTCGGATGCGAGCGCGCCACTTTGGACAGGCTTGTAATAGCCCACAGTCAGCCCGCGTTCCAGCAAAAATCGACACAGCAATGCACTGACAACCGTCTTGCCGACATCGGTATCCGTTCCACTGACAAATACAGCCTGAGTCATAGAAATGCCTGACGATCGCGCAATCGGAGCTTAACCGTGACTGCGAGGTTGAGTACTATCCCCAATGGGGGCCTCAAAGCTAGATACTTGGCCGGCAGTGCTGGCATTGGCCAGGGGTAAGCGATCGCGCAAAGCCGTTAAGTTATTTGCCAATACAACTTTGGGCTGCTCACCGATTGTCGTACTCAACGACTGACCGCTCTCATCCAGAAACTCAAAATGGGGTATGCCGTTGACTCGATAGTTAGTCAGCTCTGGCAGCCACTTCGTATTGTCTACATTCAGCATGACAAAATTGATGTCCCCGGCGAACGCCTCTTCCAGCTCTCCGACCGTAGGGGCCATCTGTCGACAACTGGTACACCAATCGGCATAGAACTCGATCAACGTAGGCTTGCCATTCGTCTGGGCGACTTCTAGCGGAACTGACTGTTGAGCTAGCGATTGTAAGCTGATTTGTTCCCCTTGAAATTGGGACGCGAAAAATAGCCCCAATCCCAGCAGGATAGCCGCTGCCGCGATCGCACCATTTCGCACTTTCTCTGAAATCTTCGTCAAAAACAGGTGCCAGAACTCAACACTACCTAGTATGTCACTGTCAGTCTGCCGACAGTAGTGGGCACCATATTCGGGCATGCAAGTATTGCAGGTGCTTGGGGTTTATCGGTGCAAGTGGACGGCAATGGTTTTGGCTTCTATTGAGGAACTGGGTAGACGCTTGAGCCATTAACTGTGTCCTTACCTAATTTGTCGGTAGGCTGAGAGAGGGGGGCGGCGGCTATCTTGAGAGCGCCGCAGATGCCTGGAGGCTAGTGCGGCACTAGATGTTTGATCTGATGTTTAGTTTTATTTTGAACGTCTCCGTAGCTAGTTCTAATCTGTAGTGTCGACACTCATCAAGTCTGTTGAATTTAGAATAGCGCTCGATTCAGAATAGGTTGGTTGCATGGATAGATATTTCCCGCCAGCACTACAGATCGGTCGATAAGCATGATTGAATTTTCTTCTACTTGTTTTGTTGGATGTCACTGTTGTTGTCCCTGATTTAGCTCCTTCGAGGCTCCCGTTCATCCCGTGAAAATTCTGCTAGTTGAAAACGACTCGTATTTAGCTGAACGCCTGGAAACAGCGTTGTCTAAAGAGAACTATGTGGTCGATCTAGCCCAGACTGCCTCCGAAGCGGAGGGATTTGTTGACACCTTAGAGTACGACTTGGTGCTGACGGAGGTTGCCCGCCCCCGCATTGATGGCATTTGGCTGTGCAAACAATTACGTTCCCAAGGGAAGCACATGCCCATCATGTTGCTGACCGATGAGGGAGATGCAGAACGACAACTAGCAGGATTGGATGCAGGAGCAGACGATTACGTGGTCAGTCCATGCGATCTCTCCGAATTGATGGCCCGAATTCGTGCTCTACTGCGGCGGGGCAGTGCTGCACTGATGGAAGTCCTAGAGTGGAGAGCCCTCTCTCTAGATACGGGCTCTTGTGAAGTGACCTACGATGGCTTCTCAATTGGATTAACCCGTAAGGAATACGGAATTTTAGAGTTGTTTATGCGCAACACTCGTCGCATTTACAGCCAAAGCGCCTTGCTTGACTTGCTGTGGTCGTTTGAAGAACCCCCTGGAGAAAACACGGTTCGAGCCCACATAAAAAGTTTGCGCCAAAAGCTCAAACGGGCTGGAGTTCCGTCTGACTTTATTGAGACAGTGTATGGAATGGGGTACCGCTTGCGCCAGCCTCCGGAAGGCGAATTAGCCACACTCTCTGTTCATTCTTCAGCAGCATCTGGCCCATCGTCCGCAGGAATAGGTTCCTCGGAAACAGCGGCCGATCCTTCGTCCGCAGAAGTCACCTCCTCCGATGCGCAGCTTGCTTCATTGTCCGACAGCACAAAAGAATTCGTTATTCCCGAACGTTTGGACCCAGAGTTAGCCGATATCTGGGAGCAAGCGCAGACCCATATCCAAGAACGATTGAGCACTATTGAACAAGCGATCGCCGCTATCAGGTCACAATCCCTCTCTCCTCAACAGCACCAAGAAGCTCATCGCGAAGCTCATACATTAGTCGGGTCGCTAGGAGCACTGGGTTTATCGCGCAGCTCGCAACTCATCCGAACAGTACAGCAATGTTTGCGTCCCGATCGCCCCCTAGATTCCTCCGCGATCGTGCGGCTTGAACAGTCTTTCAGCCAGCTGACAATTGCTCTGACACAACTGGTAGTCGAACCGACCCAAAACGCTAACAAGTCTGCCACTTCTGCGTCTCCAGCCGTGACGTCTAGTCCTTCGGCGGCTCGACCTGTTATCCCGCGCTCAATTCAAGAGGAAGCAGACAATGGCAATCAACTGCTAATTGTCGATGATGATGTCGATCTGGCCGCCTTGGTCAGCTTGGAAGCCAGTAAGTGGGGCATTCAGACCTATACCGCTGACAGTATTGCAGTGGCTCGACAAGCGATCGCTCAGCAACCTCCCGATGTGGTGCTGTTGGATTTAGGTTTTCCCGATTCAGCAGACAGCGGCTTTACCCTGTTGGAGGAGTTGGCCACCCATAATACAAATATTCCGGTGGTTGTGTTTACCGCTTCGGAAGATTTTGCTACGCGCGTAAAGGTGGCGCGGTTAGGGGGGCAAGCATTCTTGCAGAAGCCTGTCTTGCCTCGTCAGGTGCTTGAGGCAATCTCCCAAATTTTGGAACAGGGAAAGGAAGCTGATGCCAAAGTAGTGGTGGTAGATACCGACCCGCGTACGCTCGATCTCGTGCGCACGGTGCTGCAACCATGGGGATTTCAGCTCATTTTGGTTGACGACCCCGCTCAGTTTTGGACAACGTTAGTTGCGGCCAATCCCGACCTGCTTATTCTGGCCAGTAGTATGCCCGATATTGATGGTCTCGATCTCTGTCAGGTGGTGCGCAACGATCCGCAGTGGGGCTCGCTGCCCGTGCTGTTTTTGGCAGATAGCAATGGAGCGACTGACATCAACAGCCTGTTTGCAGCAGGTGGAAGCGATTACGTTCGTAAGCCAATTACAGAACCGGAATTGGTGGCGCGAGTCCTGGCACAACTGGAACGGTCGCCGGGAAGCGGCCACCGAGACAACCTCGATCCGGTGACAGGGGTGATGGGACGACGACGCTCGCTGCGGGAATTTTCTCGTTTGTTGTATCTCGCCAGTCGCCATCATCAACCGCTGAGCTTAGTGGCGGTCAAGGTGAATAACCTAGCTGATATCGAGCAGCGATTGGGCCAGACCGTCAGCCATCAAGTGCTAAAGCAGGTGGCGGATGAGTTGCAGAACAACTTGCGACAGGAGGATATCGTCGCTCGGTGGGAGACAGACACATTTGCGGTCTGCGCGTATGACATGGATCGGTTTAACGGTATCCGGAGGCTGACCTCGATTTTAGGGCGTTTACACATTCAGTCGGACGGGCAAGAGGAGGTCAAGGCCAGACTCAGTTGCGGTATTGCAGAATATGGAGATCGTGGTCAGGACTTGTACAGCCTGTATCGGTCAGCGACTCAAGACTTAACGGTGATCTAAGCGGTGCCCCAAGGAACTATTGCTTCGTTTATCAGCTATTAATATAGCCAAGCCCACTATCAACTCTTACCCGGGCCAGGGTCATACATCCAGGTCACTATGTGCTGCTCAACGACACCTATTTATGGCTTTGGACATACCCACTACAAACATTGCAGCTACGTTCAACCCTAACTGTGAGGGGGAACCTTTGCCCTGGCTGACATGGCGAACACTACATGAACTAAACTCTTACAGCAGTGAACCTCTTTAGATTTTCTCTATCACGGCTGGCCGTCAATTTGTTAATCTCGTAACATAAGTAAAAGAATTCCTCTGGCAACATGGGATCGGTTACTGAATGGTGATGGCTGTTGATGGGCTACTGAGGGTCTCGGTACGCATGCAGTTCTAACTTGGGTAACTGGATATCAATGCTTTGCCCTTTTTTTGCAAAGGACCGTTATTTCTGTCCGAGTTTAAAACCATCTGATTTCACATACGAGTATTAATCCGATTGCTCCGCCGATTCTCTCCTCCGCTCGTGGATGGGGGTTGGCACCTACTCTTCAGACATGAGGATTGACTCAGTGGCTACATCTCGATTGCGCGTTGGTATTATCGGTGCCGGTTCCTCAGGCGTTTATCTAGCGCACCTGCTGTCTCGGTTCAATATCAACGTCACACTGTTCGAGCGTTCGGCCTATCCGCGTGCCGAGGGCTGCGGTATCTTGCTGGTGTCCTCCGGGATGGAGGCGTTGTTCAAGGGAGATGAACGACTTTGTAGTTCAATCGTGAATTCTGGGGCAGTTGCTCGCAGGTATGAGTTTCGAAACATGCGCGATCGCGTGGTCAACACTCATATTGCTGAATACGAGCAGGACGAGCATCCCAGTGTGTTAGTTCACCGCGGCAAAATTTTAGAGGCTTTGCTCGCACTTCTAGATTCAAGCTGCTTGCAAACCAACGCGCAGCTTGTCTCAGTCACTCAAACAGACGCAGATGTCACAGCTCATTTTGCAGATGGTCGCCGATGGACTGGTGACGTCTTGATAGGTGCTGACGGCATTTTCTCGACTGTGCGTGAATCGATTGTTCCCAATGTGCGCCCCCGCTACTTGGGGGATGTTGTTTGGCGCGGAATCGTCCCCGACACTGAATTTTGTCAGGACGGTAACTTCATTGTCTACATGCGTAGTCGCGGTGTATACGCTAACTTTTTTGACTTAGGAGGTGGGTACACCCACTGGGGGTTCTTTATCGAACAAGAACAGTCGGGAGACGATTGCGATCGCTCCGTTCCTCTGGATGTTTCTCTGCCGGTGGAGGAATTGGCTAAAATCCCCGATGCTCCACGCAGAATTATTGAGGGCACTAACCCCACCGATATCAAGTGTCGATTCTCCTACGACTTGGATATGCTTCCCTCCATTTGCAACAACCGGATTGTGTTGATTGGCGATGCGGCCCATGCAAAGAGTCCTACCCGCGCTCGCGGCATGACCTCAGGCCTGGAAGATGCTCTGTCTCTAGCACGCTACATTGTCGAGAGCACTCCGGACGCTATCCAGCAAAGTTTGCTTGACTTCCAATCCGAGCGATTACCCATCAATCACGAATACCAACGCAGTAGCCGCGAAATCAGCCGCAAAGTGGGGCGCAAACGTCCCTTGCCAGGCTCTGCTATGGCCACTAAAACTGCCATCTCTCAAGCGCTTGAGTGAGAGCTGTTCCCGCAGTATTCGGGATAGCCTACTCAATAGAAATCGTTTGCAGGCTCCCAGGATAGTCCCTACTTCCCTGACACTTGATTGGAGTTCAATCGTCCATGCTTACTCCACCCGTGGTTCCTCCCGTTACTCGCAACGAAAGTGGAGTTCCCACAGCCTTTTTACGCCATTGCGGCACTTGGGAAGGAACAGCAAGACGAGTGAGCCCTACAGGGGAGTTACTGGATTCCCATCTAGTTCGGGTTCAAATTGAGATTGACGATAGCGGTTACGTACAGACAAATACTGTTCGGAGCGGGACTCCTCGTGAAGTAACGGCCTCTTACTACGGACAGTTTGAGAATGGCGTTCTCGTTTTTCCTCTGACGGATGAAGTCTACACATTAGGTGGCGATAAAGCTGCTGCGTTCTCCGGAACGGCTTGGGCACTGACAGACGATCTGATTCTTTATCAAGGCAGTCGTACCTTGAATGGCAAGCAGACGTCCTATAACGAGGTCATTGCGTTTGAAGGAAGCGATCGCCGTATTCGCACCACCCAACTGTTCGAGGATGGTAACTACAAACTTGTCACGATGATTGACGAAATTCGAGTGTCTTAAACCACCGAGATTTCTGAAATAGGACAAAGGAGCGGGTTTTGAAACCCACTCCTTTGTCCTGAATGAAATGAAGAGTTGAACTTGGAGGACTAAACCGCCACCATTAACATCTCTTCCACTTTGGTAATCACGTCTTCAGGCTGCACGATTGTTGCATTCTCCAACGTGCCATTGTAAGGAGTAGGAATATCTTGAGACGCCAAGCGCGCAACAGGTGCATCCAGCTCATCAAACAATTCTTCCATAATTCGGGAGCTGAGTTCGGAGCCGATCGCCCCAGACTTCATGCCCTCTTCGACGATGAGTACGCGGTGGGTTTTGCGAACGGATTCCCCGATGGTCTCCATATCTAGAGGCTTCAGAGAAATCAGGTCAATAACTTCAGGATCGATTTCATTGGCCACCAGCGTTTCGACAGCCTTCATGACGTGATAGCGCATGCGGGAGTAGGTCAGGATGGTGATGTCCTTGCCCGGACGCACGATTTCCGCTTTATCCAGAGGACAGAGATACTCCTCTTCGGGAAGGTCTTCCTTCAAGTTGTAGAGCAGAACGTGCTCGAAGAACAACACAGGGTTATCATCTCGAATCGCAGCTTTCAACAATCCTTTGGCATTGTAAGGGGTGGAGCAAGCTACCATTTTCAAACCGGGAACGGCCTGGAAATAAGACTCCAAACGCTGGGAGTGCTCGGCCCCCAGATTACGACCCACGCCACCGGGACCGCGAATCACCATCGGCACTTTGAAGTTCCCGCCGGAGGTGTAACGTAACATGCCCGCGTTGTTGGAAATTTGGTTGAAGGCCAGCAGCAAGAAGCCCATGTTCATGCCTTCCACAATCGGGCGTAAGCCCGTCATTGCCGCCCCTACCGCCATGCCCATGAAGCTGTTTTCCGCGATCGGAGTATCCAGCAATCTCAGGTCGCCGTACTTCTTGTACAAGTCCTTGGTAACTTTGTAGGACCCGCCGTAATGGCCAACATCCTCACCGAGAACAAAGACATTGCGATCGCGAGCCATCTCTTCATCGGTCGCTTCGCGAAGGGCGTTGAATAAAAACGTTTCTGCCATGATCTTGACTCAAAAAACTGTTGCAGGAGATAGGGAGACTGGCACGCAGTCAAACATTGATGGGTGATAAAGTCGTCGCTTACTCGTCTTCCGCAAAGATGTAGCGATAGAGTTCGTCCACAGTAGGTTCAGGACTGTCCAACGCGAACTCCACGGCATCCTCGACCTCTTTACGAATATCCAGGGCAATCTCGTCAAACTCGGCCTGGCTCATGAGGTTGTGTTCGAGGGCATGGCTCTCAAACAGTTTGATGGGGTCCTGCTTGCGCCAGAACTCCTTTTCTTCCTCAGAGCGCAATTCGTCAGGGTCGGCCAGTGAGTGGCCTCTAAACCGATAAGTCATGCATTCCAGTAAAGTCGGCCCTTCGCCAGCTCTGGCACGGTCTAGTGCCTGCTGGGTGGCCTTACGAACAGTCAGAACGTCCATGCCGTTGATACGGTACCCAGGCATGCCGAAGGCAGCTGCTTTCTTGTAAATTTCGACGTCGGATGTAGCCCGTTCGTGCAGCATACCGATCGCCCAGTTGTTGTTCTCAACCACGTAAATGATTGGTAGCTTCCACAACTGCGCCATGTTCAGGCATTCAAAGAATTGTCCGTTGTTGGAGGCTCCATCTCCGAAGAAGCAGGCGGTCACCTGATCGGTGCCGCGATATTTTGCCGAAAAAGCTGCCCCTGTCGCTACAGGGATACCTTCGGCAACGAATGCATACCCCCCCAGAAAGTTGTGCTCGGCAGAAAATAGGTGCATGGAGCCACCCCGCCCCTTGCTGCAACCCGTCGCCTTTCCAAAGAGCTCTGCCATCACCGAACGGGCGGAGACTCCGGCACTAAGGGCGTGGACGTGTTCGCGATAGGTCCCAGCAAAGTAGTCCGTCGGTTTCATCGCTTTGATGACCCCTGTGGTCACTGCCTCTTGACCGTTATACAAGTGGACAAAGCCGAACATTTTGCCCTTGTAATACATCTCGGCGCACTTGTCTTCGAACTGCCGCCCCAACTGCATGTCGCGATAAATGACCAATGCCTCGTCGCGAGTCACGCTCGCCTGCTGCTCTTGATCGGGAGACAAATTCGTTAACTTTGGGGGAGCAAATTCTTGAACCATCTAAAGGTGCTGCACGGGGCAGGGTGTCTGGACAGGTGTCGTACTCGCCTACATGCACCGAGCAAGCTCGGTCGCGTGCGTTCAGCAAACATTGCAGGAGAGACCTTAAAATTACCATAAGGTTTCTCCATCAACCGGACGGATGCGTCGTACCTCTACTGTCTCATTTCTAAAACAGCCGTCAAGCTTATGGATGGGCTCTTTGATATTGGCCACATCTTAGCCACATCGGAATTAATGTTTCCGCCTTTAGTTGAGGAAGGTTGGTGGAATCGATAATTCGTGTGTCTTTCCAAACAAAATCATTTCGCGATGTCGAATTGCAGTAATCGCAACCCCCCACGGGAAGGTAAAGGACTCGAACGATTCAGAGGTAATTCTATCTAGGTCTAAATCTTCAACTACTTTTTTGAGAATGTCCAACAATTGCATGCGTAACGCTTCTAGCTGTTCGGGGGAGTCGGCGGCATAGACGCGATCAAGCAACGCAAGAATTTCTAAGTTGTATTGATCGGCTCGATTTTTCTGTCGCATAAGCCAGCGTTGGTGAACTTGCCATACGCTCGAAGCTGCCAATACCGTTACCGAGACAATCAGACCAATGGCTTCTGCATACGTGACTAGAAAGTTAGGTCGATCTTGAGTGTAATAGCTTTCAGCACCGAAGTGGACGGGAATGCCGAAATTGAGACTGGATGTCGGCACAGAAATCGCTGCAGATCCTGGATGCAAAGCAATCAGCTCGCTGCGATATTCATTCAGTACCTGCGTGATATTCGCCACAACTTGACCATCGAGGCCTTGATTGGCTAACAACACAGCCTGAACAGCAACAGCAGGTGTATCGCGAGCCGGTATCGGAGGGGACCCGCTGTATGCCCCCTGAGGAACGGTTTCTTCGTTCAAAAACGGTTGAGTTAACCGCAGGGCTTCCACTTGTTCGATCGCCACCAATCCAGCTTGGCTTTCTTGCAGGAATGCAGCCATATTGCGATTTCCCAAAGCCAGGACTCTGGACAGCGCATCCACCTCCCCATCTATCAGGGCTTGATTGGCTTCGGCTGGGGGCAATGCTACGTAATCCAAATTGTCTGGTGTTAAACCGTAGTGACGAGCTAATTGCCAAAACAACGCAAATGACCCGCTTCCCTCTTGCATTAAGGCCACCCGCCGTCCTCGCAGATCGCCAAACACTTCGATGCCACTGTTAGGAGCTGCAACCACATGCAGCATTTCGGGAAATAGAGAGGCAACGGCTCGGGCCGAAGGACTCGCTGGCGTATCGTTTTGGGCCAATGCCAATTGCACTTCTCCTTCCTCCAACATGTGCAAGTTTTGCACCGAGCCGCGAGTGGCAACGACCTCGATCTGAATGCGTGGAAAGTGTTCGGCGACTACTTCAGATAGCGCGCTACCAAAGGCGTAATACTGACCGCGACTGCTTCCGGTAGCAATCTTGATGGTGTGGGTTCGATTTCCCTCCCGCACTGCCAAAAAACCGAAAGCCACCCCCATAGACAGGCTGACAACCACGATGGGAAGAACAATGCGACTCTGCATGGTATGAGCGGTAAACCCTGATAGTGAAAAGAGCGGTTTCTAAGAAGCTGCAGGTATCAAAAAAAAAAGGAGTCCGTGAAAAGACCAGCTTGAATGAATGTCGTGGAACGATAGAAGGTACTGGCTAGCATTGAAATTAACTTGACTCTACTGATGGGCTTCAGCCACGTCAAGAAAACTGGTGTTTGTACGTCAAAGGTGCGGGCACTCAAATGTGTAAGTTTTGACGTTGGCTCGTTTTCCGCTAAGGCACCCCATCCTGGCCATAGTATTTTGGCTAAACTTTGCGGTAATGCGACGACAGCTCGGTCGGATATTTCTCGTAGCCGTGTTTCGTACCTCAACGAACGAAGCTGTCGACATATCCCCCTGAAAAAGTCCTGTACTTGTTGACTGAATTGGCACGATTTTGTCGAACTACACGGTTTTGCTGGTCGAATTGAGGCTGTTTGATGAACGCTTCCCTTTGCAAGCTCCTGTCATTTGAAGCGATTCACGTTAGCTTGGAGTTCCATCGTGTTTGATTGGCTCGGGCGACTTCTTGGTAACCGATGGTTGGCAACAGGATCGACAGCCGTTTCTCGCTGTCGTCGAGAGAGCACGCAGGTGCTAGCTGCATCTAAAACGGCTCAGCGAAAATTGGAAGCTTCAGTTACCCTGTTAGCTCAAGCTGCAGTCGATCAGGAAATGGCATATCGCCAGCTCGAACAGCAGTATTTGGCGAAAGTTAACGAGCTCAAACACTGTGAAGATCGCCTATTGGCAATGAATCAGGTTGGCTACAGCAACTCCATTCGCTCTTTAGTTGGCCGTCAGCGCCAGTTGGAAAAAGCATTACCTGACATGAAAGCAGCGGTTGAGTCAGGTCACAGGCAGCGACAAGCCATACAACACACCCTTCAACAACTCCGTAACAAGCTGCGACAACAGCGCGGTGTTCTCCGACAGCTTTACCAGCAACACGCTTTCAATCAGGCAGAAGCAGCCCGTCTGGACAGCCAGGCAGCCATTCAATCTGCCAGCCAACAACTAGAGCACGCTCAGCAAACCCTATTGCGCCAGCAAGATGAATTGCAGGCTATTAGCGGGCTGTCTACCGACGAAACAGCAGCATTGCTGGCCGCCCTGGATCGCCTTGAGTTTCACTCTGTCAACCAAACGAGAAGTGAAAGGGGTCAACAGACAGGTGGCTGACTCTATGCTCGCGGTTCTAGGGTGTAAGAGTGGGAGCTAAGAAAGGAGCCAGATTGACGACCGGCCCGACAATGGCAACCGCAGGGGTCGACAGTCCGAGGGTATCGTAGTCATTCTCGATGCTTCTCAACGTGGTGATTACCACAGATTGACGCGGAGTTGTGCCCCAACTAACGACGGCAACTGGCGTATCCATTGGCTTACCACCGGCAATCAAAGCCGCAGAAATTGTGCGTAGGTTGTAGATTCCCATGTAGATCACCAGAGTTTCGGTGCCCTGGGCTAGGGCAGCCCAGTTGACTTCAGGGCGATATTTGTTGATGGCCTCGTGACCGGTGACAAAGGTTACGGAGGAACTATACTCGCGATGGGTGACCGGAATACCGGCATAAGCAGGGGCTGCAATTCCAGCAGTAATGCCGGGAATAACCTCTACATCAATCCCGGCTTCGCGTAATCCCAACATTTCTTCCCCCCCTCGTCCGAACACAAATGGATCCCCTCCTTTCAAGCGCACCACCACAGCATATTCAGCTGCCAACTCGATGAGGAGTTGAGTTATTTTTTCTTGAGGGAGTGTATGGTTATCTTTCTGTTTTCCAGCGTAGAGTTGTCGAGCGTTGGGCGAGACAATGTCTAGAACGGGCTGGCTCACTAGAGCGTCATAAACAACGACATCGCAGTTTTCCAGTAACGATTTACCTCGCACTGTTAATAACCCTGGATCTCCAGGCCCCGCGCCAACTAAATAGACTTTGCCAGTCATGACCGTTTGGTTCTCTCAGCAATCTGTGCAGTACAAAAGTTGAAGGTTAGTGCTCTGTCGGATTAAGCCAGGGGGGTAGTGATATGCGATTGCTCAATTGGTTGGGGTATTTGACAGAGACCCAAGTTTTTTTTCGGACATCTCACGGAACATCTCAGTTTGCACGCAAGGCTAAGCTGCCTGTTGTCCGAGCGTGTTGGACTTGTGGAGTGTCTCAATGACTAGATCCCTAACGGCATCGCACCAAAGATGATGAGGCATAAGGACAGGAGACACGTACAGGTGTAATTGGATCAATTCGGCTTCCAGTGATCGGGCCACATTGCATACCCGATCGGATAACCAACCTGGAAACAGCAATCCTGTCACAATCCCGATTCTCCGGCTGCCCTGTCTGTAAAGCAGGTGGATTTGCGGCTCTAGACGAGGCTCCTGCTTGGCATACGCTGTTAGCACTGTCAGAGCGCTCGAATCTGTGTTGCCTGCTAATAGCATTTGGCCCATCTGCTCGAACTGTCTGGCAAATGAAGTCCTGCGGCTACCATGTCCCCACAACACCCAAGCGTCACAAGTGGGTGCTGCATCGCGAACGGCAACCAGAACGTCAGCAAATTGCTGAGTCTGTCCGATGGGCGAAGTCAAGTGAAACGACTGCTGTGGACAGAGGGGGACTGTATTAGCAATAGCTGCAGGGATATCCTCACGAACGTGCACCCCGGCGGCCATAAATACCGGTACGACCACTACATCTGTGATGTGGAAAGACGAGTCAAGTCTCTGCACTGCTTGCTGCAACTGCAAGGCCAGGGGAAGTTCCGCCAATTCAAGTTGGCACCCAACTACGTGCCAGTGGGTCAATGCTTGCTGGCACTCGCTCACAAAAGCCTCAAAGCTGTCACGAGATCGACGATCGCGACTGCCGTGACACACTAATGAGATGAGAGTTGTTGGGGACTCGTTCAATGAACTTTCCAATATTGATGTTGTGACGAGGGAAACTAGTTAAAACGACAAGACTTGCAAGGTGCCCTGCGATGCCTCAAAGCGTATAGCCTTTGCCCCTGGCACCGTACTACTCCAGCTCAGCACTTGGGTAATAGGCAACCAAAGTGGAGTGACGGCTGATGAAATGGCTGAAAGGCCATGTCAAGAGCGACTTAGGCTAGATTCAGACATAGTAACTGTCTGTGTCCTTGCTTGAGTGAGAGGGCTCAGGAGAGCGGCGTGTTAACTGTGGTTACAAATACGCATATCTCGTCAGGAGCAAGAGACGATCGACTTGTTTTCTGCCCCCTGGATGCTTGAGTATAACTGCTTTCTACGAACCTTTCTTTGCATGTCAAGTGAGCATAATCGCGAGTGGTAGCCGTCGAGGAACTCTGAAAGTTTGGAGTTCCAGTTGTGTCTCTCCTGAGATCTAAGTTAAGTTTAGTTAACACTTACATCCAAGCCCTAGCAGACAAACGACCGTTTTGAGCTTAGTTATGAAATACCCGCAGCAAGCCGTATGGAAGCGTTCGCTAGTGGCGATCGCATGCAGTGCACTCCTACTACAAGCCCCGATAATCCAGAAGCCCGCCCAGGCCGCCCCCACGTCTCCACTGGAGTACGGTCAGTTTTTACAGTGGGTTAGCGAATGTGAAACGCCTGATGTCTCTTGCCGAATCTCTCGCGTCACTATCAGTGAAACTGAAGGCAATACATCTGCTGAAGTCAGCGCCAGTGACGCAGCCACAGACGGTCAAGAGCAGTTATTTCGCGTCACTCTAGTTCCCGATCCTTTACGGACTTCCGCACTTGCCAACCGGTTGACCGAGGCAAGCATTGATGTGGCTTTTCGCCAGCGGGGTGAAGGGAATGTACTAGTGGGGATTTTGGGAAATCTTTTCATCCCCATTCTGCTGTTAGTTGGATTGTTCTTTCTATTCCGGCGTGGCAATGCGGGCGGAGGCCCCGGTCAGGCCATGAACTTCGGCAAATCTCGGGCTCGATTCCAAATGGAAGCGAAAACTGGGGTCAAGTTCGATGATGTTGCCGGTATTGAAGAGGCAAAAGAGGAACTTCAAGAAGTTGTTACGTTCTTGAAGAAGCCAGAGCGGTTTACTGCGGTCGGAGCCAAGATTCCCAAAGGGGTTTTATTGGTTGGCCCTCCCGGTACCGGCAAAACTTTGCTTGCCAAGGCTATTGCCGGTGAAGCCGGTGTTCCTTTCTTCTCCATCTCCGGTTCCGAGTTTGTTGAGATGTTTGTGGGGGTGGGTGCATCCCGAGTCCGCGACTTGTTCAAAAAGGCAAAAGAAAACGCCCCATGCATTATCTTCATCGATGAAATTGATGCTGTGGGTCGTCAACGTGG
>JBFRWD010000128.1:0-12540 GCA_051439425.1 Synechococcus sp.
TGCCAAGTTTTAATCCCTTGCCCTGATGGGGCTAGAGACCTAAAGGGCTTATTCCGTAAGGATCGGGATGACAGGATTCGAACCTGCGACCCCCTCGTCCCGAACGAGGTGCGCTACCAAACTGCGCTACATCCCGAAAAGCATCTCAATCCTACACTGCCCCAGGCGCCTTCCAACGTCCGACCCTGCAAATTCATCCCTACGGTTTAGAACAGTCTTAGATCGCCAGCACCCATGGGCTGGACTTGTTGTCAATGTTGAGTTACATTTATTTACATAAGAGATACAGAACGAAACGACGCAAGTCTTAAGGAGTTCGATATGGCAGCACTTGCAATCCTCTTCCTCAGCGGTTTCGTGGCAGCTACCGTTATTGGCACTCAAGCGTATTTCCGAGGCGAGCTGACCAAGCCCATCCACGTACGCAACTGGAAATCTGAAGGTTTCCACAACCTGGCCAAGACCTTTACCGGTAAATCTGTTAATTACCGCGATCGCGCCTCTACTCCATTCGTGGAAGCAGCCTTGAATACCATTGTTGCTGACTAGCCGATGACCCAGAGCTAGTGTCGGCTACTCGATACTCAGTTTCTAATCCCTCGTAGTTAACACAGCCTCCTCTACCCCCAGTCTTTTTCGGCTGGGGCTTTTTTCTATTGTTGAAAAACCAGCATACTGAGAGCTAGAGAGTCTTCCATCATTTGAAGTTCTTCAGCGCTGTGCCAGCAGAGACCAAACATATGTTGGTTGCAGAAGCCGGAAATTAGAAAAATGTCTTTCGATACACCTGCTGCATATTTTTGAGAACTTCCGGCGAGCCCGTTCGCCGGACTTGGCGCATAGATTCCTCTACCAGTTGCCGGGCTTCAGTCCGAGTTACCGATTCAAAGACTGTGCGTTCGCGGGGGCTGGGATCGATCGTTGCTCTGAAAAACAAACGCTGGGCATACAACGTGGTGAACAATCCCTGAGTGTCACCAAGGGGACAGAGGTTGAAAAGAAGACCGAAGGTGGGGTGATGGAGATAGGTCTCTCGCATTAGAGCATCTCTCCCTTGCTGAGCCTGGTCAGTGGCATGGCCGGTGAATGATTGAGTGGGCGTTTCATGGGTAAATGTCGCACTGCCAGGTCGGTATCCGCTCAAATGCTTAGCCCCCTCAATCGTCCTCTTCAAGTTTCCCCTCCCGTACGGTCAAGTACTTAGAGATTTCACTGGTGTTGTAAGTTACTCGAGGCCAAAGACAATAGTCTTTTACACTGATTGACCTTAAATATCTGACTATTTAATCATTGAATCGTGAGAATGGACAGATTGCATGACGGGAAACAAGTGATTGAAACGAAATATATCCTGTACTTAATATTTTCTTAATTTATGTGTCCTGTATTGAATCTGTCACCCTAGCCGATGCATTGGCCAGTTTCTCGATCTGTGATTTACACTGAGGAAGATTTACAAATCTTTGTATCCATATGGATTGTGTCATTTACCGCCGCGCTCAATTTGCAGCCAGTCATCGCTACTGGCTGCCCGAGCTGAGTCCGGAAGACAATGCCGAGCAATTTGGATTGGCATCGAATTTTCCCGGCCATGGGCATAACTACGAGTTGTATGTGGGGATGCGGGGGGATGTTGATGACTATGGCATGGTGCTTAACCTGTCGGATGTAAAGAAAGTCTTGAAGTCTCGGGTGATTGAGCCCCTGAACTTCTCGTACTTGAATCAGGCTTGGCCGGAGTTCGAGCGCACTCTACCCACGACCGAATGCATCGCACGTGCCATTTGGTTGCGGATTGCCGATGCCTTGCCGGTAGTGTCGGTGCGCGTCAATGAAGATCCAGAATTGTGGGCCGAATATAGAGGAAATGGCATGGAATCTCGACTAACTATCAAAACTCATTTCAGTGCTGCCCACCGTCTGGCCCTGCCTGAATTGTCATTCGAAGAAAACTCACAGATTTATGGTTTGTGCGCTCGCACGAATGGTCACGGACACAACTATTTCCTTGAAGTCACGGTTGTAGGTGACATGGATGAGCGGACAGGGATGATTGTCGACCTGGTGAAGCTACAAGAGGCGATTGATGTCCATGTAGTGAAGCCGTTTGACCATACCTTCCTTAACAAGGATGTCCCATACTTTGCCGATGTTGTTCCTACGGCTGAAAATATAGCCCTCTACATCCGTCAGTTGTTAACAGCTCCTATTCGCGAACTAGGGATCAAGCTAGACAAAATCTTGCTGCAGGAAAGCCCCAATAACAGTGCTGAAGTATATGGGGAGGCTCCTGTTGTGCTTTCTGCCGATCGCGAATCCACCGAGGCGATCGCTGTCTAATCATTACAAGCCAAGCCTTTCTATTGTTTGTTTAACGATGAATCTCCGCGGGTTGGCTGTCCAACCCGCTTATTTATTGGTTACGAAGTACTAATATCGCGTACCGAATTCTTGGGTCGGCTTCAATTAGTGCAAGAAGTGCCGAATTCCAGTACAGACCATGGGAATTCCCGCGGCATTGGCGGCATCTACGGACTCGCTATCCCGAATGCTTCCTCCAGGCTGAATTACAGCAGCGATTCCAGCAGCAGCAGCATTGGTAACGCTATCGCCGAATGGGAAGAACCCATCGCTGGCAAGCACAGCTCCTTGCACGGCATCTCCTGCCTGTTCCAGGGCAATCTTGGCCGCCCCAACACGGTTCATCTGACCGGCACCAATGCCCAGCGTTCGACCATCCTTCACCACAACGATCGCGTTCGACTTTACAAATTTGCATACCTTCCAAGCAAACGCTAGATCGCTCATTTGTGTCTCTGAGGGCTGCGCCTCGGTCACCACCTGCCAAGTGTCTGGATCGGCTGGTTTTGAGTCAGCATCCTGAACCAAATATCCACCTGAGATCGCCTTCACCGTCTTCTCTGGGCCGCTTGTCAGTTCCGGCAATACCAAAACTCGCAGGTTTTTCTTACCTGCCAATATCTTTGCTGCATCGGCATCGCAGCTTGGTGCCACCACGCACTCCAAAAAGATCTCGGTCAACGCAGTAGCGGTGCTCGCATCAATCGGGCGGTTCATCGCCACAATCCCTCCGAACGCCGAGACGGGATCGCCTGCTAAAGCTGCGCGATAGGTCTCTTCCAAGTTGTCTCCCAAGGCCATACCGCAGGGATTTGTGTGCTTCAGGATGGCTACGCAAGCTTTGGGATCGGTCTCAAACTCGGCCGCGATTGCCCGAGCGGCTTCCAAATCCACTAAGTTGTTGTAGCTCAGATCCTTACCCTGCAATTTCTCTGCTGATTGCCATCCGCCAGAGCTGGCAGCATCGCGATACCAAATCGCCTGCTGCTGAGGATTTTCGCCGTAACGCAAAGCTTGTTGGGGAACGGCTTGAATCAGTAAGGGGGCGGCTTGAGGCTCTGTGTTGCCGACGGCTTGAGTGGCCAAGTAGGTCGATATTGCGCAATCGTAGCTGAGGACGCGATCGAAGGCTGCGCGGGAGCATTGGAAACGGAAGGATTCGCTGGCACTGCCATTGGCTGAAATTTCTGCTAAGTAGCCATCGTATTGTTCGGGGCTGGTCAGGATGGTGACATGTGCGAAGTTTTTGGCCGCAGCTCGCACTAGGGTGGGGCCACCGATGTCTATTTTTTCGATTGCCTCTGGCAAGGTGACGTCGTCTCTAGCCACAGTTTGTTCAAATGGATAGAGATTGCAGGCAACCAGTTCGATGGGGGGAATATTTTCGGCGTCTAAATCAGCGCGATCGCTTTCAAGGGAAGGTCGACCGAGTATCCCGCCGTGAACGCGGGGGTGCAGCGTCTTCACCCGTCCGCCTAAGATTTCTGGTGCGCCGGTATGGGCCGACACCTTGGTAACGGGAATGCCAGCATCCATCAATGTCTTGGCAGTTCCGCCACTACTAATAATGTCAAATCCATGAGTTTCTACCAGCGCCTTTGCCAATTCGACAATGCCGGTTTTATTGGAAACGCTGAGGAGTGCTAGCCGAGCCATGGCGCCAATTGCTAAAAAGTGCCCTGCTATTGTGCTTCACGATCGCCCGTCATACAAGACTGCTGTTATGCCTCTCGTTCCCAACAGCCATCTCAGCAGATTGGAGTAATTTCAGAAAATCAATTAAAACCATGAATTTCCCTATGGCTTTTTAACTCAATACTCATATCCGGTTCGAACATCACTCATAGGATGTCTTCAATATCGGCAAGCCGGTACAGATTGGAACACGGCGACTTCAACAAGGATGGTGGATTGTGGCAATTGATTACGACATCGTGATTATTGGTGGCGGTTCAGGTGGTCTGGTTGTCGCAAGCGCTGCAGCCCAGCTTAAAGCCAAGGTTGCGCTTGTTGAAAAGGAGCACGACCGTTTGGGGGGCGATTGTTTGTACTACGGTTGCGTTCCCAGCAAGTCTCTCATCCACGCGGGGGAAGTCGCTCATTCAGTCAAAACGGGTGACTTGGTAGAAGTCAAGACCTCCGAACCTCACATCGAATTTGCTCGCGCCACTGGTCACGTTCAGAGCGTAATCAAGACGATCGCCGTACACGACTCCACCGAACGGTTCGAGAGTTTGGGGGTTGAGGTTATCTACGGTAGTGGCAATTTTAAAGATAAGGACACTTTTGTTGTGAACGGACGGGAATTAAAGTCCCGCACGTTCGTAATTTCGACCGGGTCGCACCCTGTCGCTCCTCCCGTGCCTGGCTTAGAAGAGGCCGGTTATCTCACCAATATTGAAGTGTTTTCCTTGGCCAGCCGTCCCGATTCATTGGTGATTGTGGGGGCTGGGCCGATTGGTTGCGAATTGGGTCAGTCGTTCTCCCGTCTGGGCTCGGATGTCACAATCCTCTCAAGTCGGGACGTGATTATGACTAAAGAAGATCCCGAGCTGGCCCAGGTGGTTCAAGATCGGATGATCAACGAAGGCATCAACATCTTGAGTCGTTCGCGCTTAGAACGGGTTGAAGTTCACAATGGCAAGAAGATTGTCTACGCAGGTGAACATCGAATCGAAACAGACGAGATTTTGGTATCTGCGGGGCGCAAACCAAATGTCAGTGGCCTAAATTTGGAGGCAGCAGGAGTGCAAGTCGGTAAGCAGGGGATTGCAGTGAATGAACAGCTGCAAACCACCAATCCGAAGATCTATGCATGTGGCGATGTTATTGGTGGCTATCAGTTCACTCACATGGCTGCCTACGAAGCCAGCGTTGTGATTACCAACATTTTGGCCCGCCCCTTCAGCCTGTTTCTACCCTTAAAAGCGTTCAAAGCGACCTACTCTGTGGTTCCGTGGGCAACGTTTACCGATCCCGAGCTGGCACGAGTGGGCTTGACAGAGGATGAAGCGCGTCAGAAATATGGCGATGACATTATCGTGGTAACCCACAAGTATGCAGATGTCGATCGCGCCTTAGCAGAAGGTGCTGGCTACGGATTTGCCAAAGTGATCTGTACTCCGAAAGGAAAAATCTTGGGAGCGCATATCGTCGGGAAATCGGCTGGCGAGTTGATTCACGAATACGTAATGGCTATTACCTGGGGGCTGGATATCAATAAAGTCAGCGGCATGATTCACGTCTATCCCACGCTGTCGGAGATTAACGCTAAGGTGGCGCTGCAAGTGAAGAAGCTCAGCTATGCCAAAAATACGGGGCTACAGAATTTCCTGAAGAAATACTTCGATTTCAGACGGTCGATCGCCTAAGCGACTGCATAATTTGCCCAGCGAATCGACAACAGTTAGCGAATCAGTGGTGATATTTTGAGCGCAAATTTAAGTGACGCTAGCGGGAGTGTCCTGGAGATTGAGCCGGTAGAGATCGGGATTGTTGGTGGGAGCGGTCTCTATCAGATGGCCGAACTGACAGACATTGAAGAGATCGACGTTTCTACTCCATTTGGCAATCCATCGGACTCTATACGCATTGGCCGCCTCGACTGTACTCCCGTTGCCTTTCTCGCCCGCCACGGTCGTACCCACAGCCTACTACCCACTGAAATTCCATTTCGGGCTAATATTTACGCCCTCAAAACTCTGGGGGTGAAGTATCTGCTTTCTGCTTCCGCTGTTGGCTCCCTGCAGCCTCACATCGCTCCGTTGGACATGATGGTGCCCCATCAGTTCATCGATCGCACCCGCCACCGCGTTGATACCTTCTTTGGTAATGGCATCGTTGCTCATATTAGTTTTGCCAATCCAGTATGCGATCGGTTGGCCCAATTGCTAGCCACTGCTGCTCGTTCCGTGTCTCCTGCCGACATTACCGTCCACGATCGCGGCACGTATGTATGCATAGAAGGTCCTGCCTTCTCAACCTTGGCAGAATCGCTGCTGTATAAAAGCTGGAATGCTGACATTGTTGGAATGACCAATTTGACCGAAGCCAAGTTAGCCCGAGAAGCCGAAATTGCTTACGCATCATTGGCCCTGGTGACTGACTACGATTGCTGGCAAACCGACCGTGAACCTGTCTCCGTTGAGATGGTGATTGGCAATCTACGCAAGAATGCGACCAATGCCCAGACGGTATTGCAGGACGTTGTTAGGCGACTGGCCGCTGAACCTCTCGTATCTGATGCTCACTCTGCCTTGAAATTCTCAATTTTGACCGACCTCTCAAAAGTCAATCCAGAGCGGTTGAATGAGCTGAAAGCTATCTTGAGTAAATACAACAGCAATCCGCTGTAAGGTCTGAAGGGGCAAGACCGCGAAAATACTTGATTTTCAAGGAAAAGTAGTCAGGGAAGTCTCCATAACGGATTGCCGATCGCTATATTTATCGGTTTAACCCAAAAGCTCATACGAACGCGAGCCTCGGAAAAATTAGCGCAAGATGGAACGCAATACGGCTCGGCTGGCAATTCTGGCCCGATCGCGATAGTCCTGCGCGGAGATACCCAGTAAAGGCAACACTGGGTTGAGATGCAGTTCCACGAATGCCGGACGTATGCGATCGCGCATGTAGCGAAACGTTTCGAGCAGCAGGGTTCTGAGTTCGCGTCTTTCCTCCTGGTTGCCCGTTTGGAAACGCTGGCGCAAATAGCGTGTAGCAAAGGCCACGTGACCTTTTTCCTGCAGCAGCATTTTTCGGAACGTATGTCCGAGTTCCCCTGAGAAGCCACTCTGTAGCTCAAGTAAAAAGACTGCGGACGCCTCCACTACTAGCGAGCCGATAGTCAATTCGACATAGCTATTGCAGGTGCGCACTTTCTCAACAATACCGATCGCCCAATCGGGAGCTGCAGGTATCTGGGAATGGCCTGAAAGTCCTTTCACCAGCGAGCGAAACACATCTGCGTGCCACTGTTCGTCATGATGGTGGGTTTCTGCGGAGAATCGCTGTAACTGGCGATCGGGAGCCATGTCGGCCAGGCGATCGGAGAGTTCGGTCGCCGCCATCTCGCCGTAGTAGAACCCCGTCCACAAGTGAATGAATTCAGGGTGCTGCTGCGGGTCAAAAGCCCTGTCGAACTGTTTCTGGCTCGAATGCAAGGGAATCGCTTGAGGCGATGCCATTGAGCCTGATGCTATTGAGCTAACTGCATGTGAGGTTGCAACCATAAGCCGAATCTTTACCGCTCGCTTTGGAGGAAACAACGCTGATTTAGATCATACCTAGCTTAATCGCTGCGTCCATGCAGCCAACAGACTGGTTTTCTTTGGGCACGCAATATCAACGCAAGACTATAGCAATCCGCTCTAAGATCTGGAGGGTTGAGACAGCTAGAATCCCATATTGGCAAGGAAAATTACTTGGGAAACCCTCCATAGCGGATTGCCGAACGCCATATTAGCGCTCGGTATAGGAGTTGGAAATGCGCCGCAAGACCCCATTCACGAATGATGCCGACTCATCGCTTCCGTAAGCTTTAGCCAACTCTACCGCTTCGTTAATGGCAACCCTCTCGGGAACGGTTTCGATCACGTCCATTTCAACGACCGCAAGCCGAAGAATATTTTGTTCGATGCGGCCAATCCGCTTGAGATTCCAACCCACCAGCGACTCTTGCAGTCGTTCATCAATAGTACTTTTGTGCTCGTGAACGCCGGTCAAAAGTTGGCGTGAGTAGGCTTGGACATCGGGGTCGCCAGCTAAGTGGACAAATTCGGGTAGAGCGATCGCCGAGCCCACACGATTGATCGCGGCGCCAGCCAATTTCACAGACTCCGCCATTGTGGTGCGGGCAGACTGCAATCGGCTGTCAAAATCTTCGACAGATTGTGTGGCTGAGTCAACCGCCGTTCGCACCTGACCGGCAAACCCCAGCAACTCACTCAGCATGGCGCTGGCGGACATTTTGGTCGGGTCGGCAGATCGGAGTGCTGTTTCAATCTTGCTAATTTGCTGCCGCACTTGCTTGAGCCGAGCCAGCTCCAACCGCTCGCCCTCGGCTTCCCGCCGTGTGGTCGGAGAATCTTGATTCGGTGATGCTTCCAGCGCTACGGGTAACGATAGTTGCGATTCGTTCAGTAGCCGCTCGCTGCGATCGACCCCCTCTCCAGCAACCTCCAAACTCTCTCGGGCTTCTTCCGACAGCGATCGCACAGCCGCAAGAATATAATCCTCTAACTGCTTTGCAGCCAGCTTTTGGGGGGATGATGGCAGTTGACCAATTGCCAGCAGAGCGAGTTCTCGCGCGACGCGCCTGGGTTGCATAAAAGGTGGGGGAGCGAATAGCTTTGCTATGCTATCAGGCTGCGGAGCTCTGCGGTGACGGCGCAATCGGTAATTTTTAGGAGGGGTTTGTGAGGCTGACGTTAGGGACGCCATCTCTCAACACATATGCTGCAGTAAGCTTTCAGGCGAGCCCCTTTTTCCGTCACATTCCTATCCAACAGGAGCTTGCAAGTGAGGTTGTAGCCGAGCCACTAAGTCTTGAGGTTGCAATACCCCCTCAATGCGATCGGCTGGCTGACCGTTTTTAAACAGGATGACTGTTGGTAATGCCTCAATTTGCCATTGGGATGCGATTTTGGGGTATTTTTCAGTATCGATTTTCACCACCATCAAATTGTCCCCTACTTGCGATTTCACCATATCGAGGATCTGAGCCATGATTCGGCAAGGACCGCACCAGTGGGCATAAAAGTCGACGAGGACGGGAGTTTCCGATGTCTCGATCATGTCGGCAAAACTGCGAAATTGTTGCTTCTGGGCCACGGTAAACTCTTCCGAGACTACTCTTATCGTTCATGCTATCCCTTGCTTTTGATACATCCCCAGGCTAATTGCGATCTCTTAAGCTCGTCCTGACCGGCTGCCCACTACTCGCTAAAGGAGTGCAAGCGTCTGCAGGTGATATCGCTTAGGATTGGGTCGGTGCAAAGTGTGGCGCCCGATTTATTCCAGATATGCCGTAACAGTGTTGCTTTGTTACCCCCCCATCAGGGATGGTTACTAGCCTCTGTCATTGCTCAATCGTCTGGTAGCTACCGGAGCACTATTTCAATCAGTCCCTACTCTCTATCCAGCTCTTAATCTTTTTCCAGTCCTTAATCTCTATATCGACCTAACTTGCGAACCTAATTCCCTAGATTCACAAACTATGCAGACGAATCGGATTCTGGCCCTAACGCTGATTGTTGCGTGTTTCTTCGCTGCAATTGTGGCTGCTCGACAACCCTTAGCCGTTGCCCCTCCCCAAGAGAGTATTTCTCCCCCTAGCTTGAACGGTGATTTTATTTCTCGCGTTGCCAGCGATCGCATTGTAGTTGTGGCACTGCAGGGGGCTATTTCTGGAGACGCATTGGGAGTGACGGGAGCTAGTGCCCTAGCTGAGCGTCTGCGCAAATTGGCTGACAACGATCGCGTTAAAGGCGTGGTGCTGCAAATCAACAGTCCTGGCGGCACTGTGGGAGCCAGTCAGGAATTATATCGGGCAGTAGAAAAAGTACGGGAAGAAAAACCGATTGTGGCTACCGTTACAGATGTGGCCGCTAGTGGCGGATACTACGTTGCCAGTGCCACTGACGAGATTATCGCTAACCCTGGAAGCTTGATCGGTAGCATCGGTGTTATTATCCAGGGCTTCAACGCCGCCCAGCTCCTAGAGAATATTGGAGTCGATCCCCAAACCATCAAAACAGGTCCCTACAAAGATTTGCTTTCCCCCACCCGAGCGCTAACCCCAGACGGACGGCAGTTGTTACAAGACTTGGTTGATAACTCCTACGGCCAGTTTATTGGGGCTGTTGCTCAAGGACGGCAAAATTTGCGCGCGGACATCCATAAGGTTTTGGATGAAGCTGCGATCGCCAAGCGGGAAGCCATGACTGAAGCGCGAGTGCGCACGTTTGCCGATGGCCGCGTGTTTACGGGAGAACAAGCCTTTGACTCCGGTCTAATCGATGCGTTGGGGGGGATAGACATAGCCGTCGGGCATTTGCGAACTTTGATTGGCAATGCCGATATCCAAGTGTCGAGAGACTTACCCGACTTGAATGTGTTTTGGGATATTTTCCGGTCGCAACTGTCTGCCAGAATGCCTACTCTCGGTACTTGGTTGACTCCTCTGCAATCCAATTCGCGACATACCAATCCCCTGCGATCCAGTATTTCATTTCCGTCCTCATCCGCCTTCCGCCTGAACGACCTGACAACGGCTCTAGCTGGCTCTCAGTTGTCCCCTAGCCAAATAGACTTATCCAGCCCTACGCCATCTGTGGCCCCATTGTTGTGGCAGTCCGACGTCTTACCAGCAGGTATTCACTGATGGGGTTGAGTTGAACGCGTGGCTGCTACTCTTTTGCGGTTATATGCATTGTTGTTGACGGTGTCTCTTTGCGGAGCGATCGCTCAGCGACTGATTCCCCCCAAATTGTCACGTTACATCGGCCCGGAACCTCTGGGTCGCTTTATGTTTTGGGTCGGCGTCCCCCTCAGCTTGATGGGGTTTATGCGTCAGGCAGAGATTCCCCCCATCGATTTCACGTTACCGGTAGTTGTCGGTACCACGTTGGTGGTGGGATGGGTTGGTGCCGGTGTGTTGCTGAGAGTACAAGGGACAACACGGTCTCAAGAAAGTCGGGGTAGCTTCAAGCTGGCTGCCATGATGGGCAACACCGGATATCTGGGATATCCGGTCTGTTTAGCAGTTGCTGGCAGCAGCATGTTTGGCTGGGCGCTTCTCTACGACCTCACCGGAACCATCTTGGGGACCTACGGGCTGGGGGTATGGTTGGCCAGCCGCCACGGGCGCAGTCGCCATCTGTCCTGGCAGATGTTAACTCTGAGGCTCCTGCGAACTCCTGCACTTTGGGGATTTGTACTTGGGGCAGCACTGAAGCCGGTCTCACTCCCCCTGTGGCTCGAACGCTCGATGGGGAGCTTTGCCTGGGGAATTGTTGGGCTCAGTCTGGTGATTATTGGGATGCGATTGGCTCAATTGCGCCACTGGAATCATTTACCCGCCATTGCTCCCGCCATCGCGATTAAGTTAATTGCGTTGCCACTGGCGATCGGGTTTTTAGTGCATACGATGCCGCTGACCCCTGCCGTACGTTTAGTCTTAATCCTGCAGGCGGGTATGCCATGTGCATTTTCGACGTTAATTCTTGCGGAGGAGTACCGTCTTGACCGAGATGCCTCTGTAACGGCAATTGCCACAAGCTCGATCGCATTCCTACTAACATTACCGATCTGGATATTGATGTGGGGACAAGAGGTGGTTGGCTAAGCAACGCTAACCTGATACGACCGAACAGTTGGACACCCAGAAACCTAACCAGCCAGAGCCGTAACCCAAAAGCCCATATGTCCCAATTAAAGGAAGCAGGCAGACGGAACTCACACTATAGGCCAAGAGAGAGCTAAACCTGCAGCCCAACAGCTTAGGGCAGAGTAAAATAAGCCTGCGTTACTAGTAGGCAAGAGTCGCCAAAGTTTCCTTCAGGTAAAGGTGCACGAGTTTATCCAAAGAGCTGGAGCCGCGCTCTCCGTTCTCAAGCTCTTGAGATTGCCGCCATTCCTGAAAACCCGAACTTTCAGCAATTGCCTGCCGAAGGGGGTTCCACACGGTCCGCATGTTCTGTTCGGATGCAGTTAAAGCCATATTGCAAACTTTTGTTAACGTGCCGGACAAGTTCAAGTTAGTCCGCTTTTCGCATATTGCCAACGAACAACCCGTTGATTGGAGGCAAGACGTCTATCGAACTACTCTCTACAGTAAAAGGTTTTTTTCGGGCTCTGCAAGAGTAATTCGATACAGTTCGCTAAAATTCGGATAAAATCATTCCTCATTTTTAAGCGTTTTTACCCTGACAGCCTGTTCCAGTCCCGCTCGGCCGGATCTATCCTTTGTTATCTGTTGCAGAGGGGAGGGCCGTCGCTGCATCTCAAAATTGAATCATCGATACTTGTGTCAGGGGCTATCGATCCGGATAGCGCTTGCGAGAACGGCGTTGCATACTGTAGTAATGAAATGCCCTAGATGCGAATCGAGCAATTGCTCCAAGAATGGTCACAAGGATGGCAAGCAGCGCTACATCTGCAAGCAATGTCGCCGCCAATTTG
>JBFRWD010000129.1:0-7708 GCA_051439425.1 Synechococcus sp.
AATGTTGCTCCCTTTTGGCCAGCAGCAACGTTACATCCATAGAACAAAATATCGGCATTCTCAGACAGAGCAGTTTGCCACTGCTGTAATTCGTCGCTGTACTGATTCAGTGCTGCAGCAGAAATGGTGGACGAACCTAATTCAAGCTGACCTGACTCACCATGAGAGACCACGCTGACGCTAGAGACGTTTTGATAATCGGAGAGGGCATCGGTAATTTGGGCAATTCCGTCTGACTTGCCATCTAAGACAACGACCTGAGTGCCTTGCTTTACCTGCGAAATCAAACTGTCGATATTGTCTACAGCCGAATCGACAAACATCAAATTTACGGCTGATGCGTTACCGGGGGAGGTTTTGTTCTCGGTTGATTCAAGAGGGTGAGCTGCCTGAAGTGAACTATTACCGTTCAGTAATTCTGGTGTCATGCCGAGTGCTTTCCTGTGATGAATCATGTCTTGGCGAAACGGCGACAGAACAACCCGCTCACCATCTCTCAACACTCAAACTGTTCCCCTTCACAAAATCTTTATATTCGGCAATTCTACGTAGACCGTCACGGCAGCTCGCATTGAATCTTTACAATCAGAGCGATCAACCAGAATTGACGTTCACAACACAACCGCCTATTCCTGTAGATCCTCGATCGCATCTGTTTAGATCGACCAAAATTTGCCTGCGGAAACACTGAATCTGGGGCAAAAAATCGACAATTTCCAGAAAATTGGATGGACTTCTAGAGATAAACGCTCAAGCAGCAAGTCACCCGAAACCAATTTGTATAATTTTTCAGGCCAAATCAGTTGCTTATTCTAAAGCAGAAAATACAGCCCACAATGCTTACATAGCAATGGTTTTTTCCACGTAAGCCCAAATAATCGCCATTGAATCTCGATGAATTATTTTTGCAATTTATAGCGTTCAGTAAATGTGGATAGCACGGATTGAGTTCCTCGGATGGTATGAAGCAATGGCGTTTATTTATGAACTATGCAAACGTGCGTATTTAGTAGAATCTAATATGCGTATTTATATTGCGCGCAAGCGTAATGCAAACGTGAATAAGCTGTATTCAGCCTTACAATAAGCTGAATCTTGTGGCTTCGATCTTCCGCATTGAGTGAATAATGCGCTCTTCCAAGGCTTTATTTAGCGATCGCAAGAGTGTGCACGACCTGAGTTCCATCCAAACGACCGTAGTTCTCATCAACTTCATATCCGAGCAACTGCGAAGAGAAGGCAAAAGGTTCATAAATATGTGAAATCAGCAATGAGGCCGCTGTCAAAATAGAGCCGAGCACCCGCTGATAGGTGCCCGGCAGACTGTTAACCCGTCGTGATTATTGCAACATCACTCTCAACTTATGCAAGCACAAAGCTATGCAGCTAGAGGCTGTAGCAGAGCCGGAGTGAGTTCTAGATAGTCAATTCGAACGTGTTCGCCAGCATTTTCAGCACCCACAATAGTTAACCGATCGCCTTCATTCAGACTCAGCCCACTGATGGTACGCATTCGCTCTGTCTGGGCACTAACCGGAGCACCGTCAGGATTCTCATCTAAAGCCCAAGCATCAATCTGCTTACCATTCAACAAGATCTTGATGGTGGAGACTCCATCATTCTCATCAAAATAGCTGAGGTTCAAGTTATACGTACCTGCGGCCCCCGAATGAGTATAGGTCGCTCGCCCAACTTCTCCACCTCCCTTGCCCAGCAGGCTCAGCACTTTGCCGCCAGATGCGTAGGTTCGACTTTCGGTACGGAAGGTGCTGACAGCTAAGTCTTCAGCCTCCACTCGAATGGGAGTTGGCTGGGGAGCTACCGATTTGAAATCGAGATAATCGATGCGGACGTGCTCCCGCCTGTTTTCAAGTCCCTCAATTTCAAGGCGATCGCCATCAGCCAGCGTGATGCTCTCAATCGTATAAATGCGGCTGGTGTTAGCTGCAGCATTACTCCCTTTGGTTTTTGCATTGAGAGACCATTGGTCTATCTGCTTGCCATTAAGCTTCACCTTAATTCTGGACGATCCATCATTCTCATCGAAGTAGCGAAGATCGATATCAAACGTGCCCGATCCTCCTTTATGCACGTAAGTCGCCGTCCCAACTTCCTTACCTTTCCCCCCTCTCAGGCTAATCAGCTTGCCACCTGACGCAGTGCCCCTCGACTCCAACCGATAAGTATCGAGTTTCAGAGATTCTGCTTCAATGCGGAAGGACTTAGGCTCAATTGGAGCGGACTTAGTAGGCTCAACGAGATCGGACTTAGTGTCGTTCACCGTGAGAGTGACGGTGGCTGTATCAACACCGCCATTACCATCAGAGATTGTGTAGGTAAACGTGTCTTTACCAGAGAAGTTGGCGTTAGGCGTATAGGTAAAAGAGCCATCTTTCTGAATCGTGAGGGAGCCATTCGCCGGTTCGCTAAAAGAGATGACACTTAAGGAGTCCGAATCGTTCCCTCCGTCGACATCAGCCCCTTTCCCTTTGAGAACATTGCCGGTAAAGGGCGTATCTTCATTGGTGGTGAAAACATCATTGCTGGCAACGGGGTCAACGTTGCTGATAGCGTATTGGAATGACCGCTGAACAGTGGCACCATCATCATCTTTAGCCGTGATGGTGACAGTGTAGTCCTGCGAACCAGCGTTTGTGTTGGCAGCATCTGAAGCATTCGAGTCAATCTTGCCGCTGATAATGCCTTTGTTATTAATCGATAATCCCTCAGGAAGTCCATTCACGGTGTAGGACGAGATAGTACCGTCACGATCGGAGAAGTAGGACGACACATCGAGAGTCACACTGCTGCCATCCGTGGCCTTCTGGGTCGGAATCGTGCCGCTGGCAGTGGGGCGATCGTTGATGTCTTTGACGGTGACGGTAACCGTAGCGGTATCGGTAAACCCTTGACTGTTCTCGATCGTGTAGCTGAATGTATCGTCACCAAAGAAGTTAGCTTGAGGGGTATATGTGAAGGTTCCGTCTTCCTGAAATCTCACCCAACCGTTTCCAGGTTTAGAGTTCTTCACAACTTTTAGGGTTCCGGAACCGGCATCATCTGCCCCCGAACCCGTCAAAACATTGCCAGTCAAGCGAGTATCTTCATTGGTGACAAAAGCATCATCCTTGGCAGTGGGTAAAGACGGGCGATTAAAGGCATCATCCTTAGCATTTGGGCGAGACTGGCTGCTAACGGTTTTGCTCTGGTGGCCAGTGGTTATGGTGTAGTCATCTGCATAGAGGACACGGCGACTAGTGGAAGATTTGTGGGCACGAGCAGTCCAGTCAGGTTTGTAAATGCCAAATTTTGCATAGGGGGGTTCTTTGTCGTTAAAAGTATTTGGCCCGGTTCTGTCGAGCATCAATTCGCCATCGCGAAACACCCGAAAAACACCGTCAGACTTATGACTCCATCGCACTTCAAATGTCCAGTCAATCCACTGCCCTCGGGTCAAAGGCCCTAGATTTGTTTTACGCGAGCCATAGCTAGATTTGTCTTTTGTATTAGTAACGGCATCTGCATCCCAAGCCTGTCTCAGACTGAAGGAATTACCTGAAATGCGAAACGAGGCAGGAGCGTTGCGGAAATTCTCTCCCAAATGCTTATCGGGGACGCCGTGCCACTGAGACACCACTTCCATCGAGCCGTCAGATTTCCAGTCCTTAGGAATGTAAAGCCGCACTGAATAGGTATAGTTCTTGCCAAATTCGATCGGGGTATTAGGTTTGGGTCTAACCTCAGCACGGTGCTTGTTTCTGGCGAGTGGATCCGTTCTGCGCAAGTCAAATCTGAGTACTTTGCCGGAACCATCGGGATTATTCACTACATTGACACCATGTTTGGTGTGGCTTTGAACTGTAAGTTTATCCAGAGTATCGCCACTATTTTGGAATATCTGTTTACTCGACTGCAGCACAGATTCATAGTTTTGTGCCACAGAGTTTTGGAAGGGAGAGCTGGTTTCGATTTGACCATTTAAAAACTCTAGCTGCCAATCGCCACCCAGCTTGCTGCTTCCAGTCAAGTCAGTAGATGCGGCAATGTCAGCGCCTGTGAGTTCACCAATCTGATTGAGGAACGTCTCACCCTTGTGACCAGCAGCCACATTACAGCCGTAGAACAAAATATCAGCGTTGTCAGACAAAGACCCTTGCCAGCTTTGCAGCTCGTCACGGTAGCGACTCAACGCAGCCGAAGAGATGGTCGAGGAGCCCAGTTGCAGTTGACCCGATTGACCGTGCGACACCACGCTCAGGCTAGAGACATTTTGATATTCGGATAGAGCATCAGTAATTTGAGTAATTCCATCCGACTCGCCATTCAAGACAATCACTTGAGTGTCTTGCTTCACCTGCGCAATTAAAGCATCGAAATTATCGACGGACGAATCAACAAATAACAAATTTACGCCAGAAGATTGGCCGAGTTGATTATCATCTTCTGTGACAGCGATCGCGCCAGCTGAATTTGCTTGCCCGCGAATAAAAACGTCCGCATTCATGACGAGTGTTTCCTGTATACATTCATGTCCGGCGAGACAGGAGAACCATCTGCTCGCCATCCCTCAACGAGCTAAACTTTCCCCTTCACAGAATCTTTATATGGAGGAAAAACACTTAACTGAACATGAAATCCTTCACACAGAGTTCGTATTTGCGTGTAAACACCGATGAGATTGATAACGTGAAGTAACTCACGAGTCAACAGATGTGACTAAAGCGAAGAAGTTAGTGAATTTTTGAGCCTGCTGGGCAGCATAAATACGGGATTAGAGACTATTTCTCAGTGTTTTTTGATGCTCGAGCATATTTTCAATGTCTGTAAGAACCTTCACTGACAGACATTTGTGTAGCACTACGGTGAAAATCGATAGGCTTTATGAAGGCAGTAGAAAGCTATGCGGTGCTTGGCGATATCGTTTTGCCAAGCAGTATTGATCTGGGAAGAGGTAGATTACGCCAAGTTTATGAGTCCGGCTCGATTGCTTGGGACAAATAAGTACGAAGCTCTCTAGTCAAGATTTCGTATATCAAGCCCCCCCCCCAATTCTTCGTTTGAATCGAGCGCGAAAAGGGATAAACCTTCGTTATTTCTGAAAGGCCTAGAATAGAGGAACGAGGTGTTTTAGAGAGCTATACGTCTCACACACCTTATAAATTTATGGCGATTAATTTTTGGCTATAGAAACGAATCTAAAACGAGCCGCCAAGCTCTATAAGCATCTCTAGTTAGGTTGAGAGTCGGAACCTCTGTCCTAACTGAAATGGCAAATACCATAACCGCTCTTACTATCCGTCATAAATACCGAAAGTCGCCACCTAGCGTAAACTGAATGGTCTCTACGAAGGTGGCGACTTGAAATGATTCAGCATCAACTCGAATGAGAGCTGAGAGGCTTACCTGGAAGCAACGGGCTTGAAATTCAAGTAGTCCAGGCGAGCGTGCTCGCGCTGTCGTTCTGCCCCAACAATTTCTAGGCGATCGCCAGCCTTGAGAGTAATCCCTCTCAGCTTGCGAACCCTACTGGTTCCAGCGCTGACATTAGTACCATTCGTGAGAGCATTTAGAGTCCAACGGTCAATCTGTTTGCCGTTGAGCTTAACCGTCATGGTAGAGACACCGTCATTTTCATCAAAGTATCGTAGGTCGATATCGAAGGTACCAGCCTGACGCCGATGTACGTAAGTCGCGCTGCCAGTTTCTTTAGCCTTGCCCCCTCTAAGACTAATCAACTTGCCTTTGGACGCAAATGAATTTGACTCCACTCGATAGCCTTTAAGGCGTAGCGACTCAGCTTCGATCCGGAAGGAAGAACCCGGGTTTGGTTGGGGAGATGGGGGCCGAACAACGGGAGCATCTCCACCAACGGTCACGGTAACCGTAGCTTTGTCAGTTCCACCATTTCCATCATCAACAGTATAGGTAAAGGTATCTTGGCCCGTGAAGTTGGCTTTTGGTCTGTAACGAAAGACCCCATTTTTCCAGATGACGAGCGAACCATTAGCAGGTTTAGTGTGAGCAATAACTTTCAGTTTGTCCCCATCGGTGCCACCATCGCGATCGGCTCCAGGACCTTGTAGGACATTGCCGCGTACTGTCTTACCTTTACCTGTGGAGAATCGATCGTTGACTGCGAGTGGGTCAACATTATTCACAGTATATCGGAATGATTTTTTGACACTAGCTCCATCATCATCGGTCGCCCTGACGGTGACAGAATAGGTACGAGAGCCGTCATTTGTGCCATCACCATTGGATGCTCTCGCAAGCAACTTTCCACTGATAATGCCGTTTTTATCGATGGATAAACCTCTGGGCAACCCTTGAATTGAATATGACGCAATGTTGCCGTCCCGATCGCCGAAATACTCCGACATATCTAGGTTGACCCTGCTTCCATCGGTCGATCGCTGGCGGGGAATAAATTTTGCTGTGGGGCGATCGTTAACGTCTTGAACGTTGAGTGTCACGGTAGCAGTATCGGTTACGCCATCACCGTTTTGGACGGTGTAGCGGAAGGTATCTTTGCCGTTGAAATTCGCTTGGGGAGTGTAGGTAAAGCTACCATCTTCTTTGATGGAGAGAGACCCGTTGGAGGGCTCGGTATTCTGGACAACTCTCAGACGTCCCGCCCCAGCAATATCAGTACCGGATCCTAGAAAGACATTACCCTTAAATTGCGAGTCTTCTCTAAGGGTATAGGAGTCATCCTTTGCGGTGGGGGCCGATTGAGCGACATCAGGAGGAGTAGTCCCCTCACTGCCGTCCATAGAGGGACTTCCGCCATCAGAGGGAGCGACATCAGGAGGAGTAGTCCCCTCACTGTCGTCCATAGAGGGATTTCCGCCATCAGAGAGGACGCGTCGAGACTGAGGAGCATCGAGACTGCGGAACGATCGACCGTCGCTCAACGTAATGCGATCGACCGCATAACCGCGAGAGCGGCCCGTTAGTAGAAACCGATATTCTGTCCCCCCCTGTAAATTGACCACTGCGGGAGTGAGGTTATGATTTCTGCTAAAGGTACCGCCCCATTTATACGTCAAGTTAGAATTCCCGAAGAAGGTGGCGAATTTGGTGGTGGGTAGAACAGGCCTTCCCGTTTTAGCATTCACGATACTGATAAAAGCGTCATTACCGCGATGGGATTCGAACTCTTCAATCAGATTGTTCTGACGCGCGCTATGCAGAGCAATAGAAAATCGGCCGCTTCGGTCGGTTTTAAACCGGTATTCTAGCTGTTGCGAGGGGTCGGCAGTCTTCAAATTATTCTCGCCTCGGTACAGTACTGCTGTACGGTTAGCGATTGTCGTCCGAACCCATCCCCCGTTCAACTTGGCCGATTCCGCTTCTATGACAATCTTGCCGTCCTGCCCCGCAAACACAGAATCATTTGAAGCCCCACTGGATTGGAGAACATAACCATAGTTTTGCCTGATCGCATCGGCGAACGGCGAAGAGGTTTCAATCTCTCCAGAGGCATATTCAAGCTGCCAATCGCCACCCAGCTTGCTGCTTCCGGTCAAGTCAGTAGATGCGGCAATGTCAGCACCTGTGAGTTCACCAATCTGATTGAGGAATGTTGCTCCCTTTTGGCCAGCAGCAACGTTACATCCATAGAACAAAATATCGGCATTCTCAGACAGAGCAGTTTGCCACTGCTGTAATTCGTCGCTGTACTGATTCAGTGCTGCAGCAGAAATGG
>JBFRWD010000130.1:0-18631 GCA_051439425.1 Synechococcus sp.
CGTGATTGAGCAAAATGATGCCAATTTGCGAGCGAGCATAGTTGCCCTGCAAGTCTTGGAGCCGCCCTTCAATGTGTTGGGCCATGAGCTGATGATATTCGGGGCGGTCGAAAAAGCTTGGTAAGTAAAGCAGGTCTTCTATCCAATCGTGCTCGCCATCCAATGCTTCGTTGATCTGCTGAAGGGCCAGACCACTCGTATAGATGGAATCTACCACCAGCAACGGATAAATGAGTAAGCGGTTGTATCCCTGCTCGCGAATTTGCTGCAGGACCTGATGGGGGAGAAAAGGCTCGCAAAAGTTAAAGACCTTGAACACCGCCACCCGATCGCCGTATCGCGCCTGCAGTGCTGTTTCAAGTCCGGCCCGCTGAGCTTCGAAAATTTCGTTGTGGGGAGAACGATAGTTGTTTTGCTTGCTCCACTCGCGGCGATCGGTAAACTCCAATGCCTTCGCCAGCCAGGGGATGGAAAACTCTGGAAATTTAATAAATTTTGATGCCAGCAGACGCAGTGCCCGCTCATTGTAATCTGCAAACTCCCGGTATTCCTCGACTTCTCCGTAACCAGATAGTAGGACGGCTACTTTTGCACTGTCTGTCATACACACTCAAAGCAACTCCTACCTGCTAGGTAAAGTCACTAGCCTCCAGTTACAGCTCCTCGTCCGATGTATACCGTTATGTTCGAGAAAAAGGCTGGTAACGGAATAACAGCGAACTTGGTCTATCCTAAGTGCCGCGATCGCAGGATGGGAGATGCTCTAATGAAGTCTTCCGTTCACCTGCTGAGCAAACGACTGGCAGGCAAAGCAATCGAGTGAGTACATGTGCTCAATATCGCGCAATGACATCTACCAAGGGCAGTTGAACAGAAGAAATCCCTTCGGTATTGAACAGTTTTGATTTGAATGGTTCATTCGTTTTTAAGAATTGTTACATAATGATTTCGTAGTCAGATTTTATGTATTGCCACGCGAAAGACTTCTGAAACGGCTGACAGTCCTACGTATCAAAAGTTTTTCTCATTGTGCGAGCCGCTGTGATGTTACGACCAGCGACTTGCACCATCAATCCTCTCCACGTGCATGTGAAATGAAGACTCCTAAATCAGATAGCGTTAGAGATTATCTCCAAGCGATCGGTCGCATCCCATTGCTGACTCACGAAGAAGAGATTCACTACGGCAATCAGGTTCAGCGACTGGTGACGTTAAACGCGATTGAGGCCGAGCTAAGCGATGAGTTAGAACGCGAGCCAACCTCTACAGAGTGGGCTCAAAAAGCCGGTATCTCAACAGTTGAGTTGAAGCAGGAGCTCGCCCAGGGCGAGCGAGCCAAGCGCAAAATGGTTGAAGCTAATTTACGTTTGGTCGTATCGGTTGCGAAGAAGTTCTTGAATCGTAATGTTGATTTCCTCGACTTAATTCAAGAAGGAAATATTGGATTGCAAAGGGGCGTTGAGAAGTTCGACCCTGGAAAAGGCTATCGCTTTTCCACTTATGCTTTCTGGTGGATTCGTCAGGGAATTACCCGTGCGATCTCGCAAAAGAGTCGCACCGTGCGTTTACCCGTGCACATTGGCGAGAAGCTTAATAAGCTAAAAAAAGTCCAACGCACCCTTGCTCAAAAACTAGGCCGATCTGCATCGGTAGAAGAGCTAGCTAAAGAGACTCAACTGAAAGTCAAAGATGTCCGCACTTGTCTCCAACATTTTCGTCGTACTGTGTCTCTGGACGTCCCGGTTGGTGATGGAGAAACGAACTTAGGGCAGTTACTTGAAGATACTGGGCCATCGGCTGAAGACTACGTTATTCAAAGCAGTCTTAAAGCAGACGTCACACAGTTAATGTCGGAACTCGATCCAAAGGAGAAAAACGTTCTGGCTTTAAGATTCGGGATGGATGGAGAACAATCCCTGACCTTGCGGAAAGCGGCTTCAGTTTTGAATCTCAGTGCAGAGCGAGTTCGCCAAATTGAACGACAAGCCCTCAAAAAACTACGTCGAAATAATGGAGAACTTCAAGAGTATCTCGTCTCATGAACGCCGGCAGAGACTTCGAAGCTTGACTTTAGTACTGTGAATCTCTCGTGGCTGACGTGGCCTTACCGGCCATTGCAGATTCAGCTCGAAAACTTCATTCTAAGACTTATATCTAGCGGCTTGAAGTGAATTCTAGTGATGGGTTAAGTCTTTAGAAAAACAGTGTTTCCCGATACATTGCCGATGGTGTCTTTCATCTTGACCGATTGGCTTTGTCAATTCGAGAAGTCTAGAGCGAAAAATGACCAAGTTGCAATTCTGGTTTTGAAATTTTCCCGCTCTGAACTTATAGGAAATTCGGTTGATAGGTATAAATTCATGGTCGGATTTCCCAGTCTGCTACCTATTCAATATTCGGTTTTCCACCCTGTAGCTCTCTAGAGAGTACGAATAGATTGATAGCGGTAGTTACAAAAGTTCACAAGTGTAAATTGGCTTGTTGGCTGTCTGAAATCGTAGTCAATGACTAGTTCTATCTCTTAGCTATTTGTTTCTGTTCGCTATGCAATCGCTGCGCTGACCATCGTTCATTTATGGGTCACGCGACATCGATGTTTCGCCAATTGCAAGGAGCAATCATGTTCGATAAATTCAACAGAGAAGCGATTGCGGCAATCGCCATTGCTCAGCAAGAAGCTCGTCTTCTAAAACAAAGTTCTGTTGGTCAGGAACTCCTGTTGGTGGGGATCGTTGCTCAGGGAGGCAGCGTTGTCGCAAAAGTCTTGAGAGACTCGGGACTGACTCTACGAGTTGTACAAGAGGCAGTTGAGGAATCGATTGGACAAGGGTCGGGCTCCTCACCAGCTGATATTCCCTTTGCTGTCAACATCAGACATGTTTTGGAGCAAGCCATAGAGCAGGCTCGCCAGTGGGAGCACGACTTTATCGGTTCCGAGCACTTGTTATTGGCTTTGCTGACCGATACCGATGGTTCAGCTGCAAGCATTGTTCGTAATTTAGGTGTCGAGCCAGACAAAATCTGCAAGCAAACGGTCTCGGCATTGGCGGAGAAACGGGCAGTATTAGCAGGAGACAAGCGCAACAATGGAGCCGCATCTCCCGGGACTCAAACATTAGCGGAGTTTTCCACCGACCTAACTCAACTTGCAGCCGACAACAAAATCGATCCGGTCGTAGGCCGATCTTTAGAAATTGAGCGGGTGATTCAAGTCCTTGGCCGCCGCAACAAAAATAATCCCGTTCTGCTCGGCCCTCCCGGAGTTGGCAAGACTGCGCTTGCGGAAGGACTGGCACAGCGCATCGTCAATCAAGATGTACCGCAAGCACTGATTGGAAAGTCAGTTGTCAGCTTGAACGTCGGCTCTCTGCTAGCAGGCACTCAGTTCCGAGGGGAATTTGAAGGACGTCTAAAGCAAATTATGGGCGAAGTGCAGGAGTCAGGTGACGTCATATTAGTCATAGACGAAATCCACACCTTGGTCGGAGCTGGGGCTCAAGGTGGCGCTATGGATGCAGCAAACCTTCTCAAACCCGCACTTGCCCGAGGAAAGTTGCAGTGCATTGGAGCCACGACTCTAGACGAGTACCGCCAGTACATCGAAAAAGATGCAGCATTAGAACGTCGTTTCCAGCCCGTGATGGTGGACGAACCCAGCGTGGAGGACACCATTGAAATCCTGCGAGGCGTACGGCCGCAATACGAACAGCACCATTGCCTTGCCTTTGCGGATGAAGCTCTTCAAGCTGCTGCAACTCTGTCCGCTCGCTACATCAGCGATCGCTACCTGCCGGATAAGGCAATCGACCTAATTGACGAGGCCGGTTCGCGAGTGCGCTTGCGTCACAGCCAACAGTCTGCCAGTCATGCTTTCAAGCAAGAGCTGCGTCAAGTTGCAGCGGAAAAGAATGACGCAGTACAAGCTCAAGATTTCGAGCGAGCCAGTCAATTGCGCGATCGCGAAATCGAGCTCGAGAATCAACTTCAACAGACGGGTAACGCCGATCGAGACAGTAGTCAGATTGTTGTGGAAGCAGAAGATATTGCTCAGGTGCTTGCGTCCTGGACAGGAATTCCGGTCAATCAGATGACTGAGGCGGAATCTATCAGATTGTTGAAGCTGGAAGAGACCTTGCACGAACGTCTGATCGGTCAGGAGGACGCAGTAAAAGCGGTTTCCCGTGCCATTCGCCGCGCCCGAGTTGGCTTGGGAAATCCTAACCGGCCCATCGCCAGCTTTATGTTCTGCGGTCCGACAGGAGTGGGTAAAACCGAACTGACCAAAGCACTCGCTGCGAGCGTCTTTGGCTCAGAAGAAGCCATGATTCGTCTGGATATGTCCGAGTACATGGAACGGCAGTCGGTCTCCAAACTAATCGGCTCGCCTCCCGGTTATGTCGGCTACGGCGAAGGGGGGCAGCTGACAGAAGCGGTTCGCCGCCAACCCTACTCTCTGCTGCTCCTGGACGAAATTGAAAAGGCCCATCCCGATGTGTTCAACCTCCTGTTGCAGTTATTGGAAGACGGTCGCTTGACCGATTCCCAAGGTCGGGTGGTCAACTTCAAAAATACCTTGATTGTGATGACCTCCAATCTGGGGGCGCAGGCCATTGAAAAAAGTGGCAGCGGTCTCGGTTTCGATATTTTCAACAGCGATGAAGCGACAGCTCAATACAATCGCACGACTGCCCAAGTCAAAGAGGCATTGCAACTGGCTTTCCGACCGGAATTCATCAACCGGCTGGATGACATAGTTGTTTTCCGCCAGCTCAACCGGGATGAAGTACGGCACATTGCCGATTTGATGCTGCGGGAGGTTTCCAGTCGCCTTGCCGAACGGCAGATTGATATCGAGGTCACCGAGGCTTTTTACACCCGTCTAGTTACTGAAGGATACGACCCCACCTACGGTGCTCGTCCTCTCAGGCGGGCGGTCTCTCGATTGTTGGAAGATCCTTTGGCGGAGGCCATTCTGGCAGAGCAAATTCGGTCGGGCGATACTGCCATGCTGGATATTGATGAAGATGACAGGGTGCAGGTCCTGCCAAAGCAATCTCATGCCCTCGTCGGCGTTGCCGCTAGTTAATAAAGCCATGGCTTGGGGTCATGGGGGCTTGATATCCCTCGATCCCGAGCCAGGAACTGGAAAAATGCTCGTCCCCATTACTGTTCAAGATCGCATCGGGACAACCTTTCTAAGTGGCATCTACAAACCGTAAAGCATCTACTGGAACGCCAAATAGAGGAGGACTACCGCCGTTTGGCGACTGCACAGTCCTCCGTCAAGTGCCCAACAAAGTTTCACGGCAACCTATATCTCCTTTAGCCGTTCGGCAAGCTAACTGCACGCCGGGCCTGTTATCCAAAGTTACTCTGAAATTCTCCTTCCGATTCTGTACGGCCCTATCAATCATGACTCACCCAATTGATACCAGTTCTTCCTTCAGCCAAAGTCCCGAACTGGACATGGCATACCTTCAGCAACTCATCCGTCGACAAGCCGAACATTCCCCGCTGTATGAAAATGTGGCCATTATCGGATGTGGATACGTGGGGTCGTCGTTAGCTGATTTTTGGCAACAGCGGGGACACACTGTCACCGGAACAACCACGAGTGCTCTACGCATCCCAGAACTTAAATCGAGGACTTCGCGAGTAGAGGTTCTCGCGGGCAACGACCTTGAAGCCATGCGAAGGGTTGTTCGGGACCAAGACACTGTTGTGTTGAGTGTTGCCCCAACTGGCATTCGTGCAGCTGATGGCAATGCTTACGCTCGGACCTATCTCGAAACGGCAAAGACTTTAGTCAAAGCTGCAAACCAATCATCGAGAGTCAAGCAATTAATTTATCTCAGCAGTTGCTCTGTTTATGGCGATCGCCAGGGAGATTGGGTGGATGAATCCACTTCGCTGGTTTCCTACGACGAGCGCAGTCAGGTATTACAGGCCGCAGAAGAAGTGTTACTTCAGGGGACGCAATGCAGAACTTGTATCCTGCGCCTGGGGGGAATTTACGGGCCGGGTCGGGAACTGGTGAATATGTTCGCAGGCCTTTCGGGGATGACATTGCCTGGAAAAGGCGATCGCTTTAGCAATTGGATTCATCTCGACGACATTGTTACTGGGATAGAGTTTGCAAGGGCCAATCAACTTCAAGGAATTTACAATTTGGTTGATGACAGCCAATTAGCCATCCGACAACTGATCGAACTAGTTTTTGCACGCTACAGCTTGCCTGGAGTTTTTTGGGATACATCTCAACTGAATGCCCCCCGCCGCGCTAGTTTGCGCGTCAGCAATCAGAAGATTAAGGATGCTGGCTTCAGTTTGGCATACCCTAAAGTCAGCCTTTAAGCATCTTCAACAGTCAGAACTATTGATGACTTAAGTGAAGGGAAGATTATCTTTCTTCATACCTGAACTGAAATCTACTTTTGGTAAGGTTGGCGGATGCCAACCACAAACCTTGAGACTGTGCTGAGACAAGGTTGCCTAGTGGTGTTTGTTTTGGTCGTATTGGGTAAGCTGGCTTTGCCAAACCAGAAATATTAATCTGAAAAGAAGCGTATTTTAGCAATTGGCTTAATTGCTTTGTGAAAGCACGAGCTTTAAACCCTGTAAATATACTGAGAAATCAAGCCAAACGCCTGTCCCAGTAGCTTTTGCTCAAATTTATGTTAGCGGAATGAAGAACTTTCGGATATCCATATAGTAGTATCTAGGGCAATATATTTGTCACAAAATCACACAAGAAAGAACCGACATACTGGGCCCTAGTTGGCTTGCAACTACAGTCAGACTTTCAATGCTATTTTCATCAGAAAATAATGCAATAACCATAACAGTTTCGCTTGAATATTATTGGCGTAGAGACTAATATGAAGATATATGAATTACTCGCATTTGCAGGAGAACTCACATGGATTCTCAAGATAATCGCTACGGTTTCACTGGTTTCGCAGAAGCTTGGAACGGTCGTCTGGCCATGCTGGGCTTTGTCATTGGTGTTGCAACCGAGCTCTTAACTGGTCAAAGCATCTTGTCTCAGATTGGTCTGATGTAAGAGCATCTACCCAACTCCAACCTTTGAAACTATTGCTATATTGCCTTCGTTGTATGCGGAGGCTTTTTTTAGCACTATCCCTCCAAGTGAAGAATAGACAGATAGAACGAGCGGAGTAAAAGGGGAACTCTAAAGATGAAGCTTAAATATCAAGATTTGAAGGGAAAAATCGCTACGCTGTAAGCTGTACAATCAGTGTCATTGCATCAACTAAGTCTTGATTTTTGTTTCACCCTGACGTTAGTTCGTGAAAACATCAAGAGGTATGTCGAGAAAGGTTTACACACTTTGAAAAGAAAGCACCATCAGTTCCGATCTGCTCTCTCTATTGAGCAGATCGTTTAATGCTCTGTCCGCAAGCAGGAGATGCCAAACATTTGGTGTTGAAAATTTTTTTTGAAGATGCGACAAGAGAGAAGCATGCGGTCTTTATATGAGCAGTTCGACGGTTATAAACGCTTAAGATCGAAGAAGCTAGTAAGGTTATAAGGCCATTTTTCCAAGAAAGAAATGGACCGTTGGAGATCGACCGCAACGCGTAATCAACGGGCAATTTGTAAGGAATTTCCAGTGGGTGAGCTGGTTCCATTGTTAAGCTTGGAGCAAATTTAGCGCTCACTAGGCTGCACGCCCACTAACAGATGGGAACTCGAGGATATGCCAGTTGTTCCTCTCTACAGAGGTAGAAATGATTTCTCGATATATACGTTGAGCATGATGTTTACCACTGTCACTATCACGGGCGACCTCTGCTTAAGTAGCCCGATCGAATTAAACGCAAGATAGAAATCTGACAGCCCTTACAAGGCCTCAGGCCCTTGCAACATTCATTAGGACGACCTACTTAGAAGCATTTGTGGTCACTAAACCTCAGCGTCCGCTGTGACCCAGACTTTGACTAACTGTCCGATTTGGAGGCCTGAGTGGATTTGAGAGCTCATTCAAATTATTGTGGCAAAGCCTATCTAATTGCCACCTTACTCACCTGTCTCTTCACTGATGAAAATCAAAATTGTGTTTAAGTAGATGGCAATTTGGCGAAATCTCGGGGAATGAAAGCTATTCAGAGTTAGGGGTACTTTCAGCAGGGCTACAGGGTGCTATCTCAAACCACGGCACCGTAGATTAGTTAAATATTACGATCTAGACCTTCGAGGGATGCGGTAAAAAAGCCCAACTCACAGATGAAGCGACAATCTGTGGGCTGGACCTCCATTACTACTTCGATAGAGCGCCAGCTTGTTCTGAGCTTTTAGAAGCAAAGGCTGTTTCCAGTCTCATGATTTGTTTTGCTCTTGTCGATAATGCACTTGCATCCAGTTTAGAGAGTATCAATGCATCGAAGGAAAACAGGCCAGCACCATTAATTACGAAAAACAGGAAACTGCATGCATAGACTGCAGATAACTCTAGGTAAGGAATATTGAAGCCAGATACCAGGATGTGATGATACATTGCAACACACATCGTCCCAAACAGGCCAAGGGCGGCAGGACGTGTCAAGAGCCCAATTGCGACTAATGGTGCCCCAATCAACTCCGTGAAAGCTGCAACATAACTGAAAAATAGGGGGAACGGTAAGCCAATCACTTCGACGTAAGCCGTCGAAAATCCTTGTATATCGGACAGCTTATCTATGCCGTTGTGAACCATCATGATGCCAAGGCAAGCTCTTAGAAGAGCCCAACTGCACTGAGACCAGAACCCAGGACTGACATTGGATTTGAAGATACTTCTCAAGGATGCGGGAGTGTTCATTGCGAAATTACCGAGATGCAAGTTAGTTGATTGAGCATTCCTATGATAACGTCTACGTTAAGTTTTATAAAGGCAGTGCAGCTGCTTTTCATGCTTTGAATGATTTAACTAATAGCACCGGATGAATATTTGGACTTTCCTAAGCCATTATTTTTCAAGGACAGAAACTCAGTTAAAAGATTCTCTCTATGTGTTTTGATCGTGAGTTCATGATACAGAATCAGTAAGGTTAGCTTGATAAAATGCATTAGAAAAAATTTAAGAATAATATTTTGAAATAAGTTATTATTCGTGTCTTCAGTATTGTTTGGAAAATTACTTCATCTTCCGTCTTTATGAGTTGTACAGTCGTCTGGTTCCGGCGAGATCTGAGAATTTTCGATCATGCTCCCCTATTTCGCGCTACTCAGCGGGGAGCTGTGATTCCAGTCTTTGTATTAGATCGTTCACTGCTATTTCATCCCGAAACTGCAGTGGTCCGTGTAGCATTCATGCTGGATTGTTTGCGATCGCTTCATCGAGACCTTAGCGATCTCGGCGGTCGATTAATTGTCCGCTATGGTGATCCTGCGGTTGTTTTACCTAACCTAGTCAGAGCAACCAATGCCGATGGAATTTATTCCTACATCGATTTCGAACGGATATACGGGCGGGTAAGAGATGCCAAACTCAATCGAGCCCTAGCGAATCAGGATCTAAAGATCCGGTGGTTTGAACCTCCCGGTACAACTCCCGAACTGGTTTCATACCCCACTTATCGAGATCTCTGGTACTCCCAAATGCAGGAGCCCCTCATCCCCGCGCCATCAGCCGTTCAGGTACCATCAGCCGTTTGTAGTAATCCCATTCCCACACTTACCGAGCTGGGGATCGTTCACGACGGCAAATCTATCCCTGCCGGTGGGAGCAAACCTGCACGGAAACTACTAGAAGAATTTTTGGACGAGAAGTGCGATCGCTATTACTGGCAATTGTCCTATCCAGGAGCTGAAGCCACTTCCGGCCTCAGTCCCTATATTAAATTCGGGACGATCTCTGCGCGGGAGTGCTATCAGACCGCGCAGCAAACCCTGAATCAGCGTACAAATCCAAAAATTCAGCGCAGTCGCAAACAATTTATCTCTCGGTTGCGCTGGGGAAGTGGATTTGCTCAACGATTCCGATATCTGCCTCAACTTGAGGTGCGATCGCTGTACAACATTTTCGACTCAGAAGAGTGGCAATTTAGCGAGAGCCTATATCGGGCATGGCAGGAGGGGCAAACGGGGTTTCCCATCATTGACGCGGCTGCTCGGTGCCTAAGTGCGACAGGGGGCTGGAAGCAAATGAATTTTCGCGTCCGAGCGATCTATGCCAGTTTTCTGACTAACCTCATGGGTATGGACTGGCGCTACGGTGCCTTGCACTTCATGCGGCACCTCATCGATGGCGACTGCCCGATCGACCATTACCAGTGGGCAATGCAAGCGGGGGTGACCCACTGTATCAACAAAACTTGGACCCGGATTTACAATCCCCAGCAGGTGGCCGTCGATCGCTGCGATCCAAAAGGTACTTTCATTCACCGGTGGGTGCCCGAAGTGGCCCACTTGCCTCCCGAACAATTGGGGCTTCCTCCGAAGCTACGGAATTATCCGACCCCGATTTTGGATTACAAACACGCTCGCCAACAACGTGTCCAGCAACTGGAATGCTTGCGCCAAAACCTTCTAAACCAAAAGAACGTCTTGCCCTTTCTTTCCTCATTTCCTGAATCGTTGAAACCATTTGGGGCAGAGCTCCACACCTGCGACGTTAAATGGTCAGAAGCTACTGAGGTAGAGTTGTTTCCATCCGGTTTGAATGTAGACGAGTTAGGACTCAATGAGGCTAAGCTGCTTCGCACTTGGTTTGTCGCACATGTCAACATCACGCCTCGCAAAAACAAATCAAGGGCTATCTCTAAAAATTCTTCTCAAGAAACAACAGATTCGCGACAACTGAAGTTGTTCTAGGCAACATAGCTTAGAAAGTAACTGATTGAGATTTTGCGACATACCCAGCAAAACTTGCCAAGAAATAACCTCTCCATAAGTAAGACTGTCAGCACATTAGGAATAGCGTCCGATAATCTCCGCAAAGCCGGGTACTGCGTCCTCAACATCTCCCTTCAGAGACTTGCGAACCTGTTTGTATGCCGCTACAACAATCTTGTTTTTCGAATTGGAGACTATTCCATCCGTCATAGTCAAGAGAGCATCTGCTGCTTCAGTTTTGCAGCTTGTGAGGAATTCTACCGGCGAACCTTGTTCTACACCGGCATCCCACAGAGGCTGAAGAGCATCCAATGCTTGCGGAAGTAGCCTTTGCAGTGCGCGAGTGACATACGTTGGGCCAATGCCTTTTAAGGCTCGATAAGCCGTCTTGACCGTTATGCCATAAATACCGCTCTTCGCTGCAACCTGTTCGTCAAGAAGCGTTGCACAATCAGCCGCCATACTCGCCTTGGTCTCTTCATCCTGAATCGTATCGCTTAGCCTCATATCTCTGGACCTCCTGCGAGCTACAGACAGCTTGCCCCAGGAGGTGTCGCTATCTACCTATCTTGAATAGATCATGATGTGTCATTAATCAAGCTTGATTTAAACCAGGAGGGGCATGTCATTTGCATGCATCGGGCACGGTTCAGCTCAACACTACATTGCGACCATTGCTGTTAACGCGAGAGCAAGTGGTAGGTGCCGAACAAGCAGATTGGTTCGGCATGATATTTTCTACTCATCAATCCAGTCACGCTCTATTTTGATCGATCGAATAGAACGATCTTAGGCTGCAACTCATTTCCCTCTACGTATATTTTCATTATATTTTTTGCTGTCGATTAAAGTCAGAAATAGGGTCTGCTTCAGCCCGCCAGACCGTTAATGCAGCTGCAGCGATCGAACCCCATATGCATGCTGTTCTCAAGCTTTGAAAATAGACAAATTATGCAAAGGAGTTTACAAAAATGATTGGGTTGCTAGGAACATCAATCCTGAAAGAAAACGATTACGCAGCACGATTACGCTGACGGACTCCTACATTGACTCATTCGAGTATGTACTTATTCGAAATGAAAAATCTAGGTTACCAAATCACTCGATTCAACAGGTTGGTGAGGGCTATCGAACTTACAGGTTAGTTCACTATCTGTTTACGCCTGGGCAAGGGATAGTAGCTTAGTAGTGGTTTGATCGTCCGATCCCAATTGTTTAGGTTTCGGTATATCGCAATATTCTGCTTGACCAGACGAATGTGTTCCTTGATTGTCTCTTGAGTAAATCCTGCTGCTCGAATAAACACACTGAACTGGTCATTTTCTTCAATAATGAGGGGGACACCGGCTATTTGTGAATAGAACGAAAAGTAATTCTTAGCTAGCTTGCGAACCATTTTGAGGTCATCTATGTTTGATAGGATCTCGTACCAGTCTGCATCTAGATATAGTATTTTCTTGATCGAGTTGGCATCTTCCGGACACAATAGCTGCCAATCTGAAGAGGAGGCTAGGATATACATGTCAATGCAAGGTGCTAGTCTTTAAGTACTAACATTATTCCCCGAGGTTCATCATCAATTATCATGCCTAGTGTCTTGACTACAGTTTAATCCTTATCTTCATAAAAAAGTTACTTTCTTGTTGGCTATTATGTGTATCCAGCATCCAGAAGATATCTGTAAACGATGAGTAGTATCCAGGTTGCAATGTTCCCGCTTTGGAGATTTTAGATGAGTTTGCTGATGAGCGACTGTCTCATATCACACTGCGTGGGCCAGGGAAAAAACCGATATATCTGTGACAAAGTATCGTTCACGAGTATGGCTATTTCTGCAGTTTGATTTAAATTCGACTCACAATTTTTATAGCTCTCAGGGCTTCACAGTACTGTCGTGTTCCGATCAACGATTGCTGTTAGCATTCAGTCTTAGCAAGCATTTACGTGAATATTACTTCTAAGAATAAAGCCAACAATCTCACTGTAGGTAAAAACGCTGGTATTCCTTTTTTAATATCTAATGTAGATTACAGCCTCCAAAGATAGATGGGATAAGTATTGATGGCATCGGAAGCTTGGCTAGTTGCGTCCGGTTGCCAATCTCCCATATGAAATGAATGACTAAGAATGCGAGTGCCTGGTGCTAGTTGCGAGCGTAGTTTTTCTTTCAGCTTGAGATTTGAATCGGGCAGCAGGTAAAGCGTGACCACAGTGGCAAATGAGATGTCAGCAGTTAGTAAGTCCTGCTGTTTGAATGAAACCAATTGCTCTAAGCCCATGGATTTTGAGCGATCGCGAGCAACACTAATGCAATCGGGATCGATATCGATGCCAACTCCCTTTGCTCCATACCGCTCGGCGGCTGTTAATACAATACGTCCATCACCACAACCCAGGTCGTACACCACATCATTTGATGTCACATTGGCCAATTTCAACATGGCCTCTATCACAACGGGCATCGTGCGCACGTAGGGGGCCAAATTGTTTGTAGATGGTTTTGAAGAGGGTTGAAAGCCTTTGGGGGGCACAGGGGGTCTCCAAGCTGGGGTGGCAGGCGGCAATCTAAGGAAAACAATCGTCTAGAACGGTACGGTATCGGGGAGAGACGCGATCGCACAACCAGACGCCATTATCGCTGCGATAAAACAATTGCCCATCTCGATCCATAGCAGCTGCGTCAACTTCGAGGATAACGGGTTTTATCACGTTAGCCTTTCTAGGTAGTCTGAGCTGGAAGCGAGTTTGACAAAGTCGAGAAAACCTATTGGCAAAAGTAGGCAACGAGGTGAAAAATCCCCCCAAGGAAGTCGTGTTATGTTAACAATTATGAACAGCCGTTTCTGAACGTATTCATGAGTATTTACGACTACACCGTAACCACCATTGATGGCGAATCCAAATCGATGGGCGAGTTTCGCGATCGCGCTCTGCTAATCGTCAACGTTGCTAGCAAGTGCGGCTTCACCCCTCAGTACAAAGGACTAGAGTCGCTGTACCGCAAGTATAAAGACCAAGGCTTTGAGATTCTGGGTTTCCCTTGCAATCAGTTTGGTTCTCAAGAGCCTGGGACTGAAACGGACATTAAAGAGTTTTGCTCTACCACTTACGATGTCACCTTCCCCATGTTCTCGAAGGTGGATGTGAATGGCGGCAAAGCCGATCCTCTGTATCAATACCTCAAGTCCGAGCAGAAAGGGTTACTGGGCACTGAAGCCATCAAGTGGAATTTCACCAAGTTTTTGGTTGATAAGTCTGGCAAGGTTGTGAAGCGCTATGGTTCGAATGACAGCCCTGAAAAGTTGGACAAGGAGGTAGCAAACGTTCTCTAAGTCCATCAAGCCATAGCTGTTTGGGTGACTTCGTCAAGATGTTATCGATCGGCGGTCGTCCAAGACGAGCTTCGTGACATTAAGCCGATCTCAAGACAGTAGAGTCAGAAACCAGCGATTTCCTCTCTGCTGTTGCGCAGCTGCGGATATAAAGGCGATCGAGCTCCAGGTTTGGAAGCACGATCGCCGTTTAATGGCTCCAACATGACCGTAGGAATGGACTTGTCAGAGTTTGCCATGACTGGCTCATTCGCCCACCAGGGTGCGCGAGTCTTCGCTATGGGTGCCTAGTTCTATGCGAGCCAGTGCTAACCCGTACATAAAAAAACTGTACGATGCCACCACAGTGGCGATCGCACAGATCGAAAACAACTTTAGATTTTGCTCAGTCAACTCGCGTCAGTGCAATTTGCTTTTTGCCTAACTTAATTTCAAATTCATCACCTGGTTCCAATCCCATTTCATTGGTGTAAGCAGCACCAATCAACAGGTTGCCGTTCTTGTGAACCGAGACTCGGTAGGTGGCGGACCGGCCCCTTCCACCTCCTTTCGATTCCACATCAAAGTTCATTCCTTCGGCTTCGAGCAGAGCGTTATAGAACGCCATCAGGCTAATTCGTTCCTGACCGTTCTTGGTGCTGGTCACGTACCCGCAGGCTCTAGCGATATCTTTCTTGTTAGCGCCCTTCATTTGGGACACTTTATCTTGCAGTTTCTTCCCGGTTAATGCTTCAGCCATGTTTCAACAATACAACTGTGACTATTGATAACAGTATCTCCAATATTCATGGCTGTTGGCAAGTCGTAATACCAATTTCTATCTATAGATAATTATCAGCGATTCCTAGAAGCATTTACCAGCAGGGTTGCTCGTATTTGAAATCACTTTCATCATCTCGTTGGCTGCCATTGTGCGAGCAGTTGATTTACTCTGGCCCAGTCCAAAAGCAGAATGCTCTTGCCAAACGAGTTGGCACTGCCATTCAGTACCTTCACCGCTATAGCGATAGGTTGCTTCACCAAATCCCAATTGCCCCATTGAATTGATAACGCTAATGCTATTCAACATGGGCTGATTTTCTAACACCGCCCCCAGCACCCGGTCTTTCACCTCAGCCTCAAATTTTCCATTCATCACCACAGCGGCATGACGGGGGGTGAATTTATCTTCGGCCATCCAGCAATGCAATTGCTCTAGCAATGGGACGCTAGCGTCTCCTGACTCTGCAGCTTGTTCCAACAACCCTGAAAACTGGTTCGAGGTCAGATTAGTGAGTGCGATTGGTGTCTGCAACGTCTTCTCGCGGCGGGCGATCGTTTTCTCCCGCTGCATCGCTTCGTAGGCCACCACGCGATCCGCAATCCGCTCGCACAATCCCTTCAAGATAAGGGGATTCCAGACCGATTTCCCTCTGTCCATGGCAGCCACCAACTGCTGCTGATTGATTAAGTCTTCCACCCGTCTGAGGGGGCTACTGGTACGGGCATAGCCCGACAGTTTTAGCGCCCAGTGAGGGCCAACCTTGGGTCGGTGTTCGGCTCTGGGCAAACAATGGGAAATTAATGGTGCCAACACCTGCGGGTCATCTCCCATCTTCTGAACCAACTCTTTGATGTCCTCCACCTTGAGCACGTCCTGCACTCGATACATGCCGGGCATCTTGGCTTTGGAGAGTGTTTTAGCCGCCAGTGCGTTGTAAGCAATCGCGGTGGAGGCAATTAGTTGATGGCTGCCGGAGACCACCTGTCCGATATCGTTGCGGAATTCGCCTACAACGGCCTTACCCCATATGCCCTGCCGCCCGCGATCGAGCCACATTGCCGCCTTGGATAGCATCTGTAATTGGTCGGCAAATTGGCTCGTTTCAGTACCGGCCAAAATCCGGTCAGCTTGCTCGTAGCTGAATCGAGCTTGCGAAGCCAATCGGGCTCGGTGAAACGAATAGTCGCAGATGGTTCCATCCGGTTGCAGCAGAATTTGCAAGGCGATCGCCGGTCGTTCTTTCAGGGGTAGCAGGGAATGCGCTTCGGTCAATTCGGCTGACAGCATCGGTTGGGTGCAGCGACTGCCTCGATAGCGAGATTCCAACCATACCAATGCGTGCTGCATGGGGTCGGAGAAAGGGGCCACACTATTGGAAACGGCCGCAATTGAGATCCACAGTCGCAACTGCTCGCCTTCATCCACCACCCACACCGCATCATCGAGGTCTTTCGAACTCTCTCCATCAATAGTGATTCCTAGCAGATCGATCAATTCGCACCTCAAATAGGGTTTTTCCTTTCAGCTTGGACCAAGCTGTCCGAACGCAGTCAGATCAGGGGGAAGCGTAGCTAACGCAGTGGTATCGCTACTGCTAGAACAACACCCGCTACACCTCACATGAGACGATACGATGCCTTATCTCCAATTATTTGGGATTGCTATAGGATTGTTAACTTTGTGCCTGAACAAAAAAATAGTGCTGAGTTTTGCTAAATCCAATCAACTTGACGATATCAACAGGGCTGCCACTCAAACTATTTGTAAGGAAAGTCCTCTTGAGTTATTTTGAAGCTATAAAATTAAAGCTGTATTAGCGGTGTTGAAAGCCATATTAATCTAGGCAATACGTTCGAGCCATAGACGGCTCATCTTAACTCAACTAGTATATTGCCCCTTTTTTGTAGTGGTTCGCATGGCTGATTTTTAGAGAAGAAAACGGTATCGCGTTCAATCTCACCCTCAATTCTGCTTGTTTCGAGGAAGTACCGACCATGACTAGCAAAGATGAATCAAAAGCTGGCTTGGCAACCTACGATCGCGGAGGAGCCTTGGGGTTGCGCCCTATTGCACCGGCCCGATTGCATATTGTGTCAACGTTTATGGGCAATCGTCCCGTCGTGGACACTGGCCTGAAAGTTGCATCTACTTACGGACACGGCCGCCCGATCGAAGCGGGTCCGATAAAAGTAGCAGAAACATTTGGCAACAATCGTCCCGTTATGGCCAGCACCCACAAGGTTGTGGGCACATACATGGGCAATCGACCGATTATGTCCAGCGGCCTCAATATTGCGGGTACCTACCTTCCCGGTGGGCTATTTCACGGGGAAGGTTAGCGGGATTCTCCCTCTCGCCACAGTTATCCTGGCAGTTTTGCAAATTCTTTTGAGGGGACTGTCAAATTAAGGCGAGATCACCCAGCTAGAACACTATTTCTCTCAGATTAAGTCTGGCGTATTGATTTAGGCAGCGATATTCACATTGGTCACTTCCTGCCAGCTCTTTAACCGCTGGCTCATCGTTTCTCGATATTCAGTTGCTGTGAGTTTGTGCTGACGGGGATGGAAATGCCCTCGTATCGGTTCGAATGCAGAGAGAAACCGTTGGGCCTGACCGGGAGATTTGAAGCGACCCATCCGTTTCTCTCTCAACCTTGTCGGACGGTGGGAATTCTAGGCTCGGTTGTTGAGGCCCTTGTGCTGCCTGCGATCTACCCCCTTTAATATCTTTTTCATAGCAGCACCGTAGTTTCTCAGTTTGTCTGTCACGACAACCCTGGGGGGGCAGCCTGTGGTTTGAGCAGTTTACGAAAGAATTTGTTGGCTACCCTCTGATTCCGACGAGTCTGTATCAAGATGTCTAGAACTTGTCCATGCCGATCGGCGGCTCGCCACAGATAGTATTTCTTTCCGTAAATTTTCACCTCGACTTCGTCCAAGTGCCACTTGTCAGCTGGCTTAGGGTGGCTACGAGGTAACTGGTTGGCGTAGACCTGGGCAAACTTGCGGCGCCAGTAGCGGATCGCTTCGTAAGTCACCTCGATCCCGCGATAGAGCACATCTCGATATCGCGATAGCTCAGAGGGAACGTGTAATACAGCCAAACGCAAAAAGAGACGATCTCGGAGGGGAAGCGATGACGCTTGTAACTTATGCTCATTCCCTAAGCCTTACATAGACTGGGGGCTCCGCTGCTGAGTTTATATGACTGTGCCCTATAGTATGCAACGCCGAGGTCGCAACCTGTTTCGGAGCATCTTCCTACAGATCCCCCTCATTCCACCTGAACGTCCTGCACGTCCCGGTAGCCCGGACAATATCGCTAATTGCGCCGCACTTACATAGGTTCTATGGAGGACAGTGGAGTCGCCTGTGGGGTATCCGATCGCAAAGGAACGCTAACCTGAGCAAGGACGCTAAGTATTGGGCTATCGGTTCGGCTACTTTTCCCCACGTTAGCAACGCAACTCGCCAGTCTCCTCGATCAATCGCCACGTTCAAAGTTATGTTTCAAATAGTAGTTTATAGACCCAAATAGAGTACATTGAATTTGAAGCCAAAAGCTTCAGATGCGTTCAACGAAGGAGTTTCTACTCTGGTTAACTTATCAAGTAAAGACCATCAAAAACAGCAACCCAAGCTAAGATTGTCGAACCTTCCTCTTATTTCTTAAGAGAGTAACGAAAGTGAGCATTGTT
>JBFRWD010000131.1:0-6672 GCA_051439425.1 Synechococcus sp.
CATGTAGATCGGTCAAGAGCAGCTAGCTGAAAGCTATCAAGGGAAGATATTACCGAGCTTGGCAGAACAAGCTGATAAGAACTTTACTCTCAGAGAATAGTCAATGTGTCGCAACATAAATTTATATATGCGTTACATTCGGTAATGTAAGCGTCTTGGATAAAGAGAGTCATTTTTATGCTTCTTACCTCTGACAGAATCTCTCTCTCGAATAGCTATGCAACTCCTGCCGAGTCTGTAAAGGCCATCCAGAGGCTATCTGTCGACGATCAACTAGGACTGTTGTGGGTCCTCTACGAAAATATGGGAGGACTGGTCACTCCCGCAGCCCCCGGTGCCACAGAACGAATCAAGCTGGCCGGTGGACTTATCTATGAAGTTGCTTCTCTGTCTCACGAAGAGCAACTACATTTCATGCGTGACTTGGTAAGTAAGGTCAACAATCCTCTTACCCGCGCCTACGGACTGCTGACTAGCAACAATAAACTGGCGTTGTGGTATCAGCTGGCTGAGTGGATGCGCTCTGGAGATGTGATACCGGTTCCGGCAGGTTACCAGCTTTCAGTCCTCGCTAAAGCTGTTTTTAACAAGATTGTGGCGCTTGAATTCGGCCAGCAGATCGCGATTTTGCGTCTAGCTGTGGGCCAGATGGGCATCGATCCACTTGCCGCTGCTTAGCGACCGATTTGTCTCATTCAACTGAGTTAGATAGCCCTCATCCCCAACCCCTCTCCCACATTGGGAAGGGGGGCAAGAGGCGTCTAATCCCCGTCGCCTCGTTGGTCCTGCAGGGAATTATCTCGCTCTCGTGACTCTGCGAACTGACGTTCATTCCCTCAACAATCAACCCCTAACACTCGGCAAGAGCTGGAAATTATGAAGCTGAAACTCACGCAAGGTCCTGTTGGGGGGCAGTTGCTCAAGCTAACGCTGCCCATGGTCTGGGGTGTTTTTGCTGTTATAGCCTTCAGTCTCGTCGATACCTACTTTGTCGCTCAGGTGGGAACTAACGAGCTGGCAGCTATGAGCTTCACTTTCCCTGTAGTTATGGTCCTGAGCAGTTTAGCAATGGGGTTGGGCACTGGGGCCTCGTCGGTGATTGCGCGAGCGATCGGTCGGGGGGAGCGATCGCGGGTTCAGCGGCTGACTACCGATAGTCTTGTGCTGTCCCTTTTGATCGTCGGCATTGTTGCCATCCTCGGCTTGGCCACCATCGATCCTTTGTTCTCGGCCTTGGGGGCTGGGCCCGAGGTACTTCCCTTGGTGCGCGACTACATGGGCATTTGGTATCTGGGAATGATTTTCCTAGTCGTCCCCTTGGTTGGCAACAGCGCTATTCGAGCATCGGGGAATACTATCGTTCCCAGCCTAATCATGACTGCCGCTGCTGCAGTCAACATCGTGCTGGACTCTCTATTCATTTTCGGTTGGGGTGATGTGCCTGCCCTTGGCATCAAGGGAGCGGCTCTGGCCACCGTGATTTCGCGCGCCACTACTCTCGTCGCTTCCTTAGCGTTTCTCCACTATCGGGAGGGCCTACTGTTGTTCGCTCTGCCGAAACTGAAAGAGGTTTGGCGATGCTGGGGCAGCATTCTCTCCGTCGGTTTGCCCGCCGCATCAACGAATCTCATTGCTCCGATCTCTTTAGGATTACTCACCAGTCTGATGGCTCGCTATGGTCCCGAAGCGGTTGCTGGGTTTGGTATTGCCTCTCGGGTAGAGGCGTTCGCCTTGATTGTTCCGATCGCGCTTTCAGCTAGCATTGGTCCTTTTGTCGGCCAGAACTGGGGCGCTAAGCTATTTGCTCGGGTCGACCGGGCAATGCGTTTGAGTTTCAGTTTTTGCCTCGCTTGGGGAGTACTTGTTGCGATCGTTGTCGGGGCTAATGCTCCTGGGATTGCGTCTTGGTTCGACAGTGAACCAGCGGTTGTTGCGGGTGCTGCTTCATACTTGACGACTGTGCCGCTGAGTTACGGTGCCTTGGGGATTGTTCTCATTTTTAGTTCCACCTTTAATGCCCTCGGAAAACCTTTGCCATCACTAGCGATGACGCTTTCGCGGATGTTGTTCCTCTACGTGCCTCTGGCATATCTGGGTAGTTGGTTGTTCGGTGTCCAGGGTATTTTTGGTGCAGCTTGCTTATCGAATGTAGCGGTCGGTCTGGGGGCGTTTGTTTGGCATTCTCGTAGGGGCATTTTCACTGACGCAGAAAAGTCAGCCCATTTGCAGCTGTCGCCCAAGGGTGAGGTCAATGAAACACTCGGCAAAGCATCAACTGTGTTGAATTAGCCGAGAACTTTTGCCATCCCCAGTTTGGTGTCAATTTTAGTTTTCTGTCGACGTCCTTGTTGCTCTAGCTCAACAATCACCTCCGAGCCAGCTCCTCACGTCACCAGGTGAGAATGCCAGCCAAATACGATCGGTGGCGTTTGTATTAGGGAGTCGAACCGCGATCAGCCCTTTGCAAAAAAGTAGGGGTCGAGCTCGAGCAGTAGTGAAACGAGCATTTGCTTGGAATTTTTGGAGCTCTTTTCAATTCATTGGGACACTATGTCGAAGCCATTTCTTCATTACCAACTTGAATAGCAGTGCGGGACTAGGGCGATGGTTATCGGCTGACTGAATCGGCCATAACTCTTTGTCATTCAAATGACGAATTCAACGCAAAGGAATCTGAGGTTCAAGTTTTGTCATGCTTGAGCAGCCTATCTTTACCCTATGCTTGGGATCGGTTTCGATTGGGATCAACCTCGGTCGACACCTACTTTTATAACGCTCAGATTTTGATGCTATTAAGGTACAACCATGCCCTATACCGTTGATTCTGCCCGCGGCATTTTCCCAGCAACTTTAACTGCAGATGCTGTTCCGGCAACGATTGCTAGATTCAATCAACTCAGTGCTGAGGATCAGTTAGCCCTCATCTGGTTTGCTTATTTAGAAATGGGCAAGTCGATAACGCCTGCCGTCCTAGGAGCAGCCCGTATGTCGCTGGCAGAGAGAACCATGAACGAAATTCGGGGCATGACGTTCGCCGAACAAACTCAGGTTATGTGCGACTTGGCCAACCGCGCTGACACACCCATTTGCCGTGCCTACGCAATTTGGTCTCAGAACATTAAATTGGGGTTCTGGTACAAACTGGCCGAATGGATGGCTGAAGGGGTAGTAGCTCCGATTCCAGAAGGTTACGAACTTTCGGCCAATGCAAAGGCTGTATTGGATACGATTCGCGGTTTGGATGCTGGCCAGCAGATCACTGTTTTGCGCAACGCAGTTGTAGATTTAGGCTTCGATCCAAAGAAAATGGCGGATTACACTCCAGTTTCTGAGCCCGTCGTTGCTCCTACAGAAGCCTCAAAGCGTGAAGAGGTCAGTATTGAGGGGATATTGAATCAGACCGTGCTCGATTACATGAACAATCTCAATGCCAATGATTTTGACGCCTTGATCGAACTATTCACGCCGGACGGTGCCTTACAGCCACCCTTCAAGCGACCTATTGTAGGTAAAGATGCAGTACTGCAGTTTTTTAAGCAAGACTGTCAGAATTTGAAATTGATACCGGAACGAGGTGTGTCTGAACCTGCGGATGATGGATTTACCCAGATTAAAGTGACAGGAAAATGTCAAACCCCCTGGTTTGGAGCCAATGTTGGCATGAATATTGCTTGGCGCTTCTTGCTCAATTCCGAGAATAAGATCTTTTTCGTCGCAATTGATCTACTTGCATCCCCCAAAGAACTTCTGAACTTGGTGAGCTAGTAAACACTCTTCTATAAATGACGTTGTTTCTAATTTTAAAAGCGCCTGCCAAAGATGGGCGCTTTTTAAAATTAGAAAACGTTGCACGGCTTCATTGGAATCTGGCCAATCCTTAATGCTGAATTGACGTGGGTAAGTGGCAAAACGGTTAAACATGCAAAGTCGATTAAGGGCAAATGATGTGTGGGTCGGAATAATGCTTGGGATAAGCATCATCTGCTTTTGGGGATTTAGCTTGGTTCAGCTACTTCGACTGCCGCTCAATTATTGGTCAATGTGGTCGTTAGTCGGAGCAGTCTGGATTCGAACTTTTCTCCACACAGGACTGTTTATTGTTGCCCACGATTCCATGCACTTGAGCCTCTCCCCTCGGCATCCCCGGCTCAACTCTGCGTTGGGACATTTAGCGGTTTGGCTCTATGCTTTCCTTCCCTACGAACGTTGCCGTATAAACCACTTAAACCACCATCGCTTTCCCGCACAACACTGTGACCCTGATTTTCACGCTGGCCAGTACCACCCTGTATGCTGGTACTTCAAATTTATCCAAGCCTATTTGCCCGTGCGTGACTTTGTGAGGTTTGCACTCAACTGCGGAGCACTGTTTGTGACGTTTAGTGTTCTGTTTCACATTCAACCGGTAAACTTTCTGCTTATTTGGCTGTTACCGCTAGTGTTGAGCTCCATTCAGCTGTTTGTCTTTGGAACTTATTTGCCCCACCGAGGAACTCCTGACAAGAAATCGATAGATGGGCCTAATCGATCCACCATTCACAGCTTGTCGTTTCCCTTTTGGTGCTCCTTCATAACCTGCTATCACTTCGGCTATCACTGGGAACACCACACCTACCCCACACTTCCTTGGTATCGATTGCCAGCAGCTCATCAAGACTGCAAACAAAGGGCATGAGTAGGTGTGCCGTAGGATACCATGAAGATATGTAAACTGCTTTCATTTTATCAACCTTATCAATGCCTGATAGTAGTGCTGACTGGACTCAAGCTGAAAAAGAACTTGCTCGCTCCGCTTTCGATAAAGCCTATGAACGAGAAATCGCAGCCCTCATACAGCAAGTCCGAGAAGAGGCGAGCGAGGTAGACGAACTCAAGCATGTGTGGAAGCTTCACGATTTCTTGAGTACTAAACGGCACGACGTCGAGGGAAAGTACGATTACCGCTACTCCGTTCTGCTCTTTGTTTTTGCTCAGCTAGTCAAGGAAGGGTGGTTGGAGCTTGATGAGCTGCATGGATTGGCAAAGGAAAAACTCTCAAAAATTAAGGTTCTAATGCTGATGTGATGTTCCTGACATGTTGTTTATTCTGCTTCCACAAGAAAGCTCCTGGGCTAAACGCGAATGCGGCCTAATTCTGCGCAATAGACGGCAGCTTGGCTAAAGCATTAGCACTATCAATCACTGCTTGGACTTCCGAGCTCGACCAGTCTTTTGGTGCTTGACAGTGATGAGCGACTAACAACCCCCACAGACGCGAGTCAGTCAAGACCGGTGCAACTAGATTGGCACGTACTTGCAAGTTCTTTAAAAAGTCTCTGTGACAGTCTGCGATTGGCTCCGTAGCAATATCCGAGATCGAGCGGATCCGGCCTGCCAGGTATAGCTCAGCATACTCATCGTTAAAACATTCATCCGGGCCCGTCGAACCCAAGATGGAATAGCGCTCGTCACTAAACGACTCGAATGCAACTCGACCCTCCCACTCTTTATAGAAGTAATAAAGTATTACGCGATTGACCTGAAGACCGGTTCTGAGGCAATTAATGGTTTCTCCTAATAAGGCATCTCGTTCCAAAGTCTGGTTGAGTTGAGTAAGGACTCTCAGCAAACCTGGGTCACTGACGTCAAAGGAGCTCTTTGGGGCAGTTTCAGAAGCCATCGTCCCCCAATGCAAAAAGACATGTTTGTCTATGATAACTGTCTTCCTTATATGGTTTATGGAAGGGGTTAACTGACATTTTGTACCAGGCCATATTAGGACATAGAAGAGAGGGGGCTCGTTCTGGCATCGTCAAGTGGATCTTTCAACAGCAGCAGGCCCACGTCCCAAGTCCATCAGGTCTCGCCGACAACTGTTACACCGCAGCGAGTATCTGAGGAAACGTTGTCGATAAACTCTTCGGCAAGCGAGCACCAGTCAATTTGTTCCTGTTCTGCCAACACCACATTCTTATAGATGCCTGGAAGACTTTCAGTCACTTCCGTATCTAGGTAAGTTCTCAACCACTCAGCCAATACTAAAACTGTTTCGGGCCTAGAAAGACCGATACTTAGCACTTCCTTAACGGCTTCAGTAGGCATAGAAGGCTGGTAGGTGAAAGGGATGCCGTGGTACTTAAGTTGGAAATTCATGATGCTGCTAGTTTGTAGTGTCGTTGTGAAACCGTGCCTCGTTGATATGAGTATTCAGCGGACTTCCAAATGAAGCCGTGATAGCGAACATCAACTAGCAGTGACCCCGATCACAGCAGACTGACTTCTAGCATGTATGGAACAATGCACTTTCACTGCATTGCACTGGCTCAAAGACGTTTTCTCTGGGCAGCGTCAAATCAATAGGTCATAGCCAGAGGTTTTTATTGGCCTTCAAACCTATCAGAACTCACTTTTGTCCAAGACGGCATTTGATGTCGGCGAGGTTCTACCGGAAAACTCCGCGATCGCGCTTCCAAACCTGGAACCAGATCGCCCTTGCATCTGCAGCAGCTTAATTAGGGGGGAGTTACTGGCTTGTTGCCTTTTCGCTTAGTTAATTTGACAAAGCCAGTTAAGTTGTTCCTAGGATGTCTGTTAAGGGTAATCCTTACAATGCGGGTCTTGCCCAGGAAATGGTATTGACATGCAGTAGATATAGTCCAATACCGGGCCAGGAAGGATGGGAGTGTATTTGGG
>JBFRWD010000132.1:0-43466 GCA_051439425.1 Synechococcus sp.
GCCGGATTGCTGGGTGGATTGGTGGCTGCTGTTGCCATCTTTTTGCCATCATTTGCATTCATTATGCTGGCATCCCCAATGTTGGCTCGCCTGCGCCGCAATGCCCGCGTGCGCTCGTTTTTGCAAGGAGTCACCCCGGCAGTTCTTGGGGCGATCGCGGCGTCTGCGATTCCGCTTGCACAAAATGCCCTCAGTCAACCGACTCTTGTGTTGCAAACCGGTGTCACAGCGATCGCGGCTGTCACGCTAGTAGCCCTCTTCAAATACAAGGCACCAACGTGGTTGTTAGTACCGGGCGGAGGATTGGCAGGATTACTGCTGTCTGCCTCTGCAGGGTAATAGCCCACGGGCGTCTTAATTTTTGGAATGGCAATCGCAATATTATCGAGAACGCGATCGCCGATGACTGTCGTTATCCAATAGATAGTAGTGTTTGGATATCAAGCAGTGTTGGGATAGTAAGGTGGTTGATTCGTCTGCGCAGAGCAAAGCTCTATAAGGTCAAGAGAGTTAAGACGGCTTCAGCTCTATTAAGCAAAGACACATGCAGTTATAGCTGGCGGTTTTCCTGGCGCTATATTCCCACACCACCACACTCGTATGAACCTATTCCCGTTTGCTTCCCTCAACATTCATCGCCAACATTTTCCCGCTCTTGCTGGTAAGAGTTACCTCAACTTTGGTGGCCAAGGACCGTTAGCTCAACCGGCCCGAGACGCTATTGCCACTACCTACGAGACCTGCGATCGCTTGGGCCCCTTTTCTCAGGCTGCTTTTCGCTGGTTGTTTGCCGAACAAGATGCCCTACGGCAGACTATCGCCACGTTTCTCAAAACATCTCCCGATCGGATCGCGTTAACCGAAAGTACGATCGCAGGCATGAATATTCCATTGTGGGGGCTGGATTGGCGAGCGGGCGATCGCTTGCTGCTGTCGGATGCCGAACATTATGGGGTGTGGGAAATTGCCCGAGAATTGCAGACGCGGTTTGGCATTGAACTGGATCTGTGCCCGCTAAGTACCAGTCCCGATTGTCTCCAGACATTGGCAGACTCTCTGCAGCCAGCAACGCGCATGATCTGCATCAGTCACGTGCTCTGGAATTCTGGAACGATCTTGCCCCTCAAATCAATGGCCACGCTATGTCACGAGCATAACGTTCTCGTCCATGTGGATGCAGCGCAGTCGGCCGGTGTTATGCCGCTCGACTTACCCGATTTGGGGGTTGATTTTTATGCGTTTTCCGGACACAAGTGGCTGTGCGGACCTGCGGGCACAGGAGCGCTGTATGTGTCGGAGCGAGGGCAGGCTGCGATTCGTCCCACCTACACGGGGTGGTGCAAAACCTACGCCCAGGAAGGAGCCGATTGCTTTGAAGTGTCTACATCGGCCTATCCCCTGAGATTAGGACTGAAAGCTGCGATCGAGGTTCACGACCGATTGGGTACGGCTGCCGAACGTTACCAACAACTCGTGCACATCAGTCAGACCCTATGGGCCGGATTGCAGCAGATTTCAGGGGTACAAGTCTGCAATCCACATAGTCCGATGACCGGATTGGTTCCTTTTACCGTTGCCGATCGCGACCCGAAGGAACTGGAACTCGCGCTGGAAGAGCGTGGAATTTTCGTGCGCTCGATGGCGGAGCCCAAGTCCTTAAGAGCTTCCGTTCATTACCTCACCTCTGAAGAGGATATCGATCGCCTGTTAGACGTAATTCAAGTGCTTGTATAGAAAGTCTCCCAGTTGCAGCCATTGTGACTGAGGCTAGAGAGTTCTGTTGTGATTGAATATTCCCGGCATCCCATAGGCCACCGGTCTTCCAACCGTTTTGGGGCCACCAAACTGCGAGAGGGAACCGATGAATTCTGTATTGGCCGCTAAAATCTAGCTCGTGCGCTTGTGATTGCGATCGAATCCTTCGGGTTTAATTGTGCGAGCGTTTCCTTGGAGTAAACCCGACACACCAGCTTGGCGATCGCATTCAGAACTCGAAGCATCACCTTTTGCATTAGGCTGAATTTTTTCAATCAGCGTTGGATCGTAGTCTGTGGGTTCTTCGTAGGTCGATATGAATCCTTCGTAGTTTCTCAGGACAACTCGACCGCTACCTTGGCTAATTAAGTACTGTGGGCTGACTGGAATTTTTCCGCCACCACCCGGCGCATCGATTACATAGGTGGGAACGGCATAGCCACTCGTGTGCCCGCGCAATCCCTCCATAATCTCCAGTCCTTTAGCCACAGTTGTGCGAAAGTGACCGGCACCTTTAACCAGGTCGCATTGATACAGGTAGTAAGGGCGCACTCGGTTGCGAACTAGTTTGTGAACGAGATCTCGTTGAATCTCTACCGTGTCATTAATCCCCGCCAGCAATACGCTCTGATTGCCTAACGGAATTCCAGCATTAGCTAATTTTGCAAGCGCGTGACTGAGTTCAGGGGTGATTTCTTTGGGGTGATTAACGTGAATATTGAGCCACAACGGATGGTACTGTTTCAGCATGTTGCACAGCTCGTCTGTGACTAACTGTGGCAAGAAGACAGGGGCGCGGCTCCCAATCCGAACAATCTCGATGTGTTCGATGTCTCGCAGGCTTAACAGGGTGTATTCCAGAACGGCAGGGGACAGGGTTAGAGGATCGCCCCCACTCAGCAACACGTCGCGAATTTGGGGGGTATTGCGCAGGTATTCCAGTTGCTGCTCTAGTATTGGTTTTTGCGCGGTTTTACTAAAATCGCCTACCATACGGCTACGAGTACAGTATCGGCAATAACTTGCACAATGAGTGGTAAGCAGCATTAATACACGGTTGGGATAGCGGTGCACTAAGCCGGGAACGGGACTGTGTTCGTCCTCTGATAAGCTGTCCTCCATCATGCCGTCGAATGCCTGCAATTCTCGTCCGGTTGGGATCACTTGACGGCGCACGGGGCAGTTGGGGTCATCGGGGTCGATCAGGCTGGCATAGTACGGAGTGATATCAACTCGGAATCGATCGGGAGCGCTGAGACCTTGGATCTCTTCAGGGGTGAGATGGATAGCGCGGCGCAAGTCGTCAAGCGTGTTGAGCCGATGCTTGAGCTGCCAGCGCCAATTCCCCCAATCTTCTAAAGAGACATGACTCCAGATGCTAGGTGGTCTCCGGGTCGTATCAAGTGTTGTTGAAAACATAACCATGACAACCCCTGTCTAAGAAGATGCAAGATCACTATGTACGGTAACGAATTTATGCCTATAGGGTTACCCGCGAATCCACCGATCCCTTACAAAACCTTTAAAATGTTCGCAGTCACAGTCTTGGCACCCGCTAGTTTTTCTCCGTTAGTTCCCGTTTTATACCGGTTGTGACAACTTTGAATTTCCCTTTAGGCACTGTAACTGTATGAAGACTTCCGAACCATCTGGACTTGCGATCGCTGTGTTTGGACTGTCGATGTTTGCGTTGCTGTCTCCGGTATTGGGCAATAACGAGTGGTTACCGATGGGAGCAATCAGTCTATTGTTTGGCGCGGTGTTCTTCGATCGCATTGCGATGCAGGGGCGATTCACCAGCTTGATGGGAGCGCGGTGGGGATGGACAGCCACCCGCCATCAGCGAGTCCTGTATCACGAAGCCGGGCATCTGCTGGCTGCTTGTTGGCTGGATATTCCCGTGCTGGATTACGTTCTCGACCCGTGGCAGGCGTTTCGCAAAGGCTATCCCGGGTATGGAGGCATTCAGTTGGACGATTCGGTTTGGCAAGCTTGGTTGGCCAACAGATCTGTGACTCGCCGCGATGTAGAACGTTACAGCATTATGTGGATGGCCGGCGGTGTGGCCGAGCAGCAGCAAATGGGGGGCGTAATGGGAGATCGCGACGATCGGCTGAAGTTGCAACAGTTGGTGGGAACGCTGCGCCGCAGCGGGCAATCGCTCGATCCGGGATATATGCAGCGATGGGCACGGCTACAGGCACGTAGTTTGCTGGAGGAGCAGGAGCACGCTTACTCCGTTGCTGTTCGCTGTATGCAAGAAGAGATGGCGATCGAAGACTGTGTGACATTGGTTAAAGCGGCCTTAGTTCAAACGTCCTCGATTCAAACGTCCGATCCTGCTTGTGCCTGATTGTGTTGGTATAGTGTTCGCCATTTCAGTAAGGACAGAGGTATCCGCTCGCAGTCAGGCTTGAACATAGCTGAAATGTTCGCAGTGGTATGGCCAATGCAATATCTAGCTCTTTTGGGTTCTAACTCCGCTTTGATTGACCGCGACCTATGAATTGACCGCGAAGCAGGGGTTGACATCTACCTGCCCACTTTGTCTTGCAATTAGGCCTCGGATTTTCCAGGGTTGAGTTAGGCCTTCATCCGCTTGGGAATTGCGGAATTGAATGTACTGGCTAGCTGTTCCACCGGTAGTGAAACAAGCGAGTGACGGTTAGGCCCATCACCCACCAGGCTAATCTCTAGCCGCTCTCCCGAAACGCGGCCGATGGATTGCCAGTTGTTGGGTAAATGCACTTGCAGATAGTCTTCAAACGCCGCTTGATTATCTGGAGATACTGACACGACAATGCGCGCGCCTCCCTCTCCAAACAGACGTTCATCGATACGCGCCTCGGCCGAGATATCGATTTCAGCTCCTAGTTCGGCCCCTAAGCAAGATTCTGCCAGAGCGATTGCCAGCCCGCCGTCGCTGCAGTCGTGAGCGGAGGTAATCCATCCTTGACGAATTCCATGGCGACAGGCTGCTTGAACGCGTGCCTCCAGGTCTAAATCAATACGGGGAGGTAACCCAGCGGTTGTGGAGTGAATGCAACTGATATAAGAGGTTCCTCCCAACGTCAGGGAGTCAAGGCTGCCGAGGAGATAAATGACATCTCCTGCCGTGGTCCAGGCTTGGCCGCACACTTGACGCACGTCTGGCACCAAGCCCACCATGCCGATCACGGGGGTGGGATAGATCGAGCAGGGATTGCCCTCGCTATCGATGGTCTCGTTGTAGAGGGAGACATTACCACCGGTGACCGGAGTGCCTAATGCTTCGCAAGCATCGGAAATGCCTCGGCATGATTCTGCCAATTGCCAGTAGCCTACAGGTTTCTCGGGACTGCCAAAATTGAGGTTGTCTGTCACGGCCAACGGCTCGGCCCCGACACAGCTGAGATTGCGAGCAGCTTCTGCCACAGCGGCTTTGGCTCCCTCATACGGATCGAGATAAACGTAGCGCCCTTTGCAGTCGACGACAGCCGCCACGCCCTTAGTTGATAAAGGCACGTCCTCAACATTGCCAACGCCGAAGGCTTGGGGACGGATTCTGACCACGGCAGCGTCTGCTCCCCCCGGGACCAACACGGTATTGTTCTGAACTTGGTGATCGTACTGCCGGTACACCCACTGTTTGGAGGCGATCGCGGGCTCATCCAGCAATTGCAGCAATACGTCATTCCAACTGCGACCGTCGATGCCTTCGGGAGTGGCGGTTGGTAGGCAATCGGCAGTCCACTGGTGGGCAGCGATTGCGTAGTCGGGGGTCTCGATAATCTCCCGCTCGTAGATGGGGGTATCGTCTGCCAACGCAGATGCAGCGACTTCAGCTACTACCTCTCCGTCTTGGAAAATGCGCACTACGGGCTCTTCAATCACCTTGCCAGCAATGACTGCATGTAGGTCCCAACGATGGAAGATTTCGATTAGTTCATCGGTGCGATCGGGATCTACGACGAATAACATGCGCTCTTGCGATTCGGACAGAAGAAACTCATCCGGTCGCATCCCGGTTTCTCGCACTGGGACTTTATCGAGGTCGAATTCGATACCGACTCCACCGCTATAGGCCATCTCGGATGTGGAGCAGGTAATCCCGGCGGCTCCCATATCTTGAGCTGCGACGACCGCTCCCGTCTGAAAGGCTTCTAAGCAGGCTTCGATTAACGATTTTTCTAGGAAGGGATCGCCCACCTGAACTGCCGGTCTGTCTTGTTCTGATTCGTCGGTGAGTTCGGCACTGGCAAAACTAGCGCCTCCCATGCCGTCCCGTCCGGTTGTGGAGCCCACGTACAGGACTGGATTGCCGAATCCTGCCGCACCGGATTTCACGATCTCGTCAGTTTCCATCAATCCAAGAGCCATGGCATTAACGAGGGGATTGCCCGAATAAATTGGCTCGAAGTCTACCTCCCCCCCGACTGTTGGAACGCCGACGCAGTTGCCGTAATGGGAGATGCCACTGACGACACCAGCAAACAGGCGACGGTTGCGCGGATCGTCGAGGGGGCCAAAGCGGAGGGAGTTGAGCACGGCAATAGGTCGCGCGCCCATGGTGAAGATGTCGCGCAGAATGCCTCCCACACCAGTTGCAGCCCCTTGGAAAGGCTCTACTGCCGATGGGTGATTGTGGGACTCAATTTTGAAGGCCAGCCGATCGCCATCTCCCAAATCGACAACACCAGCATTCTCTCCAGGCCCTACCAAAATTCTCGGTCCGGTGGTGGGAAATTGCTTCAGCAGCGGTCGGGAGTTTTTGTAGCAACAGTGTTCCGACCACATCACACCAAACATGGCCAACTCGTTCGGATTCGGATCGCGCCCCAGGCGATCGACGATGGATTGATATTCGGCAGCGGTGATTCCGGCGGCTTTTAAATCGTCTGGGCTGAAGGTTGGACTGGAGGCGGTCACGGCAGTCTCTCGAAAAGAGCTTTACTATTCTATTGGCTGCCGGTCTTTATGGGGCATGTGGGCCATCTCTGGGGTTCGGCAGAGAGGACGTCCGCAACCGCTGACTTCTCCCCCCGCTGGTTGTTGCTTTGATTGGGTTCTGTTCAAACTCAGTCAACAGTCAAGAAGCAATGGAAGCGTATCAAAAGACAATGAAATCCAAATCCCTGTATTCGGCAGCAGTACCTAAGGCGGAGAGAACAGCCTCTTGCCTTTGAGGGGGTCGCGCTGCACGACTTCTTGAGACGCAACAGCTACCTTATCCAGCACGATCCTCAGCTCGTGCTTAATCCTTGGCCTTTCCTCCGCGGCTACGGAGCGGAGGATTAAAATCCTCAATTCACCCTCTTTTGATAAGCCCCTCAACTGTTTAGCTCCAAAACCCTACAGAGTCATGCCTGAGAGTTCGGTCTTCTGGGCCGTGAAATAGGTTGAAGTCATTGAATTTTATGCATGGCATTCCCTCTAAAATTCACCGACCATCACAGCTCTGCCAAGTTTTATTCCCAAACACTAAGAAATTTACATCATTGCTGCCTGCCACCACATCTAGTGTAGGATTGCATCAAATTCCTTTCTGATTCCCTCAGTTGTGGTGTTTGCCCCATGCGATTGTCGTATGCGCCCTACATGTGGCGGCTGAGGGGGTTAAGACGGTCTCTCGGTCTAACCAATCGAGAAGTTCTGGGGAAGGAGTGTTGGTTGAGGACCCTGGTGTGATGAATGCAGACAGCAGTCGTTTTGAGGTAGAGCCATCTCTTGAGCGGCGATCGCCATTTGGAGAGGTTCCTTTACCTCAGACGGCTGTGCGGACAGCGGATTCTGGGATGAAGCGATCCCACGATCCGCTGTCCCGACTGTTTAACCCATTTCAATTGGAGCAAAGTGTTTCGGATTCCGCTCGTTGTTTGAATACGTCCGAAATTCTTGTTGATGCTGCCCCCAAGATAGACGATTCAGCAGATGCAGCTGAGTCTTCGGGCGCAAGCGCCTCGAATGGTGATTCTGAATTCGAGGGGAATCTGTTGTCTCAGCTTGAACTAGAAGAACCGCCGTCATCCTTGCTTTCATGTATTTCCGCTTCTCCGTCTGCTATCCGCGCTCTCAAAGGACCAACGATGTCCTTGGAGATGTTGTCCGCAGATTCTGAGTCTGGTAAGCCCAGGCTGGATCTTTCGGATGGGAGCGGCGGGAATTCAATTGGTTTCGATTGTCATTTGACCGACGATCGGACTGTTATCGAGCCGCAGCGCATAGATATGCCTGCCTCGCCCACCTCACCTGTTCGGGAACCTATTCCGACATTGGCTCCAGTTGCTGATGAAACGGCGATCGCGGAGTCATCCACTCGTGTTTCTTGCTCATTTGAAGATACCTCTCGAATAGAAGGCCAGGTGATTGATATGGACGATCTGCAGTTGGACACTACTTTAAATCCCTCAGTCGAACTCTCTGGTGTCGGTGAGTCCGAACTTGAATCACTGGAGTCCGAGCTGTTTAATGTCGCATCTTTGGCTGGTGCTGAGGGGGAGAGTGTTGAGGGGGAGAGCGTCGAAGTTCCCGAGATGGCAGAGCCGGCGATGAGCACTAACTACGGACCTGCTGTGGTCAAGGATTATTGTGCAGGCGAGTTAGAGGGTTTGGGTAACCCCGAGTGGATGGACTTTCAGCCCAGCTTGCTGTCAGACGACGAGTTGGCGGCCATCTATACGGAATCGCTGGAGGCGATGAGCGAGTTGCTATCCGATGCCTTGCAGGACGACATTGTTGAAGATGCTGTGTCTGCTGGGAATGAATTCCAGCTAGAGCTGGCTGATGCTGTTATGCCTGATGGTTTGGAAGAGGACTCCTCTGGGACGGTTGAGCCTGAGATGCCGGGTCAGGCAGAGCCAGCTGTTGTCGATACGCATTCGTTTACGCCACCATCGCTGGAAACGGCTCACCAAGCTGCCATGCAAGAGTTTGCCGAGCAGCCCGAGCCCAATCGGCGACAGGAAATGCAGACGGAGATGCACGGTCTGCGCGGTCAGATCGATATTTTAGAGCTGCGGGAAGAGAAGCTGCATTTGCAAATGAATAATTTCGTCAACGAGATCGACCAGTTGAACGAGCAAAATGTTCTGCTGGAGAAGTTGGTTCAAGAGTTGCCAGACTTGTATCGCAAGAAGTTTCACGATCGCATGAAACCCATTAAGGAGCGGATTGCTCGCATTCAGGAAGAAAACCTGCGCCTGCATGCTGATATTGATTGGTTAACTCAAAAACTGGCTGCTAATGTGCTACCTCCTGCGCCAGAGGAGCGTCGTTTAATCAAGCTGCCCAGCTTCGGGCGACGCTTGCCCCTCCTGCCTGATGCTGTTGGTCAGTAAAACCAACGTTCTTCTCAATTTGGCATCTACTTTGGCTATCTCAGTTCATTTTGAGCGAGGTAGCCATTTTATTTTTATTAGTGGATCTTGCCCGTGCCTTCATCGAAAGGGGAAGGTCGTTCGGCTTGGACGAGACAGGGTGATGCAAGTGCGTTCGTTAAACCTTTCATCAACTGGCGGTTTCTCTGAAATCCAGCAGCCATAATAGAGAACCCAAACACAAGGGCTTGATAAGCGCAGACAAAGGAGTGTATGGCTTATATCCCGCTGCATCACAAATATCGTCCCCAACGGTTTGCCGATGTGGTGGGACAGTCTGCAGTGGTGCAAACCTTGAGCAATGCTATTCGCAGCGATCGCATCGCTCCCGCCTATCTGTTTTGCGGCCCGCGCGGAACGGGGAAAACCTCTTCGGCTCGCATCTTGGCAAAATCCCTCAACTGCGTGGATGGCCCTACCCCCGAGCCTTGCAATCAGTGTGATGCTTGCACCTCAATCACGAACGGTTCATCACTAGATGTGATTGAAATCGACGCGGCTAGCAATACTGGCGTTGACAATATCCGGGACTTGATCGAGCGATCGCAGTTTGCCCCTGTGAACTGTCGCTACAAGGTCTACGTGCTGGACGAGGTGCATATGCTCTCGACAGCTGCGTTTAATGCCCTGCTCAAAACATTGGAGGAGCCACCCCCCCAAGTGGTCTTCGTGCTGGCTACAACCGATCCTCAACGGGTGCTTCCCACCGTTATTTCTCGTTGCCAGCGGTTCGACTTCCGTCGCATTCCTCTGGAGTCGATGGTGCAGCACCTGCAGGCGATCGCCGGAACGGAGCAAATCGAGATCGCTGCCCCCGCTCTCGAACTGATTGCCCAGATTGCTCAAGGGGGCTTGCGGGATGCGGAAAGTTTGCTCGACCAGCTCAGTCTGTTGCCGGGACAAATTGAGGTTGAAAATGTCTGGGACCTTGTGGGGGCGGTACCGGAGCGGGAGTTACTGGCGTTATTGGATGCGATCGCCCAAAAAGATGCTCAACAGGTGGTAACGCAATTGCGGCACCTGATGGACAATGGCAAAGAACCGCTGATTTTGCTGCAAAACTTGACGGGGTTTTATCGTGATTTGCTGCTGGCAAAAACGGCTCCCGGTCAGCGAGATATGGTTGCGTTGACACAGCCAACGTGGGAAGCGCTGGTGGAGCGTGCCCCTGACTATGGCGTGTCCGATATTCTAACTGCGCAACGCTGTCTAATTGATGTGGAGCCGCTGTTGAAGAACACCACCCAACCTCGATTGTGGCTGGAAATCTCTCTTCTCAACTTATTGCAGGACGAGGCCGCGATCGCCTCTCAACCCATCGCCTCTCAATCCATCACCTCTCAACCCATCGCCTCTCCGGCCATCACCACTCCCGCTGCATCTCCTGCCAAATCGACGACTGCACCCCCACCGACGGCACTTGAAAGCCCGGCGTCAACCGCACCGCCAGTACCGCCAGTACCTCCTCAAACCGCCGCCGCTTCTCAGCCCTCCCCGCCGGCCAAATCTCCAGATTCCCAACCCTCAACCACTCCTGCCCCCATACCCCCATCACCTCCCCGCACTGCAACGCCAGCAGCTTCTACTCCCGCACCAGCAGCCCAACCTGTTTCGCAATCCTCAGTTGTTGTACCACCAGCGGCGTCTCCAGCAGCGATCGCCTCCGGGCATACAGTAGCGGCCCATTGGCTAGCCGTGCTGGATAGTTTGCCATTTTCCAAAAGCGCGTTGCTCAAGCAACACGTTTGCGTTCAGGAAGAAACCGACACTAAAGCTATCTTGGCGCTGGCCCCCAACATGCGGGCCTTCTCCACTCGAATTCGCAGCCAGTTCGACGATCTCGAACCGCTGATTTCCCGTCGCCTCGGTCGGCCTATCAAATTAGAACTGGTGTTGGGAGAGGTTAAACCCTCTTCTGTCTCTGAGACTGCATCGCCTCAGCCTTCTACAGAGACGGCCTCTGTCTCGACGACCTCTTCTCTAACCGCCGGGTCCAGGTCTAGCGAGATTGCCGATCGAGCGGTTCCAAGCACACCCGTATCGGCTGAGACTCCCGTTCGAACAGTCAGCGAAACTACCAGTCCTGTCGTTGAAGTGCCAAGCGCTGCATCACCTTTGCCCGGACGATCGCCAGTTGACGAACCCGATATCCTCGAACGAGCTACCAGCCGACTTGCAGATTTTTTCAGCGGCTGCGTTGTTGACGATACGACTGGCGAAGAGAGCTCACAAACTCCATCCCCCCCAGAACGAGCAAGCTTGGAGTCAGGTACTTCAGAACCACTCGACAATTCTCGCCCATCTGCGTTGCCTTCTTCGCCGCCATCCCTCTCTTCGGTACCGTCCCCTTCCCCATCGGAACCGCCTCCTGCCCCTGTTGCTCCCCAACTCGTTTCCGAACCCATCTCCGAGCACGTGCCAGCGACTCCTGTGGCTGCAACTGAGATACCGATTGCCCCCACTCCTGCCGTTCAATTGGATGAGGAGATGGAGGAGGACGAATACGAGCTGCCCTTTTAACGGTTGACTCAGTGCGAAAATACGATGGAGATCGAACGGCTTTGATTCTGTCCGGAGTCTACTCCACCGCAAGAGAGTCCAGGCTGCAAACTTGAGAGTCGCTTCGGCCCGTGCGACAATCTCATGCACAATTCAAGAAACCATGCGCGGAACTAAGACTCATTCAGCAACATGAAAGTGGAGGAAATGACAACCCCAGACATGACCTGGCAACAGCGATTGGCGCTCGCCTTCGATCCATTCGACGGGGCGATTGGCCGCTGGATCAATATTGGCTTGGCCCTATTGGTGGTTGTATTTTGCGCCATTTATGTTGTGGGAACCTACCCTATTTCATCGCCGGTGCGTGCCTGGCTGGATATGGCCGATACGGCAATTTTGGTGGTGTTTTCATTTGAATATGGCTTGAGATGGCTAGCCGCCCCCTCTAAATCGACCTTTGTCTTGAATTGGTATTCCGCGATCGATCTGCTATCGATTCTGCCGCTGTGGTTGGGCATCTTCGATATTCGCGTGGTCAAATTCGTACGGCTGCTGAAAGGCTTCCGGGTTTTGCGGCTAGCCCGGTATTTCCAAACTGATCGCCGGGAAACCAACCCCATCAGAGCTGACAAAATCATCATTGCCCGCATCATCTTTACACTGTTCACCATCGTGTTCGTCTATGCCGGCCTGATCTACGAAATCGAGCACGCCAGTAACCCCACCACATTCCGTACCTTTCTGGATGCCTTTTATTTTTCTGTCGTAACCATGACCACCGTGGGCTACGGCGATGTTACTCCGGTGTCTGACGGTGGTCGCTTGCTAACGGTCCTGATGATTTTGACCGGAATCGCGCTGGTGCCGTGGCAAGTGGGGGATCTGATTAAGCGGCTGGTGCGATCTCAAGCCTCAATCGAAATACCGTGTAGCCACTGTGGATTGGCGTTTCACGAGGCTGACTCCATGTTTTGCCGTCGGTGTGGTACCCGATTGAAGGACATAGCGGAGCTATAGGCGGTTTTCTGCTGAACTGATGTTGGTAGGCATCGGATGGAGGAGTGTCAACCGGGTTGGAGATTCAGCTAAGCTAAACCACGGTCTTGCTACACCTTCCCCTCCTAACTTATGTCCGACTCTGTTCGTTTCTCCAAGGCTTGTGCAGAAATTCTCTGTATCGGTACCGAACTGTTGCTGGGAGAAATCCTGAATAGCAATGCCCAATACTTAGCGCAACGACTGGCAGAATTAGGCATTCCGCATCACATCCAAACGGTTGTGGGAGACAACATCGATCGCATCCACGACCAACTGCGTCTTGCCCAAACCCGCAGCAGTATTGTCATCACCACCGGAGGGCTTGGCCCCACCCCCGACGACCTCACTCATCGAGCTCTAGCCAGCTTTTTTGACACCCCCCTCATCGAGCAACTCGAGATTGTGGCGGACTTAGAGGCCAAATTCGCTCAACGGGGTCGCATCATGAGTCCCAGCAATCGCCAACAGGCTCAAATTCCCGATGGGGCCGATATTCTCCCCAATCCTGTAGGCACCGCTCCCGGCATTATTTGGGAAGCCGCTCCCGACTTTACTCTGCTGACCTTCCCCGGTGTCCCCCGCGAAATGCACGCCATGTGGGCCGAGACCGCTATTTCCTTCCTCAAATCCCAAGGCTGGGGGCAGCAGGTGTTCCATAGTAAAGTGTTGCGCCACTGGGGGGTATCCGAATCGGGTTTGGCGGAGAAAATTGGCGACCTGTTCGACCTTGAGAATCCGACAGTGGCTCCTTACGCGGGCAAGGGTGAAGTCCGTATTCGCATTACTGCCAAAGCTGCAACTGTTGAGGAGGCAGAAGCGCTAGTGGAACCTGTGGCAGCCAAAATTCAGGCGATCGCTGGCCAGGATAACTACGGAGTCGATGATGACACCCTCCCCACAGTACTTGGAGACCTTTTAAACGCAGCTGGCCAAACGGTGGCGATCGCGGAATCCTGCACTGGGGGCGGTATCGGCCAGCAACTGAGTGCAGTCCCCGGTAGTTCTGCCTATTTTTTGGGGTCAGTGGTGTCCTACGACAACCGCGTCAAACAGCAGTTGCTGGGAGTGTCGGAAACTGACGTTATCCAATACGGAGCCGTCAGCGAATCTGTGGCCGGCCAAATGGCGATTGGTATTAAAAACGCCCTCGGTAGCGATTGGGGCATCAGCGCTACTGGGATTGCAGGGCCAAACGGGGGCACGGACGAGAAGCCGGTGGGTTTGGTTTACATCGGCATTGCCCACCCCGATGGCACCGTCTCCGTCCAGGAATATCGCTTTGGGGCAACGCGTGGCCGAGAGTGGGTGCGCTGGTTGACCGCACAAGCGGCGATCGACCGCCTGCGCCGTATCCTTTTGAACAACCAAGCGGTTTGTTAGCCAACATGTCGAACAGCCCAACGGCGAGACCGTGCCAACCATTCAATTCGCAAGTCACGCAGAAAAAGCCCCGAGTGGCGATCGCCGCTCGGGGTAAACATGAATGTCGATGTCAATAACAGGCCGCGGGTTATTTCCATCGGGGCCCTACAGCCATCAAAACTACGCTGTCGCCAGTTGAGCCTCAGAGGTCAGTGCTTCGTACATAGCGCGCAATTTCAGGCCCACAATCACTTGGAATAAGCCAGAACCGTTACGAGAGCCAGGATACTCGGGGTTCTTGCGCAGTAGCTCGGTCAATTCACCGTATTGCTTGGTGGACAGACCGCTGAGGTGGTTTTCCAAGTAGATCACTTCTTCCAGGTTCTCAATCTGGCCGTCTACTTCCAATAAAGACACGGCCTTGCCGTAGTACTCGGTGGGACCGTAATGGAGCTTGATACCGGGATAAGAGCAGGTGAGCTTCTTACCGCAAGGAATCCAATCAATGGTGGAGCCTTCATCGAAGAGGTATGCAGGCTCGAAATTGCTAACCCCTTCGGATTGAACCAAGCGCACCTTGAGAGTTTTGTGCTCTTTATCAACTTCCGACAGCAGGTCAGTGGGCAACACTTCAATGACGACATCTGCGTACTTCTTCTGAATGTCGATAAATGCCTCGAAGTCGGGACGACGGGCTTCAATGGAGCGAAGTACATCTTCGTAGGTGTGACCGCGCTCGGCCATGTCCCGCTGCACCTTCCATGCCACCTTAATCTCGGGGCTGATGTCCAGATAGACGCTGAAGTCGAGCAGTTCGCGTACCCGCTCGTCGTACATGGGGTGCAAACCTTCGATGACCACAATGCGGTTTGGATCTACCTTTTCGGGAGGATCGATTAGGCCCGTTTCGTGATTGTAAATGGGCTTCATGATGCTCTCGCCAGACTTGATGGCTTTGACTTGCTCGTACATCAAGTCAAAATTGTTGGCGCGAGGATCGAGCGCTGTAATACCGGTCTCTTTGCGCTGATAGCGATCCAAAGAATGGTAGTCATCCAGGCAAATGGTGGTGATCAACTCTTCGCCGAAGAGATCGCTCAACCGACGGAGGAAGGTGGATTTACCGCAGCCAGAATCTCCAGCTACGCCAATCAGTACTACGCGGTCGATGTTGCGGGCCATTGTGTCTCCTTCGGTTGGACGTCAAGTCTGGTAAAAGGTTGATGGTTATACGGGGCTCTCGGTCGGCGGAATGGCACGTGAAGACGCCGCTTCCTGGACAGATCGATCTATTCCTGGTGGACGGAGCCCTAATCGGGTAGAGCCCAAATTAGGTAGATCGGGGGACACAGACTGTTAAGGAACTGTGAAATCCGTAAAATCCACCACAGTCTATCAGACGGCTTTTATCCCTCACAAGCCAACATGGGCTTCTCATTCGGGTAAATTTCTACTTATTTTAAGGCTAAGTTCAACAAATATTGCAGTTTGCTTGATTGAAGCCGTAAGCGGCATCGGAAGCGGTGCTAGTGTAAGAAAACCTTAAGCCGCTCTAGCCATGTTGGAGTGAGTTGTAAAGGCCCGAGTCAACCCCGACACATACACGGGTACACAGAAGAATCTGAGGATTGATCGTGAGCAACGACGTGCGTTCGATGTTGGAAGAGTCGATGGCTCCAGCCGAGTGGACGTGGCTGCGATCGCATGCGGTTGCAGGCCGGATGGTGGTGGTTAGTCGTGCACTTGATTTGATAGAAGTCGGCGAAGCACTGGCAGCAGACAATACCAGTCAAGTGCAGGTTTGGCTGGATGAGGGGCTTGTGTCGGTTGCGACTCAAGAAGAAATAGACAAGCGAGACCGCCTCCCGGGCAAGACGGAGGTAATGGCAGCTATTGTTCAACCGTTTGTCTTGGTACCGGCGATGGAAGAGGTTTAGCCGACGATATCTGCTTGGACGCTATTGCGCTTACCTGAAGGGCCACCAAATCTTAGGGGGTATTTCAGGGCTGCTCCTTGCTGAGTTGTTCAAACGCTCCAGCAATGTCGGATGTTTCCCCTGAAGAGAGTTGAGATGACTCGGAGAGGTTGGAACGGATGGCGGACTCGTCGCTCTTGCTATTGGGTGGTTCATCCGTAGGAGAGAGAGCAGGAGGTGGTTCGGATAGCTCTGGTGTTGGTAAAAAGTCTACCAATGTCCATTCTGATATTGACGTATTGGTGGCGCTAGGTTGTGGCTGGGCCAATAGCCACCGCTCGCGTCCCGTTTCGGGCTCGATCTCTGGTATCAGAGTGAGAGTAAAGGGCTCTATACGCTTGTATCGAGATCGTTGATTGGGGGTGCGAATCGCAAGAGTGTAAGTTCCACTAACTTCTATACCTGGATAGCTCTCTCCGTCGACTTGCAAGTCTGTCGGTCGTTGAGTGCGTACCTTGACCGATCGCACCTGCGACCACTCTTCCAGCAGCTCGATGCCTACTAACGTGTTAGCCGTGTCTGTGGCATGGGCGATCTCAAATTGCAGGGCGCTGTCCACCACCGAATGGGGCGCACTGGCTCCGCAAGCCACCAGCCCCAGCCCCATTAGGCAGATTATGCAGATCCGGAGGAGCCCAGCGAGCAAGCGACCCATAGTCCTTAGCGTATAGAAGGCACCCTCAACCATACATCTAGGAGCTGATGATTTCGCGACGCGATCGCAGAATGTCAAGTCAATGCCTGGCATGGAATGCACGTTTGCCTGCTAAACATCCATCGTTAAATGGGTGGAGGATAGAGAAAATAACAGGTTTAATATGCTGAGGGTTTGGTACCTCGATCCTCTACCGAGCCAGCTTGCTACGCAAACGCGATACTTTCGTGCATTGAATCTGAGATTCAGACTAGCTTGTAGGCAATTAGTTCGTGTTCCGTTGTGAGCCGATTGTCCCCAGAACAGCAAGGTTCTTTGGTGTTCCTGTTCCTTTCCACCTCAACGATCGCCAGAAATTCACTTGTGGGAGATATCCATTCCATCTGACAATGTGACTTTGCGGCGGTATTTTTTATTGGTACAGCATTTGACAATGATTGAGGCGATTCGCTGGTGGGTCTGATTTGGTTAGCGTTGGGCTTCACCCTCCTGGTGCTGGGAGGGGAAGGGGTAGTACGTGGCGCTGCTAGCTTAGCCCGAAAATTGGCGATTCCTCCGCTCATCATTGGCTTAACTGTTGTGGCCTTTGGAACCTCATCCCCAGAATTGGGGGTCAGTGTGGTTGCCGGATTGCAAGGGAATGACGAAATTGCGATCGCCAATGTTGTGGGCAGCAATATTTTCAATGTGCTGATGGCCATCGGTATCCCTGCGGCAATTGCACCGATTCGCACCTCAATGACTCTGCTCTCGCGAGAACTTCCCATTCTGTTTTCCGTCACGGCGGTGGCAACGGCGCTGGCGATCGTCGGTCACCAACTCAACCGACCGGAGGCTGCCGTTCTCCTAATTGGGTTATTTGCGTTTATTACCTATAGCTATTGGGCGGCTCGCTCTGAACCCGAGCGGATTCATGATGAGTACGACGAAGGCATTGGCAAAGAGGCTGCCACCCTAACGTCGTTCGCCTACTTAGCTCTGGGGGTTGCGCTGCTAATTGGTGGCTCGCAATTGGTGGTTAGGGGGGCAACTCAGATCGCCAGCGGTTTGGGGATTTCCCAGACCATTATTGGTTTGACTATTGTTGCGATGGGGACATCCCTGCCGGAATTGATGACCTCAACAATGGCTGCGGTAAAAGGGGAAGGGGATCTGGCGATCGGCAATGCCCTTGGAAGCAATATTTTTAATCTGTTGGGCATTTTGGGAGTGGCGGGACTGGTTCATCCGTTACAGGTCGCCCGCGAGCTGGCTTGGTTCGATTTGCCTTGGATGGTTATGGCAACGTTGTTGCTATTCCCTTTGGTCATTACGAACAAAAAGATTTCTCGGACTGAAGGGCTGATCATGGTAGCCCTCTACGCAATTTACACAACTTGGCTCGTGGTGCGAGCGTTGGGCTAGAAATGCATAGTGAGTTGGCTGCCTGACGAGCTAATTGTCTACAGAATGACTCGTGTCGCGATTCAGTCTAACGGGTAAATAGAGCCAATATTCTCAATCACGTCAACCTGAGTTCAGCAACCCTCATCCCCAATCCTCTTCCCACATTGGGAGAAGAGAGCAAGGGACTGCAACCCTAATAATTGTGTTGCCCTGTGAGTCAAATATCCCAATCAAGTGGCTCTGTTGAACTGACGTCGCATCAAAACCCCTACATCAAAATCATCGATACTGGCCCCTCCTGACTTGCTTCTTCATGCTGCTTTTCATGCAGATAATGTAGAGCCTTGAGGTTAGGTGGCAGAGACGGCGGTAACTGGGGTCGTAGGAGGCATCAATTCAGGCAGGTCGAGCCCCATCACATACCCGTATATTTTGATGTATTCATCAGCCGATCTCGTCCAGCTAAAGTCTTGCGCCATTCCACGTTTTTGCAACGCCTGCCAAGCGTCCTTATATTGGAATCCCTCCCAAGCTCGTACCATAGCGGTAAAGAAATCCAAGCCTTCGTAGCGATCGAAACAGTAGCCCGTACCTTCACCTGCCACTGGATTGTGATGGGACACGGTATCCACTAGGCCACCAGTGCGGCGCACGATGGGAACACATCCATACCGCAATGCGATCATCTGACTGATACCGCAGGGTTCGAAGCGACTGGGCATTAAGAAAGCATCTGCTCCGGCATAGATGCGCTGAGCCAGGTTGGGGTCAAATTTTGAGAAGAAGGTCACCCGATTTCCCCATCGATCGCTCATCTCCTGTAGCTTTCCTTCAAAGTGAGGATCGCCGCTGCCCAGCACCACTAATTGAGCATCGCTGTAGGGTAAAAAGCGATCGACGGCTTGTACCACCAGATCGATCCCTTTCTGGTTAACCAAGCGAGAGACCATCCCCATCAAGAAGGCGTCTGGATTGGGATTTAACCCCGCTTCAGTCTGCAGCGCGATTTTGTTGGCAGAGCGTAATTCTAAGCGATCGACGCTAAAGTTCTTTTCGAGCACGGTATCGGTATTGGGGTCAAATCTATCCATATCTAATCCGTTCAGGACGCCATGCAGGCGCAATCCAATGGATGCCAGGAGATCGTTCAAGTGTTCCCCATGGGCCGGACTGCAAATTTCACGCGCGTAGGTAGGCGACACGGTTGTGACCTGGTCGGCATAGCCGATCGCCGCAGCCATAGTGTTGTGCATGTGGAAGTTTTCGGGCAGCCACGTCATCCGCTCCAGCATCCATTTCCACGGTCCTTGGTAGGCCAAATTGTGGATGGTAAATACAGTGCCGATATCGGAGGTATCTCGCATCCAGACAGGAACCATGCCCGTATGCCAGTCATGGCAGTGAATGATGTTGGGTTTCCAATGGTTCCAAGCAAATTCGGCTACTGAGTTGGCGAAAAAAGTGAACCGCCAAGGCTCGTCTTCTCCCCCGTAAATCCGATGGGGGGCAAAGGCATAGTGCTCCACTAAGTAAAGAGGGACATCCGTTCCTGGCAAGACACTTTCGTAAATGTTGCAGTTGGTCTCCATCACAGTGGACGACCAAACGGGGCCCTGTTTGATGCAGTTGAGAAACTGCTCTTGCTCCCATAAGAAACCGTAGAATGGCAGAATCACGCGTACATCGAATCCACGCTGGCGCAGCACCGCAGGTAGCGATCCCACGACATCTGCCATCCCTCCAGCTTTTGCAATGGGCGCTGCTTCAGCAGCAGCAAACAAGATCTTGACGTCAGCCATAGTGGTAGGGGTGCGCGTGTATGTCGGAGACGGTATCCCTTGTACCTTACGGCATTAAGCGTCGCGCTGGCGGATGGAACATAAGTACAATGTGAGTCCGATTTCTCTCACTTACTCTTCTGACGAATCTGTTGCTTCAAGCCAGCTCAATACGGCGTCGTTCCAGCCTTCAGCTCCAGGCAGATGGGAGCGCTCCCAATCCTGCGGGCACTTATCCCACCAGGCATCCTCCGAGACAGTACCTGGCAAGACAACAGCTTGTTGCATCGAGCGCAACCAACCGATATCGGCATCTTCCGTTCCGATGCCGAGTGACTCCACCTGGCCCACATGATTGATGTAGCAATCCAGCAGTAGCTGCATCGCACTTGCTTTATCGGTATTGCCTGTCAAGTACCACTGCCCTTGCAGGCTAGATGATTGCAGTTGAGACACCTGGAGGTGATGACGGGCAATAGCGGGTTCCAGTTCTTGGGAGCTGCCTGCAAAGGTAAAGACCTCGCTATATTCTCGCTGATGTGCCAGTCGAGCATCCGCATCAGACAAGCCTAACGCTAGAGCTAGTTCTCCCTCCGACCAATCGCCGAACCCAACAATATCTGCACCCAACTCAACTCGCACATCTTGCAAGACTTTGCGCAGGTGATTGTATGGCAGTCCAAATCCTCGCACCAACAAGTCACCATCAAGCTCCCACCCCTCATCCAAGATGCTAGTGGGGAAGTATCCTTCAGGCATGAATACTGCGGCCCCATTCTCAAATGCCGCAGGATGGCTTAACTCCAACCGAGTCTGTAAGGAGAGCAGCTCTGCTCGCGTGCGACGACTGACGAACACTAACGGAATGTTTCGCCGCTCGATCGCCGCTAGGGCCGGACGGGCAGCGCCAATCCCTGCTCCTCCAGCATCCCAAAAGCTGCCATCCACATTGCTAAACACCACTCGCATAAATTTCGGTCACCTAAGCAGTGAGACACTCAATATTGCAGCGCACGCTCGCGATCGCTGCCCAGCCACTGTTGTTGAATACAAGTACATAAATTTAAGTACATAAATGCAAACGCATGCATGCAGGCATAGGCAATCTTAGACTGCTTCAACATAGCTAAGGCCTTCCGGAGGTTAATTATACGATCCGCAACCAATGGTTGTACTCGTCTCTGCCTGCAGTAGGACTAGTGCCCCGCTTTAGTCGCCGACCCATCGAAAGTATGATTGCAACAGCAGCCTTTGATTGAGCCCAATCATGTTATCTCAACACATTTTGCCAAGGACTCTCTAGGGGATGGGACTTAGCCTGCTACTCACCTATTCGGGTGAAAAGATTTGACTAGATTCCATATATGTCAAGGGATGGATCGTCTTCAATCGAGTGAATTCCAACGACAGAGGGGTGAGAAATTGAAATATAGTGCGCTTCACTACACCCGCAAACTTTTGAATAAGCCAACACCACGAACTCCCCTCATCTTTACCAACTAATCAGTGCATATTTCTGTTGCATGCGCGTATTCAGCCAGTTCTCCCCTTTGATTTGCTGGAACTTCTTGGGACTAATGGACTTGGACTCTAGTGCTGGACAGGAACAGGACATGGGGGGAGACTGTTGTTCGGCCAATGTTGACGTGGTGATAAATATACTTAAGGCTTCAAACGGGTCAAGCCATATCACATTCGAGTAAATGAACTTTGAGGCAGTTTTGTCGACCAATTCAGAAATAAAACAATGTCAGTAGCATAGGGAAAATGCGCGAGATTCATCAGTTTGACTGTTCATTTTGACCTATTTAAACCACCTTGGTATGTATCCTCTAAAGGTTATGATATGAAAGATATGAAAATAAAAACGTAAGCCAGCAGATAGTTCCTATGACCAGCCAACGGATTGATATCTTAACTGACACATCAGGTCCTTCTGCGCGCAGAGTGCGTTGGTTGCCAACTCTCAGTATCTTCGCTGTTCCCTTGGCCGTTGCTGCTATTTGGGGGGCTCTACAGGAGCCTGAATATCGAGCGCAGGCGAAGCTACTGTTTGAGAGGGAGGAAGTCTCAGAACTGACTGGTCAGCAGGAAGGTGTTGGTGATATTACTTCCCTGGTACGAGATCAGAACCCGCTGTTGACCGAGCTAGAGGTGTTACAATCTCGTCCCATTTTGGAAGACACGATCAACGAGCTTGACTTACGTGATGAGGAGGGAGCACTGATCTCCCCTGGAACGCTCCGTAATGGCCTCGATGTCGGCGTTGTTGGTGCGGCTGACATTATCGAAATTTCGTATACATCGGGTGACCCTGAGGTCGCAGCTCAGGTTCCAAATACATTAGCTCAGTTTTACATTAACGGTTATCTGGAGCGTAAAAATTCTCAGCCTCGTGAGGCCAGGAACATCCTTGAAAACCAATTGGCTGTTGCTCAGCAGCGGTTAGAAAACTCTGAAAATCAGTTGAGAGAGTTTAGGGAGCGAAACAATTTTGTTAACGCGAACGAATACTCGACATTTGTCATTGATGCGATTGCTAGTTTGGATCGCGACATTCTGGCCACCCAGTCTCGCTTGGATGAACTTGGTGCACGGATCGACACCCGAGTCAGTTCTCTTGGCGTGAACACCCGAGAAGCTCAAACCCTACGCTCTCTCAACCAAGATCCTGCTGTTGCAGCTGTGATTGCCAACCTAGCCCAGGCAGAAAATGACTTGGCCGCCCAGCGTAAGTTGCACAGTGAAAACAGTCCTGTTGTTACTTCGATTCAGGAAAATATTCGGTCGTTGCGGGCACGGCTTGACATGCTTACGTCGTCCTATGGTGCAGACCTTAGTGCTAATCAACTGCTTCTCCAGGCGGACCAGCAGCAACAGCAATCGCTTGCCGAGCTGAATGGTGAAGAAGTAGAACGCCAGGGCTTACGGTCTAGATTGATTGCGTTGCAATCTTCCCGGGATAACTATTCTTCTAGACTGAGAGACCTGCCAGCACTAGAGCAGGAGCAATCACGCTTGGTTCGAAACATCGAGTCATCTAGGGATGAATTGACAAGTCTCAATCAACTGCTTCAACGGTTGGTTGTGACCGAGCGCTCCTCGGTTAGTAATGCGAATCTAATTGAGCCTGCTGAGACGCCAGTTGCTCCGAGTGGTGGTGGAATGAGAATCTACCTGGCCTCGGGAATTCTATTGGGCGGTTTGTTAGCCTCTACCTACAACTTCTGGCAGCAGCAAGCTTCGTCTAAATCACAAGGCATCTAGTTAGCTATTAGCATTGGTCGCCCAATCCCCGAAGCGTTTAAAAGCGTTTGGGGGATTCTTCTTTACTGGTTAATCGGTACGAGGTCGGACAGTGTCGAAGGCACCAACATCTGATTCACGGCGCAGTGAAATTAGCGTGAGGAATTCACTGGTAGTTTGTCACAGCCTGCAAAGAATAGCGATCCCAATACTTTTGGGTTACCCGCCAACCCCCGCTCGCAAATTCCCGTTTCACTACTAGTAATGGTCCGCCCGACTATCCATGCCCGATTCATCGGCATACACCACCTGCTCTGGAGTCAGTGTTGACAGTTGGATTCGGAAAGCTTATCGCTGTTGCTCGTCTCGCTGCCAATAGCCCACAACCGCGTCTATGTAGAGACCTGTAGTTTTTCTACATCAGGTGCAAGATTTGTCGTGACCCACAAGCGGTCTGCGATCGCGATAGGGTCAGCATTGATATGTCGTTCGAAGTGGCAAACGCGTTCAATCAACTCAGCCCGAGTCCGATGACAGGTGTGAACGGTGACGTCTTCCCGCAACCACTGTCACAAATGCTCAACCGGCATGAAATCGGGACTATAGCTGGGTAATTGAATCACCCTCCCTATCGTTTGCTCGATAGGGGCGGACAAAGGGGGAGACGACCGCCAGTTTGCTGGTATTCCAGCGCTGCTAGCCCTCCGTTGTTATAGTGAAGCACCCACTCCATCACCGTTTGTGGATTACGGTTCGTGGCTCGACCCACTTGCGTCGCACTCTGCCCTTTCGAGATGTTGTAGGACGCCATCAAACGTTCTCGCGTTTGCGGATGAGCCGCTTTCAGCGCTTGCTTTCTCAACTCCTCACAGCTTTGCTGCCAGCGGATGCAATCGACTCGACTTTGAGAGTTATCGTACTATCCTCCCGGCACTGCATTTCTCGACTGGATAGACCACTTTCAAAACTACGGCTCGCCAAATGGGTGGGGTTTGGAATGCCTTTCTGCCAATGAGTTGTGCTCCCACTCGATTGAATTAGTGGTGTAGAGAGAGACCCCAATCAACCATCTGTGGATGCGTTCGTCGATACGTTGCGCAGGGGATCGATCTCCCTGCATGATGCAATCTCATCTAACGCCCAAAACTGAAACTAGCTTGGTGAATGTTCTCCACACGTCCGAAAGTGCTACCAGTTGGGTCTATGCTGGGGGCGGATGCTGAGCATCAATACGCTGGAGGAAGTCCATATTATGCGCAACGTACTCGCGATCATTCTGGGAGGAGGCAGAGGAACGCGTCTGTACCCGTTAACCAAACGTCGGGCCAAACCGGCTGTACCGCTGGCGGGCAAGTACCGCTTGATCGACATTCCGGTTAGTAACTGCATCAATTCTGAAATTCAGAAGATGTACGTGCTGACCCAATTTAATTCCGCCTCTCTGAATAGGCACCTCGTTAATACCTACCGATTCTCTCCATTTTCAGATGGCTTTGTCGATGTACTGGCCGCCGAGCAAACAGCTGAAAACCCTGATTGGTTTCAAGGCACTGCCGATGCTGTCCGTCAGTATCTGTGGTTGATGGAGTCGTGGAACTGCTCAGAGTACATTATTCTGTCGGGCGACCACCTTTACCGGATGGACTATTCCAAATTCATCCAATACCACCGCGAAACCAATGCTGACGTAACACTGTCGGTGGTGCCGATGGCTGAGGCCCAAGCTTCCGAGTTCGGTTTGATGAAAATCGACGATACCGGACGAGTGATTGATTTTAAGGAGAAGCCAAAAGGGGACGAACTCAAGGCTATGCAGGTGGATACCCAATCCATGGGTCTCGATCCCGAGCGGGCTAATTCCATGCCATATATTGCCTCGATGGGGATCTACGTGTTCCGTAGAGAAGCGCTGGCAGAAATGTTGAAGCGATCCCCCGAACACACCGACTTCGGAAAGGAAGTTATTCCTGCGGCGATGAAGGACTTCAAAGTCCAGGCCTATCTGTTCAAAGGCTATTGGGAAGACATCGGTACCGTGGAAGCGTTCTACAAGGCAAATTTGAGTCTGACGCAACAACCCAAGCCTCCCTTCAGCTTCTACGATTCGAAGGCACCTATTTTTACTCGCCCTCGATTCCTTCCTCCCAACAAGATTCTGGATGCCAACATTCGCGAATCGATTGTGTGCGATGGATGTATTGTCAAAGACGGAGTGCAGGTATCGGGCTCCATTCTCGGGGTGCGCTCCAGAATTGAAACCAATACCATCATCGAAAACACCCTGGTGATGGGGTCAGACGAGTACGAATCGTCCGAAGAGCGGTTGGCCAATGTTAATTCCGGAGTTCCTCCGCTTGGAATTGGTTCGAACTGCCACATTCGAGGTGCCATCATCGATAAAAATACTCGTATCGGCAATAATGTCCGCATCTTGAACAAGGACAACGTTCAAGAAGCCCAGAGGGAGGACGAAGGCATCTTCATCCGTGACGGCATTGTGATTGTTATGCGTGGTTCTACCATTCCTGATGGAACGGTTGTCTAGCATATCTCAACCATCCATCAGGACTTGAACACGTTTGAAACCCGCTTCTCCCAGACTGGAGGGCGGGTTTTTAATGAACAAATAAATAGCTGTGAGAGTAGCTGTCAGTCAGCTGTCAGTAAACGGACGGATAGAATTATTCCACCATCTTGGATGCATGGTAGGAGCTGCGAACCAGAGGACCAGAGCGAACATGTTTAAAGCCCAGCTCGCGGGCGATCTCCCCCATCTCGTCAAACTCTTCCGGCGTCCAATAGCGCTCTACTGGTCGGTGATCTAGTGAGGGCTGTAGGTACTGACCCATCGTCAAGCTGTCGCATCCAACCGCTAGCAGATCGTGAAAGGCTTCGATCAGCTCATCTTTGGTCTCACCATGTCCCAACATCAGTCCCGATTTGGTCATCATCGAGGGGGTGAATTCCTTGACGGCTTTGAGGACGCCGAGCGATTGGTCGTATCCGGCACCGCGACGTACGGGGGCTGACAGCCGGCGGACGGTTTCGATGTTGTGGTTGTAGCAAATGGGGTTGGCATCCGCCACCGTTTTGATGCAGTTGCGATCGCCCCTGAAATCTGGCGTCAACACTTCGATAAGAGTGCCGGGATTACGCTCTCGAATAGCATTCATCACGTTGACAAACCAGCCTGCTCCTTGATCCTCCAGGTCATCGCGAGCCACGGAAGTGAGGACAACGTATTTCAGTCCGAGGATTTCAACTGATTCTGCTACGTTGTCGGGTTCGTTCGGATCGAGGTCTTGCGGGCGACCTTTGTTGACTTGGCAGAAGGAGCAAGCACGGGTACAGACTGGCCCCATCAGGAGAAACGTTGCAGTTTGCTGAGCGTAGCACTCCCCTCGGTTGGGACAGCGTCCTTCCTCGCAAATGGTGTGGATGCCTCGATCCTTAATGGTCCGCTGCACTTTCGCAATCTCGCTGGCTTTACCAATGGGACGCTTGACCCACTTGGGCATCGGCAAAAGATCGGCGGGGTTGGATTTGGGGAGAGGCATTGCAAACCTGACGTTTGGGAAACCGGACTGAAAAACTTCCTACATTATGGACACATTACTCACCGGATGGACGCGCTAGGGTGAGGGTACTGTTCGCCGTTCTGTTGTCATATCTGTGTCTTATGACTGCCCAACTTCCCCTCACATCTGCTGCTACTGCGGCAAAAACAACCCTGCTAGAGGCCATTGAGGCTGCTCCCAAACCTGGTGGACTACCCAATGCATCGGAGACGATTGAGCAGTGCATCGCTGAATTAGAAGCCCACAATCCGGTAGCTGTTCCCACGGGTGCCGCTGAATTGCTAACTGGCAACTGGCGTACCCTCTACACCACAAACAAAGAGCTGATGAACTTGGGACGCGCTATTCCAGGGTTCAAGACCGACGGCATTTATCAATGTATTTGGGCTGAGAAGCAGCTGCTGTGTAATGTTGGCAAGATTGATGGTTTACCGTATCTTGGCGGATTTGTGGCCGTGCGGGCCAATTTTGATGTGCTGAGTAACGTGCGGGTAAAAGTGAACTTTACTCAAGCCATGATTGGGTCTCAGGCGATCGCCAACTTCTCTCTGGACTCCTTTCTCTCCTTGATGGAACATCGGCCCGCACAGATTCCAGCCGTCAAAATCAGATTTTCGGAGCAACGCGAGCAACAAGGTTGGTTGGATATCACCTATCTCGATCGCGATTTGCGCATTGGTCGGGGCAATCAGGGGAATGTGTTTGTATTGGAGCGGGTGTAACCTTCTGAAAGTTAGTGAAGTTAAGCTAATCTGAGTAGCATCATTTCAGATCGACGTTATGGCGACAGAAACTCTGGAGTTCACCATCTACCCCGACGGTCGTGTCGTTGAAACCGTGAAAGGCATTAAAGGGGAAAGCTGTGCCAAGCTGACGGAAGATATCGAAGACAAGCTGGGAACAGTCACCAGTCGCAAGGATACTGACGAGCGCTACCAAACGGCTGAAGAGAAAATGATTCAGCAGCAATGGGATAGCTGGGAGAATGGCTAAATTGCCTAGAGTGGCTCTTCTCGGATACCTGGTTTCTTGAGAACTAACTCTTTCTAGCAATGTGAAAGGCTGAAATATGGGACAGCTTCAGGCTGCCGCCAAAATCGCGCACGATCGCATCCTTCAGCGCTGAGAATAATCCCTCTCTAACATCGGGCTGGAGCTGAATATAGGGGGAGTAAGAATTCAATAACATCAGATAGCGATCGGCGGAATAGGTATGCATGCAAGTTTCGTATCCAAATCTGATGTCGGAAAAAAGCCCCGACTCTCCCACCCAGTGCCCTAACCCTTGAGCCAATTCAACCTGAGCCGCTTCATTTTCGTACTTGGCCAGCGATGGAGCGTAGTCTGCATACACCGTCGACAGATGCTGAAACACCGCGTAAGTCGGCTGCAGCTCTTTGTTCCACAGCAAAATCAACGACCCGTTGTCTACCAGCGCATCTGCTGCTTTGGGATAGGCAATCTCAGCTGGAATCCAGTGAAATGAGCTAGCCGCGAGAATTGCATCAAAGGTTTGGGATTGTAGCGTCCACTCTTCAAATGACGTTTGCGCGATCGCCACGTTTGGATACTGCTGGCAATTGTGCCGAGCGAGTTGAACAAAGGATGGATTGGGTTCCAAACATACCATTTCAAGATTTAAGGGAGCAAAGGCTCTCGTTGCCGTTCCAGGTCCGCACCCCACTTCCAGCAGCTTGGACTGTGCAGAAAGATCGGTCTGTGCTGTCAGCTTGGCAATCAGTTCTGGAGGGTAGGTGGGGCGGGCGCGATCGTAAGCCTCCGCAGCCGAACTGTACCAGTGCTTGCGCTGTTCTAACTCTCGACCGGAGAACTGACGAATCGCCTCTGTAAGCTGCCGATCGCCTGTTGCCTCGCCATTACCATTCATGAACTCTATACAAGCTCCACCAGTCAGTTACCCCAGCAAATTTCACCTCTCATACTCCTCAAGCAATGGTCGAATCCGTTGCCGCCCGCTTCAGCTCGGCCAAGCACTTCTGCATTTCTGCTCTTAAATCCTCCGCCCGGACTCCCTGGCCCAAAATCGGCAACCCTTGCGCAATCTTACTGGCATCCCCCTCGGCTTCGTACAGCAACAGACCGGCACTGCGCCGCAGTCCTAGCGCCAAGAACAATAGCTCGATCGCATCCTTCTGCACCACTTCAAACCCAGCGGTGTCGCTTCCCTCCGAGACCCGAGCCAATTCCTCCAACATGCGCTCCGCGTCCGCCCGATGACCGAACGCTGCCACCCAATGCTCTGCCTCACCTGACTCACCTCCCCCTGCACCAGTGGAAATCAACCACCATCCCTGTTGAGGATCGCGTAGGGCAAAATACTGAAGATGCTCTAAATCTTTTGCCACTGTGGCCAACATTTGAGCAATTGGGACGATCGCAATGGGGGGAATCCCTTGCTGCGGGCCAGTTTCAATCAATTTTTCAACCTGTTCAGAAAGGTTCGCCATTGTGTTTGACAGCCGTACTTTGATGTGAACATAATAGAGTCCTGGCAACGGGGGGTTGTAGCTCAGCTGGTTAGAGCGCTGCCCTGTCAAGGCAGAGGTCGCGGGTTCGAGCCCCGTCAATCCCGTCCGAAATAATTAAGCGCCTGACATGATGTTTGGGCGTTTTTTTATGGAATCTACGCCCTTCCAGAGGCACTTGTACGCTAGGAGAACCTGCCACAGTAGCCAATAGTTACAAAGGACTGCTAGCTGCTCCGATGATTGGTGTTGGGGACGTGAATCCGAGTACCTGCCCACTGCAGCTTTTCCCGGAGCGTGTGGAAGAACGATGTATTTCTCTCCAAGATAATAAATTGGGCTGCTTGCTCCGCTCGGCACACCCGCACGTGATGGCCGGGGTTCACCGACTGAGCCAGCACACCATCGTTCCACAATCGCGTCAGCCCTTCTGGATCGGCCAAAGGCCAGATTTTGATACAAGCCTCGCTGCCGATCACAATTGGACGACTAGATAAGCTGAGCGGGCAAATGGGGGTGATGCTGATGACATCTAGGGATGGATGGACAATTGGGCCGTTGGCGGCCACCGTGTATGACGTACTCCCTGTTGGTGTAGAGACGAGCAACCCATCGCCGTGGTACTGGTCGACAATCTCTTGGTTGACCTCGATCTCGAAAATAGCAGAGGGAAGTTTGATATCTGAGGTGGGCTTGATGCAGATTTCGTTCAGACAGTAGTACCAATCGCTATCGGGATCGCCATTCATGTGCTGGACGCGAGCTTGCAACATGGTGCGCGATTGGATGGTGTAATCTCCGCGCATCAGCCGTTCCCACGGATCGTCCGACAGAATTGCCTCGGACTGCGCCAAAAAACCCAAGTGACCGCCCACCTTCACCGGCAAAATTGGAATACCCTGCGGGCCGAGATGTCTTGCTGCCCCCAAAGTTGAACCATCCCCCCCCAGCACGATCGCCAGATCGATTGGGTCTTCCGTTGCTTCCAAAAATACGGGATATGGGTTGTGATAAACCCCTGTCGGAGCAGTTAAGACGGTGACACCTAGCGATCGCAACTCATCGGCACATTTCTGACAGGCAGTTTTACTGCGGCGATCGCTTTCCTTATACGCAATAACCACTTGAGAGAGCTGCAAACCCATAGTTCAATGGCAGATTTCTGCGTCAAACAATGGGATCAGCCTATCGATGGAACTCAAGTGCTGCCAGAAATGTTTAGGTTTTCCCTAACTTGTTCTGGTGTGTGTCAACTCGTCTAAACTGACGAAGGTGCCATGCTCGATGTGCCAAATCTGCTGTAAGAGCCTACCTGCGGTCTGGTCAGCGGATAAACGATGCCCCAATCTTCGTTCGCTGGCATACACTCCTGTTAGCCGCTATGTGATTTATTCACTCCGTTGGTTTGATACGATAATCACGTTCATTCTGGAACGACGAACTTGACTCGATCTGTCGATCTGCCCCCCACCGTAGACGTTTTCTTGCAAGAGCTGTCCACTATTCAGCAGGCGGGGCCCAAAAGAATTGCTATCTTGGGGAGCCGACATGTCCCCATTACCCATCAGTACTTGATTGAGATGCTGAGCTACGCGCTGGCGCTGACGGGTAATAAGATTCTCACCTCTGGTGCTCAGGGCACTAACTCAGCGGTTATTCGCGGAGCGATGCGAGCGGATGAGGGGGCACTAACAGTGATTTTGCCCCAGAGCCTAAATCGCCAGCCTCAAGAATCTCGTGCGCAGCTCGAAAATGTCATGCATTTAGTAGAGCATTCCGAGAACAACGAATTGTCGCTGGCAGAAGCCAGTGTCCTCTGCAACACGGAAATTATTAGTAAGTGCCAGCAGCTCATTTGCTTTGCCTTCCACGACAGTGCGACCTTGCAAGAGGCCTGCCAGTATGCGGAAGATCAGCATAAAGTTGTCACGCTATTTTTCTTGGACTAGATTTTCAACCTCGAATTCAGCTTTGCTCCCGCCCGGGTTCCACTCTCGGGACGTGCGACAAACCTTAGTCCCTGCGACTGGAGAAGGAAGCGCATCAAAAGATGATGAATTGAGGGCTTTACGATCTTCTCCTTCGTAGTCGTGTTTGAACAAGATGCTTTGTTTGACGTCAGCTCGACAGAGTGAGCCAAGAAGACCGGAAAGATGCAATAGTTACGCTCGGGTCAAGTGTTTTGTCTCCAAGGGGGCAGCGAAATTCTCGACGAGCGCGCCGTATTCTGAGACAGTTTCAATAGCTTCGCCTGAATGGGGTCTAATGGTGCTATCGATCTCGCGCGCACACGCGAGCACACGGCATTACCCATGACTGATTTCATCAATCACTCCGCCATTCTTCGCGAACAGCTGCTGAACGATTACCGCCAGATTTCGCCCCTCGCTCGCACCATCGTCCAGCTGTTCTCGGTGATTTACCAACCGGTCAGTCGCAGCAATTTTCTCAGGTGCCTCAATCGACTTGAAGTGCGGGATGAAAAGGATCGCCGCTTCACTGCAAACACCCTCAGACGGCATCTGACCGAACTATTGGCTCTGGATTTACTGGTGCAACCCCCCAGACAGAGTCCCCGCTGCAACCCCCTGTTAACCGAAATCGCCACCCGAGATGCCGTTCGCGAAGGCTGCTTCGAAGTTTGGGTAACGGCAATCGAGGCCGAACTGCCCGTGCCCACTCAACATTGGGGAAAAAAAGAGCGCTATTTCGAGACCGAAGACCAAATGATGCGGGAAGTTCGCATCGGCATTTACCGCCACGATGCAGAGTTCATCCGACACCAAGTTGAATGCTTCTGTCGGTACGGTTTTGTGTCCCCCGAGGCCATACTGTCTACCCTCTACCAGCTGGTATGCAATAACCCGTTAGATCCCGAGTGGTTTCGCACCCTGCCGCTAGCCATCTACGAACCGGCATTGAAGGCTATTTTTGAACTGGCAGAATGGAACTTTTTCCCTGTAGATCGACCGTTTGCACTGCTTCAAGAGGGTTGCGTTCGAGAAGGTGGGGAAGAGGCCCGTTGTTCGGATGCGTTGCGCTTGCTGCTGGTCGAGCAGTATCTCCACAAGGGGCGTTTATCGGACGCGCAAACTACTCTGGAATGCCTCTCTGCCAGCACTAGCGAATCGGGAGCTATCTACTGGGGATGGTTGAGTTTTGTGTGCGGAGAAAACGACACCGCGATCGCCTATTTCACCCAAGCCCTGAAACAACTGAAAAAAGCCACCCGCAAGCGCAAGATCTTTCTCGATGGCATCCCGGGCTGGTTGTACGTGCTGGCCTTGCTGAAACAGGGGTCCCCCCAATCACTGCAGGAGGCGCTCTCCTACTGCCAGATCGTTGCAGAAGATGCCCAGCATTGGATGGCTGCCAGCTACGCAGTGCTCTTCGGTTTGGTCAAAATACAACAGGGGGATCTCTCGCAAATGGACGCGGTTGCAAACGCCGAGATCCCCGAGGTCACCGAATCCATCAATTACGAGCCCCTGCTGGTGGCGCTCTGCATCTACTGGGCCAGTCCCGATGCAGCGAAATCGAGTTCGCAACTGGCTATCCAGTTGAGATCCCTCTTCGAAGCGGCCCAATCCTGCGGCTACACTTGGCTGGCGATGGAATCTGCGCAGCTGTTGTCGAAATGCTTGTCTCAAGGGCAATACGATCGCCAGGCAGCCGAATTACGCAACGACAGCGGCATTCAGCCCCTGGTCGACATCCTGCGATCGCAAGAACCCTGGGAACTTTGCTTGAATGCTCTGGTTAATCTGCAATCTCCCTCGAAAACTGCATCGACACCTGCAACCCAAAAACGCTTGGCTTGGTTTGTCACCCACTACTCCAGCCAATGTACTGTCCAACCTCGCGAACAGAAAATTGGGGCCAGCGGAGCCTGGAGTAAGGGACGGCCGATCGCTCTCAAACGGCTCTATAGCAGCTTAGAAGAATTCGACTATCTCACCCCCCAAGACTTGCAGGCCTGTGCTTGTATCAAGACGTTTACGTCTTATAGCTCCTACAGCTATCGCGGCACCACCGAATACGTCTGCGGAGAACGAACGATCGCGGCATTGATCGGCCACCCTCACGTGTTTTGGGAGGACACCCCCAGCGTGCGGGTGGATGTGGTGAGAGGAGAACCAGAACTGCAAGTCAAAAAGAAGCGCAAAGGGCGGGTCACCCTGCAGATGATTCCTAAGATTAAGGCGGACAGAGATATTGTGGCGCTGAAGGAAACTCCCACACAAATAAAAGTTATTGAAATTACTTCGGAGCACCGACGGATTGCCGAGATTCTCGGCCCCAAGAACCGACTGGATGTTCCAGCTGCGGCTCAGGCTCGGGTGCGGGATGCGATCGGAGCTGTCTCGCAAATCGTGATGGTACAGTCCGACATCGGTGGCGGAGCCGTACAGGCTGAAGAGGTCCCCTCAGAATCTGTCCCCCACGTCCATCTACTACCTGCCGGAGATGGCTTAAAAGTGGCTGTGTTTTCACGTCCGTTTTCCAAGGGGGGCCCCTACTTTCGGCCGGGGAAAGGAGGGGAAACAGTAATTGCCGAAATTGATGGCCGACGGCTGCAAACCACCCGTAATTTAAAGCAAGAACTCAAACTGGCGAAAGCTGCAATCTCTGCCTGTCCAACGTTAGGTCGCCAAGAGGAACGCGATCGCGAATGGATGGTGCCGGATCCGGAAGATTGCTTGGAGCTCTTGCTGGAGTTTCAAGAGCTGGGGGAGGGAGCAGTGTTGGAATGGCCGGAGGGGGAAAAGCTGCGGGTCAGCCACCGGGCCAGCTTTGACGATTTGCGCTTGACGGTGAAGAAGCAGCGAGATTGGTTTGCCGCCAGCGGCGAACTCAGGGTGGACCAAAACTTGGTGCTGGACATGCAGACCTTGCTGCAGCTGCTCGATAAAGCTCCCGGTCGGTTTGTCCAACTGGAGGACGGTCAATTTTTGGCTTTAACCCGCGAATTTCGCAAGCGTCTGGACGAAATGCGGGCTTATTCGGAGCAGAGCGGCCAGGGCATTCGCTTCCATCCCCTGGCAACTCCGGCGATGGAAGAGTTTTTGGACGAGGTGGGACAGCTCAAAACCGACAAGCATTGGCGTGCCCACGTCGATCGCCTCAAAGACATGCAAGCCCTGCAGCCGCAACTGCCCTCTACCCTGCAGGCAGAGTTGCGGGATTACCAGCTGGACGGGTTTAACTGGCTGGCGCGGTTGGCCTATTGGGGGGTAGGGGCTTGCCTGGCGGACGATATGGGCTTGGGCAAGACGCTACAAGCTCTAGCTGCTGTCCTTACTCGCGCCCCCGAGGGACCGACGCTGATCGTGGCACCGACGTCGGTGGGGGCCAACTGGATAAGTGAAGCCCAGCGGTTTGCCCCGACTTTGCATCCGATTCAATTTGGCAGCGGCGATCGCCAGGCCGTGCTGGATGGGCTGCAGCCGTTTGACATGCTGGTTTGCACCTACGGCTTGCTGCAGCAGAAAGAGGTGGCCGCCATGCTGGCGGAGGTGGAGTGGCAGACAATTGTGCTGGACGAGGCCCAGGCCATCAAAAACGCTGCCACCAAGCGATCTCAGGCGGCCATGAAGCTGCAGGCGGGGTTCAAAATCATGACGACGGGGACGCCGATTGAGAATCACCTCGGGGAGCTGTGGAATCTGTTTCGCTTTATCAACCCCGGGTTGTTGGGGTCGTTGGAGCGCTTCAACAAGCGCTTTGCCAACCCGATCGAGAAATCTGGGGACCAGCAAGCGCGCAGCAAGCTGAAGAAGCTGATTCAGCCGTTCCTGCTGCGCCGCACCAAGAGCCAGGTGCTGGAGGAATTGCCCTCGCGCACCGAAATTCTGCTGCAGGTGGAATTGAGTGCGGAGGAGATGGCGCTGTACGAAGCGCTGCGGCGGGAGGCACTGGAAAAACTGGCGGGAAGCGATGGGGATGGGGGCCCCAAGCATTTGCAGGTGTTGGCGGAAATTATGAAACTACGGCGGGTGTGCTGCAATGCCCGGTTGGTGGTTCCGGATACTCCCCCCTCCAGTGCCAAGCTGCAGTTGTTCGGCGAAACGGTGGAGGAGCTGCTGGAAAATCGTCACAAGGTGTTGGTGTTCAGCCAGTTCGTCGATCACTTGCACATTCTGCGAGACTATCTGGAGGATAGACAGATTGCGTACCAGTATCTGGATGGCAGCACTCCTGCCAAAAAGCGCAAGCAGCGGGTTGATGCATTTCAGGCTGGGAATGGGGATGTATTTCTCATTAGCCTGAAGGCGGGCGGTACGGGGCTCAATCTGACGGCTGCCGATTACGTGATTCATATGGATCCCTGGTGGAATCCGGCTGTGGAGGATCAGGCGTCCGATCGCGCCCATCGCATCGGACAGCAACGACCGGTGACGATTTACCGGTTGGTGGCGAAAGACACGATTGAGGAGAAGATTGTGTCGTTGCACCAGCACAAGCGGGATTTGGCGGACAGCCTGCTGGAGGGGGCGGATATGAGTGGCAAGATGTCGACGGAGGACTTGTTGCGGTTGATCGGCGATCGCTAGTGACTCCGATCGGTAGCGTGGTGGTGGTAGGAGAGCGTCGATCTCTGTGAGCGCGTGGCATTAATTCCTGGCCTGATTGAAGCGAAAGCAATTTGGAGAAGCTGAATACCCAGCACCGCAGCGTCAACAACCACACTCCGATTGACTGCCTCACCGATCGAGTGGGAGAGCTGCTCTCAGAGCATCACCTGATGCTTCCCACTGACGAATGTTTAGCCCCCTCCCGAAGAGGTAATCGTCCAAGTCGATGGTGGACATATTCCCATTAAAGAAAAAGGAAAACGCAGTTTCGAAGCCCGATCTGCGCTCGCCTACCGACCAGAGAACGTTCAAGAGATAGACCAGCACCATCGCGAGATGACCAACAAGTCTTGTGCTCTCTCCGCTAAGAAGGCTGCCGCAGACATTTACCAGAAAATGCTGCGGGTGAATACCTGCACGATTGTGACGGAGTTGGGTGGAAATTGCCAACTGTAGGCAACTTATTTCGTCCGTGGTTCTCTCGCCTGGGTTCTAATACCATTCGCCTCGATGCCGACTAGGGTAAGCAGCAACGTCAACCACCCGACCAATCCCGCTAAGGGGTTCCCCCCAACGCCTGTGACCCAGTCAGGGATCGCTGCAGTGTAGCCAACCCAATCAGAAATATTGACCGCAGATATCGCTAATACCCAACCAGTATGCAAGCCAATGGACAAGCCCAACCGATCGCCGGTTAGATACTTGCTTCGCACCAAAATAGCCCCAACCAGCAGCAATCCGACGAGCTGCAGTCCCCATTGGTGAACGACAGCAAAGACAAGCGTCGTAACTGTGGCGGCCAGCCAATCCGGATAATCCAGCCGCAACTCCTCCAACACCCATCCTCGGAACAGCAATTCTTCTGCAAACCCAACCGCAACAGCCGTGGCGATCGCGTTCAACCACGCTGTCAGCAAAACATCCGGATCGACAGGTTGCCAATTTAACCACCCCAATGCAGACTCAGCCAACAGAGGTACAAATCCCCCTAGCATTCCAATGGCAACCCCTACCATCAACTCCTGCGAGCAACGGGGCATAGACCGTAAACCCAGAGCACGATACGGGTGTGCCTGCCGGTGGACCCATTTCCCCCAACCCGAAAATGCCGATACCACCATCACATACAAGCAAATAATGACGGCAAGATCGGGTAACTGCAGGCCACCAGCCAGTACCCACCACACCATCAAAAATGGCAGTACAAACGTAGGGATGCGCAACCAGGCAGGAAGTAAACTGATGCGCTTGCCCCATTGAAGCCAAGTTGAATCTTGCGACTCGGAAGGAGACGCATCTTGACCCGACGGTTTGGGAGTGGGGAATGGGTTAGGCAATCCTTCTCTTTGCGGCCGCCGAGCTGAGCCACTTGGCATCTACGCCAACCAGCGTATTACATGCTGAGTGCAACCAATGGATGGTGGAAGAAGCTCGCTAGCAGTCCGGCTCGATGGAGCTGGTTAAACCATGCATCTGTAATTGCTCTTTATAAAACTCGGCATGTTCTTGCGGCACCACAATCACCAGCGCGATACCGTTCATGTGAGCTTCCATCATCACATCACGAGCCTGCGGTGGCTGCATAGCCGGAATCGTCTTCACCAAAACCTCGATGACGTACTCCTGGGAGTTGAAATCATCGTTGTGCAACATCACCCGATACATTGGCATCGGCTTCCGGGCGGTTGAGCTTTTCGGCTTGACCTCCGCGAATACCATGATTGGTCGCTCCGTAATAAATGCTTTTCAAAAACAGTGGAAATCTACGTATATTCTGCAAATTTCTTCATAATGTTGCAAGCGCAAAGGCCTTTGCCCTACAAATTGAAGAGTTCAACAAAGAAAAACACCAGGGGTGCTGTAAAAACGTAGCTATCTCCTCGATCCAAGATACCGCCATGGCCGGGAATCAGATCGCCGGAATCTTTAACCCCTGCATTGCGCTTCATCAAGGACTCGGTCAAATCCCCTAATAATCCAGTAATGCCGATCGATGCCCCCAAGGCAATACCGGTCCACGGCCAACCGTACCAATCCAACCACCATGGTCCGGACCCAGCCGCCGCGATCGCAGTGCTGCCGATCATTCCAGCAATCGATCCTTCGACCGTCTTCTTGGGGCTAATGATGGACAATTGGGTTTTTCCAAATTGCTTGCCCATAAAATAGGCCCCAATATCCGCCGCCCATATACAGGCAAATGCCATTAACCCTAGCTTCAGCCCATTGGAGTGGGCTCGAACTAATATCCAGAAGCTCGGCAAATAGGCGCAGTAGAACAACCCCAAAATCGACGTGGCAATATCGTTGATGGTTGCAACTTTTGGCTTAAAAAGAAGATAGAAGCAAATGCACGTACCTGCCAGAGTGAAGCACAATCCCGCCCATTCCGGACGTAGTTGCTGAATCAGCATAAGCCCTTGGCTGGTAGCGATTGTCATGCGCATTGCGGGTGTTGCCCCCGTTGCACGCACCAACTTGAAAAATTCCAACTGAGCTAGTAACACAATGACCGCAATCATAGCGGTGAAGTACCAGCCTCCAAGAAACGAGACTGTCAGGGCAAGGGCGATCGCAACAACCGCACTCAGTAAGCGGAGCTTGAGCTTCTCTCTCACACCCACCACACTCCTTGGGGGGGCTGCTGGATGTCAGATTGGTACAAGAAACCATCCAATACGCGTTTGTAATCTCCAAGTGTAGCCGAGCTATCTTCCGAATCAGTGAGGAAAACGACTTGCAACAGCAGCTAATCTATCAGCTGTTCGAACTCTGCAAGTAGTAAGTGTTGGCCCAAACCACAGTGCGTAGCTAGCCAGACTTCCATCTTTCTTGGCATGCCCCCCAGCTCTGGCCCGTTAAGCTCTGAGAAGAAATCAGTGGGTTCTTTTCTCGTGTGCAGGTATTAACAATTAGGATTCTTTGGATCGAAAACACTTCAACAACTAGCCAGAATTAGAAGGTTGCCTCAGATTGTGTATCGCAAAGTACACATACACAATACTTTTCAGAAATTATTATTGACGAACAATTTGCGAAAAATCTAAATCTTTGGGTCGATCTGTCACACAGGCAAAAATAAATCAACAATTAACCTCTTAAGTATATATTATTTCTTGAAATCTCCGAGACAACAATTATGAACGACAGTGCGCGATTGTACTTTTTGTCTCCGGATCTACTAGCTATCCAAATTGATGCAGGTTCCGTGCAACTAGGGTTGGGAGTTGAGCCCGATACGTTCACTGGAGAACAGTTTGACTCGGAAATTCTCCTTAACGCCAGTAACTACGCCATTTCCTCATCCACCGACCCACTATTCAGCACTGTGATGGGTCTGGAAGGGGCCCAACTGTCTCTCAAAACTAAGACCACGGATGTTGCCTTTCTCGATCGCAATCAACGCTTTAATCCAAACCAGCTGGCATGGGCCCAACAGTATACGGTGTACGTTCAATTGCCCGACGGTACGTCACTAACCCGAGGGGAAACCTACACCATTGATTTCACTGGGGAATTGGAATCGAGCATCAATGACATTGTGGGTTTTGAGTACGAACCCGAGCAAGTCTTCAGCGAAGCCATCCACATTGCACAGTTGGGCTACGACCCTGACGATCCTAAAATTGGCTTTCTGTCCGAATGGTTGGGACGAGATGTTAGCGGAAACAATGCCCCCATACCGGAGTACTTTCAGGAGGGATTGCGCTTTTGGATCGTAGATGCCACCACAGGACAGCGGGTGGAAGATGACGGTGTGGTTCGCACCGCTACCCTCTCGTTGGGGGCCGACTTCGATGAAGATGTTCGAGGTGGGTTCCAAAATTACAGCCGCACCGATGTTTACGCACTAGATTTCAGCGATTTCGAACAGGAAGGTCGCTACTATCTTGAAGTGGATGGTGTAGGGCGCTCGTTCGAGTTCCAGATTGCAGAGAATACCTGGGAACGTGGATTCCAGATATCCATGCAAGGACTTTACAACCAGCGCAGTGGAACGGCAATTGGCGGGCCATATTCAGAAACCGAGTACCTGCGTTCGTTCCATCCAGACGACGGCATCTTGGTCTTTCCGACCGATGGGCTGGCAGCAACGGTCAACGGCGAAACGGTCTCTGTGGAAGACTTGCAGCTGATCGACACGAGCGAAGGACTTGGTGGAGGGACCAATTTTAGGCAGGCATTTCAAGCTTATTCAGCTCCCTTTGACTTAGATGGGAGCGGGCGGGCAAGCGATAGCGAACTCGCCCAATTTATTGTACCGCTGGAGGATGCCTGGGGCGGATATAAGGATGCTGGGGATTGGGATCGCCGCGTTCAGCACCTGTTTGGCACGCGACAACATCTGGCATTACTCGAACAATTCCCAGACTATTTTGAGGGGATCGACCTCAATATCCCCGACACCCTCGATAGCTTTGCCACCCTCGACAGCCTCAACACGTCCGTCGCATCGAATAATCTGCCAGATGTATTGGACGAATCCCTGTGGAATCTCGATTTTTTCCGACGCTTGCAAAACAGTGATGGGGGAGTTCGCGGCGGCATCGATACCGCGCAGTCCCCGATTGCTGGTGAAACAAGCTGGCAGCAAACCCGCACGGTATTCGCTTATGCCGCCGATCCGTGGTCTTCTTACATCTATGCGGGAACGGCTGCGCGCGCGGCACGAATCTTGGGGCAATACGATTCTGTTCTGGCATCCCAATACCGCGTCAGTGCCCTTAGTGCGATGAACTGGGCAGAGGCCGAGTTTCTAACGGATGCGTCATATGACGTTATGCAAATTCGTGACGAGCGCAATCTTGCGGCCTTGGAACTGTATCTGCTCACGGAAGATCCGGTATGGCACCAATTATTTTTAGACACAACTGTTTTTGCCGGAGAGCAATGCGGCCCCGACCAGCCCTGCTTTGACACGTTCCAAAACGGTTCCCACGAGCAACGAGGGGCCGCGCTCCTGTATGCCCGAGCTCCCCGAAACCTGATCGATGACACCACGCAGGCGAATGCGATCGCGGCTTTGGTCCGGGCAGCCGATAACAGCCTTGCCGTTCAAAACGGGGGACCCATCACCTTCAAAGGTCGTCCGACCGGCGGTACAGCGGCCGGAACTGCTTTCAATCAAACCCGCATCAATACTCCCTTTGCACCACTGTCTCCTGGCAGGCTAGCGACTCCTCAAGTCGACGATTTGCTCGCTGCCTACACAATAACGGGCGATCGCCAGTACCTCGATGGGGCTGTGAAAGGAGCCCATTTTTCAGCTGGAGCCAATCCATCCAACACGGTATTTACGTCTGGGCTCGTGGCTGCAGGATTGGCGCAACGAGAACCCAAAAATTCATTTGTCATCGATGCACGGTCCACGCGCCAAGGCACCCCTGCTGGTATTACCGCCTACGGCCCGCTTGACTCGCGCTTTGGCTTCAACCGAACCCAACAGAATTTGTTTGGACAAGAGAGCTTTCCCTTTCCTACCGCATGGCCGATTTACGAAAATTATTTTGATAACTACTGGAACTTCCAAAATACAGAATTTACGATCAGCCAATCCATCGCCCCAAACGCATTCACATGGGGGTATCTAGCCGCCAGCGATTCAATCACCCCACCAACTGTTACCGCTCCTATTCCCGATCGCGTCTTTGTAGATGGGAGCACGATTAACTTGGATCTGTCTGGCAACTTTGCCGACAGCGATGGCACCATTACCAACTACTTCGCGGTGGGGCTGCCCTCTGGGTTGAGTATCGATAACTCCGGACTCATTAGCGGTACTCTGGCATTCGATGCATCTTTAGATCCCAGAATTGTGAATCCTGGCAATCAGGGTTCGAGAGACTACTCCATCCGCATAATTGCCACAGATAATGATGGAGCCGCCGTTTCCCAGATCTTTGCACTGACGGCAGAGAATGTCGATCCGCTGGCCATCGACGATCGCTTTACCACCAATGAGTCCACTCCCATCAGCGGTAACGTCTTCACAGATTCGGGTATCGACCGCGATGGTGACCCCGACAACGATGCCATCTCAATCGACAGGAATACGAGCCCCAGTAACGGCAGTGTCACGTTGGAGGACGATGGCGACTTTACCTATACTCCCAACGATAGTTTTGTTGGCACTGACTCGTTTAACTACACCATCAGCGATGGCAATGGCGGCTCGGATACGGCAACTGTAACGATTGAGGTCAATCCTCCGAATACTCTCCCAACAGCTATCGACGATGCTGCTACAACCGATGAAGATGTGGCAGTCTCCGGCAATGTCTTGGATGGCAGCAACGGCGGTCTGGATACCGACCTGGATGGGGACACTCTCACCGTTGTGTCCAACACCGATCCTGACAACGGTACGGTCACATTGAATGTCACGGGAGAGTTTACCTACACTCCCGATGACGACTTCAACGGCTCTGACTCGTTCACGTACACCATCAGCGATGGCAATGGCGGCAGCGATACCGCCACGGTCAACATCACCGTGAATGACGTAGGCACATATCTAAGCTTTGCCCAAGATGGCTCAGTCGGAGGAGTCACATTTAGCGATGAAGATATCCTCCGGCTCGACCCCAGCAGCGGAGACTACGAACTCTACGCAGACTTATCGGATGTGGGAATCACTGGCGATGTAGATGCCGTCCATGTGGCAGACGACGGCAGTGTATTGCTGAGCTTTGAATCACCCACCTCGCTCTCTGGATTGGGGACGGTTGATGACAGCGATATCGTCCGATTTACCCCCACATCTACCGGAGCCAACACTGCCGGAAGTTTTGAATTCTATTTCGACGGGTCTGATGTGGGCCTTACAAGTGGTGGTGAGGATATAGATAGTGTTGCTCTCTCGCCGAATGGTGACTTAGTCATTAGTGTCACAGGAACCTTTAATGCCGGTGGCATCAGGGGGCGAGATGAAGACTTGCTGCTGTTCGACGCTACAAGTTTGGGAGCGAACACCAGCGGTAGTTTCTCACTGTATTTTGATGGGGCTGATGTTGGCTTAGGCTCTTCGCCTGAGGATGTAAACGGTGCATCGGTTGATGCGAATGGTGACCTTTTCCTCACCACATTGAATAACTTTACTGTTCCTGGACTGACTGGGGATGGTGCCGATATTTCTTTGTTTGACCCTACTTCACTGGGTAACAGCACAAGCGGTACGTTTAGTCAGTTTCTCGACGGGTCTGAAAACGGATTAGCCGGTTTAAGAATAGACGGTATTTCTGTTAATAGCGCCAGTAGTGCACCCGGGGACTCTACCCCCCCCAGCATTTCTAGCCTCACCCCAACAGACAATGCAACCAACGTTCCAGTGGGTAGCAATCTACAAATCCAGTTCAGCGAAGCGGTCCAGGCTGGAACGGGAACGATCGTGCTAAGACGTCTCTCTGATGGCAGTGAGATCGAAGCGATTAATGTCACGTCCAATCAGGTGACGATCTCGGGGTCCACCGTGACGATCGATCCTAGCGATTTGGCTGCCGATACGGATATCTATGTAGAAATTGCCGCCGGTGCCTTTGAGGATGGAGCGGGGAATGACTTTGCCGGGCTTGCTGACAACACCACCTGGAACTTCACCACTGCAGCTCCACCAGTTGGATTGGACAACTTGGTCTTTGTCAGTTCTCAAGGGAATGGCAGTGTGGGTGGGGTTTCCTACAGAGATGAAGATGTCCTAGCCTATGACCCCGGTACTGGAAGTTGGGAGCAATTTTTCGATGGCTCTGATGTGGGAATAACCGCCGATCTTAATGCC
>JBFRWD010000133.1:0-16077 GCA_051439425.1 Synechococcus sp.
AAAGTGGAGCGGGAGTTATTTCCCCTCAAAACCATGTTGGAGTTTATCGCCCAGGCTGTGGAGAAACACTTTTCACTTTGTTGGTCGATTGGTTTGCTGGCCACACCCTAAGTTTTCGATCTACTGACAATGGTTGACGGACAGACTCTCGGCCACACATCCGTAGAGGGCACCGAGGTGGGAATAACCGTCTACGCGCCTGGGGCTTTGTCTAGTACCCTTGTTGAAGAAGATGTTGTCTCATGATTCTTGACTGCTCCAGTTATTGGAACGGTTGGTTGAGGTAACCTGTCCACTGAGGTTCCTGTTACCTTGGTGGTTGCAATAGTCTGCTCGATTGCCGTCCCCTTGGTAGAGTTCAGGCCGTCTGGCTACTCACTGCTATCTGTATGATTTCAAAGCCCATCGAACGCCAGTTATCTATCGATCTTGATGCGGCTAACCACGAGTTATCCGAAGCTAGCGCTTTACAGGTGGTGGAATGGGGCGCTGAGCGGTTTGGCGATCGCATCGTCATGAGCAGCAGTTTTGGCATCCAAGCAGCCGTGATGCTGCATTTAGTGACTGAAGTCATCCCCAATATCCCGGTTATCTGGGTGGACACTGGTTATCTACCGCCCGAGACCTATACGTTTGCAGAGTCCTTAATCGAACGACTCAAGCTCAATATCCAGGTTTACCAATCTCCTCTTAGCCCGGCCCGCATGGAAGCACTGTACGGTCAGCTGTGGGAAGACAATTCCGTCGAATCCCTCAACCGGTACGATCAAATTCGCAAAGTTGAGCCCATGTGGCGAGCGCTGGGAGAACTAAAGGCACAGGCATGGCTGGCAGGGCTACGGGCTACCCAGACCAGCCACCGCAAGACCCTCAATCGCGTTGCCATCCAATCCGGGATCTACAAACTGCATCCGATATTGCATTGGAACAGCCGAGATATTTATCAATACCTAACGGCGAACGATCTGCCCTATCACCCTCTATTTGACTTGGGGTACACCACTGTAGGGGATTGGCATTCTAGCCGTCCGCAGTTGCACAGCGACGAAAGCGAGCGGGATACGCGATTCAATGGCCTTAAACAGGAATGCGGTCTTCACCTACCCCTGACGCAAGGTGAAGCCGACAGCTTGAATGCTAGCTCCCTGTAAGAAGTCAGACCGTTCATACTGGGGTTTGCTGAAGCCGGATTACCGGTTATTTACTGCTGTCCATGGCAGATGGGGCTTGACGATTGCGAGCGAGAGCTTGTCTGAAGCCGAGCACAACAACAACGTTGGATATCGTCAGGAATGTCTCTGCTCCACCGTGCAGCCAATCAACATTAGCGAGCGAAGTGCCGTAATGTAATTCCGAATAGATTCCAGCGGGGATAGTAACGGCCACAAACACTAGCAACAAATAGAACCCCACGAGAGCCAATCGAGGGGTAGTGGGGGTTTTGCTGAGAAAGTAGAGGAACAGTAGGTAGGGGAACAGAGACAGAGCAAAGAGGTTTTGCATAATTTAGCGGTAGTTGGAGCGTGGTCAGGACGATGTCCTGACGTTGGGGCCAGCTCTTAGGCCAGAACCAAGGGAGGACAGCCTCTACAATTTAGGTTCGTAATGCCCAGATTAGTTCTATTCAGAATAGCTGAGACTCACTGATAGGAGTCGTCTATCCCCTGCCATTGCCAAGTTGCCCCCTTGTCTATGGTTGCTTTCTCGTTGGAGAAAAGACAGGTGGTCCGCCGATACACTCCACTGCATCGGCGAAATAGCTATCCGCAAATTTGAGGGGTAGCTAGCGAAGACAGCGATCGTGGTGGCTAAGCGAAGGTTTTCAATGCTATGCTTGCTTCTGCTGCGGACGTGGCGGAATTGGTATACGCGCACGCTTGAGGGGCGTGTGGGCAACCATGAGGGTTCGAGTCCCTCCGTCCGCATCTCTAAAACCTCTGCCCAGCAAGGGTTTCAAGCTTTCTCCAAAACTGGTTGGATTAATATTCGGATTACTTTCACTCAAAAAACAAGACAGATAGAAAATATAAGTAGTAGTGTCTGTTTGTTTGTTTTATATTCTCTATCCCTTACTACTAATGGATTTGCGGCGTCTGTGAATAATGTCTGTTAGTTGTCTGTTTTTTGGCTAAGCGCGTAAGCAGCCCCCCACCTCCACGACCCAGGAAGAGCCAAACTGCTAGCTAAGCCAAGCTTCATCCCTCTAGCTACCCACCAGAATGAAACAGCGCAATCGCGATCTTGGGAGATGGCGAGTTTGTGAATAGCAAGAAGTTCTTGCAACTGGAAAAGGATATCGGACAATCTGCTAAGAGGAGCCGCAAGGAGGCATCTAGTATCGGTGGGCAGAGGCTGTCTATGTCCCTTTGTCCACTCAGCAAGAACCATCGAAGCTCCCCACAGTAGCCAGGCCTCCAGTCAGTTATCCAGGAAGCCTGGGGAATAGCGTGAAACTACACAGATGAATCACAGGCATCGTCTGCAAGATACTGCGGCTGCGGACGAATATGAGAAAATGTGGGGCTCAGTCAATCCTTACCCAGCGATTGAGGACGTTTCTGACCACCACTAAGGCTGCGCAACAAGCATATCGACCTCTAACTTACTGACAGCGATGCCAAACATTGGGGCATGCCGCATTGCTCGTGGTCATTTAAGTCTTCGTAGCCTTCCATCATGGAGATGGCGCGATTCTCATTGATGAGGTCAAGCTCTGAGACTTCTACTCATATTTCTCACATCTCAATATCAATGCTGTTTGAGCGTAAAGTTCTGTGAAACAGATGATTAAACATTTTTTAGAAATCGATCGGAATTTTGTGTAAGCGGCCTAGACTCCCGAGTAATGAGGAGACCGCCTTATGGCCAGACGGAAGCAGACTGATAATCGTGTCGATAAACGGCTGGACGAATTGTTAGTCCGGCAAAGCCCGAAAGTAACAGACTCACTCGACAAAGACGGTCCGATCCTGACAAGGGGAAATGGAGCTGTCCACCCCAGGAGATCGTCAAGGGGAGTTCGAACCAGTGTTAGTTCCAAATCATCAAAGGCGACTGTCTGGATTAGCCAAAAAGCTCCTGCAGCTACATTCCCGGAGATTGATGTATTTGGCAGTGCACTGCATCTCGTAGCGATGGACCCGCCCCATCCCGAATAGGAAGGTAGACTCTCATATTTCGCAATTCTGTTGCAAGAGACACTTTTCCCTTCGAGCAAAACTTCGCGCACACTAAAGTCTAAATAATCTCATTATTATGAGTAACAGAACATCAGCCAAATCTGACGCTCTAACATCAAAAGTAATTACAGAAGATGGTACATTAGATAGCTCTCAACCAATCAAACTACCTTCCAATGGTGGTGTCAATATCTCTTTTCGTTTCTATAACCAATATTGGAGTCCAAGCAATTTTATTATTAAGTACGAAGGCAAGACACTATATGAAACCGGATTTGTTAGTGACATAGTCGAGGGATCTATTGAAGTTCCGAAAGGTGATTCAAATGAGTTAAAAGTGGTCGTGGATGTTGAAAATGACGACCAAGACACGTAATGTTTTTATGAAATAAAAAGAGAAAGAGCAGAATTTAAGATAAAAGATGAGATTGTTGAAGTTAAAGCGGGTAAAAGCAAGAAGGAAACAATCAGTTTTACGGTCGATTTAGGTGAATCGATAGACAAAGAAGTTGAGCTTGATTACTTTACTCTGGTTGGGACTGCGATCGATGAAAAAAACGATTTAAGAGGAACAAAAGACTATGAAAGGGCATCGAGGAACGATCGAAAAGATTATATTCACCAGGGTGAAAAACTAAAATTTTCGCCAGGCAAAAAGGAACAAAAGATTGAAATATCAGTACTGGGAGATACGCCTGTCCAGAAGTACGGACAAAGAAAAAACGACGGGAATTTTGAGATATTTGCTCGAGATACAGCATATCGGACTCGGAAAATAGGAGCAGATGTTGATAAGGGATTAACAGGTCCTGATGAAGATAGTCCCACTTATTCATATAGTGACACAGGTTATCGTGTCGACAAAAACTTTGATGGAGCACGTGATTTTCAGGCAGTCGGATTGACATCAAAAGAGATATTTTTTGTAATTATCAGCGATCCTAAAAATAAATATGAAATAATCACGAAAGATAGCGATAGCGAGAAGAATCGATTACTGGGCGAACTAAAAGAATATTTAGGTGGGGATACTGAATTATTTGCCTATAAAAATGCTGTAAAAACCATCAATAAATTACAACAAGATGGCACCCCTTGGACCTATGCTAAGGGAACAATCTACGACCGAGGAAAACCGCCTGTTTTAGCAGTTAGAGGTACAGCAGGTTTTGAAGATGTTAAAGACGATCTCAATTCGGAAGGTGTGGGCTATAATCAGTTTTTTTCTAATCAGATAGAAGTCTATAAATGGTTAAACAAAGTTAGAGAGGAAGGAGAGACAGACTTTAAACCACATATAACAGGTCATAGCCTTGGTGGCGCATTGTCACAATGGTTCGCAGCTAATTATGGTACGACTAAATATGGTAGGAAATATGGCGGGAGATTAGGAGATATTGTTACCTTCAATTCTCCAGGGATTGCAAAAGAAGACATTAAAGAATTTAAATCCTCTGAATCTTCTGTCACAAGAGCTCATCATCATATTACATCAACAGATGTAGTAAGTTTAGCAGGTTCTAGCTATATTCCTGGAGGCTATACTTTACATAACGAATTTTATTCAACTTATAATCAATGGCCACTTGCAGGTCCTCATACCCATCCAGTCATTATAAATAAAGTACATAGGACAGGATCGACTAAACCCTCTACACTACTTGAACTTCCAAACCTCTTAACCAAAGATATAAGCAGTAAGTACTTTACATATCTCCCAGATCCGGATTATTTTGCTTTTTTAGTAGTTGTCTCTGCTATCCCAACAGTTCCAGCTGGTCTTGTCCCAATAAGTGGTCCTGCAGCTGCTGCAATACTAGCATTCCGTGGGTCAACAGAAACAGCACGCACGTTATTATTAGGCCAAATATTTGCTGCTCTAGAAGTCTATGATTTAGTTGCTGAATTTTCAAAAGCAACCGTCAAAGCAGCTTGGAATGCAGCAAAAGTATGGCCTGCCGAAGCTTGGGATACTGTTGGCGAATGGGGAGAGGAAGCTTGGGGTGCCGTGAGTAAATGGAAAACGGCTGCATGGAATGCGACTACAGAGTGGGGTAGTACTGCGTGGAAGGTTACTAAAACCTGGGGGAAAGAGGCTTGGGAAGCCACCATAGATTGGGGTGTTGATTTTTGGGATGCCACTACCAGTTTGGGTAGTGACTTTTGGAATACAACAAAAAGTTGGAGTAATTACTTTTGGGAGGAATCCAAAAGTTGGGATGGGAGATTTTTGAAAAAAATCATTTTTGGTGGAAATCAAAATGATAAGCTTTCTGGCGGCAATGATGGCGATTTAATGTTTGGAAATGACGGAAAAGATAAGTTACGTGGAAATAATGGAGATGACACCATTGATGCCGGCGCAGGCAAAGATACTATCAAAGGTGGAAATGGCAATGATTATTTATTGGGCCATAGTGGTAGCGATCTGATACTCGGCAATCGTGGTGACGATCTGATTGAAGGCCAAAAAAATGGAGATAAACTATTAGGAGGCTCAGGTGAAGATAGTCTTTTAGGAGGCAAGGGTAATGACATTCTGAAAGGAGGGAAAGATGATGACCTTTTGAGCGGAGGTCAAGGTAAAGATATTTTGACAGGAGGGCCGGGAGCCGATCAATTTAGCCTTGAAATTAGTGGCAGCCTAGATATAGTAAAAGACTTTGAAGATGGTATCGATAGAGTCTTGCTTAAAAATGATTTATCATTTGATGACTTAACCATAAAGACTAGTGGTGTAAACAATCAAAACACCAGCATATTTATCGAAAACTCTTCAGAAATTATGGTGCTTGAAAAAGTGGATTCAAATCTGATCGCAGAAGCCGACTTTATATCCCTAATCTAACTGTAGTTCTAATTTCGGAATTGAATCGCTACGGACTGCGTGAAGATCGCTGGGAGCGGATTAAAGACTTTCTCCCCGACCTGGAGGGACATATCGGTGGGACAGCCAAAGACAATCGTTTGTTTGTGGATGCCATTCTGTACCGCTATCGGGCAGGTGCCCCAAAAATGATGATTGAGACTTTCTTTGCCAAGTTCAAACAGTATCAAGCCATTCCCACTCGTTACGATAAAACCGCTTGTAACTCCCTAAGGCAATCATTTAGCTACTGCCGTCATTTAGCTTAACTGATGACACATCTTAGTATCGAGACGAGTTTCCTCTCCATGGTTGATATCGAGCGATGTTTGCGCTTCAAGATATCGGGCCCGTTTCTTCAATCCCTTCTTTGCTGAATTGACGCTGGATTAATCCGCCTTTTTTTCCCACATTTTCTGATGGCTGGGGCTACGCTTTGAGATAAATGAAGTGTCTTGTATGTCTAGCGAACCTGCCTTTCCTGAATCTGCCACCAGTAATTCCTCTGATAATCTTTCGCCAGATATTGCTGATGGCACCTCCTCAGCTCCAAATGCTGCAGTCTACTATCGACCGGATGGTTACAGCACAACGGGTAAGCGGCTGTTGGGGCGACAGTCTGCAGGGGAAGAATTTCTCAAGGCAATGGCTCGCTTTGGCCGCAACGAGCACCTTGTGGGATGCATGCGAAATCAGCAGGAATTTATGCGATTTGCCCAACAGGTCGGTCCTCATTTGGCTCCAGGGCGAAAACCCGCTTGGATTCCAGAAATGACTCCCCAATTGTTGGAACGAGTAGGAATCATTTATCGTCCCGATCCGATGTTGGGGCCAATGGCGTGGCGAAGACGTCACCACTCGCAGCGTGCCTACAGTTTGTGTGGAGTGACCCATACGATCGCCTCTCAACCTGTGATGGCGGCTATTGGGGACCTATGTATTGCACCGCTACAAACGTGGGATGCCATTATTTGTACATCTCAGGCGGTGAAAACAACGATTGAAAGATTGCTTGGGCACTGGATGGAGTATTTAGGCGATCGCCTCGGGGCTTCTACATTTACAATGCCGCAGTTACCGGTCATTCCTCTTGGGGTAGATCTAGAGCGGTTTCAGCTGGACAACGATCTCCGCAAGCAAAAACGCCAACAATGGCGACACAAGCTCGGTATTGAGCCGGATGATATTGTCGTCCTCTTTGTGGGGCGGTTGAATTTTTACTCGAAGGCCCATCCATTGCCGATGTATCTGGCTCTTGAGCGGGTGGCGAATCAGACGGATCGGCGTATTCACTTTGTTCAGGTGGGATGGTTTGAGAATGCAGCTGAGGAGAGCGACTTTCAGCAGGCAGCGCAAACCTGTTGCTTAAAAGTCAATAGTATTTTCCTGGATGGGAGAGATCCGCAAGTGAGGTCTGAGATTTGGGCCGCAGCAGATATCTTTTTGTCATTGTCGGACAATATTCAAGAGACGTTTGGGTTGACACCTATTGAAGCCATGGCAGCAGGGTTGCCGGTGGTGATTTCTGATTGGAATGGGTATCGGGAGTCAGTAAGAGAGGGTGTGGATGGCTTCAAAGTACCCACCTATACTCCCTCAGGAGGGGCTGAATTGGATTGGGCTGAGGGCTATCTTGGGGAGGTGATTAATTACTCTACGTATATTGGCTATTCGTGCATGTCGGTGGCAGTGGATGTGGAAGCGGCAACAGCTGCGTTACTCACGTTAGTGGAGGAGCCGCAGTTGCGGGAGAGTATGGCAACGGCAGGGCGGAATCGGGCACAAGAGTACAGTTGGCCCCAGGTCATTCGTGCATATGAGGATTTGTGGGGGAGATTAAATCAATTACGTCAGTCTGGGGCAGAGTCGGCAGCAAGAGAGGGCGATCGCCCACCGTTTCCATTGTTAGACGATCCCAGCCGCGTATTTGAACATTACTCGACTGCCGCGATCGCGGCTGAGAGTCAGTTTGAGTTGGGGGGGAACGACGCATTTAGGATATTCACCCAATTAGAGGGGCGGCAGATTGTTAGTCTGGGGTGGCAGCAAAGATTGCAAAAGACTGTCATTCAGACTATTCTCCAAAGCCTGCAAACTAACCCCTCCCAATCCCTGGAAGAATTGCAGGCTGTTTTGGGATTACCGGAATCTGAAACTGGAGTGTTAAGTCGCAGCCTAGCCTATTTGCTCAAGTTTGGTTTGATCCGTATAAACTCTGATTCTTAGGGTTCACTCCATTGTGCTGATTGAATTCTCACCAGATATACATGGGGACACCTCATATTCAGACGGGTTGGCCACTCGTAGGGTGGCTTTTGCATCGAATGAGCTGGCAAGAGAATGGGGTGGTATGGCAGTGGCTATACCATTGCGGACATTTCAGCTATGTCCAGCCTTGACTGAGATTGACACTCTTTGTCCTAACTGAAATGGCAAACACTATACGAATGCGGCTGCCACAGCGAGTGACATTGGCCAGTGGCTTGATTGTTGAACTGGATGATATGCGCGATCGCGAGCGAGACTCCGTTCGCAGCCTCTTCAATCAGGTGGTGTTAGAAGGCAATTCCTACCCTCAAATACATCCATTAGCCGATCGGGACTTCGCAGCATACTGGTTGCCAGGAAAGGCTTATGTCGTTCGCGGGCAGGTAGACGAACAGCCTGATGAAATCGATGCACCTGACTCTATTTTGGGTGCGTTCTACATCAAACCTAACTTCAGCGGGCGGGCCAGTCATATTTGCAATGCCGGATTTATCGTAGAGCCTCGTTATCGCGGGCAAGGTATTGGCCGATTCATGGGAACCTCGGTGCTGCCGCTGGCAAAAGCACTGGGATATGAGGCCATTATGTTTAATCTAGTTTTTGTCACCAATACAGCGTCAATTTCCCTGTGGCAATCGTTGGGGTTTGACACGATTGGGCGGATTCCCAATGCAGTGTGTTTAGATGGCGATCGCTATGTGGATGCACTGATGTTCTACCGGAACCTGGAGGATATCAGTTAACCCTTGAAAAGCGCGAGATCGTTCTTTATGCGTAGAAAGACCCAATCAAAAGATAAAAAATATACTGTTTATAACCTAGACTGCACCGAATCTACGGAAAAATACCGAGAATGCACCGGATGGAATGAAGTTTGTACTAAGGTAAAGACTGTATTTGCCGCACAAGCATTGAGCTGAAGCGGTCAGATTCTGTTCGTTATAGGCTGCGATCGGCAGGGGATACACGTCATGAACCGCTATCTTTACGAAAAGTCGGTTGCCCACCGCGGCTTTCTGATTATTCCCTTCGTTGCCGGAAATGTTTCAGGTCGCCAACTTTTTTCTTACATCTTGCTAGCCGGGTATGGATATCAGCACAAGTGGCACAAGTGCGAGAACCCCGCCGGTTACTTCACCGAGGATGTGTACGACGTCTTACAGGCAGCAAAAAATCATTTGGATAAGGTTGACGCGGTTGGTGGTGCAGAGCAACATTTTCGACATCGCTACACCTACCTGAACAACCTGGTTGTGCTGTACAAGGCCGCTGGCAAGTACTACTACGACCACTACGCTCCTTATGGCTTAAATAACATTGCTGCTCCCAAGCTGTTTGCCAACGAGCAAGATTGTATCGAGTGGATTCGTCTGGGCCTACTGCGTCGCGCCGTTCGCGAAGTGAGTGCGTAACTCAGTCGGTGCTTGATTTAGAGCGTTTGTAGCTCGACAAGTTTTCCAAACCTATCGTTTCAGTCCTTCAGTGCAGGTGTCTAACCTGCACTTTTTTTGTAACAAGTTGGCCAATTCTTCTTACTCTGTGACCGAGTCGTAAGGGTGGCGGCTAGGCTGGACGGCGAATGTCAACAGGAAAATATATTGACAGGTAAAGGTGCTGGGGAGTCTCAGGATGGGACGTCGTCTGGATTAGAGCAGAAATGGCAGAGGGCGATCGCCCGATTGCAACAATGGAGTCGAATTCCTCTCATGCCGTTGTGGGATGTGCAGAATTTGCACGGAGAACGGACAGCGTGGGTGGAGGATGCCCGTCAGATTTGGATGTGGTCACGGGGACAGCAGGAGCAAAGGTTTCGATTGCGATGGGTGGTGCCGGAGTCGTTGCAGAGCTTACCGCTGGTGGGACAGGTCCTGCGACTGAAGTTGGCCTGGTGGTCGGATTGGGCAGAGATTTGGCTGGATGGCGATCGCGTTTACGAAGGGGATTTGTTCGATCGCGACTGCCGGATACTGCTGTCGGGACATGCCAGTACAGGGCGTGCCTTTGACGTTGAAGTTCGGCTGAAGAGTCCCGGTCATGATGATGGGGCGCTACAGACCTCTCGTGTTGAAGTGGAATATCCCGAGCAAGCCTGCGATCCGGGTCAATTGGCAGATGAGCTGGCGGTGTTGTGGCACTGTCGAGATCTGTGGGGGGATTGGGATGCGGGGGAATGGTTAGGACGGCTGTGGCGGCTTCTGGATGGGGAGCTTGGAGATCGCTTCTTTGAGTCCTTGGCCCAATTACGGCAGGAGTTGTTGCCACTGGGAAAAAGACTAAAAGAACGGCGGGTAATGCTGTTGGGGAATGCCCATATTGATGTGGCTTGGTTGTGGCCGATTGCGGAAACCAAAGATGTAGTTCGGCGGACGTTTGAGTCGGTGTTGAAGTTGCAGCGGCAGTTTCCGCGCATGACATTTAATCAAAGTACGGCGCTGTCCTATCAGTGGGTGGAGCAGGAGCATCCGGAGTTGTTCGAGCGAGTGAAGGGGGCGATCGCTTCGGGCTGGTGGGATGTGACCGGTGGCATGTGGGTGGAGCCGGATTGCAATTTGCCCAGTGGAGAGTCGTTGGTACGGCAGGTACTGTATGGCAAGGGATATTTGAAACGACTGTGCGATCGCGAGATTCGGGTGGCTTGGAATCCCGATAGCTTTGGGTTTTGCTGGCAACTGCCGCAGATTTTGCTGAAGAGCGGATTCGAGATTTTTATTACGCAGAAGCTGGCTTGGAACGATACGAACGAGTTTCCCCACTCTCTGTTTTGGTGGCAGGGGTTGGATGGGTCGCGGATTTTGACCCATTGTTCGAATGAGATTGGGCAGGCGGTGGAGCCGGAGGCGATAGCCAAGTATTCCTCTGAACTTGCAGATAAGCACGGGATATCGGAGGTGATGTGGCTGTATGGGGTGGGGGACCACGGTGGGGGACCGACGGCTGACATGTTGAATGTGGCGCGGCGGTGGGCTCGTAGCGATCTGTTTTTTGAAGTAGAGCCAGGGACGACGGAAGACTACCTCGAGCGCCTACAGCAGTCGTTGCCTGACTTGGAATTGCCGGTGTGGGATGACGAGCTGTATTTGGAGCTGCATCGGGGGACGTATACGACGAAGGGCGATCGCAAGCGGCAGAATCGGCAGTTGGAAGTACTGCTAAACACTGTGGAGCGGGTGCGGGCGATGGCGGCGATCGCGCGGGGGGTGGAGTACCCGTTAGAAGCGCTGACTACGGCTTGGCAGACGATGCTGACCAATCAATTTCACGATATTTTGCCGGGGACGGCGATTCCGCAGGTGTTTGAGGATGCCGATCGCTCGGACACAGAGGCGCGAGCGATTTGCGATCGGGAGCTGGCGGTGGTGTTGGGGGAGGGGATGAACTCCGACACATTTTGCGTCTGGAATGGGTTGAGTTGGGAGCGATCGACGTTGGTGGAGCTTGCCAAAGATGATTCCGTGACGGCGGTGCGGGAGGTGAAGACTGGGCGGTTGTTGGCGGTTCAGCGAGTGGAGGCAGAGCTGTTGTTTTTGGCCAAGCTTCCCAGTGTGGGAACAGCTGGTTTCGAGCTGGTGCGTGATGAAGGGAGTCCTGAGTACACCAGCGATCTAGTCGTAGAACGCGATCGCTTGGAGAACTCTGTTGTGTGCGTTCAGTTGGATGCAGCCACCGGAGATATTCTGCAAGTTTTCGATAAGCGTACTCAGCGCCAGTTGTTATCTGCGCCTGCGGGGCTGCAGTGTTTTGACGATCGCGGACAGTATTGGGATGCCTGGAATATCGACCCGGATTACGAATCGAAGCCGCTGCATGAGTTTGATTTGATTTCGATGGAGGTGGTGGAGGCTGGGCCGTTGCGAGCAGCGGTGCAGGTGGTGCGGCAGTTTGGTCAGTCAACGATTGTGCAGACGCTGCGGTTGGAGGCAAATAATCCTCAATTGTTTGTCCATACTCAACTGGATTGGAAGGAGACTTACACGTTGCTGAAGGCTGCGTTTCCGCTGAGTTTTTCAGCTCCGTCCGCTACTTATGAAATTCCGTTTGGGGCGATCGCTCGCAGTACAGTGCGAGAGACAAATGTAGATGCAGCGAAGTGGGAAGTTCCTGCGTTGCGGTGGGCGGATATGAGTGGGGATGGTGTGGGGTTAGCGGTGCTGAATGATTGCAAGTACGGCTACGATGCCAAGCCCGATTGCTTGCGACTGACACTGTTGAAGTCTCCTACTTGGCCCCATCCCACTTCCGATTTGGGCCAGCACGAGTTTACATACAGTCTGCTGCCTCATGCTGGGGATTGGAGAGGGGCGGAGGTTGTGCGGAAAGGGCACGAGTTGAATTGTATGCCGAGGGTGTTGAGTGAGGATTGGGATACGGGCAGTCTGTTAGAGATTGATGCTGACAATGTTGTGTTGGCGGCGTTGAAAAAGTCTGAGGACAATCTCGCTTGGATTGTACGGTTGTATGAGGCGCACGGGGCAGCAGTTGAGGGCGCAGTAAAGTGGAAATATGGGATTGAGTCTTTACATGCTTGCGATTTATTAGAACGAGAGATCGAATCGTTGGACTTTTGTGGAAATCAGCTCACATATCAGTTCGAACCTTTTGAAATTCTGACATTTAAGCTTAATCAGTTTTAGCTGAACCCCGTATTCGACACTAATGACTCAACGCACTCTACTTAAAAAAATCAATTAGAAAAGCAAATAGCTAATTGGCGTATAATGAAATTGATATTTCACTTCGAAAATAACGCAACTATTTTGGGAGCATAAATACTGCGACTTGATCTATCTCACTCATTTCTATTTTTAACCCAGAAAAATGTTGAATATTAGAACTAGAAGTAGCTTATAGATTCTTCGTCATCGAGAGTGCTTCGAGCCATAGGAATAGTAGAAAATTTTGGAAATAACTCTCAATCAGATTGAGTAGACTAGGCTTTAACAATGAGAAAAGAATCATAAATAAGAATTATGTCAAGCTTACAGGCTAGCAATACTCATTTTTGGGTAACATATAACTTGTTGTTAGGCCATCGCATCGAATAAATGACTCAAACGAACAATCCTGCGGGGGTCTTGCATGGGATGCTCACACAGCTTAAGGACTATGCGGCAACCACCCCATCAAATACAAAGATAACTAGATTTGATTTTCTTAGAAAAGCTTTTGGTGTGGAAGATAGAGATGAAGTACGAAAGAAGTTCGCACTAATGATTTCATTAGTTGGTGAAATCAAAGTGGAGATTGAAAAATGTAAAATCGATCAAGACGCATTGGAGCATTACTTTGTTTTCTTGAGGGAAGCCGAGGTACTGATTAACAGCATTGCTTTTGATGACAATATACTTCCCTACGCAAAAAAAATAGATAAGTTAAGGCTTGCTGGGATAAAGCAGTGTGATGTATTGCTGAAACAATACTGGCCCTCTAAAATTGCAGATCAAGCGACACTTGAATCTATTAAAGAAGAAACTAGTGCATTGTTGGATAAAATTATCGCGAGTGACATAGATAAAGAACTAAAGACTATCTTGTACCGCAATGCGAGATCCATAATTCAAGCGATTGATGAGTACAATTTGGGAGATTTATCTGCAATAAGGAAAAATTTCTTGTCAATTATTGGTGAAGCAAGCATTGAGTCTGAAAAGTATTCAAAGGAAGAGGGCATTCCTTACGTTTCTGCACTTGGGAAAATATTGACAAAGCTAGCCGAATTTGCTGCGATTGCGTCTCTTGGGCTTCAACTTCAAAGTGGCCCTAACATTCCACTTCTTATGCCCAGTGCTCCTGAAGTTCCGCTTCTAAGCCCCGGCGAGCCTTGTGATCCAGTTGAGAGTAACCCACCCATCCTAGTAGACAACTCTACCAGTAGTGAGCCACCAAATGGTGAAGCAACTAGCTAATGACTGGAAAGTGCTTAGATTAGAGGACAGAATTGGCAAGCTTTCCACTACCTACTTCATTGTCTGAATAAATAAAAATGGTAGATTATTTTCAGGCCAGCGTCATATTTACAATAAAAATCACCAATAATACCTGAAACTAAAAAATACACTCTTTCTGTTTCTACTTTTCTTTATTGAAAAATTAAATCTGCTTGCCTATCCACCCTCGCACTACTGTCTGCAATTGCTGGTTTTCACGAGTCAGCGCCTGGTACAAAAACTGCCCGATCGCATCTACTGGGCTAAACTCCCGACTCGTGGCCAACGGATACTTCCCACCTGCACAAGTCCCGTGGTCTCCGGCCAATTCCCGATAGTCCAGCGAATCACCCAACTTGCGCCCCAACTGCCGCCGCAGAGCAGCAATATCGTCAATCTCATCCCGTTCAAACTTCACCAACAACGTGCGCTCCAAAGAATAATCGCGATCGATTAATGCCTCCGTTTCCGCCGGAGAAGGCTCGAACTCTACTGGCACCAACTCCGAGAAATCCCCACCAAAACTGGCATTGCTATATGCCATCAACACATTACCTGTCCGAACTCCTACACCAGCCGTACACTCCCGACAGCTATTCAACAGGTGCAACTTGCACCCCAAACTATGCCCCAACCCAAACATCGGCAATCCTTCAGCCGTCAGCACCGCTAAACCTTGTTGGAAAGTCGTCGCCACTTCATCAGCAATCTGTCCGTGCTGCGGACTGGTGAAAAACGGAGTGGTAATCACTAGATACCCAGCCTCCGCCAAACTCGTCAGCAACGCATCGTAAGCCAAATGTGGAGCTGCCCCCACAAAAGCCCCCCCCAAGAAATGCACCACAGCCTTAGGATTTCGCGGCTGCAGCACCCAGTTATCCGCCAGCGATCGCCACTCCATTCCTAACCACCCTTGCAAAACCCTGTCAGCTTATCAGCTAGACGCTAAAAGTGGAGATGCAAGTCTTTCCGCCAGCAGAACGTATGGACAAACTCGCGATCGCCGTCTTCGGAGGGGCAGAACTATTGCCTGGAACGCGATCCGCCAATCAACAATTTCGGCAATATTTGCGAGCCACCCAAGCTCCCCACTGGGAGATTATCTGGGAGCCCACAGCCGCAGGAGTAGCCCATTTGGACTATCCGTGTGTCGCGATCGGTTTTAGCTATGGAGCGGTGAGGGTAGCGGCCTTACAAACACCTAACATCATCGGAAAAATCCTGATCGATGGCTGGTGCGTCTGGTGCAGCGATCGCATCCCCGTCTTCCGCCTCAGCCACGACAAAAGCACCCATCTCAATGCCCTGGCTTTTGGCGGCGGTCAGAAGCTATTTTGCGCCCATCCTGCGGTCGACCACCTGCAACTCTGGCGATCGCCTCAAGATGTTGTGGGATGGGTAGAGGGAGATCGCCATACACAGCGATCGGCAGCAGCTTTTTTGCAAACATGTATCACCTCCATTGCAGCCACCCATACTGTCAGCCATAACATTTTCCATTTCAGTTAAGACAGAGGTTCCGATCGCAGTCAGGTCTAGACATAGCTGAAATGTCAGCAGGGTATGGCCACTGCTATATCGGCAAAGGCACCCAGCCCCATCCACACAAACCGCCCGCAACCACTAAAAAGCCCCTCGTTACAGCAGGGTAACGAGGGAGCACTTGCTAGAGACTGTGAATCAGACCTAGATCGACGAAGGGGTCAATTGCAGGAAGTCCAACAGGGCAGGCTCGCCATTATCCTCAGCTCCCGTCACCGTAATGGTGTCTCCTGAGGTGAGAGAGACGCCGGTTGCAACAGTTCTGAGCAGGGCGGTCGCCTCATCTGCCACATCACTA
>JBFRWD010000134.1:0-9529 GCA_051439425.1 Synechococcus sp.
AAGATACAGACCTCCGATCTCTATTCTCAACTGCTGAAAATGGTCCTGTCGCGATCGCGCCCAGAAAGTTCACACAAGCTCTTCAACATGAATGTGACACCTCGGCTTACTCTAATTATTGCCATCCTTGTACTTTTCCTGGGCAAATATATCAACAGGAGAATTGTTTTTCTGCAGAATTTCAATATCCCAGAACCGGTGACCGGTGGGGTTTTGGCATCGGTTGTATTTGGATTGTTGTACTGGGTCTTCGGGATTGAACTCGAATTTGCCTTAGGAATGCGAGATGCACTATTGCTCGTATTTTTTACGACGATTGGTTTGTCTTCAAAGATCAAAACGCTCATCAAAGGTGGTAAACCCCTGCTGATATTATTGGTAGCTGCAGTCAGTTATTTAGTTATACAGAATCTCACCGGCATTATTGTTGCCGCCCTGACTGGTTTGGATTTGTCTGCTGGCGTTTTGGCTGGATCGGTATCTCTTAGTGGCGGACATGGCACCACAATCGCTTGGTCGAAAACCTTTATTGAGAATTACGGTATTGCTAACGCGGCAGAAATTGGCATCGCTAGCGCAACATTCGGTTTAATTTTGGGAGGGGTGATGGGTGGTCCAATTGCGAAGCTTCTGATTAACCAACACAACCTCAAATCCACCAGTACAGAGACCCTCACCGTTGGTGTTGAACTTGAAACAGAGGAGGTTGAGGTTGAATACAACACCATGTTGCAATCGATGTTAGTTCTCACTATTGCAGTGGGTTTGGGAATCCAGCTCAATGTTGCATTGGCCGCAGGTGGCTTGAAAATACCTGATTTTGTTGTCTGTCTTTTTATGGGAATTCTATTGACTAACTTTTTCCCTGCAGTGTTTAAGAAGCTACCTTGGCCGTCTAATACTCCCTCAATGGCCTTAATTGCAGACATCAGTCTCGGACTATTTCTGGCCATGTCCCTCATGAGCCTCGAGCTTTGGACGTTGGTAGACCTAGCAGGACCAGTAACCCTATTGTTGTTTGCTCAGCTTGTAGTGATTACTTTGTTTGCTATTTTCGTGATTTTTCGGATTATGGGAAAAACCTACGATGCAGCTGTGATCGCAGGCGGCTACGTAGGGTTAGGATTGGGAGCGACACCAACCGCCATTGCCAATATGACGGCGATTACCGAGAAATTTGGTCCCTCTCCGCAGGCGTTCATCATCGTGCCGTTGGTAGGGGCATTCTTTATTGATATTTCGAATGCGTTTATCATCCAGCGCTTTCTCAATCTGGTGGGCTAATCGACGATCGAGCTCACCTTCTCTGATAATCGTTAACCAAGCGAGCAATAAATATAGCTGGATACAGAACTCCACAAACTGCCTCCAAATTAGAGGTCACTTTTGCCATACGAGAAACTGGGGTAAATTCTCCATAGCCCAAACTCGTCAGGGTGGTAAAGCTAAAGTAAATTAAGTCGAAATTGTCAGGGATACCATCTGGCCCCGTAAATGCGTTGGGATTTAGAATCATTAAAATGGCAAATATCAAATACCAAAAGTAACCCAACATCAAAAAAACACAGATACCACCCATAACGGTGTCTAGAGTGACCTTTTGCACGCCATATATACTTTGGATCACCAAGACAATTGATAGTCCGAAAAATATCGTCCAGATAGTAGCAAGGATAAGTTGAGCAGATGTTTCGAGGGGGAGTTCCAGTCTGGAGGCCCAATAGTAAAGCAGTTTCACTCCAAACGCTGAACTGGCAATCGATATGTAGAATATGCGGAGTCGACGACTGACAACCAACGTATCTAGGGTGATCAGCACCACCGAAATCAATAGAATATCTGAAAGCAGACTCGTTCCTTGAGGAAAGAGTCCGATCGAGACGTACATCCCCACCAGCAGAAATACGAGTAGCGAATAGGGGCCTGTAAACAGTCTCAGTTGCCAGGAGGATCGTATCCTAGCGAGGAATCTAGGCAGCATCGAGCGCAGAATATAGAGACAGGAGCAGCGTACCAGTAAGGTGGACGGCAGCCTCCATCTTGCTAGACATCCACGATTGCTGCCAAAGTCTAACGCTCCAGCCAAACACAATTAATTAGCTGTCACTGCATCGGCTGCTGCGAGAATTTGCTTCTGCAGGTCAGATCGCTCTTGGGAAGGGTCTGCCGCATAATTGAGGTTTTTAAACAGACCGGTAATGCGGGTGAAGAAGTCCCTCGCCGTTGATTTGTCCTCGAAGGTGTACTCGCGGTTGACCAGATCGTAAACCATTGAAAAAGTACCTTTCTGGCGCTTCAGCGGAGCACTTGCATCCACCGAATCGAACGCATCCTGCTGCAGGTAAACCATATCTAAAAAGAGGGATTTCTGATAAGTGATAAAGTCATCCAGCGGGGTACCCTCTTCACCCGTGACCTGCATCATTTGATAAACACTGTCCCCGCGTTTGAGTAGGTCGACCATCTCGTTGACGCGATCGGTCCATCCATTCTGAAGTTCTTGCTCAAACCAGTCATTCAGTTGGGAGGTGTAACGGGACCACGAGATCAAGGGATCGACAGCAGGATAGAACCGCTTGTACGCACGGTCGTAACTCAGCCCTAAAAAAGTCTTGACGGTGCTCAAGGTGGACTGTGTGACGGGTTCCTCGAAGTTTCCACCCGCCGGGGAAACGGTGCCGATCATCGTAAAACTGCCCACGCTGCCGTCGTTCGTTTTGATGACGCCAGCCCGTTCGTAAACCCCTTTGACCGACGAATCCAGATAGGCAGGGAAGGCTTCTTCACCCGGAATTTCTTCCATCCGTCCCGAGGTTTCACGCATCGCCTGGGCCCAGCGGGAGGTGGAGTCAGCAATCATCAGCACGTCGTATCCCATCTGCCGGTAGTATTCGGCCAGCGTGATGCCTGTGTAAATGGATGCCTCGCGAGCGGCCACCGGCATGGACGAAGTGTTGCAAATAATGATGGTCCGATCCATCAGGGAAGAACCGGTTTTGGGATCGGTGAGTTTGGGAAATTCGGTAATAGTTTCCACCACCTCCCCCGCCCGCTCGCCGCAGGCCACCACAATCACGATATCGACGTCAGAAAACCGCGATATCATGTTTTGCAGAACGGTTTTTCCGGCACCGAAAGGACCGGGAATGCAGCCGGTCCCCCCTCTGGCGATGGGGAAGAAGGTATCAATAATTCGCTGAGTGGTGATCATCGGCTCTTGGGGATAGAGCCGCTGGGAATAGCGTCGATCTAACAACATTTGGGGCAGGGCCCGGCGCACAGGCCATTGCCGCATCATATTCAGCGTGCGTTCCTGCCCGTTTTGGGTACGGATGCGGGCGATCGGAGTATCGACTGTAAAGCTACCCTCCTGAATCCAGGTAACGTCCACTTCCCCAGGCTCGTCAAACGGAATCGAGATCTAGTGGGTGTAGCGGCCCTCTTGCACGGTACCTAGGGTATCTCCGGCCTTTAGCTTGGTGCCAAATTCAACAGCCGGATTAAAGGCCCATTTTTTGACCATATCCAGAGAGGGGACGTAAACCCCTCTGGGCAAAAAGGTCCCGTGGCCCACTGCCAAACCTTCGAGGGGATTTTGAAGGCCGTCGTACACCTGACCCAGCAACCCAGGCCCTAACGTAACGGAGAGCAAATTACCGGACTGTTCGACCAGATCGCCAATTCCGATCCCTCGGGTACTTTCAAACACCTGAGCCACTGCTTCTCGCCCGTCGACCCGCAATACTTCGGCCTTCAGTTTCTCGGTTCGCCCCTCGCTTTCCCGCTGGGGGCAAATATAGACCACCTCATTTTTGACCAAGGGGCGGGCATGTTCTGCTGCCATTTGGATGGAGACAATATCTTCCTGTACGGCGACTACTCTTGCCGGGTTCAGTGTTGTTTCGGTCATGAGACATCCTTCAAGCAAATACTTTGTCGAGTTCTTCTAAACCCGAATCCACGAGTTCTGCGAAGCGTTTTTTGGCAGTTTCTTCGCTGTAGGTGGTCCAGCGGGCCACCAGATCCCAGCGCAACACGTACAGCACCACGGCTTCAAAGTCGAATTGGTGCCCTTGACCGATGCGCTCCAAATCGCTCCATACGACATCCACGAGCTGGTGCTCCAGCCCCAAATAATCCCCCTCTTCCAGCAGGCGTTTGGACTCCAGCAACCACGGGAATTGAGCATCCAATTGAAAGGCCGGACTCGTCCAGTTGCGCACAATATGGGACACCCAACGACCGTATCCCCAGGGTTGGCCTGGAGGGGGGGCCTCTTCCCCGCGGTGGCGGCGGCGCAGAGCCGCCAGAAAAGTCCGAAATTCCATTCTGGAAATCACCGCCTCTTCGAGCACGGTGCTGTGCAGCTGGCCAATTAGATGCTCTGCCGCTGCAACGATTTCGGCATCGGTGCGCTGCATCGATTGATTGGACCAGCGCAGCACGTCCTCGATCGCCTGCAGCGTCGCAGTATGGGGAGCAGACAGCATCTTCAACCGATTATCCAGCCGAATGCGGGACAGGGGTGGAGGCTGAGAGACTGAAGGCCGCTGCAGGTATGGCAAGCTTGCCATCAACGTTGCGTACTCGAAGTTATCGGCCATCCTTAGCGAACCATCCCTTCTAACAACGCGCGGAAGCGTGGCTGCAGGTGCTCTAGTAGAGTTTCCGCGATCGCGCTATCGCTCAAATCCAACACCACTTCGCTATCCACTAAGCGCAGTCTCAAGCCCCCCTCGGTGTCATCCGCCACTCGAAAATTGACGCCCTCCCGCAACAAATCTCGCCCCACCAAGCGGACAAAATAGGTAAGGGTGCCTTCCTCCAGCTCTTCGGGATTGCGACTGAGTTCCTCCAATCCCACTACCCGCTGGGGTAACAGCACTTCGGTGGTTTCGCTACCGGTGACCTCCTCCCGGACGCGACCGGCCACCTCTAGAATCAGCCTCTGCAGCAATTCTTCTTTTTGGGTTTCTTCCCCAACGATGCGCTTGACTTCCCCCGTAAACTGCTGCGTCAACTTGGACTTCAGCCCCAGGATGGTGTCACGAGCGGCAATCGTCAGCGCCTCTTGCCCGGATTTTTTCAAGGTGTCCACCTCGCCTTGCGCTTTGGCAACCATCTCGTCAGCCTGCTGGCGCGCCTGCTCGAGAATCAACTTGGCTCGTGCTTGCGCGTCGCTGACCACCAGCTCGGCTTCGCTCTTCCCCGCTTCGATCCCCTGCTGCTTGAGGCGATCGATCAGGGCCTGGACTCCTGCAGAGACTTCGGTAGCATTTCCTTCAGCCATAGTGCAATCTCCTTAACTCCCCGATAGTCCGCCAGCGGCCAAGAGGGCAAAAATGAAGGCAAATACTGCGAATCCTTCTACAATTGCTGCCGGAGCCACGGATAAACCGAACACCTCCGGTTTCACCTTGGCTGCGACTACGGCAGACGCACAACATTTGCCTTGATAGATGGCATTGATCATCAGTGCCAGGCCGGAACCGACGCCAATGCCGAACATCCCGACAGCCGTTTGTTCCGTCACCGTTTGGCCCAGCAACGTAAACATCACCACAATGCCGTAAATCACCTGGGAGGACGGGAGTGCCGAAATACCGACAAATCGACCGTAGCCCCCTTTGGCGTCAATCATGGCCCCAACGGCCGCTTGACCGGCGATCGCACACCCCACTGCACTGCCAATGGCCCCGAGGGCAACCGGTGCGTACAATCCAATCCATCCCAAAACAAGGATGAAGTCAATCATGATTCGATCTCCTTTTTAGCGAAGGGTTGGAAGGAATAGCCTTCCTCTTCTAGACCCCAACGGAAGAATTCAATAAAGTTCAATCGCAGCCCGTGGACGACACCACTGATGATGGCCAGCAACAGGTTGATCCCGTGCCCGAGGATAAAAATCCCGATCGCCAGCAGGATCCCCAATCCGGGAACCGAGTCAGCAACCAAGCGAGACAGGTCGTTGAACGTAATCGCCAGCGAGGCGCTGGACAATCCGAGGGCAAATAACCTCAGATAGCTGAGGACGTCACCAAACATCGAGGTGATGCCCGTCAGTTTCATCGCTCCATCTAACAAGCGCAGGAACACCGAAGAGATGGAATCGATCTTGCGATCGCTACTGAACAGTACGAGCGACGCTAACCCGGCAATCAGCAGCCCCACTCCGACTGTGCTGGCGGTCGGGCTACCGTTGTCCCCCCCCAATATGAATAGAGAGAAACCGCCGCAAACCACCAAGATCCAGGAAAAGTGGGTCATCTTGCTGGATAACTTGCTGGCTGCCAGTGCAGCGGCTGCGTTGGCATAAATCAAGTGGGCGCAGCCGATAAAAATCGACAGCGGCAACATGACATCGAAGTCATTCACATCCAGAACTTTGAGTGGTTCTAGAAACGAGCCTTCAGGGGGAGGGAAGCCGAAATAGCTACCCACCAAGATGCCGTAGACGAAGCAGGCACCGAGAATCCAGGCGAATAGGGACCGCATGCGCTGCCCGATCGCGCTCTGCCCCAGCCGCCGCCAGTTATAGAGGAGGGGAACAGCCAGCAGCAAGGTGTAACCGGTATCCGCCATAATCATGGCGAAAAATAGGCCCCACGAGAAAAAGACAACGTTCGAGGGATCCCAATCCCGATAGCCCGGCATCTGATAGGCCCCGACTAAATCCTGTCCACCCGCCAACAGCGGTGGATTTTCCATCAATGTGGGAGGGGCATCGTCGGGCCCCACTTCCTCAATTAGCAGGGCCAGTCCGTGCGTTTGGGCAAATTGCTCCAGCTGTTCGGATTGCCGCTGCGGAGCCCACCCCTGCACCGCCAAAATGCCGTCGCTGTCCAGAATTTGTTTGTCAGCCTGACGCAGGGCGACTTCATCCTCCGCCCGATCCAAGCTTCTTTCCAGTAGATATCGCCAGCGGCTGAGGGACTCGTGCTCGGCAACGAGGTCTTCCAGTTCGATGTCGGTCGCTTCCAGCTGGCGTTGTAAGTTTTCAAGCGGGACTGACCCCGTATGGGTGCGGGGCACGGGCAGGGCATCGGCCGGCGGCTCCTCCGTTGCCATCACCGCAACGTAGAGATACTGGTTGTCCTCGGATAGTTTCTGCCAGGGTAGGTCGACGTCTTCTAGTAACTTGGCCTTGTTGTGGGGAACCCGGTAAAACCAGAGGCGATACCCCCCCAACGTATCCTCGGGTAAAACGAAGTTGCCCCACGGTGCAAGCTGGTCGATGCGGTGGGCCAGGAACGCCTTTCGATCCTCCACCTCCCGAAATCGGCGCTTGTTCTTGAGGGTCGCTCGCACAATTCCGTCCAGATTGAAGCGAGCGAGATCGCGCACCTGCTTGCGCTGTCTAGGGGCTGTAATCAAATGCCGCCAAGCCTGTCGAGCGGGGGTATCTTGTTTGGCTGCCGCATCATCGGTATCTTCGGGAGCAGACTGCAGCGGAATCAGGTGCATGCACCCCAATTTTTGCAGCCCGGCCAAGACGGCATCCCTATCGGTACTAGCTCCACAAACGGTTACTTTATTCAGCGCAATAATCGTCACGATGCAGCAACCTCCTTTTTGCGTTTAGCAATTTTGGAATTCACCACACCAGCCCGTTCGGTATCGGAGAGGTAAATCTGTATCTTTTTGATGTGTTGTTGGGTGCGAGGAATCAGCACCTTATCGAACAAATTGACTCTCTGCGTAATGGTGCGAACGGCACCGTCCAGCAATTCCAGTCGTTTAGAAGCAACCAGAATCTGCACCTTCAGTTCCAAAGTGGTTTTGAGAAGGTCCACCAAGCTATCCACCCATTGGGGCTTCCCCAACAGGGCGTAGTCGCTCTCTTCAAAATCGACGTTATCTAACTTGGGCAGACGCGTCCCCACCACGTTTTCTTGGCTGGTGCGAACGTTGGTGAGCTTAACTAAGTTCGTCAGCTCGATTCCCTCGTTGCCCACCATGGGTAATTTCTGCGCAACGATGGGTTCGATTTCGGCTAACTTCGCCTGACTGTCCTTCAACACCTTGCGGGCCTTTGCCTGCTGGGTCACCAGCTGACGCCGCTTCAGGTCGAGGGACGGCAAATATTCTTTGAAGGTTTTGAGCTGACGCTTCTGTTTGGTCAGGGAAGATTTATTCAGTGCTAATCGTGCCATTTAGGCCACCTTTGCTGTATCTGGCGCTGACTCTGAAGAGCTTTGTTGCGCGTCCTTGGGATAGTACTTATCCACCAGCGCCTGCTTCATCAGCAGCTCTTCCGGATTGAAGCATTCTGCCAACGTTTTCCAAGACAAGTCCAGCGCATCTTCAAGGGGTATCGACACCTCGATATCCATAAAGCGCTCTTTAAACAAGCGACCAAATTTCAACAATTTGTGGTCTAAATCCGACAGTTCGAAAGCCATCGACTGCTTTTGTTCGGCATCTTTCGATCCGGAATAAAAACGAATCATCGCGTTCATGATTTGACTGTGATCTTCGCGGGTTTCTTTGCCGATCACGTGCTGCTTCAGTCGAGAAAGAGACCCAAACGGATCCACCACACCATCGTGCAGGTAGAACTGCCCCTCGGTGATATAGCCGGTGTTGTCGGGCACCGGATGGGTGACGTCGTCGCCGGGCATAGTGGTGGCGGTCAGGATGGTGACCGACCCCCCCTGGACGTAATCGGCGGCTTTTTCGTAGCGCCGCGCTAACTGGGAGTACAGATCCCCCATATAGCCTCGGTTAGAGGGTACTTGATCCATGGCAATACCGATTTCTTTGAGGGCATCCGCAAAGGCCGTCATATCGGTCAGCAGTACCAAAACTCGCTTGCCTTCTTCCACCGCAAACTTTTCGGCCACCGCCAAGGCCATGTCGGGAACCAACGTCCGCTCGACGATGGGGTGGGAGGCCAGATTCACCACCATGACCGTACGGGCCGAAACGCCCGCATCTTCAAACGCTTTGCGAAAGGCATAATACTCGTCAAAGATGAGGCCCATTCCCCCAAACACCACCACGTCTGCGTTGGCTTGGACCCCGATGCGAGCCAGGAATTGGTTAAACGGCTCCCCTGCCACCGAAAAAATCGGAATCTTTTGACTCTCCACCAGACAGTTAAAGACATCGATCATGGGAATGTCCGTCCGGATCATTTTGGAGGCCAGCACCCTCCGCACGGGATTCACCGACGGTCCCCCAATGGTTACCTTCGGTTCTTGGGACAAGTCGGGGCCGCCGTCGATGGGTTCCCCGGTGCCGCGAAACACCCGACCGAGAATATTCTCGGAGTAGGTCATTTCCATCGGGTGACCCAGGAATCGCACCGACGATTCGGTAGATATGCCTTTTGTACCCTGGAACACCTGCAGAGCCACAATGTCGTGCTTGATGTTGATCACCTGCGCTAGGGACTGGCTGCCAGTGCTGCTTTCCACATATGCGAGATCGCCATAGCAGGGCTTCATCTCGGTTTTAAAAGCACTTTCCGGTATTTTGACTCGAATGATGTCACCAACAATTTCGACAATATTGGAGTATCGAATCA
>JBFRWD010000135.1:0-13305 GCA_051439425.1 Synechococcus sp.
GGGGCATCGAGCCCCTGTTGGGCAGCGGCGTAAAAATTGTTTTGGGCCCGATCGAAGGAGAGATGGAATTCGGGAGGCGTTGCTTGCGTAGCCAGAGAGTGAACGAGACCGAAGTAGAACGCTGCCGTAGCGATCGCGTCCGCAACACTAGTGACGGCGGGGACAACTCGGTGCTCGATGCGTAGGTGGGGACTACCGTCGGAGTTAAAGCCAATCAGAGGACGGTTCCAACGCCAGATGGTGCCGTTGTGAAGGCGAAGGTGGTTGAAGCGATCGATCCCTGTTTCTAGGGTTTCGGGCAGCAAGACGGAGTAGTGCTTCAGGTTTTCGAGGAAGCATTCCATCATGGATTCTTTGAGATAGCCCTGGCCGAGGGACACGCGGCTGATGGGATGGTCGAGATCGGCATCGACGGGATTGTCGATGGTCATAATTTGCTCGAACAAGGGGATGCGGGTTTCACACCATAGATTTCTGCCAAACAAGTAGGGAGAGTTGGCTGAGACAGCCACCATAGGAGCCGCCAAAATGGTGGAGGCATTGAAATAGCGCAGGGCGGCAGAGGGGGGAACCTGCAGGTGAATCTGGAACGATGTGGCAGCGGCTTCGATCATGATGTTGGGGCTGTCGAAGCTGAAACTATCCGACGAACTGCCATGGGGGTCGGGGATGTTGATATGGATTTGCCGATCGCTTCTTCGAGCGATCAAGCGCTGGTTCAATGCCCGGTAGCGAGCTCGGTCGGACATATTGCTAAGGGAAAGATGAGCGGGCCGAAGTGTAGGCAGGATGCCGATGGAAAGCAGGTGGGTTTCGAGTTGTTCGGCGACTTCGGTGCAATGTTGCCAGGTCTTCTCTAAGCCAGCCTGCATCAGGCTGAGACAATTTGCTTCTAGGGGCTGGGGGATCGTGTTGATCTCGACGTTAAAGCTGGCTAGTTCTTCCACCACGAGGCTGCTGTTGAGGCGGCTCAAATAAGGATGGTTGATGGCGGCGGGTTGGAACTCGCGATCGATCAAGCAGGCCTCTAACTCGAATCCGCCAACCAATTCCGAGGATTCGGGCAACGAGGGTTCGGCTCGATCGAACCACTGAGCCAGTCGGTCGGTTTCCTGACACAGGTTGTGGTGAAACCGGGCAAAGTCGGCTTCGCTGAAGCGATCGGTGGATATTTCTTGGCCCATAACTCTACTTATATAGAGATGTGGTTGTGGGGTTCCCTCAAGCAAAGCACAGATTGCAGCAATATAGGCTGCACTAAAACTAGATGTTTCGATAGTAAGCAAGCCGCGAGTGGGGGGGGCGAGCTGGGACGAACTGACACCAATGTAATGTTCGGTAATCCCGCCTGACTCCAGCCTTAAAGTGCAGATTTAGCGGGAGCAACACCAAGGCTTATAAGCTATGATGGATGAACTTCACGGGGCTGTAACGGTTTCGACGCGTTAGCGAAAGTTCCTTTGTGATGCTGGTCGGGATTGAGCTTCTCCCGTTACCTACAGGCTCAAGCACATTAAGTGCCAACAAAATCGTTGCTTTTTCTCGTAAACCTGCTGCAGTAGCGGTAGCTTAAGTCGAACACTTTTTCGATCGAGGACTGATTCGGGACTCCGTTAAACGTCTCAGTCAAACCCCCAACGGATGCATCTAGCAAACTCCTCCGGTAGGTTGCTGGCCTAAGACTAAACTGGAGCATCCCACCGTCAGGGATAAGTGACGGTTCCCGTTCCGAGGGTTAGAGGAACTAGGCCAGTGAATGAGTGAAGGGTGATTACCTAAAGCGGACACGGGTTCGACTCCCGTCAGCTCCATGCTAAAAACGTAAAAGCAGTCTCGCTGAAAATGTAGGGCCCCTCTTATTCCATGAGGGCAAATTTTTCATAGCGAGTTTGCAGCAACAATCGTTCTCGTGGTTGAATGTGCGCATCTTGCAGGGGTACCGACAAATCACCCCTGAATGACAGACATGTGTGTCGGTATGTATTCTTGAAGCCGATATCTTACGTACCTGCGTGCCGTAGATAGAGTTATCGAAGTCACGCCCCTCGCGGAAGAGAAACTCAAGATTGTGAATGTGAGCTGTTGGGGAATACATACGCAATGAGACAAAATCGGTGGAGCAGGATTCCTCGATTCACTGCAGCAAGTTTATTGTTAGTTATTGGATTCGTGACCAGTTGCAGCCAGACAGAAAACAGCGAGAGCTCAGTACCACCATCTGAATCACCATCTCCCCAATCTGAGCAGACTGAAACCGAAGCGACGCCGGTTGTTGCAAACGATCCTCTCGCTGACACGACCTGGCGCCTCGTAGAATTCCAGTCGGCGGACGATGAAATAGGTACGCTCGAACCCGAGGACCCATCCGCCTTCATCATGCGCTTACAGAGTGACGGAACTGTAACCATGAAACTAGATTGCAATAACGCCACAGGTACCTGGTCATCCGAACCCAGTGATGACGGCCAGAGTGGTAGCTTCTCATTTGGACCGCTGGCAGTTACCCGAGCCCTTTGCGCGCCTCCCAATATCGACGAGCGCATTGCATCAGATGCCGATTTTGTTCGTTCCTACGTTTTGCAAGATGGTCGGCTCCACTTCAGCCTGATGGCTGACGGTGGCATTTATACATGGGAGCCCAACCCAGGCGAAAAGTAGCTTCAGGCTGAAGTTGAGACTCTATCTCTGATATGGCTAGCGTAGATGCAGCCCTCAACAAGAAGCCCAAACCTACGAGGGACACTTGACTGAAAGATTTGGGGAAGACATACAGTAGAGTGCAAACCGCTATGCAGATTTCTCGAATCGACTGCCTTCCCTAAGATTGAGAATTTGGAAGCCTTTCGAGAGTTTGTCGCTGTTCACGGCCACCTGACCCAACAGCAAATAGTAGATTTGTGACCAATATTGCATCTTGTCCTTACAAAAAATAGAAGAACAGAAATTAGCGGCTTAACACTTCAAAGATGGCGTCTAGCGGAGAGAGTCCTCTTTCTATGACCGCAGAGATGGCAGGCAAATACAGATCCATGCTTTCAACGTTGCTGTAGACAACCCTCTCGATCGCGAATGCGCCCAGATCGGTACCAGGCATTTCAATACTCGTGCGGTAGCGAATATCGCCGTTGAGATAGTTCATCTCAAAATTCCCGAGCTGTGTCGTGTAATTGATGCGGTTCAACAACTCTACCGTTTCTGCATAGCGTTCTGGAATCGCGCGAATAGGGCTGGAGGAATAAAACACAAACTGACGACTCTCTTCATCGGCTTGAGCCACACAGGTCCAATCGCCATTCTTTCCCTGGCATTTCATGCTGTAAGCGGTTTGACCCTCAATCTCGTGGATAGGCCAACCGTCAGCTTTGAGATAAATCGAGATAGACTCGTAAATCGTTCTCATTGAGCTTATCCTTTGACCGATTTACCAAAGAAGGGGATCTTTTGACCGAAGGTCTTATCATTCTCTTTTCGTTCAAGTTTTTCCATAATAATCTTGCGTATCACTTCCACGTCTAGAGTCTCGATGTCTTTAGCTTTCACTCCAAAGAGTTCCAGTTTCTTGATCGCAATCTTATTACCATCCTTCGCTTCGAGAATAATCGCTGTCACTCCCCACTTGGTACTGGACTCCAACACCTTTTTAGAAGAGCCTTCAACACCAGATTCAGATTCCAGCTGAGATTCTTGAGAAAGCCCAGCGGCGTAACTAGATTCGACGGTCTCTACAACTTTCTTGGCAACCTTCAGTACCGAACCAACGGCTTTAGTGATACCGCCGTCAGCGGCAGCTACTAGCGAACCAATTATCTTAAGGGCACTGATAATGATTTCAGCCCCCGAGCTAATGGCAAGGAATCGACTTCGCTTGGCAGTGCTTTTAAGTGCCCCAATGAGGCCAGACTTTATAGCTTCGACCTGTTGATTGAGCTTGCCTTCTTCCACATATCGGATAACAAGCCCTGCCCCCTTAATCAGATTTTGAAAGACATTAATGACATTCGATAGAATTCCTAAAACCGGTACATTATCATCAACCATCAAATCATTGATTCGTTGCCCCAACATGGCTAGCTTTTGTTCAACCTTGAGGGCTCCTGACAGTGCTTGGTCTTCATTGTGGTTCTGTTCAGTCTCGGAGACGTCATCTTTGGTACTTTTTGAGAGTGCGGCAAATATTTCAGAAAAAGAGCTAACCACCTCTCCAATCGAGCCTACGAGATAGCCAATATCTGTATTGGTCTCGGCTAAATCTTTGCTGATAACAGACAGTTTCCCTAGCCCATCAGAGCCTCCAGCATAGACCGATCCAGCAGTACCCACCTTATCTGTGACATCCTTAACTTGTTCAGAGGTGTCCTTACTTTTCTTCGTATTTTTTAGAGACTCTTTGAAGATTTGCAGTTTTACCTTGAGCACAACTTTTTCTTCTGGCTCTGGCGATCGCGGCCGTAGTTGAATCGGTAAGTACTGATAGGCTAACGTTGTTGCCTTGAGCGGATCGACTCCATCTTTTAGCAGATTTTTCTCTACACTCATCGCAAGTTCGACCAGTTCTGCGCTCCGCAAAACGTCATACTCGCTCACAAAGTCCATGTGAAGCGGTACAACTTTTTTGGGATAAAACTCGTTGCCAAATGTATAGTGCCAGCTTTGACTAAATCCATCCTTGAATTTTGACCAAAACGTCTTCTGCTGCTGATTGGCTTGCTTGGCTTCAGATTCGCTTTGCTGGGGCTCTTCAGGTTGTGGAGAATCAGAGCTTATATTCTTAGTTTTTTCAATACTCGATTCAATCGATTCATCATCTTTCCCGTTCGATTGAGTTAAAGAGGAAATATTATCTCTTTCCTCCACAACTTGATACATTAACTCTTGAAGAACTTCAATCTTTTTGGTTTCCTCTTCCGATTTACCAACAACCTCATCATTCTCGTCTCTCTTTCGGTTAGAACTTTGATACCATGCAAAAACCTTCTTCTCCAGATCGGTCAGAATACGTAATCGCTTTGCCTTTTCATCGCACTTAACATCGCTTTCTTCTAACTTTTCATACGATTCAAGTAAGCCTAAAATATCGTCGTAACTACTTCCTCCCGAACCAATTTTAACCAGTCCCCCAAGGGCCTTAAATCCTCTGCTGAGGATATTACGTCGACTGACACCAGTCCATTCCTCCAACTTTTTACCAGTCATCAGCTTCGCTTGAAGCAAGCCGTTGGAATTGGGTTGATGCGAACCGCGATCTCCTTCCAATTCGTTTCGATTACCGGGCAGATCAATTTTCAATCGCGGTTGAATCGGATGGGGAGACTTAACGGCGCATGAGGCAAGCTTCATCTGCGAGAGACTATGCCCCACTCGCTGTTGCTGTACCGGCGTCTCTTTCTGTGTTGAGACGGTTGATTCGGAATCTAGTTTGGGTTGGGACTGAGGGGCAAAGGGTCGGGATGCTTGAAAGCTCGACTTCGCTTGAGCAGGCGATTCTGAAGAAACAGGAGTCCGCTTGAGCTTCCGAATACGCATAGCCAACCGAGGAAAGGAAAACCAGAAATTGCTGTCGCGAAGGACGTCGCCTATCTACCAACTCAATCTTGACGACAGCTAGCCAAAAATGACTGAGTCGCATTGCACTTCATCCATAGGATATGTTTCCCGTTTAGCGACTTAGGAGTCCTCATCCTAAGGTCTAAATGTCACGATTCTCGAACTCAATCATTTCACCATGTAGAGCAGAATAAAACTTAGCGCATACAGTTATGGCTTGAAGTCTTTGTCAAGTAAAGATCGCCCCACCCAATAGCCGGGCATATTGCTGTTTCAGACAAGAGCGAATCGCTGGATACTTCTCAAGTTTCGAGTCTTTCTCAATCAATCGTTCAGCCGCAGTCCGAGCCAGCTCTAACGTGTCTTGGTCTTCCATAAGACTTGCCAGCGCAAAATCTGGTAGCCCCGATTGCCGTGTGCCCAACACTTCCCCCGGCCCTCGCAACCGCAAATCCATTTCAGCAATAAAGAAACCATCGTTAGACTGCTCCATCACCTTGAGTCGCTGACGAGCATTTTCCGACTTCGAATGGGTCATCAACACGCAATAGGATTGAGCCGCTCCACGTCCTACTCGACCGCGCAACTGGTGAAGTTGCGAAAGACCGAAGCGCTCTGCATGTTCGATCAGCATCAGTGATGCGTTGGGGACATCCACACCCACTTCCACAACGGTTGTGGAAACTAGGATGTCTGTTTGACGATCGCGAAATCCCTGAATCACCGCATCTTTATCCGCAGACGACATGCGCCCGTGCAGCAGCCCTAACTTGAGATTGAGAAACACCTGTTCTTGCAAGCGCTGGTGCTCTTCTACCGCCGATCGCAAATCCAACTTCTCCGACTCCTCCACCAGCGGTAGCACGATATAGACCTGTCGCCCTTGAGCAATCTCTCGGCGTAGCAAATCATAAATCTGCGGGCGTTCGCGCGGAGATGCCACACTGGTTTTTACCGGTTTGCGTCCGGGGGGCAACTCGTCAATTTGGCTGACATCTAAGTCACCGTGCAAGGTCAGCGTTAGGGTACGGGGAATAGGCGTAGCCGTCATGGTAAGGACATCGGGGCGATCGCCTTTGGCCAACAACGCCGCCCGTTGCTGTACTCCAAACCGATGCTGTTCGTCAATAATTACCAATCCCAATCGGTTAAACACCACTGGCTTTTGAATCAGGGCGTGGGTGCCCACCAGTAACGGTAGCTCTCCAGTCTCTAGTTGCCGCAAGATTTCCCTGCGTTTTTTCGTCGGAGTCGAACCGGTTAACAGCTCCACTGGCAGATGTAGTTGCCCGAACCAATCGACTAATTTGCGGTAGTGCTGTTCGGCTAGCACCTCTGTCGGGGCCATCAATGCCCCTTGCCACCCTGACTGGATAGCCGCCAGCAGCGCCACTATTCCGACTACCGTTTTGCCAGATCCCACATCCCCCTGGACAAGACGGTTCATAGGGGCTGGCGATCGCAGATCCTCCAAAATATCGGTCACCACCCGCTCTTGGGCTCCAGTCAAGTCGAAAGGTAGCAACTTGTAAAACAGATCGACTAACTCCCCTTGCTCGGGGGTATAGCGCGGGGTTTCCAGCTCCTGCACTCGGTTGCGTTCTCGCCTCAACAGTAGCCCTAGTTGGAGGTAGAAAAATTCGTCGAACACTAGGCGACGGCGAGCATCTACCAGTACATCGGAGGAATTGGGGAAATGAATGTTAGCGATCGCCTGCTTCAACTCCAAAAGTCCCAGCGACTCTCGCAGCTTGAGTGGTAGAGGATCGTCCAGCAGCGCTACGGCAGGAAGCGAAGCGTTGACCGCCCGCCGAACCAAATCCGCATTGATACCTTCAGTGAGGGGATAAACAGGCAGGATTTTGCCGATCTTGAGAGAGCGAATGTCGGCACTTTCGTCCGCCAGGACTTCAATTTCGGGATTGTCTAGAGTGAGGCCATACTTCCCTTTTTTGACCAAGCCGCTGGCCGCAACAATCGTGCCGCGCGGATACTGGCGCTTGGTCTTCTCCTGCCAGCCACGATTGCTAAACTGCTTGCCCGCATAAAACCGACTCAGCATCATCAAACCGCTGTCGTCAGCCACTTTGAGGCTAAAGATGGTCAGACTTTTGTTGCGTGGGCTGGTAAAACAAGTGCAACTGCGAACCGTTCCCACAACGGTAATCGTTTCTCCGGGGGTGGCATTTCGAATGGTGGTTTGGGCGGAATAATTGATGTGGTCGCGGGGGAAGTAGTAAAGGGCGTCTTCAACAGTGACCAACCCCAGTAGAGCAAGCTTTGATGCCGATCGCGGCCCGATTCCTTTTAGAAACTGTAGAGGACGATCCAACGACAAATCGGTTTTGCCGAAGTAAGTCAGCTTAGGCTTCTGCTCTGGAATGGGCTCTTGTTGTTTCTTCACCCGATAGAGCCAGCGGCGAGTCTCAGCCACCAAATGCTGGCGATCGCTCAAAGCCAAGTCTGGATAATCTTTGTATCTCTGTCCCAGATCGCTCCACTTGCGACGATCTTCGGTGTCAAGCTCCAAATCCGCAGGGGGATCGGCCTGCAGCCAGTCACTCAAAAATTCTGAAAAACGAGACTGCCGCCCTTGCAAGTCGCTAAACCCGCGATCGGCTTCGATCGCTAAAGCTTTGTGAACTCTTTGGAGATGGGGGGATAGATCCGCCACAGCCGCTTCATATAACCACCATCCACCCAGTTTAGCGACAGCTTATGTGCTGCAAGCATCGCACTCTGTCTGGAGTGAAAAAACGTGAAACCATTGTCATGTTTGGGGCAGGAAATTTGCTAATCAATAAACTTGCCCAGCCCGAGTCTTGGCTCGAAAACACTAGCCCAACCACCAGTTACCACAGAAAAAACTCAGTAGTCGTAATCTTCCACAAGACTGGCTTGCAATGTGTAGCCCACATTTATATCAGCAGAACCATCCACAAATGTGAGATGCTGCTCGCTGCTTTCAACCGACATCAAACCCGACGCGAGAACGGGCTCGAATAAGCTGTTCATTTCAATCCCAGCCTCCGTTACTACGTACACGCTTTGAGTGGGAGGGGGCGGGGGGACGTGAATGCAAGCTCCTACGTAGGGAACAAGCAAAAATTCGGTAACTCGATGGTTTTCGGAAAATTCTAGGGGAAGGGCATAACCAGGAATAGCAACTGATTGAGAGTCTAGAGCATCAACCATCGTGTTATCAGCGATCTCGATGCGGCGATCGATTTCTTCCTGTGCCGCCACGATGCCGTCAATATCTATCCCATCTGCCTTCAGCGCCTCGACGTCAAAAGCAAATTGTTCGCTTAAAATCTCCGCCTCTTCAGGATGAAGGGGTGGCCCCTGTTTCTGGCGCTGGATCATCCAGTAGACAAACCCCATCTTGGACGCTTGTTCTTGACTTAGCTCTAGAAACGGGTCTGTAAACTCAACTTGCGGTGCCAAGTCTTCCCAGCCCAATTGCCTAACATTTGCCTCCAACGCAGGCATGAATAGCAGAGAGATAACAACAGCCAGTGCAACGGATATGAGTTTTAAGTACTTCATGAGTAGAGAGAGGTAAAACACCGTTACAGGGTGGAGCGGCCAAAGAGCAAAGAGATGCCCACAGCATGGAGGCTTTAGCAATCTGGGGTAAGAGCTTGAGTTTGCTGATGACTCAAGACCTGGATTTGCAAGGGTAAGTTATCAGGGAACTCACCATAATGGATTGCCAATCTCCATAGAGCCTACTGCTTGATGGACATTCCATCGACCAGCGAGTAGCGGTAGCTGAGATAACCGGGTACCATCCCGATCGCTGTCCCAGCAGAGCATATCGCTGCTATCAAAACTAGCTCGTAACTCGATAATGCTCCAATGGCGATCGCCAATCCGAATCTAGACAGCACAATCGGCTGCGCAATCCACAGTCCTCCATAAAGAAGTAGAATTCCCGTCGCCACACCTGCAAGCGTCAACGCACAGGCTTCTCCCACAATTAGTCCAAAAATGTGAACAGGGCGGGCTCCCACCGATCGCAAAATCGCCATCTCCCGACGCCGTTCGTTCAAACTGGTCAGCAACGCCACCAACATCCCGGACAGTCCGACCACCACCACAAACCCCGACACAACTGTCAGCGCCCGCTCCGCCACCCCAATCACCTGCCATAGCGACTGCAGCGTTACTCCCGGCAAAATGGCCAGTAATGCCTCAGATCGATAGGTATTCACGTATCGCTGCACCTCAAACGCCGCCACCCGAGAATTCAACCCCACGAGTGCAGCAGTCACCGCCTGCGGTGTTAGCGCCACTCGTTCAGCGACCTCAGCAGATATTTCCTGACCGGGACGAGGGGGAGCACCGTCTTGCCAGTCAATATGAATAGCCTCGATACCCTCCAGACTGACATGCACCGTCTGGTCAACAGGCGTCCCCGTTTGTGCCAAGATCCCTACCACTTGAAAGGGCTTGTCATCATGCTCAATTAAATTTACGGCACCAGCACCGTGAGCAATGATAATCTCTTCGCCAAGCTCGTAACCCAACTGCTTAGCAACCTCAGAGCCCAACACCGCATCGTAAACTCCGTCAAACCTTTCCCCTTCTGCCAGTACCAGAGGGCGATCGCGCGAGTAGCGGTAGCGATCGAAATACTCCTGAGTGGTTCCCATCACCCGGTAGCCGCGATGGGAATCTCCTAACGAAATAGGCACTAGCCACTCGACATTGGGATGATCTTGCAACTCTTGAATGGTTTCCCACGAGACATTGTTAGTAGCGAAACCAATGTGAAATACCGAATAGAGCAATAACTGCACCGATCCAGTACGCGCCCCCACAATCAAGTCAGTGCCCGAAATCGTGCTGGTAAAGCTGTTCTTCGCTTCCGAATTAATTCGCTGCACCCCCAGCAACATCGTCACACTAAGGCCAATCGAAAAAGCCGTCAGCCCTGCCGTAAACTTGCGATTCCAAACGCTCTTGAGCGCCAGCTTTACGATTGACATGCCTACGCTCCTTGAGTCTGGTGCCCAACTCCAACACGGTTGATATCGCCAAGGTGAATGGTGCGGTCAAACAGGTGGGCCAAAGTGCGATCGTGACTGACAAACACGACAGTGCTACCTTCTCGTCGACATTCCGCAAACAAAAGCTTGATAAACGCTTCTCGGCGATCGAAGTCGAGTGACGACGTTGGTTCGTCCGCAATAACGATATCCGGATTGCCCATTAATGCTCTAGCAGCCGCCACCCGCTGCTGCTGCCCCACGCTTAAATTGCTGACCGGCTGATTGTGACTGACCAGCTCGGCCATATCCAGGTGTTTGAGCAGTCGAATTGCTTCTTTTTCGACCGAGCCTGACTGAGTCACAGCCCGATCTCGGCGGCGCTTAGAAAATTGACAAGGCAAGGTTACATTCTCTACCACCGATAAGTAGGGCAGAAGATTGAACTGCTGGAAGATGAACCCGATGGAATCTGCCCGAACGAGATCGCGCTCCGCACCACTCTTCTGTTCCAGTTGGCAACCCAGAACAGTAACTGTGCCGGAACGAGGCACCACCACACCTGCCAAGAGGTTCAATAAAGTTGTTTTGCCGCTGCCGCTCGGCCCTTCTATAAAGACCGTCGTCCCCCTGTTTATATCGAGGCGATCGATATCCAGAACAGGTAGACGATCGCGATGCCAACCATAGGTCAATTCCCGCAAGCAAACCGCAATATCGACAGAATCGTTGCTCAGAGCCACCTCCCGTGCACAGACTCAGTTCGATAACGCTTCCCAAATTTCATTTAACAGCCCAGCGATTACCAAGTCAGCGTCGCATCTGCCGGAGTCAAGTCTGCCCCTACCTGTCCTGAGTCGGTTAGTGCTTGAACTTCGATTTGTTCAATGCCAGGGAAGGCATCAAATAAAGCAACCTCAACCTGGTTCAAGGCTTCAGGGTTGCCGCATTCGAATTCATAGCTAGCGGAAAACTCGCTATGAACGTCCTCGGCGTGTTCATCCCCATGTTCGTGGTCGTGGTCGTGCTCGCCTTCATGCTCTGCGTGTTCATCCCCATGGTCGTGGTCGTGGTCGTGCTCGTCTTCATGCTCTGCGTGCTCATCTCCGTGCTCGTGGTCGTGCTCGCCTTCGTGGCTCGCTTCAATGTCGGACTCAACCACTGCACTGGCAAGGCTGCAACTAGCAGCAGTCGGAAGTCCAAACAGACTGTCACCTGCCTCCAGCACTTCAATTGCATCATCTATGGCGGCTTCCTGTTCAGCAGTGTTGGGAGCATGCTCGAATCCAACAATGTTTACCGCCGGACTAACCATTTCTACATAAAAGCGACTGCCTTCTACTGCCGCATTCAGTTCAACAACCCCGTGAACATGCCCTCCCTCTTGCCGGATCTCCTCATCTGACGATTGCGCCCTAACAGCATTAGTCCCAAACCCAGCTACCGCCAATCCTGAAACAATTGCCACAAATCCAGCCAGTCGCTTCATCACCACACCACCTCTGACAATTAGTTTCAGGAATCGCAGAGCCGGATTATTCCTTAGCCCACAGGCAATACGTATATCCGCCGTCTGCACGAGAATGATTCTAATTATCAAAAATTGGATCGTCAAATTCCAGCTACACAATTCCGCAGTTGCCCGGAAGCTTCCAACGATCGCCAACAACTCCGTCTTCCGACCCTCATTATCCATACGGATAACCGGCACTGTGCTGCCAGACTTCTCAGACACCACGTACACTGAAAATAATCAGCATCGAAGCAATATCCATGATCCCCACAGTTATCGAACAATCCGCCCGGGGCGAACGGGCTTTCGATATATACTCCCGCTTGCTGCGAGAGCGCATTATATTCTTGGGCACCGATGTCTCTGACGCCAGTGCAAACTTAATTGTTGCCCAGATGCTCTATCTCGAATCCGACGACCCCGAGAAAGACATCTTCTTGTACATCAACTCTCCTGGTGGTTCTGTCTACTCCGGTATGGCAATTTACGACACCATGCAACACATTCAACCGGATGTTTCTACGATCTGCGTGGGTTTGGCAGCATCGATGGGAGCATTCCTACTTGCTGCTGGAGCTAAAGGCAAACGCATGGCGCTCCCCCACGCTCGCATCATGATTCACCAACCACTCGGTGGTGCTCAAGGCCAAGCCACCGACATCGAGATTCAAGCGAAAGAGATTCTCTACATCAAAGACAATCTCAACCAGCTGTTGGTGGATCACACCGGTCAGCCACTAGAACGCATCGAAGAAGATACCGATCGCGACTTTTTCATGTCTCCTGACGAAGCTCGCGACTACGGCCTGGTAGACAGGGTGGTTACCAAGCGACCCAAACCCGAACTCACAGCTGTTTAAACAAAATATCGCCAAAACTACAGATTCCAAACTGCAAATCACGCACTGGCATCAAGCCCCTGTCTAAATCAGCTAGGGGCTTTTTTGATGCATGTGAGAAGCCGAACTCATTTCTCTTCTTCCGGACAGTCATCCGACACCACAATGCATTCATCCGTTTTGGGAACAGAGGCAATCTGCTGAGAAATCGAACCGATGCTATCCAATCGAACAGATTCCTCTAGCGCAAAGATCTCTTCTTCATCCTCAATTTCGTAGCGAACGGTGACGATATCCCCTTCAATCGTTAAGATTTTGGCGCGATCGATCCATCGCATTTGATCGCGTAAAAAAATACTGACAGTGCGATTATCGCAACATAGCTGGTATATCTTGCGATCCAACATGTGCGCGG
>JBFRWD010000136.1:0-9067 GCA_051439425.1 Synechococcus sp.
GCAAACACTGATAAATAGAGTCGTTTTTTATTAAGTCATTGTCTGGCTTCATTACGTTAAGTCAGCAAACAAGCAGCTTGGCAGCAGCTCCCTTGCAATTTACCTCAATCAAGCGCCTGCAGATACAAAATCGATCTGCTTCCAAAGACCAAATCTAGAGCCTTTGCAGTCAGCGCAGGGTACTATTTTGATTGATGTTGCAATAATCAAAGTGGATGCCCATGCCAGCAAAACATGGCGGAAAGCGATCCGGAGCTGGACGACCTAAAGGCTCGGGACACAAATACAACGAACCCACAGTTACCAAACGCATCCCAAAAAGTCGCGTGGCAGACGTCGAGCGCTTGATTGCTACTACCCCTCGAAATACAGCTAACAGCAATATCACCAGTATTCGCGTTGCCGACCCCTGCCCAGTCAAACAAGCTCGACCCCTGTTTGCCTCGCGCATCCCAGCTGGATTTCCATCACCCGCTGATGACTATATCGAAATGCACTTGGACTTGAACGAATACCTGGTGGAGAAACCCGCTGCCACCTACCACGTGCAAGTCAGCGGCGACTCCATGACGGGGGCCGGAATCATGAACGGCGACATTCTGGTTGTGAACCGCTCTGTGGAACCCACCCATAACGCGATCGTGGTGGCAGTTGTGGATGGAGACCCCACCGTCAAGCGGTTGTACTGGCAATCGTCAAAGATTGAGCTGCGACCGGAAAACCCAGCCTATCCAGTTATCGAAATCTCAGCCGAACAAAACTTACAGATATGGGGCGTCGTGACCGGTGTTGTGCGCAAACTCTAGTCATCGGCAAGTCGCCCTAGCCGATTGCAATAACTTCTACGCCTCTTGCGAGCGGGTCTTCAATCCCAAATGGATCGACCGGCCAATCGCCGTCCTCAGCAACAACGACGGCTGTATTGTCGCTCGCTCTAATGAAATCAAAGAGCTGGGAGTTCCGATGGGGGCTCCCTACTTTAAGTGGAAATCTTTTTTAGAGCGAAACAACGTGATCGTCGTCTCCAGTAACTACACCCTCTATGGGGACATGTCTGCCCGCGTGATGAACACCCTCGGCCAATTCACCCCCGACCTCGACATCTACTCTATTGATGAAGCCTGGCTGGACCTAACCCACTTCAACCCAGACACCCTAGTCGCCTACGGCCAAGACATCGTCCGTACCGTCAAACAGTGGACGGGTATCCCTATATCTATCGGCATTGCCCCCACCCGTGTCCTAGCTAAAGTCGCTAACCGCATCGCCAAGAAACGGAAAGTTCCGGGTGGTGTCTACCAACTAGGAATTGACGAGGAACTGAACGGGATTCTGGAAAACCTACAAGTAGAGGACATTTGGGGGATTGGACGGCGGTGGGGGAAGCGGTTGCGGATGATGGGAATCGGCACCGCCCGAGAACTACGCGATACCGATCCGGATATGATGCGTCGGAAGTTCAGCGTTGTGATGCAACGGTTGGTGCTGGAGCTGCAAGGGGTGTCTTGCCTCGGGCCGGAGGACATCGCCCCCAAGCAACAAATCATGTGTTCCCGTTCGTTCGGAGAGCGAGTCACCACTCTGACCCATCTGAAGCAAGCGGTATCGATGCACGTGGGCAACGCTGCCTGCAAACTGCGATCGCAGCAATCGGTGTGCGGCCTAGCTCAGGTATTCATCCGCACCGGCATGTTTAACCCCAACGAGCCCACCTACAGCCAGAGCGCGATGGTGAAATTCCCCACCCCGACGGCAGATACTCGCGCGCTCGCAAAAGGAGCAATGACGGCACTGGAAGGTATCTATCGCAAGGGATATCGCTATGCGAAAGTGGGGGTGATTTTGATGGATATTTCCCCCAGTGCGTTAGTTCAGCGGGATTTGTTTTACGAGGCGGATAGCGAGCGATCGCGGTTGCTGATGGAGACGCTGGATGGGATTAATCGGCGGATGGGAAAGCGATCGGTGTTCTTTGCGGGAGAAGGGACTAAGCGGGTGTGGTTGATGAAGCGGGGGATGACCACCAATGCTTACACCACGCAGTGGGGAGAGTTGATGACGGTGCGGTGAAAGAGCGTTCTCTACAAGTTGATTTGATAGCTGAGAAGACTCTGAGATTGGAGCGAGGGATTGTTCACGCAACCCTTGGCGGAGATGGATGGGAGATTCGGTGAGGTCTCAGACACGAACCGTTTACTAGGAAGTGTCAAAGAGACAAACCAATCACTTCACACAGCTACGGTGATTACATCATGAACGCTTTAAAAGCTCTTTCTTCCGCCACCTTCGCAGTTGCTGCCGTTGCAGTAATGGCCGCCGCTCCCGCTCCTGCTAACGTATCGATTCTGGAAACCTTAGATTGTCTAGAAGAGCGAGGCACCAGCAGCGAGAACGGCATACACAACAAAAATTTCCGTCCCGAGTTCCTACAAAAAGTCGAAGCCAACTCTGCCAGCAGTGAAAACGGGGTTTACAACAAGAACTTCCGTCCCGAGTTCCTACAAAAGGTAGAAGCAAACTCCGCCACTAGCGAGAACGGCATCAACAACAAAAACTTCCGCCCTGATTTCCTACAAAAAGTCGAAGCCAACTCCGCCAGCAGTGAAAACGGCATCTACAACAAAAACTTCCGTCCCGAGTTCCTTCAGAAAGTAGAAGCCAACTCTGCCCGCAGCGAGAACGGCATCTACAACAAAAACTTCCGCCCCGAGTTCCTACAAAAAGTAGAAGCTAATTCTGCCAGCAGCGAGAACGGTATCTACAACAAGAACTTCCGTCCCGAGTTCTTGCAAAAGGTGAATGGTGCGTCCACCAGCAGCGAGTCTGGCCTGTACTAATTCTCTCGCATTGTTCTTCCTTCCTAGATCGATAAGGTTTCTCCATAGCTTGCGTCCTGCCCTTCAAAACAGGACGCTTTTTTATTGGCAAGCGCAATTTCTGATGCACAATTGCTGTTCTGAAAACGGTATGGTTCAAGCCAGGGTGACAATCTTGGTTACTCATCAAATCCTCAATCCATACCAACTAGGTCTTTGTCAGATTCGAGCCTTGCTGAGAGTGTTACCTTACCGCCTATGAAGTTGAACCAGACCCTTGTGGCTGAGACCCAGATCTGACAAAGTCCCCTTACCTAGCCTGGAGTCTGAAGTTTTGCAGGCTTACATTGCCAAACATCAAGATTTATCCATAAGCCCCCACGTATTCTAGAGCGCGTCTTGTAGTTTCTTATACTTGTCTTAACTACTTAAAGACCAAATGTGAATTGAGGCAGAGGAGCCGTTTCTCTGTCTTTTTCTCGTGATAATTAAGGAAAAATATTGCAGCCCTCTCTTTTTAGATGTCAGGGTACTCAGTTGGGTGAGTGGTTCATAGCAATCTCCATCGGGGGACCGCTCGTAGTCTCTCCAATTCACTTGATTCCTATTTGGAGAGCTAATGCCCGAAACTCATCATAGAGACAACACTACCCAAAAAACTGACCGTTGCTCTTTGTGTAAAAAAGCAGCTACCAAAGAAGATAGCTGCCAGAAGTATGAATAATGAGCTCAGGTGCTGGCTTTCTCTTAACTAGCGGCGATCAAGTCAGACTGGACTAGATTGACGTTATATACAGATGCGAGCCAGTCCGAATCCTGTGCGCGGATAATAGTGTGGTCGCCCGCGTGTTGCAGAATGTAGTTGTTGGTGCTGCCGTAGACCTGAATCTTATCTTGTTCGCTGCGGTTGAAGTCAAGGATTCTTACACCACCAGAACCTAGATAGTGGCTGCCTCTGGTTCGACCCAAGACAAAGGTATCTGCACCCTCTCCACCGGTAAGGGAGTCGACATCTCCAAAGCTTCTGGAATAGCGCTTAGAACCGTAGAGAATATCATTCCCTTTACCACCTAGTAAGGTGTCGTGGCCATCGCCCCCGTAGAGGATGTCGTTGCCGGCGTCTCCGGAGAGATAGTCGTTGTGCGATTGACCGTAGAGCCGGTCGTTGTCACTACCTCCATAAAGCCGGTCGTCGTTATCGCCCCCGTAGAGCCGGTCGTCGTTATCGCCCCCATAAAGCTGGTCGTCGTTATCGCCCCCGTAGAGCCGGTCGTTGTCGTCGCCACCGCGGAGGACGTCATTATCTTCGCCTCCAGACAGCCTGTCGTTGCCCTCTCCACCGTCTAGAACATCATTCCCTTCACTCCCGTAGAGCCTGTCGTCGCCCTCGCCGCCATAGACGGCATCATGCCCATCGTTTCCGGAGACTAAATCGTTGTCGTCGCCACCGTAAAGGGAATCATTCCCGTCATCGCCGTAGAGTTTGTCTTCCCCTTTTCCACCGTAGAGTGTGTCGTTGCCACCGTTACCATCAAGCAAGTCGTTCGTCCCGAGGTCACCTTGCTTTGTGTTCCAGCCATAAAGCTTATCGTTGTATTGTTCCGTGCCTCTGAGGACATCGTTATGTTGGGTGCCATAAAAGGTCTGGGGACCATAGGCACCAAAAATCGTGATTTTGTCATTGCTGCTGTCCAAATCTTGGAACAAGGAATGACTGCTTAGTGAAGATGTGAGCTCGGATTTTTTGATGGTTTGTCCGTTGCGCTTGATTTCATTGCCATCAATAACGAGGGCCGTGCGCTCAAACTGACTGGAGAGTACGCGCTCTGATTGCAAATCGGTGCCCGTCACACTGAGTAAGGAGCCATCGGAGCCATCGCCTAACTTAAAGTCGATACCCTTGTCGCTGTTTGTGACATCCGCAGAGTTCCACTTGATATCCTGTCCGGAGGCATGACGGATGATGATGAAGTCTTCTGTGGGGTCGAAGTCGGTAATTTTGATTGGATTGCCATCGGATTCAATGGCGTTGCCCCCTGTTGCCGAACCCAGGAGACTAAACAATGCGTTGACGGCAGTATTCGTAAACGGAACATTAATCGCACTCAGAGCATCAGCCGCTATTCCCTGTAAAGCGGCTGACCCAAAGCTGGCCCATTGACTTGCCCCAGTGCCGCTAATTCCAGAGGTCCCCCCCGAGATGACAAAGGCATCGTAGCCACTGCCACCGCTTAAGACGTCGCCATTGCCATAGCGATTAGGGCGGGCGATAAGGATGTCATCACCAGAGCCACCGCGGACTGTATCGGCACCGGCCCCACCCTCTAGCCAATCGTTTCCCGAAGAACCGGAGAGGTAGTCGTTACCCGCCCAACCATAGATACGATCGTTGCCTGAACCGCCATAAAGACTATCGTTACCGCTGCCGACAACGTCGTAGTAGCCACCACTTAGATATCGATAGTCATCCCCATGGAGGAGGTCGTTACCAGCTTCGCCGTACAACGTGTCGTCGTTATTGCCGCCGTGAAGTTTATCGTTGCCAACGCCGCCATAGATGGTGTCTTTTCCTCTCTGGCCCCTTATGGTGTCATTTCCGTCTAAGCCTCTGATCTCGTCATTGATGCCTGTGAAGATGCTGCCACCAGTGATGTAATCGTTACCGCTTGTTCCAGTTTTGTTAGCCACGATCTTGCTCCTGATAGTGATGTAAGATCAACGCGCCTTTTGCTGTGGTAACGAGTATTCCGCAAGCGTTGGAGTGGAGCGGTGATGGCGAACATGAGTAAGGGGTGACCTCTGTCACCCCTTACTGAATGTCATACGGTTGGAATGTTTTGCTTCAAATTCAAGAGAGAGCGTTGCGTTATCCTCCGATGGATGGGGGAGATTAAGAGTGTTTGCCGGATCTGTTCTGCCTAGGGTTGCGTATCCTCCAAAGCCTCAACAAATTCCCTGGCGATGGCCTGCCAATCAATCTGTGCCAGTCCAAGATCGAGAATCCCTCTGTGTAATGGGGGGAGGTCGTCGATGAATTTGATATCCAGCCACTGCTCAAGCCAGCTAGCGAGAATCTCTACGCTGCGGTTTTGGGAAAGTTCGCTAGATAGTAACTCAGTTGCACGTTCCTGGATGATGGAAGAGTAAGACTCAGTTCCGTACAGTAGCTTTAAAGCCTGTGACGTGAACATCTCATTAGTGACTTGAGCGACCATCCCATCACCTTTCCGTTGCAGAGTACCTGGCTCAATTCTTCCAACGGAGAGAGACAGCATTTCATTGTTTGTTCGCACCCGATCGCATGCCCATACTTCTCATGAAGTGCGCCCAGATCGGATGGTTTGCCAGCAACTGTTTGGCCCCTTATCCATCCATCAGCCGCCGATACACCCGCTGAACCTGCATAGCATTCCAGGACTTACCTCGTTGAGTCGTGAATCCTTAATTGTTGAGCCAGCCAGCGATCTTGGCATAGGACTTCCCTGATTTGCGGTGGTGGCGAATCAGCTCGATGACTTGTTGCTCCTTCTCGATGGGAACTAGCTTTCCTTCGACAGCTTTGGTTCCGAAGTGTGGGCTCCCATAGGCAAACCCACCCTTCGCTGCTTGTGCTGCTCTACCCGCTTTAGTGCGCTCGGCAATCGTATTGCGCTCCAACTCAGCGACTGCAGCCATCACAGTCAGAATCATCTTTCCGGTTGGCGTGGATGTATCGACCTGCAGATCTAACAACACCAAGACCTTATTTTGAGGTTGCAAGCAGTCTTCAACGAGGGCCAATACGTCTCGTGCGTTGCGGGCGATCCGGTCAAGCTTGAGAGCAATTATCCCATCCGCCTTGTCTCGGACCATCTCCAAGGCCGCCTGGAACTGAGGACGGTTGTCGGTATCCTTACCGCTACCCACTTCGACAAAGACCTTCACAAACTCGTGACCAAAGGCATGACAGTAGTTTTCAATTCGACATTGCTGTTGCTCGAGACTGGTGTTGTCGGTTTGCTTCTCGGAGCTGACCCGGACGTAGCCAACCAATTCCATGCTGTATTGCTTTGCCTGTATATATTCTGACTCTCCACTACATCAATATTCACGAAATCATATATTTAAGTATCAAACAGCTTTCCATAAGATTTCTGTATTAGAAAGTGACGGATCCCTAGTGGAGTATCTGGCCGTACGGGAATGAAAGCTTTGTCCCGGTTGCAACTTCCATGTTGAAATATGTTGTGCAGTGGCATTATAAATCGGCCAACCCGCGTAAAATTACGGATAAGGGTGAGTGAGTCGCTGAGGTAGTGATTCTGAGTTAATTTGTGTACGAGCTCACATCTGCATCAAAGATATTGGAGCTTTATGCTTCTGGTAAGCGAGATTTTCATGGAGCAAATCTGATAGAGGCTGATTTTCATTCGGCCGTATTGAATAAAGCTAACTTAAGTGAGTCTGGGTTGTATAAATCGAATTTGAGAGGCACCGATTTATTCCACGTTGCTCTCAAAGAGGCCAATCTTGAACTTGCAGACTTAAGAAATTCCGATCTGCGGGAATCTCTGCTCGAAGGCGCAATTTTTAAAGGAGCAGACATGCGAGCCGCTAATCTATGCTCGGCTAACTTGCATGGAGCAGATGTCAGAGAAGCCGACCTCAGGCAAGTGGATTTAAGTCGGGCAAACTTGGAAGACGTTGACTTCAGACAAGCTGACTTGGGTGGAGCGCAGATAAGGGGAGCCAATTTAAGTCGGGCTTTGCTTTGGCATGCCAACCTGCGTGGTGCCGACTTGCGAGAGGCAACACTCTGGAAGGCTAATCTTAGAGCGGTTGACTTGCAAGAAGCTGATTTGAGAAAAACTCAGCTCGTTAAAGCTGATTTGTGGAGTGCTGAATTAAAGTCTGTCAATCTAAAGGAAGCAAACTTAAAAAATGCCAATCTTGCAGAGGCTGACTTGAGAAGGGCCGATCTTCATTCGGCCAATTTAACAGACGCTAATTTGGTTGGAGCCGATCTGAGAGGAGCCAACCTCGATGGAGCAAAGTTAGGCGGAGCTAAGTATAGCGAAAGCACTCACTTTGATGCGGGCTTCGCCCCCTATGAAGCAGGGATGATCAATCCATTGCCAAATTGACTGAGACTCAGAAAAAATCTGCATGATTCTTATTAGTAAAGGATAGAGGGAAAGTCTCTGAACTAATAATGACCGACACTTCCCATTGCTCTGTAGACGGTACTGTTGCAGAAAGAGCTTCGCAACTTTACCATCCAAATAAGAAAAGCTACATGTTAAACATAACGTTATTATGTAGCTACCGGGCACTAACTGGATGTGGATGGCCTCATCCCCTCCTGCTAATTGGATAATGACAATATGAAAAAAATTAAAAAGCTACGATATCAACTTGAACACGACTACCACTGCGACTTCTCAAAACTGTTCAAACCTGATGAACGTGAACTATTTAACAGTCAAGTTGGAGCGATGGGGATATCTTTTCATGATACTGAGGGTCGTCTAATCTTAACTCTAAAATCTCCTTGTACGATTATTGTTCACCGGGGCTATCGTTGGGATGGATGTTCCCCAAAGTTCAATTTCTTATGGTTAGATCTATTTTGGATTGGTACTCCAGACGGTCTCATTATTGGTAGTGAGAGACCGGAAGAGGGGCACGATCAATTACGTGACATTCCAATTACAAACGAGCGTGTTACAAGCTTGGCAAGTATGGTTCATGACGTACTAGGGTATTGTAAAAAAGAAGGTGAAATGCCAGATCTTTTCAAAGCTCAAGCCAGAGAGTATTGGTGGACTCCTAGTCGTTTAAGGCGTGACTATCTTTTCTTTGATCTACTTAGACGAAAAAATTTTAGATTGAGTAGGCTCTATTATTTAGCTACCATTTCATTCGGCCCCATATACGATCTTATATTCGGTATGTCATCTGTTTCAACAGATGCCTGCCAAAAATAACATATGCGAGTCAAAGGATAGTACAGGAACTAATTTCTTAGACGCTAATATGATTGTCCTAACTAATGAATACTATATATATGGTCATTTCATTTAGTGATTCTGTTGCAGGAAAGTGTTGAGTGACAAGGAATCCGTCAGAACTGAGAGCCCAGAGCAAGGGATAGGAAATGAGAGAATGCTGTTTCCATATCCCCATACCTGGTTGACTGACAAAACATTCGTAGTCGCGATACAAAAAACAGACCGAGCACCACAGTCCTAGCCAACAGTTAAGCGAAGAAC
>JBFRWD010000137.1:0-7029 GCA_051439425.1 Synechococcus sp.
CCGCTATGGCACGGGATTTGTTGTCAGGTTGCCAAGCAGAATACGGCTGCAGAGTTGGTGAAGCAGCTTGTGGCCTCGAACAGTGCCACAAGCAAGTCGGAATCGGGGCAATCGGACCGTGACCGAACCGATTTGCCAGACATGTTACTGGCGTTGCTGGATCGAGTGGATGCGGATGCTTTATTCGCTGAATTGCTCGATCGGGTAGATCTCTCGGAATGGGATGTTGCCCGGCTGTGGCAACAGTTTCAACGGTGGTGCCAGCAATTGACTGGGAAGGCTGTCGAGCCACTGACAGTTTTGCCGAAAGATGTGGAGCATTACCTCCTGTCCGCTGCCTCTTGGGAAGTCAACCCACAGGTGCTGGCTGAAGATATCCCTGAGTTGTTCTTCGACCCAGAGGCTGACCCCGTGGAGATGAGTCGTCAGCTCGATCTGTTGAATCTCGATAGCTTCGCACGGATATTACGCCAGCGCGGGGATTTAGCTCTCGAACGGGTTAAAGCTCTGGCTAGCCAATTAGAATCGCTCCGTCGGGTTGCGGTGGCCCGCTGCGATCGCGAGCTGGAAACCCAGCGGCTGAACCAGTTAGGACAAGCTTTCAAACTGGAGATCGAGTCATTGTCCCCTGAAGAAATCGCAACAGAGCAGCTCACCCATCGTCTAGACCGTTTGCTGGATTCGATTTCATCCGAAACAATTTTGGCCCTATGTGCTCGGCTAGATCTCGCTACCCTGAGCCAGTGGCTGCAAGACAATAACCAGCTGCCATCCGAGACATTAACTGCCGCTAGTTCGGCTCTGCTGAACTGCATACAAGCTCGCGCAGCGCAAATTGAATCGAAGTTGGCTAAAGGTCAAATTGTTGCCGGTGAAATTGAGACGAAGTTGGCTGCCTATCTAACTTATACGTCTCTCGATAAGTTGACGGATGCTGCCATCCGGCAAAAACTTTACACCCTGGTGGAAGAAGCTTCAGTGCAGCCGGACAACTTGTATCGAGCCTTGCCACATCTTGAGGGAGAGACTTTGCAGGACATCCTCAACCGCCGTCAAGGTCTCAAGGACGATCGGCGGGGGCAGATCGTTGTCCTAATTCAAGCCTGCTGGCAAGAGCAAGTCCCCGAGCCCGCAGCGATTAAACCCGATGCCCAGTCTTTGACCCAACGCCTAGAAGCAACCTTAGAGGAGATTGTGCAAGCCAGCGAAGTCGAGCAGCTCAGTTTGGAAGATCTCAAGCCCCAAGTCCTAGCCCTAATTCGCGATCCCGCTTTGGAATTCAATACCCTGACTGAAGAACTCGCCCAGGTTGACTGGAGCCCCCTGCAGGTATTGTTGGATGAGGTTCTCAGCGATGCCGATCGCAGGCGCGAATTTCTAGAGTGGTTGCAGGAGCAACTCTTTGCGACAGCTCGCCGTCCTAGGCGGTATGCGAGCCGCCAGTGCGATCGCGAGCTGCACTTTAAAAAGCGCATCGATCGCTACCTGACCCATCACCCCAAGGACACCCTGACCCCCGAAAGCATGCGCCGCGACCTGAAAAAAATGCTGCAGGAGGAGGTGAAACGAGCGCCCAGGTCAAAGACAGGCGAGCCCGCTGTCAGCATCGAACAAGCTGCGTCTGTAACGATTGCGGACGTAGTGCAAGAAACATCGTTGTCTTTGCCGCAGCTACCAACGGAGGAGGCGATCTCCTCGACCCTGTGCCAGCGGGATGATATTACCCCTACCGAGCGCGAGCAAATTTTCGTCTCACTGCAAACTGCCTGGCAGGAGGTGAACGACCAGTTCCAATTGGCCAATCAGCAGGCAATGGAAGCACTGACAGCCCTTTGGGAGAATCTGGCGTCAGCGGTCAACGCACTGCAGCTGTCAGATGCCGAACTCGAGCGGATCGAGCGGGAACTCGACAATCTGCTAGCACCCTTCACAGATAGCTTTAATCGCCTATCCGAAACCTTGAATCTGTGGCTGCCAGACGCTCCTCTCAAACTGCTGCGCCATCGGCTGGCAGCTTGGAATGAGGCAGACAGTACCCAACTGAAACAGTCCTCTACCGCACCCTCGTTAAGTGTTTACAGACACGTTCAGGCCTATCTTGACGACGCTCGTCTCCAACTCGACCGAGAACTGGCGGCATTAGAAAAAGAAGCCCACAAACAGCTCGATGACATTCGCAAGGCTGCAGCTAAAGCTGCCACTTGGTTATTTGGACTGGCCCTCTCCTCCGCTCTATGTGCCGCCCTAGCCGGCTTCCTTGCTGTTTGAGGTTGGTTCTGAAGTTTCTCTCCGGCCTGTTTTGCCATGTTGTTAGCGAAAGATCCCTCCATTGGCAGCAAAATCCGCAAAATGCACCATCGAGTTGCTTGGCAGCATCCCCGGATCGTGGAGCGAAATATCGACCAAACTCGATTGTTTGTCGATGACGGTCACGCCGAAGATGAAGAGTTTTCCTTTCTGGTATTGGGGGATAGCGGTACCGGGCGCCACTATGGCGACAGACCTCAACGTCGAGTGGCCGAAGCCCTAATGGCACAAGGACAAGACGCTCGCTTTGTCCTCCATACGGGAGATGTGGTGTATCTGGTAGGCTCTAGCGAGCAATATTTTGCCAATTTTATTAATCCGTATCGCGAATGGTTGGTGGGGGGAGAAACACCCAAAGCGATCCCCTACGATCGCATGGTGTTTCAGCTGCCCTTTTTTCCCACCCTGGGTAACCACGATTACTTCGATCTGTCGCCGATTTTGGGGGGGCTGTCTGTTCTGGCGAAACCGATCCGTCGGTTGCTGCGCAGGTATATCGAGCTCGATGTGGGCTGTCACGGCTCTTTCACCGGAGATGCCTACGCTCGCGCCTTTATGGATTACCTGCATCGCTTGGATCGGACCGATCTGGAAACCCACCTCGACCGACACTACACGGCGACGGGCGGAACCTGTCTGAGCTACGTTCCTGGAGAATTTACCCGCATTCCCAACCGCTACTATCGCTTTCGTTACGGCGGCATCGATTTTTTCGCCCTCGACTCCAATACCTTTAACGAGCCCGAGCCGTTGCAATCTGGCATCACAAGTCTTGAGGGTCAAAAAAGGGCGATCTCGCAGCAAGCCGAACTGAACCAAACCAAACGTCATCTCCTCGCAGAAGCCGCCCAATTGGATCCCGCAGATCCCGACGGAGCAGATCGAATCGATGACATCATCGGAGAACTCCAACAGATGGAAGAGGAGATCCGCGATATCTCTAAACGGATAAAGCCAGCAATACTGCGGGCTAAAAACGATGTGGAACAGCTTCATTGGCTGCAGGAACGGCTGATCGAAAGCTGGCGCGATCCCGAGTCGCGAGGACGGATCCTGTATTTTCACCATCCCCCTTACGTGACTGAAGCTTCAAAATGCTGGCAGTCCCAGACAATCGCGGTCCGCCACAACCTGCGTCAGGTTCTGGCAGGTGTTCGAGCAGAGCTTGGAACTTTGGTGAGGGACAGACCTCTGGTGGATCTGATAATTAGCGGTCATGCCCACTGTTTTGAATATCTGCGTACGGCTGACAGTCCGCTAGCGGATGCCAATATCCCCTGTCTGGTGTGCGGCGGCAGCGGTTACAGCCTCCGTCGCCAGCGTAAGGAAGGGCCCGATCTATTTGAAGAGATTGACGGCAAGCAAGCGCAGGTTGCCACCTCGCAGCTATTTATCGGTCGCCAGGGACGGGGCAGAAGCAAACGTCGCCCTTACTCCGGCCTGCACATCGAGATCGAAGCAGGGAAGCCCCCCTCAATCATCGTGCACCCAATTGTTGTGGAAAAATTCCAACACCAATGGCAGCAACCTAAAATCACCCCCTTGATTGTGTAATCCCCTGCTTAATTGCAGTTCCGTGAAGAACTGTAGTCCAAGCAATCCTTGAGGAGAGACCTTATGGTTTGCTTGAACTGCATATCTTTATGATGTCCATGTCAAATACTGTTGCCCTGATCGCCCACGATGCCAAAAAAGCCGACATGGTTGCCCTGGCAAGACAACATCGCGCCACCCTGTCGAGGTATCGCCTAATTGCCACCGAGGGCACCGGACGGAGAATCGCCGAGGCCACAGGGCTATCAGTGGAATGTTTGGCTTCAGGGTCGGCAGGGGGCGACTTGCAGATTGCAGCTCGCATTGTTGAGGGAGAAGTGGTAGGGGTTGTTGTTCTATTCGATCCTTCAAGCAGACAACCTCACGAACCCGATATTTCTAGCGTCTTGCGGGTGTGCGCAATACACAACGTTCCTGTGGCAATAAACCTAGCTACAGCAGAATTGGCGATTCGCGCGGTGGCAAAAAGCCGGGTCGGCCACCTGATCTTCAATCCCGTTGCCGGCCAGGGGGATCCCGATCGCGATCTAGCGCTAATTCGTCAAATCTTAGAACCTGCCGTTCACCTGAACACCATTTTTACCCAGCCAGATATCGATCCCGCCGCTCAGGCCAAAGAGGCTATCGAAAAAATTCTGGGCAAGGACGACAAAGACAATACAGATTTCATCATTGCCTCCGGCGGTGACGGGACGGTCTCGGCGATCGCCGGTGCAGCTATTTCGACGGGGGTCCCGCTAGGGGTGATTCCTAGAGGAACCGCCAATGCCTTCTCGGTTGCCTTAGGCATACCGACGGACTTACGGCTGGCTTGTGAAACTATTGCCGGCGGAAATACTCGCCAAGTGGATGCCGCCCGCTGTAACGATTTGCCCATGGTCTTATTAACGGGGATTGGGTTTGAGGCGGGCATGGTGGAAAAGGCCGACCGAGAACTGAAGAATCGCCTGGGTCCGTTGGCCTACGTGCTGTCCGGTGCCATCCAAATGTTCGAGCAACAGCCCTTCAAAGCCGAGGTCGAGATCGACGATCGCAAGATGGAGATTCAAGCCGGGGCCCTGACCGTTGCGAATGCCGCTCCTCCTACTTCGGTGATGGCTCAGGGGCTGGGGCAAGTGATTCCCGACGATGGGCTGCTGGATGTGACGATCTCGACTGCAGTAGGGGGATTGCAATCGATTAACACGATGGCCAGCTTGTTTACCTCTGCCATGGTCAAAACGCAGTTCGAGCGGGAGGATTTGCTCTGTCTGCGTGCTAGAAGTATCAAGGTGTTCACCGATCCGCCGCAAAAATTGGTATTGGACGGTGAAATGATCGAAGCGAATCCTGTGGAATTTACCTGTATCCCCAATGGACTGACTATTTTTGCCCCTTTATCGACGATTTGATGAATTTGGTGTGTTATTTGTTTGAAATGGGAGGTGATTTTGTAGAGCCTTCTGGAGGAAAATCGAGAGTATCTTTAAAGTGTTCGCACTACTCTTTTGAAAACTCGGGAAAGGGGAGCTTACTCTTCGATCTCCACTCTCCCAGCTGTGCTTCGGCAGCACGGCTGCGCTCGAGATTGAGTCTGCCATCCTGAGAGAAATAAGTTGTTTGCGAGGGGAAAGCAAAGTCTGTCCTCGCAGGTTCAACGATTTCGGCATGGTTTCTCATGGGTGGCGAACTGTTGTTTGAGTGAATAGCTCAATCGGCAATCAGGATTGATTTCCACCTGGTTGCTAACTGTCCAAACCTTGTGGGCTTGGTGGTGCAGAGAAGTCTTGAAACCCCTACCATACCTGGGTTTTAACTCGGGCCGGTATAGCTGCAAGGAAGCAAATTCTTGAAAGCTCAAGTTCCCCAACTCGGAGCAGCCATGGAAACGCCCCTGCTTTATCGTCAATTGCTTGAGCAACTGAGTCAATGGATTGTGCCAAAGGGGGTGATTGAAGCGAAGCTGCAACGAAGTGCAATTAGCCTAAAACGCTTACTGTGAGGTGCTTTCAGACTGCACCATTTTCAGATTGAAGATTTTACCTGTCTTCTGAAATATAAGTTTTACTTATCGCTAGACAATGCCATCTTACGCTCACTGGAGCAGTCGTTCTGAAGGCATAGGATGAAACGGAAGTGGAACAATCACGAGCTAAGTGAGCATTGGACAATTGATCCAGAGGAAAGGCAGCTGAGCCTTAAAAAGAAGGGAGCAAACCGACTGGGGTTCGCACTGCTATTGAAATTTTTTCAACTCAAGGGACGATTTCCTGAGAAGAAGAACGAGATTCCAAGAGTTGTACAGACATTTGTTGCAGACCAGTTAGAGCTACCAGCGAGTCTCTACCAAGAGTACGACTGGCAAAAAAGAGTATTCAAATATCATCGAGTTGAAATCCGGAGTCTATATGGATTCCATCGCATGCGCCTGAGTGAGTTTGATGAATTGCGTCAGTGGCTCATCAAGGATGTGATGCTTCAAGAAGTAGATGAGAGGCGAATCAAGCAGAGACTGTATGGGGAGCTAAGAATCCGCAAAATTGAACCACCAACTTACACTCAGATCAATCGTCTGCTGAATTCAGCTCAACACCAGTTCGAGATACAGCTTTGTCGCTCAGTAGTAGAGAGACTGACTGATAGTTGCCTCAAAGAATTGGATGCCCTGACAGGCCCTCAGGAGGATTCGTACATTCTCGATGCCGAGGAAATCCGCCTCAATCAGCTCAAATCAGAAGCGGGTGCGGTCAGCCTCAAGAGCTTGCAGGCAGAACTGCTCAAACTTGAGATCGTTCAGCAGGTACATCTACCAAAGAAACTGTTCAGCCACCTGTGCGAGAGCATTGTGGAGCGATTTCGTTTACGGGTGGAAACCGAGACCTTGACTGAGTTGAGACGCCATCCTGACCCTATCCGCTACACGCTATTGGCAGCATTCTGCTGGATGCGTTCGACAGAAATTATTGACAACGCTGTGGAGTTATTCCTTCAGCTAATACACCGGATGGAAAGTCGAAGCAAAAAACGGGTTAGCGAGGAGGTTGTCGCCAAAGCTCAAGGCCGCGATGATCACAACCGGATTTTGTATCAGCTTGCTTTGGCGTCGTTAGCAGAGCCTGAAGGACTGGTGAAAGACGTCATCTACCCGATTGCCGGAGAAGAGAAACTTGCGAAACTGATTGATCGCTT
>JBFRWD010000138.1:0-74207 GCA_051439425.1 Synechococcus sp.
CCATTAACCGCATGACCTCCAAAGCGGTGCTGAAGGACGTGGCCCGAGTGATGGATATTCCCTACGGCGATGCCGACAAGATGGCCAAGATGATTCCCGTCGCGCGGGGCAAACCGGCCAAGCTGAAGGTGATGATTAGCGAGGATACGCCGGAGCCGGAGTTTCGAGATCGCTATCTCAACGATCCAGTCACGAAAAAGTGGGTGGATATGGCTATGCGCATCGAGGGCACTAACAAAACCTCGGGGGTGCACGCAGCGGGGGTGGTGATTGCAAAATTGCCGCTGGATGAAACCGTGCCGCTACAGCGCAATAACGATGGCTCGGTGATTACCCAGTACTACATGGAAGATGTGGAAGCCTGCGGCCTTCTGAAAATGGACTTTTTGGGCTTGCGCAATTTGACCATGATCCAGCGGGCGGTGGATTTGATCGCCAAGACCAAGGGCGACGAGCTGAATATGGATTTGATTCCGGAGGCCGACCCCAATACCTACAAGTTGCTGGAACGTGGCGAGTTGGAAGGGGTATTCCAGCTCGAATCATCCGGTATGAAGAGCGTCGTGCGGGATCTAAAACCCTCCAATTTGGAGGATATTTCGTCAGTCCTGGCCCTCTACCGACCGGGTCCGCTGGATACTGGAATGATTCCGGAATTTATCGATCGCAAACACGGTCGCAAACAAATCTCGTACGCCCACGAAATCCTGCAGCCCATCCTCAAAGACACCTACGGCACCATCCTCTACCAAGAGCAAATCATGCGGATTGCTCAGGATATGGCGGGGTACACACTGGGGCAAGCGGACCTGTTGCGACGGGCGATGGGTAAGAAAAAAGTGGCCGAGATGGAGAAGCACCGGGAGATTTTCCTGGATGGCTCGGCCAAGAACGGAGTGCCTGGCAATGTGGCTAAAGAGCTATTCGAGCAAATGCTGGTGTTTGCAGAATACTGCTTTAACAAATCCCACTCCACCGCCTACGGGTTCGTCACCTATCAAACGGCGTTCCTGAAAGCCAATTATCCCGTGGAGTATATGGCAGCACTGCTGTCCTCCATTGGTGGCGATCACGATAAGGTACAGCGCTACATAGCCTACTGCCTCTCGATTGGGATTGAAATCCAATCACCCGATATCAACCGCTCCGGACTTGACTTTACGCCGCTGGAGAAGAGCATTCTGTTTGGATTTGGCGGTGTTAAGAATGTGGGTCAGGGGGCGATCGAGCACCTGATTGAAGAGCGGGAGGCCAATGGCCCATTTCCCTCTTTGTCTAATTTGTGCGATCGCGTCGATACTCGTACCGTCAACCGGCGTGCCTTGGAAGCGCTGATCCACGTCGGGGCCTTCGACACCCTGACGGACAATCGCAAGCAGCTGATTGCTGATTTAGATTACGTCCTCGATTGGGCCTCCAGCCGAGCGAAGGATCGCGAGGTGGGTCAGTCCAGCCTATTTGACCTAATGGGCGGAGGTGGATCGAACGATGATACCGGTGAAAATGTCGTGGGTCTGGAGCCACCCAAAGCACCAGCAACCAAAGACTATCCTCAAGACGAACGGCTGCGACTAGAGAAAGAACTGCTGGGATTTTACGTTTCCGACCATCCCCTCAAAGATGTGCAAGGCACCTCTCGCATATTGGCTCCCATTAACATTGGAGATCTCAATGACTATGGCGAGAAGCTTGATGTCAGTGCTATTGCCCTAATTTCTAGCCTCAAACCGGTGATCACCAAGAAGGGCGATCGCATGGCTATTCTGCAGTTGGAGGATCTCTCCGGTAGTTGCGAAGCCGTGGTATTTCCCAAAACCCACGCCCGCATTCACGAGCGGCTCATTCCAGATGCCCGCGTTATGGTCTGGGCCAAGGTAGACAAGCGAGACGATCGCAAGCAGCTCATTATTAACGATCTAGAACCGTTGGAGCAGGTGCAGATGGTAATGGTCTCATTGCCAGCGGAGCGAGCAGCAGATATTGCCGTCCAACATCAATTGGCAGAGGTGTTGCGGGCACAATCAGGAGATAAGGAGAATCGTGGCCGCATTCCGGTAGTCGCGGAAGTATGTGCAGGCGATCGCCGTCAATTTGTCCGCCTGGGCAATCAGTTCCGGGTGGTTGATGCCGATGTTGCGGTTAGGGAGCTGGCTGCCAGACAGTTCAACGCCCGCCGACAGTTGCTGTTGGCAACGTAATGGGTCAGACGGAATCCATCCTTGAGTTCTGAGCCAGCCCCTTACGTGATGTACGGCGTGTCGATGGCCGGTGCTGCGGTTATGCGAGCGATCGCTGTCCTCGATATCAAATTCCGACGCAGTTGTGATTGAATTGCTCTTCACACGGCTGCTAGATGAAGTCAAAAGCCGCATTGAAGACATGAACTTCCCCTCTGCAATTGTTGCTGAAGCGATCGTGTTCTGGGGCAGGCCCCAACACGGATTCCACAGATTTGCCCACAATCCAATCGATTACACATCCCAGCTCGATGTTCCGGCTTTGGTGCTGCATGGCGAGCAAGATAAGTGGATGGCAGTTGAGGACATTAAGGCGATCGTCAATAACTTCGAAGGTTCCAAACAGCTCGTGATTTCACCGCAAGTTGGTCATCACTAACTCATCGGCGTCGATCGTCAACTGTGGAACACCTCTCTAACCACTTTCCTCAACCCCCTGCCATAAGGAGAGAGCCTATCAACCACTTCAACGTAGAAAGCAAGCCCAAAAATCGATGTGTCTGTGTATTGCAGTATTGAGAAGGGCTCCTCAGCAAGAATCAATGCCTCAAATTCGATCAAAAAAGCTAGTGCTTCACGAATGGCGCACTAGCTTGTCACCCCCCGTAGAGGTGGGCTCAGCTAATCGATGGAGCGTCGACCACACTCATGGGTGCCACTTCGCCACTAGCTAATCGGAGCGGAAAGTGATGGGCATTAGGAGAGTGCATGACTTGCAGACCAAGAGTAGCTCGGCTGATGAGATCGGCTTCCGTACCAATGACTCGACCGCTGCTGTCCAGAATTGACCCGTTGAAGTTGAAGCCGTTTAAGTTGAACGCCATCGTGCCAACACCCAGCGCCGCAAACCAGATACCAAGGGTAGGTAACGTAGCCAGCATCATATGAATCGATCGCTTGTTCTTGTACCCCAGTCCCTGGAACATGACTCGGCCAAGATAACCATAGTGACCGGCAAACAGGTTGTAGGTTTCGTTTTCCTGACCAAATCGATAGCCCTCGTTAGTCGAGACGAGATCGGACGTTTCGCGAATCAAGGTAGAAGTAACGAGAGAGCCGTGAACTGCAGCCAGAAAAGCTCCACCAAACACACCTGCAACACCCAGCATTTGGAAGGGATGCATCAGAATATTATGGTCGGCCTGAAACGCCATCATGAAATGAAAAGTCCCGGCAATACCTAGCGGCAATCCTTCAGAAAACGATCCCTGACCAATGGGATATACCAACAGAACAGATGTCGCGGCGGCAACCGGAGCAGAAAAGGCCACAGCAATCCACGGACGCATCCCAAGCCTATAGGAGAGCTCCCACTGTCGCCCCATGTAGCAGGCGATGCCGAGGAGAAAATGCAGCACGATCAACTGATATGGACCACCGTTATAGAGCCATTCATCCAGAGACGTTGCAGCCCAGATGGGGTAAAAGTGCAAACCGATTGCGGCCGAAGTGGGAACCACCGCAGCGGTGATGAGATTATTACCCCCCATCAAAGATCCGGTAACAGGCGCTCGAATACCATCCAAATCAACGGGTGGTGCAGCGATGAAGGCAAGGATAAAACAAATCGATGCAGCCAGCAGGGCTGGAATCATCAAAAGGCCAAACCAACCCAGATAGATGCGATTGTCAGTGCTGGTGACCCAGTTACAAAAGCGTCCCCACAGAGTATCGGCCCCAATAGCCCCCACTCTGCGTTTTGAAATAGTTGCCATGATGAAATCGCCTCCCAGTGACAGTCGATAAAGGTTATCAACGAGATCGACGAATTAGAGAGCCACGTAACATTCAACGAGTCAATTCAAGCCACCTATCTGCTTCAATCAAGATTCAAACTTCAGCTAAATATACAATTCAGGCAGCCACACTACTTCAGGCGTTTCAAGAGAATTCGATTAATGACCTCTAACTAGTCAACCAATCTCTATAAACTAGATTAACACGTAAATTTATCGACTAAACCTCTATCGACAATACAAATTTAGACAATGGCAGGAGGTTGAAACATCGAGCAATGTTTTGACTATATCCCCACTTCTAAGCAGGTTGGCAACCATATGGAATTGCCCCATTGAATCCTTATAGGGTCTATCCCCAATAGGGGTCAAGATGTTCTACGTATAGGGCTGGGCTCAAACACAACGGTAACGAACAGTCATTAAGATTCACATTCCAGACAAAATGGCCTAACGAGAAGAGTGTTTAGAAGCAAATGCAAGAGTATAAAGATGAACCGGATCTCCTTCTTTGTAAAACGAATTTAATCCATGCAGTTTGAGTAATATTCTCATGTCAAGAATCAATTTAAGTGAAGAAGCTGGCTGAAATGCTTGTTGCATTATTTGATCTTGTGCTATGCGCTTAGCATCGAAAAAGCCATCTTCGAAAAGGTATTTATTCGTGTGCTTTGGTCTGTCTATTCAAAGATGCTGCGGTATCGATCTCGCAACATGCAAAGTTCGGTAGCGGCGATCCAGAAAGCCAAGCTTAAGAGAAGAAGCTGTTCGGCTGACACCAGTCTCAATCCAATCACCTCAATACCTTGTCAGCAAAGACTTGCTGATCATTAAGAGAACCTGCCCCACCACCAATATCTTAGTTTCCTTGCCCCATCGGGTTTTCAGCGGATTCGAAAAAATATTGCCCGTCCGATAGGCTATGGCAATCCGCTGTAAAGTCTGGAGGGATGAGATCCCGAAAATACTTGATCTTCAAGGAACAGTAGTCAGGGAAGTCTCCATAGCGGATTGCCGATTGCTACGTACACCACTGATGTTTCAACGCTCCGTAGGAGAAGAAAACCTTTAACCGAAATGATGGAATAGGATTATTTCTCAAAGGCCTTGTCGAGCATACAGTACTGACAAGTGCTCTCTCAACAGTGACTCGCCATTCCTGACTTCGGTATGGAGCCACATTTGATTCAGCAATCGCTGGACGACCAGACTAGCAGCTCATCAATCGCTACGTTCATCAGGTCGGCCTCGCAATTTCACAGCTCCGCACCGAACACACCTTGTTCGGCACCAACAACATCCTTGACGTTGAGATGCTCAAACCTCTAAACCTGTGCCTAGCTAGCAGCTGCCTCAGCTCCCGAGCGAAATTGGGTCAACCCCTCCGCATTCCAGGAATACCCATCAGCAGCAACCACCGACCGGAAATTCTCACAATTCAATTCAATCCCCAGCCATCTCCCCAACTCAGCCAGATCCTCATCGAAAATTGCTGTAAGCTTGGCCAACTGCTCGGGGGCAATTTCGGGGCGCTCGATCTTTGCCACAAATGGTTTCCGAATCAGTTTCTTCAAGCCAGATGGCAATAGGTATTTACGAATCGGAGCCGTCAGCGGCGACATGCGCAGAAAATCGCTCAGCGCCGTCCGTTGTATGCGATCCTTCGAAACATTTCTAACCTTCTGATCGCTCTTCCACTCCGGAGTGCCCACATAGCCAATGAACTCACAAATTCGCTCTAACTCAGCCTGAGAACTGGCTGTCAGGCGCTCAAAAAATGAGGGCAAAATTTGGTTGTAGCCATACGCCTCAAAATACGGCTTTAACTGAGCTGCATACTGGCTGGTTGCCACTAATTCAGGATGCCGATCGATCGCCTCGTTAATCTCCACCGAAATTCTGCCGCCGATCACTTCGTGCGTGTAGTGAGAAATCAAGCGATCGATGGGATGCCGCATCAAATACAGAAGTTTGGCATTCGGCAAATGCTTGCGCATTCTCTCCACCGAATGAGGATACAACTCCTTTTGTGTGTAAGTTGTTGCAGATTCTCCACACAGCTCGTTAGTTGGGACATGCTCAAAGTGATCGGTATACCACTTAATGCCACGCTCGTAGTTTTCATCTAGGCTGAAGTAAAATATCTCTTTAGGATTATTCACCATGAAAATTCCCGGCTGAGCATTCAACTGCGAACTAATGGTTGAGGTGGCTGATTTCATCGCGCCAATAAACAGAAAATCGGGATAACGCGCCACGTTCAGTACTCCTAGAGATCGCAAGTTATGTTCTCTCGATAGCCCTCATGAAATTATGCAACCGATTACTAAAGGCGCCATTCCACAAGTATCCAATTACACTACCAAACCTCCGTCAACCCACACAATACCAATAAGCACAGGCTACGAGAAAGCCTGAATGGCCTAAGAGAAAGGGCATGCGAGCATTACACAGTAAGAATCAGTGTGGAACAAATCACTGAATCCCTGAGCCAACAATCCTATGCTTTAAATCCATCAATATGAACGCTGGTTGAAATTTTAGGGCCGTCCAGCTTGTACAACACATCGCGATCGTTGGAATTAATCTTATTGCTTTCCCACTCGGCAAGTTGTGCTTCACTCAAAACCGTTCCAACGGGGAAAAATTCTTGGTTCAAATAGGCCTTCGATCCCCGATTAAAGTATGGGTCGTCCTTTCGCACGTAACCGCGTGCCTCGATATCAACGGCAACAATGCGACGAGTCGCAGCCTCAATACATACGTAAATATCAGTTTCCATAGGAATCGTTGTGCAAATGACCGGAACGAACAGAGGGTTCTCGCAAAACCGAACCAAACACGACGATCGCTGAAATGCTTGTCTGGCCTGTCTCAATCCCCTCTTCTTCCACAGTAATCCAGATTCGAGGCTTGATAAACACCTAGCTCTCGCGAGCAGCAACCGATAGAGCGGCATCTTCTTGAGACTGGCACATCAACGATGCCGTGCTTTAATCGCGATCGGAGACTAGGGATATCCTCCGGCACGCGTAGAGACATTCCATTCACTCGGAACCGGATGAATCACAGGCTACGCTTGATATCCATCACTCACTTCACTGCAATTACGAGGTCTGCATATGGCTGGACAGAAGCAGTCAGCAAAGCGTCAAACCACTAAAAGTCGCTCAAAACAAGGTGGCTCAAGCTCAGATCGCATAATGCCTGGTGAGCTACTGCTGGCGGAGAGTCCAATCCACGCTAATCCAGATCGAGCAACAATCGAGCTGGATGTGACTAACACAGGAGATCGTCCCGTACAGGTGGGCTCTCACTTTCACTTTTTCGAAGTCAACCGGGCTCTACGCTTCGATCGCCCCGCAAGCCTCGGAATGAGACTGAATATCCCTTCCGGCAATGCTATGCGCTTCGAACCCGGGCAAACCCACACGGTAACCTTGGTAGAGCTGGGGGGAAAAGGCTTAGTACATGGATTCAATAGCTTAGTCAGCGGCACCATTCGCAGCGCTGGCTGCCGCCAACAAGCAATTGAGAACGCTCGCTCTTGGCTAGGTCGTAGTTAGAGGCAACACCATTCAACCCAAAAATGGCAAGTAGGGCGCTCGATACGCTTGACTCACCTCAGCGCAGGCTAAACTCGCTCGGCCACATCACATTGACTGCTACCTAAAGGCTCAAGGTCACAGAGGTGCAAGGTCACAGAACATTCTGTTGTTACCCTGACGGCCGGCATCGCTCTGCCATCCTCCTCAACCAACCACTGAGTACCTTAAGGTTGCCGCTTTTGCCGACCGTCCTGAATCACACTGAGAGAACGGTTTAGGCGATCTTCCAAATCTTGCAGCATATTGTCAGCATAGCCGTCTACTTCCTCGCGCATGCGGTTTCGTTCCAACATGGCATTCTGCAGCAACTGCTGACGCTCCTGTTGGGCCTTTCCGCGGATTTCATCCGCCTGCTGTTGAGCCTGGTTGACAATACCAGTTTCGTTCAGTAGTTGTTCGCGCTTGTATTCAGCCGCCTGAACAATTTCTTCAGCGTAGCGATGCGCTTGAGCCACAATGTCATCTCGTCGTCTGACAATAGCTTCAGACTCAGCAATCACCTGCGGAAGGCTGACTTGGATCTCATCCAATTTTTCTAGCAGACTATCTTCATCCAACAGCGTTAATCGCGTAAAAGGAATATGGATGCCAGAGAGAATGGCTTTTTCTAGCTGCTCAAACGCCTGTCTTAAATTCATCGTAAACGGTTCTCTAACCCCCAACATCTGAGCATTGAGTTCATCTCGCAGCGCACATACCACTGCGAACATTTCAGCTATGCAACCCCTGGCTAGTGTTACGAAAACGGTGGGCCACTGAAATGGCGAACACTATAGCTACCGGTGCCTTCAGGCTACCGCAATCCTATTTGTCCGGGAATTAATCAGTTGAATTTATTCATACTGATCCAAGGTATCTGGGTGGTCAGGGATGATAAACGAAGTACTACCTACGGTTTCCAGCCACTCATTTGCGGGTAAGGTCAAGCGAGTCTAACGAACGCAAACTGTGGAGCGGCCTGAGCAGACCCAAGCCTGTAGGCGCACCAATAGAGATATTACCGGTCCGTGTCAGCATCAATGTGATGTGCGATCGCTCGTCCCCCGTCAGCAAGACAGGTGCTGCTAAATGGCATCCCGTCATCGGCAGCCTGCAATCTGCCAGGAGAGGTAGAAAAAATGCAGTACGCTAAACTCGCGAACGACCTACTCCGATTGAGTGTCAGTACAGTGGTTCCCCTCTCCGATTTCCACATTCGCATTCACAAAGCCATCAAGCATCATCACCTGCTCCCCAAGGGCAGCAACATCCTGATAGGAGTATCTGGCGGTCAAGATTCGCTGTGCATGATGCACGTCCTCAACGACCTGAATATCTTGTGGAACTGGAAACTACACGTTTTACACTGCAACCATCGCTGGGCGGCCAGTGAAGCTGACTGTGCCGATTTCGTGACCCAACAAGCCAACGCTCTCCAGTTACCTAATGATGTTGCAACTGCTCCCCAGATCTATCGAGATGAAAATGGAGCACGACAGTGGAGATATGGCATATTTTGTGACTGGGCGCGACAGTGGAATTGCCAGTATGTTGTCACGGCGCACACGGGTAGCGATCGCGCCGAAACCTTCCTCTTTAACTTATTTCGCGGCAGCGGTGCGGACGGCCTAGCCAGTCTAAAACGGTCCCGCTCTCTAGGGCCGCGAGTGACACCTACAGATGGTGCGCTCTCTAACAGCAAGACGACATTCGAACCCGATCCCCAAGAGGGTCACGAACAGCCTCTAATGCTGGTGCGCCCACTACTTGACGCCTGGAGACATGAAACCTTGGATTTCTGCCAAAACCACTCCATCCCCATCTGGGAAGACCCATTTAACCAAGACTTCAGCCATCCACGCAACCGCATTCGTCAGGAGCTGATCCCTCTACTAAAAGAACATTTCAACCCTCAAGTCGAACTGGCGCTAACCCGGGCTGCAGAGATCTTGGCCAGCCAAGCTGAGGATGTCTCCGAGAGAGGAGAAGCACTAATGTTACATGCCTACCACGAGGATCCACCGAGGTTAGATCTACGCCTTCTGGGGAAAGCTTCGGTTGCACTGCAACGACAGGCGATCCGGCTATTTTTGAGGATGCACGCAGTATCATCGCAATTCGAGCAAGTGGAAACCCTTCGCTACTTGCTGAATGCTCCCCATCACAGCCGAACGCCTTCATTAACAGGAGGTGTCTGGGCAGAAATTAACCATGGGTATCTCGTTCTTTGCTCTGAAGAGACCACACTCTTCGATTAAGTACGCATACCTGCTATCCGCTGGATCGTTGCGCTCTCAACCCCAACCGGGTTGTTCGTCGCTGAAGTACTTTTCGTGGTGTCACCACTCTGCACGGCCCAATCCCTCATGCAATAGATATGATTTGATGGCGGCGGCCTGACAGCAGATGTTCGAGACACCATTACCGCTGGCCCACCAGGTTGGGATTGCAGTCAAATTAAATACTTTGATCGTACTTAATCAATGTCAATTGGCGTGGGATATGCTTGCCTACATTCGCCAAGTGTGCGTAAGCCAGGGGCCAGACTAGAGGGATTCACTATCTCTCAATTGGGTTGATGATGGCAGATTTTCCATCCAAACTCGTCCGGCGCAGAATTCATAGAATGGCAACCAGTGTAAATATCAAGAACATAACAACGGTGTGGCTGCGTCATCCACGCGATGCGGGAACAATATGTTAGATGTGAAGAGCGAATCAGCAAACAATATCGCTATGGCAGGCAGTGTCGATCCCGATCTCGTTCCCATATTGATCGCCACGTATCTGCCGGTAGAAATTTGTGTTTATTACCAAGTTGTTCCCATCAGCATTTCAGGCTCTCTACTGTTCTTGGGAATGGTGGACGCCAATGATGTCACAGCCTTAGATTACGTCGGCAAAATGTTGGCGTTTTCAGAGTTGAAAATTCAGGTTCAAACTCTAACGTTTGAAGAACATCAAGAGCTCGTTGCCTATTACTTCAACAATCCTCCCAGTCCGGCTCAAATCGCTGCCTACAAGCAGTCACTCTCCAGTAGTGATGACGCCACGGATTTCACTTCGGACGATCCGGAGGCCACGACCGAAACTTTGGCGGACACCAATGCTGCCCAGGTAGAGGAGGACACGGCTGCCATACAGCCAACCCTCAATGACCCCCCATCCGACTCCACTGAATCTGTCCAGCAGTTGCTCAACTCAATTCTTCGGAGGGCCTTGGACGAACAAGCCGATCGCATTCTGATCGATGTCAATGATGACGGCTCCTGCCGCGTACGGTATCGTCAGCAGGGGATCTTGAGAGATTTATTTAAAGATTTATCGGACGCCATTCGCACCCAGTTAATCGTCAATCTCAAACAAATGCTGGGGATGGAAAAAGGCAATGGAGAATTACAATCTGCAGCAGTTGAAAAAGCCTATCGCGGCCACCCGCTAGTCCTGCAGCTCAAGATCGTCGTTCATCAAGAGAAAGAGCGGGCAATCCTCAACATCCTGCAGGGGGATGCACTCGGCAAGTATCAACTCGAACAAAACAAACGGCGAGTGACGGAAACCCTTGCAGCGATCGAACTGGCTCAACAAGAGTTGGACAACTTGTACGAAACCTTCAACGAAACCGTAGAGAAAGTACAGCGTTACTCGGGAACCATCCAGCCCGAGTGGAGCGAAGTTGCACCCACGCTGGAAGCCCTGATGCAGCGGGCACGCCAAATTCGTCAACTTCAAAAAGCGTGGGTGGATATGCAAAAGTCATAACGCTTGGGCTGAAATCGACTCAGCATCCGTTTCGGTTTTTGTAACTGAATCTCGTCAACCTGAAATTCCCCTCATACTGACCTCACTGTTTGTGGCGTGTTGTCTGCCACGTGAGGGCTCATCGTGTTGAAAGATGCCAGGTTTTATCAGATTGGATTTCTGAGTATTTTTCTTGGATTTGGAGTACTGGGCCGAGATTGGTCGTTGCAACCGCAGGGGATGCTAGCTGCGATCACGGCCTGTCTCCTCACCCAAGTCTTACTCGTCTTGCTGTTGCCGCCGCCTCCCCATAGCCCAATCCCTCGCTGGCAATATGCACTCACATCATTGCCCAGTGCGGCCATCACGTCTCTATCCCTCTGCTTGCTATTACGGGCCAACCATCCCCTCACCATGGCATTGGCTGGAAGCGCAGCGATCGCCAGTAAATTTTGGCTCAAATCCCCTCTGAGCAAGCATTTTTTCAATCCCGCTAATTTCGGCATCATGACCGCTCTGATGTTCACGCGCGATGCCTGGGTATCCCCCGGTCAGTGGGGAACCGAATGGTGGGCCGTGCTCCTGTTTGCTTGTTTTGGGGGAACAATTGCCGGTCGAGTCGGACGATGGGACACGTCAGCTCCGTTTTTAGGCACGTTCGCCCTCCTAGAAATGGGTCGCAATGCCTGGCTGGGATGGAGCTGGGATGTGGTGTTGCATCACCTCACTAGCGGATCTCTGCTTTTGTTCGCATTTTTCATGCTCACCGATCCGCGATCGATCCCCAATGCAAGGCTAGCCCGAATGATTTGGGCCATCGCAATCGCGCTATTCACCTTTGGCTTGCGCTACGCCTTTTTTGTACCGGCTCCCATGTTTTGGGCGCTCTTTATTCTGTCTCCTGCCACGCTGTGGCTCGATCGCCTGTGGCTGGAACAGCGATTTCAATGGTGCACCACAAATGCGCAAGCCTCCGCAAAGAAGAGTATTAACTCGTGGTTAACCCTGCCGCAAGCTCAACCGTGAGCCCTGCAACTAGTCTTTCCAACCACCCTTTTCGAACAGGTCTACGCAATAGGTAATCTGATGAATGCACTGAAACGGCTCGTAACAGCCACCCTTGCAGTGGCGATCGTCCTTGGTTTTGGCAGTGCTGCTAACGCCTTCTGCGGCTTTTATGTCGGCAAAGCGGATGCAGATTTATTTAATGAAGCTTCGCAGGTGATTTTGGCACGAGATGCCGATCGCACGGTTATCACGATGGCCAACGACTATCAAGGGGATTTGGATGAGTTCGCGATGGTAATCCCCGTTCCCACAGTGCTTGAGGAGGGTCAAATCAATGTGGGAGATTCCTCCATCATCGACCGCCTAGATGCATTTACAGCTCCTCGGCTTGTGGAGTACTTCGATCCCGACCCTTGTGAAGCAAGGTGGGACTATCGCGATCGAGCAGTATTAGAATCAGCCGAAGTCCCCTTACCTCAAGCGGCAAGGTCCTCGGCCGACAATGCACTGGGTGTCACAGTGGAAGCAGAATATTCCATCGGGGAATATGACATTCAGATTTTGAGTGCGACCGAATCGAATGGATTGGAAACCTGGCTCACCCAGAACGGGTATCGCATTCCTGAAAATGCCTCTCCACTACTGCAGCCCTATATCCGCCAGGGCATGAAATTCTTCGTGGCCAAGGTCAATCTAGAAGCATTCGATCGAACCGGCGCCGAATTCCTGCGTCCCCTCCAAATTGCCTACGAATCCTCCAAATTCATGTTGCCGATTCGCTTGGGTATGACTAATGCCAACGGCGATCAAGATTTGATTGTTTATGCCCTCTCCCCACGCGGGCAGGTAGAGCTCACAAACTATCGCACCGTCCAAATTCCCTCCAACGAGACGATCCCCGTATTTGTAGAATCGGAATTCGATCAGTTTTACACCAGTCTCTTTGAAACAGCACACGCCAAAGACGAAGCCGTCGTCTTTCAAGAATATGCTTGGGATATTCGCAGTTGCGACCCCTGTTCAACCACTCCCCCATCTGCAGAAGAGTTACTTAAAGCAGGCGTATTCTGGGTATCTCCAAACGAATCTCCCGATGCCTTCGTCACCCGCTTGCATATTCGCTACAACCGCAGCACCTTCCCTGAGGATTTGATATTTCAAGAAACCAGCAACCGTCAAAACTTCCAAGGTCGCTACATCCTCCAACATCCCTTTGAAGGGTCAGCCAATTGTCCTGCAGGACGAGACTATACAGCTGGCTTGCCCGGGCGATTTGAAGCTGAGGCTCAAACTCTCGCTCGTCTAACTGGCTGGGATATTGCTGACATCCGCGCCAAGCTACCGGACATCATTCCAATGGAACCTGCCAACTGGTGGGAGCAGCTGTGGTAAGCATCGCTTGAATCATGTAAGCAGAAAGAGACTTGGAGTAGTTTCCATAGCCTCTGACCTTCTCTCGACCGTGCCTACCAGGACGTACGGAGTTATCGATTTAGCCGACCGATCGCATCTCCCTCGCCAACCTGACAAACCAGCCATTGCTCGCGTGCTATCTCGATCCGTTCAAACAAGCATTGATAAAGAAGATGGTCTGTCGCTTGACCCATCCCTTAGATTCAGCCACCTCCGCAAATGACACCCCCGCAATGTGGCTGGCCTGATGCAACTCGGCAACTTGCTCAGCCGTCAGCAAACCTGCCAGTTGTAGGTAGTAGTCGATCGATCGCTTTTGCGGCTGGCTAGATAGTTGAGAAAGAATAGTCTCAAAAAAACGAACGGTTTCTGCAGCAATCCACTGTTTCTTCAGAAGAATTTCGATAGCAGTGCTGCCATCTCGACGGGTGAGTTGTTCCATCCGAGCAATTTCAAGCTGGTGATGCGAAACAAGTTCGCACGCTCGCAGCTTCTTCTCCAACGGCAGAGCCAGGAGAGTGCGAGCCTCCTCTCTCACAGCTTGTCGAATACGGCGAATCTCTGTGTTGGGCTCGGGGTCAACGACAGGGTCAACAAGGCGACGGCTCTTGACTGCCTTCGATCGCGAGGGTGACTGAGACACCTGTTTAGATCTGGCGACCTGGCGAGCCATTTTTTGTTGCATCAACCGTTGACGCTTGCGCTGTTCGTAGGCAGCATGCCATGTGGCAATTGTCTCTGCTGCTCTTTCTTCAGTAAACCCATCCACTCTCATCAAAGCCGCTTTAGCTTCGTACTGGCGTAACTTGCGAGGCATACTCACACGCTCGGTATAGAACCGATGAATACTCCGCACTTCTGCTTGGATGCGAGCCTGTTGGAGTTCGGATGATTGCCGATAAAAAAGACGCATAATTTACACCAGGAGGAGGAATGAGACGTACGTAGATGTGCGATCGAGACAGAGTAAGCCAATCCTGCAATATCAGCGCAACCAGCCAACTTCACCCATCCTGATTGCAATGGCTGTCTCTAACGCTTAAAACCACCAAGAAGTATAAATTCAATCTAGACATATATGAAGTTTTTGTGAAGCAGAGGATTTCAGGATATGTGTATTACTCTCGAGTAATTTCAGTGTTTTCTCGGTTTTGTAGGGATATTGAGAGGATTTTAGCTTGCGTGGATTGTCCCCAACCTAAGCTAGAGGGAGGCCATCACGTCTAGCGGTGCCATTGCTTTATAAAGATGCGGCTAACCTCAGCTCCCAACCAGGCATGCTGAAGTCAGCTCACAAGCGACTTTCATCCTCTCTTCCTGGGTATTGAAAACACTGTAAACGACCCCCCAGTAAGCCCTGAAAAACCCAAAAAAGAAAGCACCGATGAAACGGCGCTCTTCAAGACACAATCGCTAATCGCTGAGCTTAGGTCGAAATGGTGTAGGCATCGCGAATGCCAGCTTCCTTGCGAATTTCTTCAATCAGTCCTTCAGGCAGCGGGTCGTCCAGGCTGAGAATCATTACCGCATCACCACGAACAATCTTGCGACCTAGGTGCATGCTGGCGATATTGACGTTGTAAGACCCCAGCAAAGAGCCAATCTTGCCAATCATGCCAGGCATGTCTCGGTGTAACGTCATTAGCATGTTATTGGCGGGTGGGACATTAATCGGATACTCGTCAATACTGGTAATACGCATTTCGGACTGATCCAAGAGAGCGCCCATAATGGAACGCTTGCCATTGCTGCCGTGAGCAGTGAGCTGCAAGGATGCCGTGTAGTCGCGAGTTGCCGCATCCCGAGTTTCTACCACGCGGATACCGCGCTCTTTTGCCTCAATCGACGCATTGACGTAGTTGACGCGTTCTCGCAAAGCGAGGGAAAGCAGTCCTTTAAGGGCGCCGACGATAATCGGCTGCGAGTCCTTCTCGGCTAATTCGCCTTGCAAGCGAATATCGAGCTGGGTGATGCGATCGCCTGCCAGTTGGGCCACCATGCTTCCCAAACGCTCGGCCATCGCCAGGTAGGGCTGCAACTCTTGCAAGGCCTCCGGCATTAGACCGGGGATGTTGACAGCAGAGCGAGCCGGTAATCCCAGCAATACATCACGAATTTGCTCGGCAACGTCAATTGCCACATTCGCCTGCGCTTCTTCAGTGGAAGCCCCAAGGTGTGGAGTCAGCACAATTTCTTGACCCAACCCCCATAGCGGAGACTCGGGCATGGGCTCACTATCAAACACATCCAACGCCGCTCCAGCAATCTCACCCGCGTTGAGGGCTTCATAGAGTGCAGCTTCATCGATTAAGCCTCCCCGAGCACAGTTAACGATGCGCGCCGTCGGCTTCATCTTTTTGAAGGTCTCAGCATTAAATAGGTTAACTGTATCGGGGGTTTTGGGAATGTGCAGCGAAATAAAATCCGCTTCCCGAATCAGTGTGTCAAAATCCACCAGTCGGGCCCCTAATTTCTGTGCCCGTTCATCGGAGAGATACGGATCGAACGCCAAGATTTTCATTCCCATTGCCCGAGCCACTTGGGCCACATGAGAGCCAATCTTGCCAAGACCAACAACCCCTAAGTTTTTCTTGTAAACCTCAACACCAATAAACTTCTTGCGCTCCCATTTCCCTGCTTGAACGGAAGCATTGGCCTGGGGGGTGTGGCGAGACAGACTGAGCATCAGGGCGACAGCATGTTCGGCAGCGGCAATGGTATTGCCTTCAGGGGAATTCACCACCACAATGCCTGCTCGGGTTGCGGCAGGAATATCGACGTTATCGACACCAACTCCGGCACGACCAACTATCTTGAGGCTTTGCCCTGCTTCAATGACCTCTTTAGTCACTTGAGTGCCCGAGCGAATCATGATGGCATCGTATTCGGGTATCACAGCCACCAACTCTTCGGGAGAAAGCTTGAGTTTGACATCGACCTGAGCGACTTGCGACAGGATATCAATGCCTGCGGGATCGATGGAGTCGGTGACAATTACTTTTGGCATGCTGCTACTCAACTAGTGAAACGCGTGAACCAGGGGTCACCAGAGGGCATGGGCGTACGGAGCCGCAAGCTCGAAAACCTGCCATACAGTTCAATAGCAAGGCGATCGCGCGACAAGACACCACGTCACGCCAACCGGCACCATAATTTATCACGCAAGCTGCACGCTACTGCGCAGAATTTAGTCTTTACTTTGCTCCCCGTCACTGTGCAGTGTGACAGGTGACAAAGTCGGGGAAAAGTTTGCCAGTGATGCTTACAACCAGTCACAACCAGCCCGATCTTTGTGTCCACCAATACTCCTTCAAGTCACGCGGCAGTCTGCCAAGCAACAAAAATGCGCTAACCGTTACTGAGGGGAAACGATCAAGTCAACACGGCGATTGCGCTGCCGTCCCTCTTCCGTCTCGTTGTCTGCCACCGGAGCGGCCTCACCATACCCTGTTGATGTCCATCGGTACCCTTGACCGTTGTCCGGTAACACCTCCCTCAAAAATTCCTGCACAGCTGTAGCGCGCTCCACCGATAGGACTAAGTTGTAGTCCGTGCTACCCACATCATCGGTGTGGCCGGCGACTTGAATGTGGGAATAAGGCATAGACTCTAAAATTCCTGCCACTTGCTCCAACAAAGTGGCAGCTTCAGGCCGAATTTCCGAACGACTAAAGTCAAACAGTACGTCCCCTGGCAAGCTGATAGTCTGAGTCCCCAGACTGAGTTGCGGCGGGGGAGGCCCGTCAAAGAAGGAACTGGCAGGTGAACTGGAGTCCAGGGAAGGTGTGGACTCATTGGCCGTAACCGAACTTGAGTCGGCTGAATGTGAGTCAGGTGATTCTGAATTTGTAGGATTCAAGTCCGGTGAGTTGGGAGCCAGAGCATTCCCACCCTCTAATCGAGCTTCAAGGTCCTCCAATCGGTTGAGCAGTTGCAATAACTCGCGGCGAATCGCTCGAATTTCTGCTTCGGGGTCAGCATTCGAGCGATCGCCCAAGGGTCGGGGAGTAACCGGAGAAAATTGCGGTTGTGGGGATGTTTGGGAAACAGGGGTCTGAGAGCTGGAGGCCTGCTCTTCATGTGGTGTCACCTCCTCTCCACTCTCTGGGGGAGATAGTACGCGATCGCCAGAGCCAGACTCGGAACGACCATCTTCATCAGTAGGAGCAGATTGCCTGGAAGTCTGAGCAACTCCATCCATTGCTTGGATTGCAGTCTCAGAATGTTTAACCTCTGGCAACGAGGTTGCCGGTGAGGAAGTCCACGCCACACCTGCCCCAATACCGGCGGCCAATCCCACTGTTATCACTGCAGCTTTTGTCCAGTGGCTCACAATCTTATTCCCTCACTAGCCTGCCGGTTGGCTCGCACCTATATTAGCCAGCAGCTCATGCAAAACAAGAGCAGATTATGCGGTGAACAGTTCGGTTGTGCGCACTGCCGTTAACTCGCTGACTGCCTGCAAGACAATGTCGGCCCCGCGATCACCCATCATGGCAGCATGTTCCGCCTGCCGCTCAGGTTCCTCCCACAAGTGAGGGGGGACAACCCCAACAGCTTTCCACTGGCGTCCTGGACATTGCCCTCTAGCATTCTGGAGCGCTTGCATATCGCTGGAGGTATCTCCGCAATAGACCACCCCCTGAATTGCTCTCCCGACTGCTTGTTCCAATTGGTCGACCACCGACAACAAGCCTGTTGGGTCTGGTTTCTCTGGCCCATCTTCCATGGCGTGCAATATCGGGGCGGTCAATTGCAGTCTTCGGGTCAAGATGTAATGGGCCGAACCTCGGGTGGCACCGCTGAAGAACCCCCAAAGAACTCCCCCTTGGGTCAGTCGCTCGAAATAATCAGGGTCCACTAGAAGCGGTTCATCATTGATGTAGCCGTTCCAATCATTCGGGTTATCCCCCTTTCCGCGATAGCGACTTTGGAAAAAAGCCACCATCTCATCGAAATCGAGCGTTAGGGATGAGCGATCGCCCTTCTTCCGCTCCCATGCGCGAGCAATCAGCTCCCGCGACCCTTCCCAATCGTTATTCCACAGGCCTTCCCGCTTGAGTTCGTCTATCTCGAAATTGGACGGTCGCCAAGCCTCGTTCAATAAGCGGCCCGTGTAAGTCTCGACAGTGTCCGCCAAAGCGCGTCGATACGAATTACCGACATCGCGAATCACACCATCAATGTCGAATACTACTGCGTAGGTCATGGGCTATTGAGATTAGGGAGACAGGCTGTTCCCCAGAGTACGGGATGATAGCCAAAAAAAGCTCTCCCGAATTGGGAGAGCGCTGTCATTACGGAGCTAAGCGCTCGCAACAATCGTGCGAGCAACAGGCTAGAACTTACACCAACAGACCGCGAGCGGTGTCGCAAATGTTCTCAACCGTGAACCCAAACTTCTCCATGCAAACGCCGCCGGGAGCAGACGCACCGAAACGATCCATACCGATGACAGCACCTTCAGTACCGGCATACTTGTACCAACCACCGGTAACACCGGCCTCAATAGTCACGCGTTTGGTGACGGAGGGAGGCAGGATAGAGTCGCGGTATTCCTTAGGCTGAGCATCAAACACATCGCAAGAGGGCATAGAGACAACGCGCACTGCTTTGCCTTCGCTTGCCAAAACGCCAGCAGCCTCGACAGCCAGAGCCACTTCAGAACCCGTTGCAATCAGAATCACCTCAGGATTGTCAGCATCAACGACGGTATAACCACCCTTCATGGTGCCTTCAACCGAGGTACCTTCCAGATTCTTTAGGCCCTGACGGGAGAAGGCAAATAGCGAAGGAGTCTTGGTTTGTTTAATTGCAGACTTGTAAGCCCCCACCGTCTCTTTCACGTCAGCCGGACGGAAGCAATGCAGGTTGGGGATGAGGCGCAGAGATGCGATCGTCTCCACCGGCTGGTGGGTAGGGCCGTCTTCGCCCAGTGCAACAGAATCGTGGGTCATGACGTACAGCACCCGGGCTTCAGAGAGAGCTGACAGACGAATGGCTGCTCGCATGTAATCAGTGAAGATCAAGAAAGTGGCGCAGTAGGGCAACAAACCACCATGCAGAACCATGCCGTTTACAACGGCACCCATACCGTGCTCGCGAACGCCGAAGTGGAAGTTACGGCCTTCGTAGGAGCCCTTATCAAAATAGGGCTCGTTCTTGATTTCAGTCATGTTGGAGTGGTTCAAGTCAGCCGAACCGCCAACTAATTCGGGCAATGCTGGAGACAGTGCGTTCAGGGCAGAACCAGACAGCTTACGAGTGGAATTTTCTTGGTCGAGGATGGTTTCCAACGCTGCTTCCCAACCGTCGGGCAGTTCGCCAGACATCATGCGCTCGTACTCGGCAGCTTCAGAAGGGTATGCGGCCTTATAAGCGGCAAAGCTCTCGTTCCAGCTTGACTCCAGCTTACCCCCCTTATCCACAGCAGCACGGAAGTGGCTGAGAACATCGTCGGGAACGTGGAACGCAGGCTCGGCGGGGTAACCTAACCCTTGCTTAGTCAGAGCAATTTCATCTGGGCCCAAAGGAGCACCGTGAACACCACAAGTACCGGACTTGTTGGGGGAACCGTAACCAATGGTAGTGGTAATGACAATAAAGGAGGGCTTATCAGTGACCGACTTCGCTTCGGCGATCGCTTTCTCAATTGCATCTAGATCGGTATCGCCATCGTTAACGTAAGTGACGTGCCAGCCGTAAGCTTCATAGCGCTTGCCAACGTCTTCGGTGAAGGCGATATCGGTGCTGCCTTCAATAGAAATGCTGTTGCTGTCGTACAGAACGATCAGCTTGCCCAAGCCCATGTGACCGGCCATGGAAGCCGCTTCACCAGACACCCCTTCCATATTGCAGCCATCGCCCGCAATCACATAGGTGTAGTGGTCGACGATGGTGTGACCGGGCTTATTAAAGCGCGCCGCCAGGTGAGCTTCCGCAATCGCCAGACCGACACCATTACCAATCCCCTGCCCCAAAGGACCGGTGGTCACTTCCACGCCAGGGGTTTCAAAGTTCTCGGGGTGACCGGGGGTCTTGCTACCCCACTGACGGAAATTCTTGAGGTCGTCTAGAGAGACATCGTAACCAGTCAGGTACAACAGGGCGTATTGCAGCATGCAACCGTGGCCGGCAGACAGGACGAAGCGATCGCGGTTGCTCCAGTCAGGGTTCTTGGGGTTGAACTTCATAAAGTTCTTCCACAGAACGTATGCCATGGGAGCAGCCCCCATCGGCAAGCCGGGGTGACCGGAATTGGCTTTCTGCACGGCATCTACCGCTAAAAACCGAATGGAGTTAACGGCAAGTTCCTGCAAGGATTGTGTAGCTACTGTCATGAGCGATCTCTCTGTCCGTAATTAACAGTCCGTGATGACTTGGGGTGACGCAGTCTCAGCCTTCTGAAAAGTCAGCAAGCTGAGGTGTCAGCGGGCGTAGGGCAGATGCTCCGGTGAGGAGCAACGAACCATTCAAAATCCCTATTCCGCCTGGGCCGAGCCCAAAAAGGAGATATCTCGTTAGAGGCAACAGCCCATTGAAATAATCTCGCAGTTGAACCAGTAGTGCGGTTGGGCGCAGTGCTGCCCATCCAAATGGACAAACAGCTACAGTGTACGGTGAATTGCCACCTATACATTTACGTTTCTTATTGGCGCTTATTGAGCGTGCTTGATGGGACCGTATGATGGACCTTGTCAACAGCAGGCAGAGACACGCAAAGAAAGGCTCTGCTAGTGCAATTTTGCAAGTGCTGTAATGTCAGCGACGAATCCGTCAAAGGCTTCAAACACCTTTTGTATTCTCACATTGACGCCGGGCTTGAATCAAGGCTTGAGCAGTATTTTTACCTATTCATCATCCTTTAACGATGAGTAATGGGATCTTCTCGAGAGACAGATGCCCATTGGGAGACTGGCCACCTTATATTTACTTATGGATTGCCCACAAAGAAATCCTATTAAGCCAATACGGCTAATCAAGAATTACAAATCATCTAGTCTGATGGGAGGCAAGCCTGTCACAACTCGACTGACGCAGACACAATTACCACCTGTCACGAGATCCTCCAGCCCCACAAGCCTACGGAGAAAAATCTTCCAGAAATACTTGAGAAACATCCGATCAATCCTCGCCAGAATCAGAGTTGAGCCTCACAGAATATAGACACAATTTCAAAAGCCAATCAAGATTAATATAAGAACTTCTATTCGATCTACCTAAAAGATTCTAACAAAAAGCTGCTTATTTTTATGGATAGGCTTCATATAGTCAGACATCGAAATAGTACAGGGCATATAGCGAGTGAAGTCGGTTCACGAAAACATTATGGAATTTATGTGTTTACACTTGCGTGAATTCAAGGATTTACAGGCTCAAAGACAACATCTAGTCTATTTTAAGTCTGATTTTATTGATATATATGGCCTTAATATCTGCCATAACTAAAGAGTTAAACTGCCAAGCAGACTATTTGAAATCTAGACCTTACTGGCAAGGATTTGGATTCACATTGCTGGAAACAATCGTCACTCTAGCAATCATAGGGATCGCGACAAGTATTGGTGTAGCAGGTTGGAACCATGCCAGGAATCGGTTTTCTATCGATGCATTTGCAAGCGAGATGCGCAGCCAAATTCAATCGGCCAGATTTGAAGCTATCAAACGCAATCGCAATGTAGCCATCTTTTTTGATGAAAACAGCGAGTCATTAAGAACAGTTGTCAAAGATGCCAGCAACGATGGGTGCGATATAGATACTGGAGACCTCGAACTGACATCAAGTACAGTAGCAATTCCAGAGACGGCCGAATTGAATCAGTCAATGTTCGTCGCAGGCAGTTTCATGACACAAGGTGGCATTGTCTGGCGACCAACAGGCTTAACAGGACGCTGTTCAAATTTTAATGCACAAGGATTCAACACACTCAAGGTTCGAGTTGAATACCCCTTAAACGACACCGAAAATTTTGACATCGCTATTTCTTCTGCTGGCCGGGTCGATCTTCGTTAAATCTACCCAAGCCAAATATCGACAAAAAACCTCTTTCAGGAGCTTGTTTCAGAAGAACGAGGAAATATAAATACACCAATAAAGTAACTTAACTACATGCCATTCTTTAGAGGTAAATGTATGGAGCAGTCATCATTATTATCTACAAGTCGATCGGGTTTTAGCTTGGTTGAGGTGCTAGCCGCATCTTTGATTTTTGTCTTAGGTGCAACAGCATCGCTCAATATACTCTCTAACTCACTGCAATCGACTCGTAGCTCGATCGAAATCGAAGAAAGCGTGACACTTGCGACCGCAGCGATCGAACAACAGCGATCGCGCCTATTGCCAACAGGTGGAATCGAAACGATTGGCGATTATACGCAAACCACCACCGTTACCGGCTGTAGGTTCACAGGCACAACCATGTCCTGTGCAGTCACGTGCGATGAGACTGTACCGGTTTGCGAAATTGTAGTGACGATCGTCAATACGGTAACCAACGAGACCGAAACCTTAACAACCATGAAAATGACAGAACGATTATGAATGTACGCAGTCGGGGTACCACGTTTATCGAAATCCTGATTGCCATGCTAGTAGGAGCAGGGCTGTTGGTATTTGTTAGCCAAATATTGCCCCGAACCCTAAGGGCAAATCGAGTGAACGAACAGGCCACTGACGTCAATCAAAATGCCGCAGTTGTCGCCGCATTGCTGATGTTGGATGTCAAGGATGCGGGGTTTCGAGGGGGCACAGAAGCATCGTTTGATATCTGCGATACCTGCAGCCCAACCAGCGATCAGGTAGGAAATCTGCTCGACATTGTCAAATGGCCATTTACTCTCGATGCCTCAGGGGCTCTGAGTGCAGGGTTATTAGGAATTCCCAATATTTCAGGAATAACGGACGATCCCCTGCCCATTCTGACTCACGTTCCCGGAACCGGCAGCAATCCAGATGCCCTCGGATTTGTTCGAGTCTTGGAGATTGACGATGCCACTTCGGATGTTGCCGATATCTACGACGCTGAGTTCGTCCTCTACACTGTCGACACGACCGATGAAGAACTGGTCCGTCTCAGGCAGGATTTGACTTGCGACGGCACGTTTGTGACCACAGGCGCTGGCTCGGAATGTCGTCTGGATGGTGGCAACAGTGGGCAGCAGCCAGCAGTAGAAGGAATTGAGGACATCCAGTTTTTTTTCAAGCTGCGCAACGAAGTCGGAGGCCAGCCTGTCTATACGTCCACGCTACCGAGTAACGTCAGCAGTGTAGCCAGCGTTGGAGTGTACACCCGCGCGCGATCGAATATTTCCGATCCGAATTTCACAGATACTGCCAGCTATCCTGCCTCCGATCTCCTACCCACTGGCAATCTAGTCGGTGGTATGGCTCTTTCAAATTGGAGTCAATTAGGCATCACAACCACTGGGCCGTTTAACGATACGTTCCGCAGAATCGAAAAGGTACAAGAAATTGCTCTACGCACAACCCCTGCCTGCAATCTATTACCTATTGGTTGGCCCGCAGCAGCGATTCCATCTACGGCGGGGAGTCCTACCAGCGTGACCTTTACCACTTCTACTCCCGGGCCAGGAAATTTTGGTTGGCTCAGTTGGGAGGGATCAAACAGCGTTCCCACATTAGTGCGGTCCATTAACTATCCCAATCTCGTCAGCTCCACCTATCGCGACCCCACCGATACCAGCGATACCACTTTAGATGCTGGTGGTTTTGTCGAGGGGATGCCCGGGAACAAACAACCTGGAGCTTCTGCCCTCAGTCAGTACATCGGCATTCCTATTGTGGTCCCCCTCTATGGCGCAACTTCAGGCACGGGTAGCAATCTTAACTACGAAATCAGCGGCTTTGCCAGCATCGTTCTCGATGGCACCTCAACGATTACAAGCCTCTCCGGAACGTATCTAGGAGAGGCATCCGTAACCTGTACCCTCTAGGTTCCATTCAGAGGAAACGTTCAATTCACCCCGAAAACAACCCAGCTGCCCGCAGATAACTCGAGGTTCAATCAGTTCATGGACCTCTCATATTTTCGTCCTTTCAAAACGCTTGTTATGCCCCTCCATCGTGTTTCAAGAACCAACCCCCTCAACCCCAAGCTGACGATCTCGCTATCATCTCGCGGTTATATTCTCGTCACCACCATGCTGATGGCAATTTTGGTGATGGTTATCGGCATTGGCGCTAGTGCTCTGAGCATGACCAACGTCAGTATTTCTAGAAATGTACGCGCGAATGCGGACACCCGCTATCTAGCAGAAGCCTCTACAGACGCTGTTGTGGGCTTCATCCGGGAAGAAGCATCGGCCAATTCCTATGACAGAGCAAGCATTGTCAGTGTTCTCATCCCGAAAGCAGAGAGCATCAATATGTCTACTATGGTTCCGAGGTGCCCGTCGGTAGATGGCTCACCTTGTGTAGATGTGGACATTGAATTACTGCATGCATCGCGCCCCGATCTAATCAAGATTCGATCGGAAATTTTCGATGCCAATCGCGATGCCGAATACAGCGTGACGGCGATCGTACAGCTAAGGGAGGATCCCGCTCCCTATGGCGTCGATACGACGATTTTAAGTGACGGATATGTCGAACTCAACGGCCCTGTCGATCTAAGAGGAATAATCTCTGACAGTAGCGATGATGCGTTTGTTCACGGTAACGACGGCTATAAATTGAGCGATGACAATGAACTTCCTACCGATCCCGATACCAGTAATCTAGCGGTTACTGCGGGCACCAGTAACAGCATTTGTGATGGAGCTAGTCTGATTGGCAGCTGTCAGACTAGCTCCGATATCTCGATTGACTTGCTGACGTTTGACGAAGTGCTGAATGAAGTTACAGGGACAACATCGTTTCCCCCATCCCACGATAAAACCGCCAACAACCTCAACCAGCTAGAAAGTCGTTGCAGGAATGGGGATATTGTCCGGTACTACGGAAGTACGATTAATAATGCAACTCTTGAAGAGTGCACCGTCATCGCTCTCAACGATCTGAAGATCGAGGGAAACACCAATGTTCTACCCGACACCATTATTATGGCGGGTGGCAAAATTGAAGTGGATGGCTCCGTCAATTTCACAGGTAATAACGTTCTTGCGGCAAGAGCCAATGCTTCTTCAACAGACATTGGTATCAATATCAATAGCCCTAATGTCAATGCTGATGATTTATTGATTATCTCGGCAGGGATTACCGAGTTAAATGCTGATTTCACTTCAACGTTTATCGCTGGAATCTATAGCGAGGGAGAAGTCAAGGTCAACGGCAATAACGGCATCTCGGGGTTTATACGGTCAAACGGCAATATTATCTTGAATGGTACGGTTGGTGCATCTTCAACCATCATTAACTCGCTACTGCCAACCACATCTGCTTATTCATACGATGCGGTCATCAGTCGAAACTAGCTGGTTGAATTCATTATATCTTGCTCGTTGCAAGCAGAATTTTGAGCAGGTTTTCATTGCCCGCTTTGTCTGTATATAGAAATTCGAGTTAAAGCTAAGACTGAATCAGGTGAGGTCGTGCTGATATATCTATCTTCGATTGGCAATTTCAGTCCGAACTCAATTTAATGGCATCTATTGACCTCACTAATGATGCGAAGCTATCTCACCTCAGCATTCATGACTCAACCTTGCCATGAGGTAAAACTTCCCAACTGGAAAGCCAAGTTGGTTCAGAAAGGTCAAGCAGATCGAATCATGCTTTGGTATCCAACTTATTTGAATGCTTTGGCTTGCGATTCTAACGACTGAGCCGCAGTGACCGAGAAGAAATATCCACTCACTTCCGGGCCAAAATGAATCACATCACCGCTCGCAAGATAGTGAGTGCCGACTCGCTGACCATTCACCAATACACCATTCGTGCTATTCCCGCCCTTGCGATTGCCGTCCACCAGACAGTATGTAAACATGCCAGGATGGTCGGGTACAGGCACTCGAATTAAATAGGCGTGGCGTCTTGAAACAAAGCGGTTTGGAATGGCGATCGCATTGGTACTGCTGCGACCAATGCTGTACATTCCTGCATCGAGCATGTAACCACGCGGCTTGTGACCGTCATGAATCCCCAGGACAAACGTAGTTGATTCGAATAGATCGATCCCAGAAATCGACGTGTCTTCATCAAAGGATAGTGAAGCATGACCCGCTTGATGGCCAGCAGGGGCATGACTAATGACAGTTGGCCCGGGTCCCCGATCGAATATCTGTTCTAGCTGGTCGATACTATGTGACATCGATGCATTCCTAACTGGCTAACCGTATACTCCAGGCGTTACTCGCGAGCTGGAAAACATTCGACTGGCAGCGTAACTTAACTTATCAGAGGAATACGCCATCTCATACGGCTCTCGCCTGAATGTACCCAGAGAAGGCAATCTGACGATCTGATGCTAGCTTCACGACCTCTAAAGCGGTCAAAAGCTTAGCGAATTCATAGAATTTAGATTCACTTGTCGCTAGTGCTTGACAGCAAACCGGCTCCCATAGCCCACTGTTATTGCCCATGCCACCAGACTGGCCTCCTGTTGTGGCAACAGATCGGCGAGCAAGGTGAGGTGGGTATTGAGCTAGTCACTGAACTCAAACCGGAAATACCCAGATAATTCCCACGTGACTTCGCACCTGGGCATCGAGCAGTTAAGACGTCAAGCACTAAGGCTAAGCTAAGCCCACCAGTTGCTCGCTCAGCTCCCATAAGCGCTTGCCTTTGTACATATCTAGTGCTTCATCAGACACTTCTTGGACAAAATGCTCGCCTTCTTTCTTCTGACGATTCCCCCAACTATAATAGGCACCTGATTGGTTGAATGCTGGATCGGCAACCACTTGGGCTAGGCGGTCGCCAGCCAGTTCTTCGGTGACATACCCGCCGGTAATGTTTTTTTGGAACCAGGGGAAGATCGTGCGAAATAGAGAGAAGTGATTGCGGAACAAAGCTGTTTCGGCCACACAACCGGGATAGAAGGACGTAAATTGAACCCCAGTATCGTAGTAATAGCGATTGTGCAGTTCCCGCATCGTCAAAACATTACACAGCTTGCTATCTTTATAGGCCTTGCCAGATTTAAACTCTTTGCCATCGATCATGGAGATAGGAGCCTTGAATCCGGCTTCCATTCCTTGCAAATCTCCTAAGTTTGGCGGAGCCGGAATGGGAATCTTGCCACCCAACTCTTTCGGATTAGCCGTCACCGTCCCCACAATAACCAACCGAGGATGTTCGACTGTCGACTTCTTCAAATCTTCCAGCATTAAGTTAGCCAGCAGGAAGTGACCTAGATGGTTGGTGGCTACACTGAGTTCGTAGCCGTCTTCGCTGCGTAATGGCTCCTTTTCCAGCGGTAAGTACACGGCCGCATTACACACAAGAGCATCCAGGGGCATACCACTGGCTCGATAATCACCGACAAAGTCCCGCACGCTTTGTAGGGATGCGAGATCCAACTTCATAACCGTGTAGGTTCCATCTTTCATACCTACCGATTTCGCCATTTGGTTGGCTTTTTCGAGATTTCGGCACGCCATCACCACATGCCATCCTTTCTCAGCAAGTGCTCTAGCCCCTTGCAAACCAACCCCGGAGGAGGCTCCAGTGATCGCGACTGTTGGTTTTTGCATGTTGTCCATTCTTGTCAAAAATTCAAGCGCTGTTAACTCTCTTCAGGATGTCATGCAATTCATCCGTTACGCAGCATGCAATAAAGCTTAAGCACTCTGAAAAATTGACCGCGATAGATTGCTCGTCCGAATGCACCGAACGTTCGGTACAAAACTATTGCCCGTAAAAAAACACTTTCCGGCAGCTGCGAGCAATCGTAATTCCACATCTATGGTGGCAAAAGCCGATTCCCCACAAGCACTATTGAACGGAGATCGCTCCTAAATTAGTGCCCTCGTAGTAGAAATCTAAAATCTGGTCGTAGCTCCACCCCTGGACCGCCAAGCCGCTAGCTCCCCACTGGCTCATTCCGATGCCGTGGCCGAAACCCTGGCCAGTAAGGGTGAATACAGTCGGGGGAATGTCACCATCCGAACGGCTGCTGGTAATTGCCGGCCCCACCGGTTCGATGGCAAACAACGTGCTGGGAATACCCAGTTCGAGCAAGAAGTCGTTGGCTCGCATGTCCTGGATAGACTCCGTGCCGTGGAGACGCAATGTCACTGCTCTACCGTGAGGAGTACTTTCTAAGACTTCTAAATCCAGAACGTCTCCCACTTCTCCAAAGGCGGCTTCCAGGCTATCGGGGTCGAGCTGTTGTTGCCAGGGCATGGCAGGAGAGACGTGGCTGTCATTGGTCGCCCGCAAGTACGGCCGCACATCCAGCCAGACATCTTCAGAGTCGGCGGTGTGACCGCCGGATGATGAGTGGAAGACAGCATCAATCAGTCGACTGTTATGGACAACGACTTGGCCGCTGGTGAGTTGAGTGGCCTGGTAAGCATTTTCCGTGGCAGACTCTACCCCTTTGTAGACTTGCCAGGCAATCGTGTCTCCGAGGTCGAAAGGGAAATGCAGGCGGCGATTGCGGTGATAGAGAGCGTAAGTACGGGCAGCTACCGCTTGGGCCTTGAGAGCTTCGAGCGGAAAGCGATCGCCCATTTCTGCCCCCACAACGCTGGCAACGTAGTCGTCCAAATCCACATAATTAATGGCGGTGAGGCCGGAGCCATCCGGCCGCAACTCGACGCTGCCGCGATACCAGCGATCGGCGATGTAGATGAGGCCACCTGGAGTACTAGCTCTGATGAATAGGCGATCGCCTGCGGTGCCCGAGAGGCTAATGGTACCGTTCGAAATCGACGCTCCACGCGATTCCATCGGGTCGATGGTGCCTAGTAAATCACCGGAAGAGTCAAGGATTTGTCCTTCGACAGAAGTCCCCAGCGTCACTTGCCGTGTCTCTTGGATAATCGCGATGCGCATCAGCAGATCGTCCGCAGCCCTGGCTGGCAGCAATAGTAGCAGCCACAAAATAAGTCCTAAGCCAGTGGCGTTACTGAGCCACCTTAGGCCCCACATGACAATGGGTTCCATCCACTTTCCTCTGTGCAGTTGTGATGTCTGACAGTTCAGCTCGAACGAGGTTTGCCTCAGTTATGGATGCCTAGGCTGAACTCTCCCAAGCGGTTGGGTGACCGCTGAATTGATGCGGGCCACAAGCGACCCTATCAAAAATTGCCCGAATCATCATGATTTCGATCTGGCAATTAAATAGACATGAAGAATTATCCTGGCCGGGCTTGAATTGCGGCTTCATATGAAATTTTGAATGGCGATCGCAATCGAACCTAGCGCTCGGAGGCAGCTTCAATCGCATCGATCGCGGCTGGATAGTAGTTTTGCCATGCAGCGATCGCCTCTGGGTCAGACTCTGTTCCCAATTGCAGCAGGGTGATGCCCTTATCGAAGCGAACCAGACCGTATTCCTCGCTTTCCAGTAACTCGTTAATGAATGGGATTCCTCGTTCCAGAATCTCGCGGTCTTTGCTGAAGGCCACTTGGAAGCGATCGGCTCGCCATAGATCGGCCACGGCGTAATCAACCGAAACTGTTTCGAGGTTATCGTTCGTGACTTTCACACCTTGGGGAAAGCGGACGAGAGCGCGCCGACCGGAGAGATGGGGAATGAGGTTAGTGGTGGCAGAAACGGTGGCGTCGGGGGGGATGTCAGCAAGGATGGAATAGACATCACGACTGTGGCTAACGTTTTCCGGCCAAGAGAGGTAAACGCGAGGGGAGTAGGAGTCGGGAAGGAGGAACGACAGGCTTCGGTTGGGATTATAGGCGATGCAGACTAGGGCCGAGACCACAATGCAGAACGTCCACCAGCGACGGAATTTGGGTTTGAGCGATCGCCGCTCTAGCTTTTCCTCCGGTTGCCAGAACCGCTTGAAGCCGCGCCCCGACCACCACAGGATTGCACCGTAAAACATCCCCGGTACGACAGTCATGGCGTAGCGAATGTTGAGGGAGAAGACGGCACCTTTGGCTGCCAGGATTTGCAGGAGCGGTGGCCCCGCGACCAGCCAGGAAGCTGGAGCAATGACGGGGATAAAGGCAAGGGGGAGAGCTTGGCCCAGGAAATATAACAGAGAGGTTTCAAGCGGGGAGAAGATCTCGGCAACAAAATTCCAGGGTTGGCGCAGAACGCCGTACATGACATCGAAGATGGTGGCTTCATCGATGCGATCGCCCAAAAATGTCAGGTACTGGCCGAAGCGCTCTTGTAAAAATCGCTTGGAGACATCGTCTGAAAACATCGGCATGATTTGGCTGGTGACCAGCACGACGTAAACAAAGCTGCCCAAGCAAACAGCCAGACCAATGCGGGGAAAGCGACGGCTGGCCAGCATGTAGACACCGACACCGAAAAGCGACACTCCACTGTCTTCACGGACAGCGAGGGTGCAGCAACACAACAGGGCAAATAACCACCACCAACGTTTTTCCATGGCTAGCAGCAAGCCAAACATGTAGAGGGGCAACTGACAGATGTCGTGGAAGTTAGCCAGAGTTGGCCCCAGGACGGTGTTGGCGCAGTAGTAGCTGATGACGATCGCCACTGAAACTGCCGGTTCTAAATAATGGCGGGCCAGGGCGAATAGGACTAGACCGGCAGCAGTGACTAGGGTGACTTGCAGGACGGTGAGGGTGGCGGGATTGGGGAAGAGGGCGTAGACGGGCCACCAAATGAGTAGGGCAGGGGTAAAGTGTTGGCCGAGGCGACGGTAGAAGACTTCGGGGGCTTCTCCACTGTGGGCAACGTTGGTGGAGAGTTGAGAGGAGAGGGAACTTTGGAAGAAGCGACCGTGCCAGTTATTCCAGAACACCTGGTTGAAGATGCCTTGGTCGTAGTCGGAATAAAGGGTGAGGTGGCGATTGAGGGTGAGGATGAGGGTGAGGGTAAAGAATGTGGCGGCAGCGGCGATCGCCCATTTCCAGCCGTTCTTGTGTGCGAGCGTCCCTTTCATCCAATGCGTTTGGTAATTTACCAAACCAATTATCGGTTGTTATTGGCCGCAAAGGAGGAAGTCGCCTATTTCGCAATTAGTGACCGACTGCTTTCAACATAAGTCCGATAAACTACTCGATACGCTGTGCGTTACGGACGGTTTAGACTTTTTGCCGCTGTGATTTCTTCTGACAGATCGTTACTGGAACGCTGGGCGTTAGATTCTGCACCCAGCTCAAGAGTTGCGAGTTCTTCGGGTGATAACTCTTCGCGGCTGGTGAACATAATGTAGGTTTGGTCACTCAGCCACAAGGTATCGCCAGATTTAAGCATGCGGTTTTTAATGGGTTGGTCATCCAGCAATACCCCATTCGTGCTGGGTTGTGCGTCGGTCTTGCCATCAAGGATTTGGAAGCGGGATTTATCTCCGAATTTGACTCGATTTAAGCGGGCGTGGATTCGAGATACACAGGGATCTGCTAGGCGAATCGAGCAAGAACTACTGCGACCAATGGTGTAGCTATCTTCATCTAAAACCATGCCATGGCGGCCTCGACGGTCGTGAACGATCAGAATCGGGGCCAACCCCGTGTTAGTAGGCGGGGAAGCTGTCTTGCTGAGCAAGGTGTTCATTGGAGGAAGGTCCTATTGACCGTGGGTAGCAAAGGAACGTGCAAAGGGCGGAGTTCTGCTTCAAAAAAGCTACGTGTACATAGGTAACCCAAAAATGCCTGCAAAATTACGCAAAATACTGACAAACCAAAAATTATTTTGGGCGGAACATAAAATTAAGGTAGTGGAATTGACAGAAACGTCCAGTAAGTCTTGCTGTTCTGGGGGAGGAGATCCGTGAATTCTCTTGGGCTAGAGCCTTTCCAAATGTCCGATCGCAGGGTGTTTTGCCATAACCAGCGACAGCGCTAGTGTTTCTGCGACTCTGTGGGATCTAGTGGAAGTTATCCGGTACATGCTCGGACTGACTAAGTTCACGAGCGAGGTGAATTGACGGATCGCTTCTGTATTGTTTGAGTGTTTTCAGTCACGGGCGATCGCGCTCTGCTTAACGCTTACTCTCAGCGCAGCCAAATCCCTCGGTTTCACCGAACTTCCCAAAGACTGACCTCTTGCTCGTCCAAAAGTCCCTCACATATCAGGATGGGGGATTTAGGGGGCCACCTCCCGAGCAAACCACCGCCGAATCATCTCCACCTGAAACTGATATCCATCCCCATTCGGCTCAATCAATTCCCGCTGCTGTAACTGAGAAATAGCCACCGGAAGCTCGTCCCCAAATTGCCGATCTAACTCTTCTCGGCTAACCCCAATCCCTTCACCAGCAGCAGCAATTGCCCGCAACACGGCCAAGCCAGTGGTATCCACTTGGTTGTTCTGAATATCTGCAAAAAAGAAGCTGCCGCTGTCAATTGCCGGGTCGATAACGGCTTCTACATCCACCCGCAGGGCGAGGCGGCGGATGGAGGGATCTTGTTCGTTTTTGTGGGCGACGAGTTCGGCGCAGAGCAGTTGGACTAGGTAGGGCTGGCAGCGAGTTAAGTCTAGGATGCGTTGGACAGCGTCGGGTTCGTAGCGGAGGGCAAAGTCGGGGGTGGGGGATTCGATTAGTTTGCGGGCTTCGGATTCTTTGAGGTAGCCGAGATGGATGACTTGAACATTGATGAGATAGCTGGCCCAGCGGTGGAATTCTTGCAGGGTATGGGAGCCGGCAATCATCACTTTGATGCGGGGGCGGTGTTGGATGATGTTGCGCAGAGTGCCGAGGATGTCTTGTTCGTTGAAGCGATCGGCGACTAGGGCTGCGTCTAGGGCTTCGAATTCATCCAGGGTGAGGAGTAGGGTGCCGTTGCCGACTTTGTCATTGAGTATTTGTTCAACGTCATCCAGCCATTCGTCGAAGGTGGTGAAGGGGTCGGCGGTTAGAGCTTCGCGAGGGAGTTTGGGGAGTTGGAGATTGCGTTGCTCGAGGGCGGTGTTGGATATACCGCGAGCAAGGTTGTATAGGAAGCCGATGGCATCGCTAGCTTTTGAGGTTGGGCCTTGGAGGTCAACGGAGGTGGGGATGAAACGGGTGGGGAGGAGACGACCGAGGTTGTTGAGCAGGGAGGTTTTGCCGGTGCGCCGTTGGCCGTAGAGGAGGAGGGGAGGGCGGCGATCGTCGAGCAGGAGTTGTTCGATGCGGGCGCAGGTGTCGGTGCGGCCCACGAAGATGTGTTGGGATTGGGTGAGGGGAACGCCGATTATGTAGGGGGTGTCGAGGTCTTGGTTTTGCTCGGCTGTTTGGGCTAGCTGGTTACAATATTGAGTGACGATGGTTTGCCACCGTTGGGCGATGGGGCGGAAGCGAGGAGCAGCTTTATTGTCAGTGCGGGTGAGTTCCACCACCAGGCTGGTAAGTTTATCGCCGATGTCTTTGAGAGCTAGGCGTTGGTTGTAGCTACTGGTTTGGGCGAGAGCGGCAGAAGTGTCTTGGCCAATTGCTTGAAAGCGCTGCAGAATTGCTACTCCTGGGTTGTCTGAGTCAAGAGCAGTATTGGGTTCTTTTGTTTTTGATAGCGCTTGGATCGTTTGAAAACTTTCGAGTTTACGTGCATCAAGTTCTAGTTGAACGGCTTGGGCTGCCCAACGCTGGCGACTGGTACTGAGGTAATTGAGTGCCGCTTGACCTTCCTCTGGATGGTTCTCAAAAACCAACAGAACATGCTTATCTAATCCCGGCCATTGTAAGCGTTGCCATTCGTACCAAAAGGCTGGATGCCATCTCAAAAAATAGTAAGTTGAATCGGCATTTGCTCGCCCATCTAATATCTGCAATCCCCCTCCCCCTAAACGCAACCAAGGGTACAACGCAACAGGCAGCCAGCTATTTACTAAGAGACACACGCCGAACGCCACGCCTCCCGCCACGCCTCCCGCTACGCCTCCCACCACGCCGAACGCCACGCCGAACACCACGCATAACGCTACGCCTCCCGCCACGCCGAACGCCACACCTACCGTCACGCCTAACGCCACACCCACCGCCACACCCACCGCCACGCCTCCCGCCACGCCTCCCGCCACGCCGTAAGCCACGCCGTAAGCCACGCCGTAAGCCACGCCTACCGTCACGCCTACCATCACGCCTACCGTCACGCCTAACGCCACGCCTAACGCCACGCCGTAAGCCACGCCGTAAGCCACACCTAACGCTGCATTAGATAATGCCTCCCCTATTGGAATTCCAAACAAGACCAGGCAGAAAAAAAGCCCCAAGTTAGCCAGAATAGGTGCGACAACAAAACCTTGTAGCAATAACTTCCATAGGTTCCGATTCTTCCATCCGGGCCATCGTCGTTGTGTACTTAGTGGAAGCTCTAGTGATGGGTCGATACGTTTGAGATGATTGCGAAAAGCAGAGGGATGGAACACCATCCAAAATAAAAGTTGTACCGTTCCCAAAATCAAATTGGGATGTTGCTCGGGAGAATCTGTATAGGCATTACGTAACTTAGATGCCTTTGTCATGGTGCATCAAAGATATGAATAAATGGTGTAAGCTGCTCGATTGCATCTCTTCGCCATTCGTTTCCCATTTGCCCTTCTTCAAAGCTAGCTAATCGCTCGCGGCATAAGATTTGCAGTGCCAAAGGCCAACAATTACTCACGTCCAATATCCAGCCAGTATCTCTCGTCCCAAACCTCACAGGAGAACTTGCTATCAAATCACACGCCTCTTTTTCAGTTAGTGGGCCTAAATTCGCGATGTAGCCAAAGATATTAAAAAATGGTGAGCTGTGTCCTGTTCCACAAGCCAAGTCCAACGGTTTTTCAGGTGTCGACAGCACAAACGCCAACTTCCCATTAGTCGCGCTATTGCCCAGAGAACGCAAACTCTCCCAAAACTCATCATCCAGCTCCGGACAGCGCTGCAAACCCACAGCAGTCTCATCCATCAGCACTACAGTAGGTTGCTTTAGTCCTTGGCTCACCACCTCCATAAACATCTCCAAGCTGCAGTCATCAGGTACGGTGATGTCCATCCCCTTTAACAGATGCGTCATCACCCCCAAACGACTGTGCAACCGCACATCTTGGAAATCGACATAGATCCAGGTGTACGTTTCCGGCGATGGTAACCAGTCAGATCGCTGTCCCTCCCTCAACTCTCTTCTCGGAGTCGTCGTTATCGTCCGCAAGTAATTCAACAGCGAAGTCTTCCCCGATCGCTGCTTCCCCACAATTGCCGCATTCTGCATCGGCTGTGTCTTCAACAGCCCAAACAGCCGCCGCAACTCCCTCTCCCGCCCGAAGAAATTCCTCGGGTGGCTAATCGGCGGCCCAGCAATAAACTTTGGCTGATTTTCTAACTTTGCTCCGTCACCATAAAGCGGGTCGGCAACATCTTTCCAGTCCAAGCGCAACCGACTACAAAGTTCGACAAAGTTCAGGTGGTCAACTGGCTTTCCATTCAAAAAATTCTTGACGGTCGATAGAGACAACCCAGAATCCATCGCCAACGCCTTTTGGCTGGGATAGTTACATCGCTTGAGCGCAGCCTTAGCTCGCCCAACCTCACCCTCAAGTAACCTCTGCGATCTGCTCACTCAACTACTTCCCACCCTTTGGGCACATCCTATCCGCTAAAACTCACCACGAAGTCATCCATAGAAGCCAGTTTTCTCGCCCTAGTACTCACTTCGCTGCCTTCGAAACTCAAAAGCGTAGTAAACAAGCCAACAACATGACACCTCAAGATGAACTACGCCTTCTACTTCAACTCATCACCGCCGCCACCGTCCTCGCAGAATCCCCTGTCGCCTGCATCGCCGGAATCCTCGCAATTCTCTACCTCCTCTGGAAATCCAACAACAATCAACGATGGTTCTAACTCCCCATATAAAAAGCGGGAAGCCCATCACAGACTCCCCAGCATCACAAACTCACAATTGGAAGGGATTACCGAACCGGGCAAGCCCCACCCACGCAATCCGACTCCAGATCCACCGCATCCGGGTCATCCATCAGCCGCTCGTAAAACGCCAGCCGCTCAAAATCCACCGAGAACACAGCACTCTTAGCCCGCTCCTCGTACTCCTCCTCCGTCATCGCCTGATAAGGCAACAGCGGATACACATCATCCGCACACTTGGGCAAGAACGAGATGCCGACAAAATCCTCCCAGTTGTCGTACACCCAATCCACCACCGCATCCCACTCGTCATCCGCCACCGTAATCGTCACGCTAGCGTTGTGGTCGCAGTAATGCTTCGTCGTGCACTTGTAATTCTCAAGCTGTTCGATCGCCGACACATCCGAACTCTTGCGCCGCGCCGCCGTCTTCACCGGAAACTCCAACACCCATGTATCGGATTGTTGTAGAACGCGATCGCGAGCCTCACCCGGCAAATTGCGATACCACTCCAACTTCTCCCAAATATTCGCGCCCTGAGCCTCCTCTAGCCCATCCAACACAAACGACTCGGGATAAATTGGTACCCCCTGATCCCGCAACGTCAGCGCCAGCGCATCGGTGCGGCTCATGCGAATGCGACGCAGGTAATAGGGCGCGTAAGGCCAGTGCAAGCCGGACGCAATGGTATTGAGCTGAGCGTACGTTCCGTTCGGCTTATTCGTAGTCACCAACAGCGGACGCAGGACTCCCAAATGCTCGGCATACTTCGTCGCTTCATCATTGGCCGTATCGTGACACCACTTGCGCAGCGCATTGGCCTCATCCGAATCCACTGCCCAACCCAACTTGTCGAACAGCTCCACCCAGCCGCAGCAATCTACCCCCAACAGGCGCTCCTGCTTCTGGGTCTTATCCCACAGCGGCAAGCTGATGTTGACGCAAGTCTGACGCAAGCCAATCCGAGTAATCAACCGCAATGAGATGTCCAACTCCTCATAGTCCACCTCAAAGCCGCCATCTGCCGCCTCCTTGACAAACTCCGGCAACGGCAACGCCGTCAAGTTACAGAACGACCCAGCCTTCGCTCCGGCATAACCAGAACTGAGCAAAATCTCCGCACAAGGATTGGTCAGACCGGCATTGTCCACGTAATTCGACACCGGTTCATCCGGACGCCACTTCAGCGCCGCTTCCCGACGGCGAGACTTATGCCCCGCCCCATTAATAAACCCAGGCTCCCCTTCATAGCGAATCACCTGGAACAGCTCCCGCAGGAAGTCCTTCTCCGGGCGATCGTAATACACCCCCGAGTTATTCGACATCGCTCGATAGCGCTTGTCAGCCAGCTTCTCGTCCGTCCACAGCCCCCGCTTGGCACTAGCCGTTTCCGTATCGCTGGGGTCAAACAGACAAATCTCGGCACTGCGGCGCACGTTCCCCGCCACCACGCAGCTACCAATGCAGCACATGATGTCCATCGCATCGATGGGGCGCAGTTGCGGAGCAGGCGCATTGCAGATGATGTCGGTCACCTCCAGCAGCATCTTGCGCAGTGGAGCGTAGCCACTGGCCGTACCGCCAAAGCCCTTGATGCGATCGCCGTAAGGCCGGACGTTATTGAAATCGAACTCAACCGACTGAAACTCTTTGTCTTCGCTGGCAAGCTTAAGCAGCAGACCAAGAGCATCCACCCATCCCTGACGAGAATCCCCAATCGTCACCCGCACCACCGGCCCATTCAGCTCCACACTGGTGCTTTCCTGGCGCTCATATTCCGGCTTAATCTCCACCGGAAGCACTTCAATTTTGAAATCTTGACGGAACGTCGGAAGCTGCGACACATCGCTGCGCAACACCCGAAATCCCACACCACAGCCCAACATCAGCAGGTGAAACGCCTCGGTAAACGATGCCAGGCGATCGACCGCCAGCGCACTGCAGTTAAAGCAAGCTTCCGGCACCGTATCCGTAATTTTGGTCCCACCCACCCAAGCCACACGACCGGAGGCCCACGCCTTGAGGTGATTGAAGCGATCGAACATCAATTCAGCTTCCGCCTGCAGTTCATCCTCAGACTGCAAACCACTGGCCAAACTGACGTTGTAATTAGTCACCCGAGCATTGCGCTCCCACGGAGTCTCCCGCCTTTGTTCCTCAGGCAAGTACCGCAGATAGGTGCGAGTATCGACCACAGCCCCTAGCGCCCCGTAAGGAACCGGAGTTTGACTGGCACGGTCGATCAGATCGCGAGTGATGAATTCCATGAGAGCCCTCAGGGTGAAATGCGACTAAACACTGCGAGAGTGGGGAGAACCATTCAGCGCGTTCGCAGCTACCGCGCCTTGCCCATTTCCATTCCCCTTGTCAGCAACAAATTCAGTCCAACCCAGTTCAAGACAACCGAACGGTATTGATTGAAACGCTGAATCCTAAAAAGTCAATACAGGCAAGTCAAAATACGCACCATACAGATTCAGACACGTCGGGTTATCGCAGCATAGCCAGAGCCTCTAACAGCAACCTCCCGACACACCCGATCGCCTATCCCGACACACCAGTACTGCCAAACCCGCCACTACCTCTGGCAGTTGCCGATAGCTCCTCGGTCTCCTGCCACTGCACGTCCGGCACGGGCAAGAACACCAACTGGCAAATGCGATCGCCTCGCCGCACTGTAAACGTCTCGTCGCTTTGGTTAAACACCAACGCACACACTGGCCCGCGATAGGAAGAATCGATCAGTCCAGGAGAATTACTCAGGGTGATCCCCTTCGACGCTAGCCCGGATCGAGGCAGCAGTAACACCGCCCAATCCTCCGGAATCTCTAGCGAGAATCCCAGCGGGATCTTGCCAATGGTTCTGGGCAACAACAGCGCGTCGCCCGCTGCGTAACAATCCCACCCAGCATCTTGGCGATCGCGGCGAGCAGGTAGGGCGTAACAGTTGTCGAGTCGCTGAATATTGACAGGCAGCACGCGCAATAGCCTCGATTGGTATAAATATAACACTTATCCCCACAGACAGACGCTACCGGTGGGGGTATAAATCTATGGCGAGCACTATATCACGCTCTTTCAGCTACAAATATGTCGTCCGACTACTCATCCTCATGCCAGCGATCCCTTCGAAGTAAAGCCGCTGTGGCCTTTGACAGACATTTGGAATCAACTATTAAGATTTATCCTATCGGTAGGGGTCGATCGAGCGCGATCCCTGTCAGGTCAACTAGGGATAGGGATCGCTGGATTGTCTGCCGGTTGTAAATATGGTTGTTAAAAAGCACAACCGAATTTTAACGATCGACAGCCTCCGATCTACTGTTCGAGTTGCGGCGAAATCGCGAGTATAAATCCTATCAGTCAGAATGCCCGGAGTTCGTCACAATAGAAATAATGACCCTTTGCTTGTATGGCCCAGACTTATGGACTCTCTCAGCCTAGCCACCTGGACTCTCAACCCGCTGCTGGCTCTCTACATTCTTCTGTTCGTTTTGCGCATCCCCTTATCCTGGTATCCCCAAATCGATGGCGATCGCTTCCCCTACATCTTGGCGGTGTGGCCCACTGAATGGATTTTGCGCGTGACCCGCAAGATCGTTCCCACAATGGGAGGCGTAGACATGACCCCCGTTATCTGGGTGGGTATCGTCTCTTTCCTGAGAGAAATTCTCTTGGGGCAACAGGGCCTCTTAACCATGGCAGCCCAAACTCACTAATGCCGTCATCATCTAAGCCATTAGTTCCATTTTTCAATATCAATATTTCAATATATTGAGCTCAGCCAAACCGGTCAGGCGAGCAGCTTGGTTAATCGCTTGGGAAACGACAGCCTGACGATTGTCCATCCCCCCCCGCTGGTCAGATCAATCGTACCTTCCGATAATTCCACCAGCTCTTTGACAATGGACAGCCCCAAGCCCGTCCCTTGCATCTGTGCGGTTCTGCTATCCTCCGCACGGTAAAACTTTTCAAACAGATGAGACACTTCACTGGATGGAATCTCTACTGAATTGCGAATCTCCAATTCCCAGCGATCGTCCAATTCTCTAGCCAGCACATGAAGCTTCCCCCCTGCAGGAGTGTACTTACAGGCATTGTGAATCAGTTCGCGGAGGATGCGCTCCAAACAGGGGCGATCGATTTCCACAAACGTCTCGGCCTCGGCTGCCAGGTGGCGAAAGTCCACCTCAACATCCAGGTTGTGCTGCCGAGCTTCTGCCTGTACTGTGCCTGCCCAAGTTCCCAGCCACAACGGCAGCGCTACCGACACAGCTGCGTTGCGAATAAACGTACGATCCGCCTGTTCGAGTTTCTGCAAGTCCAGTAGATCGTTAACCAAGTCAATTTCCCGCTGGCATTGTTGTAACGCCATCTCGATATATTGCTGTTTCTGAGACTCAGATACTGGGTTTTGCAACATCGTCAGAGCCATTTTGATGCTGGTCAACGGGGTGCGTAGTTCGTGAGATACCGTGCTGATAAAGTCATCCTTGATCTGATGCATCTGCTGCAATTGATGCACCTGATCTTGGGAGGTTTTGTACAAACGAGCCTGACGAATGGCGATCGCGCACTGGTTCGCCACCTGCTTCACCAATCGAATTTCCAGCTCGCTAAATTCGCGATCGGCGCGATCGACTAACCACAAATCGCCGAGACTGCTTTCACCGTAGTAAATTGCACAAGCCAACAAAGCAACCCGCTGCCGCTCTCGGCTAACCCGCAGAGAGCACATTTGAAAGCACCATTTACGATCTAAAAGCTGCTGATAGCATTCTGGGAAATCTTCCATCTGCGAAACGCGCCCGCGGGACCCCGGAACTGCAGCAGCATACTCGTAGCGCACCGTCGAGGTTTTGTCTGCCAGGTTGTAGAGAGATGCATTACAACAGCGAACATTCAGCGCAAGACACAGTTCTCGTACTGTCGTCTCAAGAATAGTAGTCTCATCGAGTGTATCGCGAACTCGATCGGTGATGTTTTTCAGCAGTTCTTCGAACGACAGCAGCTGCTTAATCTGGGCAGACCGCCGGTGGGTGATGGAACGATAGGAGGGACGGCCTAAATCATGATGCACTCCCGAAAGCTCCAGATCCGGCTCTAACAACGAAGAATCTTGCTTTCCCTGAATAAACCGTCCCGCCACAATAGTATCGAGTTCGCGAGCAGGGACTTCTGGATTGTCAACGGAATACGTCATATCCGACCCACTCCATCTGCTGAAGGTGCTGCAACATCTGCTCGCTCGTTAGAGTTCCGAACAGTGGGGGGGATTCTTAACATGACGACACCTCAACACAATGGAACACAGCGAGTCATGACTATTAATCATGCGCTTGGCAGGGAATCGCAAGATTCAGCGGTACGCAATTGTCACACTGAAGTGGACAGATTTACCGAAAACAACAGGCATCAACCGGGGAAAATCATGAGTACCGTTACATCACACGAGACGACCACCAGTACCCGTCAATGAGTACATGAGCCAAAAGTTATGCTATTCCCAGTAAGCTTGGGGATGCGAGCAGTCATAGACCGGCAGAAGAAACACCAACACATACCACTTAACAGTATAAAACCCAACTTCGTCAATCGTTGTTTTACGACCACTACTCCTGAAGATCGTGGCCTCAAATTCAAGACTGGCAAGCGATTGATAGATGTCAGGCTATAACCCATGATAGGGATTGTACTGAATTCAGTTAAATCGACCACCATCCACTACTCAGATGTAGCGACCCTGCAAGCACTCATTCAGCAGGGACCAAGAAGTGGATAACCCAGTATCTGCTGTGACTGAAGAGGTTGAAGGAATGAGTTGCGCTTGCTACGCCACTGACTGACCTTACAGAAAGTAATGGAGAGCCAACTTAGCGTCGCTAGTAGCATCCTAGAAAAGCTCTCCGACAAGCACATCGTTAAATTTACGCTGAAGTCACTATTCGGCCTCCTCCTCGATCCAAATTCAGTAGCTTTGCGGTTGCACTAACGTCCAGCTGTCCCCATGCAGTCACAGCAGCAGTTCCGATCGCTTCCCGACGCTCTCGAGAGCAGAACGCCAGCAAGGTGGGTCCCGAACCGCTAATGGTGACTCCATACGCTCCAGCAGCAATTGCAGCAGTCTGAATAGTTGTAAAGCCGGAGATCAGCTGGGCTCGGTACGGTTGGTGCAGGCGATCGTCGAGTGCGGTTGCCAACCATTTCGTATTACCGGTACCGAGGGCTCGCAGCAATAACCCTAAATGAGCCTGTGTGAAAACAGCGTCAGACAAACTCACAGACTCGGGCAGAACATCGCGGGCTTTCTCGGTGGATAGCTTGAAGTCGGGTACGAGCGCTACTACTTCAATGTCGGAATGCCACTCCAGCGGGCAAAAGGTCCAGCGTCCTTGTCCCCCCAGAACCGATAATTGACATCCTCCCTGTAGGGCTGGAACAACGTTGTCGGGATGTCCTTCGATTGCGATTGCTAATTGCAGCAATGTCTCTTGCGCTAAGTTCAGTCCACCCATGGCGTTAGCCCCCAACAAACCACCCACAATGGCAGTAGCTGAGCTACCTAAGCCGCGAGACATGGGGACATTTAGCTCAATTTCGATATTGACGCTGGGAATCGGGCGATCGAGAAGCTCAAAGGCACGGGCATAGGCTCGGTAGACCAGATTATCTTTATCGAACGATACATCTTCCTGACCCCGCACCAGAATACTGACATCCCCCTCCTCGTCGGAGTCTCCTTCGCGCGGAGAAAACCAGAAATGGTTGTAAAGATCGAGGGCTGCCCCTAGACAATCGAATCCAGGGCCTAGATTGGCCGTGGTGGCAGGAACAATGACTTCTGTCGCAGTCATGAGAATGGAGAGCCTCAAATGAGTCATTACACCAGCGGTGATGCCGGTGCGATATCGGTATTATCTGCCACGCTGGTCTGGAAACAACCCTCTTGCGAGCAAACGCCCTGCTCTGAAACCACTGCAAATTCCAAGCGGTTCCCTTGAAACTAAGACCTAGACACCAAATGGTGGGTAAATCACGAGCAAGCTCTTACCCTGGCTACTGTCGAATTCAGAGCAAAATCCAACCAATCATTCTCGAACACGGTTTAACACAGGGCAGAACAGGCGATAATGCAACAGAATATTAAGCCTTTCGTTTGCACGTGAACTCTCTCGATATAGATGCATCTCACCGGACTCCTACCCCCCGTCCCCTGTGGCGCGTCATTGCACTTTCTTTGGTCACAGGACTGCTGTACTACGGCTGGTATAAGTGGGTGATTCAGGAGGAGCTGCGAGCCTACAACGGTCAGGGTTGGTCCGGCAACCTCTGTTTGTTCCCCTTTGTGCTGGGAGTCACAGTACCGCCACTGTTGGCTACATTCGACCCTGATGTCCCCCAATGGTTTGGCTCCCTATCCATATTGGGGGTGCTTTGGATTTATATTGTTCAATTTCGGTTGTACTGCGATGTCAATGCCCTCTATCGCCAGGAAGGATTGCCGGAACCGCTAGTGGTGTGGTGGCTCGTGATTCCAGGGTTGAATCTTGTCGTCGGGTTGCGACAGATTCATTTTTTGAGCCGGTTTTGGGCTCGGAAAACAGGCAAAGTAGCCGATGACCCAGTCGTGGATAGCATTCCACTGATGTTCGACTATTCCGAGACCGTTTAGGTTGCTCGGTATCTAGCCCGTGGCCATTAAGCTCCGCCCCTATCAAAAACTTGCGATCGCATCGATTGAAACCAGTTGGGAACGGTGCGATCGCAGTTTGGTGCAAATGGCGACAGGATCGGGCAAAACGGTGGTGTTTGCTCAGTTGCTCAAAAAACGCCTACGAGGCACGAATCAGCAAGGGTTTGTGTTGGTTCATCGCCAAGAACTACTGCAGCAAGCAGTGGATAAAATCCGCCAAGTATGGCCGAGAGCCAAGCTGGGAGTCATACAGCGACAACGAGAAGAGCTGGACAAGCAAGTCATCGTCGCAAGCATTCCGTCGTTATATCGCCGGCTGGATCGGATTGACCCCTCCACCATCGATCTGGTGGTGGTAGACGAAGCCCATCACGCTCCGGCGAAGAGCTGGCAAACAACCATTAATGCGCTGACCTCGCACGGTGCCAAGTGCCTGGGAGTAACGGCAACTCCCGAGCGAGATAAGCGGGTGGGGCTGGGCGAAGTCTTTGAGGAGCTGTGCTTTACGCGATCGCTCCCCGATCTGATTCCCGATTATCTCTGCGATCTGCGGGCAGTCCGCCTCGACACGGAACTAGAGCTAGATCGTGTCCGCACCCGCCAAGGGGATTTCGTGGTGGGTGAGTTGGATAGGGCAGTGAATACCTATGCCCGCAATCAACTGATTGTGGAAGGCTGGATGCGCTATGCCGACGGTCGAGCAGCAGTGGCTTACTGTGTATCGGTGCATCATGCCCTGCAATTGGCGGAGACCTTTCGCTCGTTTGGAATCGCGGCAGGTACAGTCAGCGGCAAGCAATCACGGGGCGATCGCCAAACCACTCTCGACGCATTTCAATCGGGAAAATTGCAGGTCTTGACCAACTGCTTGGTGCTGACTGAGGGATGGGATTGCCCGCAATTACAGTGCGTGATTATGGCCCGTCCCACCCAGTCATCGCTGTTGTTTACCCAAATGCTGGGGCGAGGTACCCGTCAGGCGGAGGGGAAAGAAGACTGCTTGATTATCGACGTGTCGGACAATACCCATCGTCACAAGGTGCAGACTGTCCACCAACTATTTGGCTTAGCTCGGCGCACAGATTTGTTCAAGCAGACTGTATCGCAGCGGGTTCGGGAGCAAGAACAGGCAGAGATTCGGCGGCGACAGCAAGAAGCACAGCTGTTGCAGCGCATGGATGTAGAGATTGTCAGTCTGTTACTCTCTGCCGAAGCATCATTGCCCAGTCGATTTGAGTGGACGCCTCTCTCTAAAGGCTGTTGGTTTCTCAAAATCCCCGAACAGGAACCCAAGTACGGTGGCGATTTACTGCAAATTCAATACGGGGCGGATGTGGGAGCCAGTTTGATACGTGTCAGTCACCACAAACTGGAAGAGTTAGCAGCAGCTCCGGCCCTACCTCACTTGGTGGCGATCGCTGATGAGTGGATCGATAAGCATCTGCGATTTACGGTGATTTTGTTAGACAAAGCGGCAGATTGGCGCATACATCCCGCCTCTGAAATGCAGAAAAGCTACATTCGTTGTTTACTCAGACGGATCGAGCCCTACGAACCCGAACTATATGCAGAAGTAACCGCACAACTCAAGCAAATTGAATCGGCAGAAGCACTACGAGAGTTTTACGAACAGCAAGAAGCGATCGTGCCACCAGAGATCGCGGCTCGACAGCTAACCAAAGGATTGGCCAGCCAGTTGATTGCGTTTTTAAAAGCGAAAGATCGCTAAACATGGGTTGGGAAAGTTGTACTTGCAACAACGGTAAGGCTCTGACTTCTTTCAATCATCTGTCCCCATCTGTCTACGAAGCAGCCTCTTCGTAGGTTTGATTGACCGCATCCCAGTTGACTACATTCCACCATGCGTCGAGATAGTCGGTTCGACGATTCTGATAGTTCAGATAGTAGGCATGTTCCCACACGTCATTGCCAAGAATCGGCACATTGCCATCCAATAAGGGACTATCTTGATTTGCGGTGCTGGTGACTTCAAGATCTCCATCACCGTTGAGCACCAGCCAGGCCCAACCGCTGCCAAATTGCTTGGCACCAGCAGTATGAAATGCCTCTTTGAAACTGTCAAAATCACCAAAGCTGGCGGCGATCGCATCTGCAATTGCTCCGCTGGGCTCTCCCCCACCGTCGGGTGACATGCTTACCCAAAACAGCGAGTGATTGGCATGCCCTCCCCCGTTATTGCGCACCGTCGTCCGAATGTCTTCGGGTAGAGTGCCGAGTGACCGCAATAATGCCTCAAGCGACATATCCTGCAACTCAGGATACTCTGCGATCGCTGCATTCAAATTCCTGACATACCCAGCGTGATGCTTGTCGTGGTGAAGCATCATTGTCTGGGTATCGATATACGGGTTGAGCGAATCGTAATCGTAAGGTAGTGGCGGCAGAGTAAAGACCTCGGCGCTGGTCTGAGCCACACCTACCATGTTCCTGAAACTGGGCCATGTATCAAGTGGAAAATAGTGAGCAGATGGCGATAGAGCCCATGCAAATACTGTTGCAATACCAGCAAGAAACGCGAGCCAGCTCCGACGTTTAATACTCATAAGCCCAGATTGATTCTGTGTGAAAAATTTACGTGTACTCTACGATGAAAATACGATTATTTCTTGCCAGACAACTAAAACTTAAAATTACTGGAGCATTACAGGCGAACTCGCGAACTTAAGGGCCGGATAGGCATGGCTTTAATTCATAAAAAATTTATCAAATCACAAATGAGTTGAGACGCACTCGCAGCGATTGCTTGCCCCGCTCAATTTCAACTGATTTTGTCATATGTCGGAAATCATACTTTAGGGAAGTACGTGCGTCCGAGTCCAGTCATCTTCCGTAACTTCCACCTCATACCCTTGAGCATCGCCAGAGGGCGATCGCACCTCAACGGAGAACGATTGGCGATCGTTTAAAACCGCTTCCACGGCGAAATTACCCGATACATCAGTCTCCACAATGTTGCCGTTGACGTACACCAGATTAATCGGGAAGACCCTAGCTTCCATCCGTGCCGTTGGGATGGGAGCAGCCGTGACCAGATCTGCGTTGAAAATCCCTAAATCCACATCAGCCCCACTCAGAGAATCGGGCTCAGTCGGCACCTCACCAGGAATCACAATCGAGTAACTACCGTCGTCTACATTGACGGACACCCCTCCCGCTTCTGCCACTACAGCCCCCTCAAAAGTGGCCACTGAGGTTCGTCCCATCGGGGTAATGCCCACCCCAAAATCCGTGCCCCGCACTCCAGCAATACCGGCAGGAGACTGGATGGTTAATCTCGAAGTCGGGCGATTTAAGCGGCGTATTTGAAAGCGAGCCGTCCCTTCAGGCACATCAACTTCCGTGATCGTTCCCCCTTCGGAATCAGTGGTGAGAGTCAAAATTTCTAGGCGACTTTCTTCGAATACCCTGACACTGCCAATCCCATCATCGAACGACAAACTAGCCTCGGACCTCTCTCCCGTTCGGATACCGTCCCCTTGCCAAATCAGCAAATCTCCAAGACGGGCTGTATGCCAGTTCGTACCACCGTGTCTGGCCGAAGCCTCTCCATTGAGTTCCCGCACTTCCAACCAGCGGGTTGGACGAGAACCGGGCAACGTCAGAACCTCTTGCGCAGATAGAGGATCTAGAGAGGCCAACAAAGCCAATATGAATGTCAGGGGAAAAGCGGTCGCAATCCGCCAATCTAGCGTCACAATCTTCTTCCCTTCGAAAGCAATGACCTGGCGTCAGTGTATCCGCTGTTCGATTTTGAGGGTGTTCGTATGTTTTCTCAATGCCCATCCACGAGCATACGGCGTTAGGTAATACACATAGAAGAGCATCAATAGCCACCAGTTGCTACTATGCCTAACTGCCCCTGCACCCGATCGCAGCGTCACCATAACGTCCAATACAATCCACAACTCCTGACATGGGGGAATGATTGAACCTTGATCGATCGCCTTTCTCCAACCGAGCCTGCTCCAACCGCGCCTTCTGGGGCCCACTTCCGACTCGTACCGCTATTAACCGGTCAGGGGGGATACAGCTATTGGTTGGAGGTTGACCGCCACGCCATATTGCTAGACGTGGGCAGCGATTGGGATGCCCTAGCCGGTCGTCTACCGCGAGCCCCCGATGCCGTCATTCTCAGCCACACCCATATAGGTGTAGCAGGCGGTTTATCGGGATTGGTGAGGCAACACCCCGACTGTCCGATTTACGCCACGATCGCCACATTTGAAGGATTGGACATTCAGGATCTTGAGCAACTAGAAGCAGTCAATCGGCAAGCTCTTGCCTTTCGCCAACCCATTGCCATGGGGGAACATCTGTTCCTTACCTTTGAGCCAGCCGGACATCTGCCAGGGGCCGCCGTAACGATTCTGACGGTTATCCAACACCAACCCGAGCAACAACCAGACAGGGATGGAGATACAGGGCCCTCTATTTCGACCCTGAGGAGCGGACATACCTGTATCGTCACCGGAGATTGTGCCCTAACAACCAGTCGCTTTCAACCCGGCCTTCCGCTGGCCCAATTGCGTCAGTGGCATCCGGAGGTCTTGGCCGTCGGCGGCGCCTTAGGTACCCAGAAGCTGCCGTCTCGTAAAGAGGCGGAATCAAATCTCATCCAGCAGGTGCAAGCGGCGATCGCTGCCCAGAAAACCCTCCTGCTACCGGTGCCACCAACCGGCATTCCCCAAGAGCTTCTCTTTTCCATCGCCACCAACAATCGTCTGCGCCAAGGTCCATCCAAACTCTGCGTGTGGCTGGATGATGCCATCGTGACTGGCTGCGAGCGCTACCGAACCATCCTGCCCCATCTCCCCAAATCCATCCGCAATTACGCTCGCGATCGCACGCTCTTTGTCCAAGAGAATAAACATCTCAGGATTGCAGCACTGCCCACAGACGATCGGGAGCGTCACACAGTGTTGCAATCATCAGGCTTGTTGCTGTGCAATGCAGCTGCCTCTATGGAGGAATGGAATGCCATCTGGAGGCATTTACATCCCGAACGCACCCTGTATCTCCGGTTGCCGGAAGTTGAGTTAAGCATTCCCATCGAGCAATGGCCCGCAGAACTTCGATCGAGAATGGAGGTGAGTGATGAAGCGTGGCACAGCCTCTGCGATCGCAACAGCCTTAAGCAGATTGTGCATACCCTCAAACCCCAACACCTCGTATTCACCCACGGCCTGAAACAGCGGTTGCGGGAATTAGCGCAACTACCAGAATTTCGAGATCGCTATTTGACGTATGCCCCTCAGTATGGGGACGAGATCTCCCTGAATTTGGCAGCGATTGAAGCCAGAAATCCGGTGGATACCAGCTCCACCGAATCGATCATCTACGAGGGAGAAGCCGACGAAACCCTCTCCATCCACACCGGCAAGATTGAAGGGGTTGAAGTTAGGTTACCGCCTGCAGTGATGGATGATTCCCGCTGGGATTCTCTCTCGGAGACCGGTTTCGTAACCGCCCGTTGGGAGCACGACTGTCTGGTCATTCGTGGGCTATCCAGTCGAGCGTTACAGCGCGAGTCGTTCAATTTTGGTGCAGACAAACAGTACGAGCGCGGTGCGGGTGACTGCTCGGGCTGCGCATTCTATGCTCGAGTCAGCTCCGCTCCCGCCGCAAAACCTCAATGTAGTCAACCCAGCTCTCCGCTGTACGGAGTCACAGTCAGTCCGCAGGGTTCCTGCCCGGATTTCAAACCTGTCGGGCAATAGAGCCAACGACTCATATCGAGAAATTCAGGCTTACAAGAACCAGCCATAACTGTGCAGGCCAATGCCGAGTAAGTTCACGCCGAGATAGCACACCCAAACCACGACAAATCCGGCTCCAGCCAGAATCGCGGGGCGTCGTCCTTGCCAACCTTTCGTGATCCGAGTGTGGAGGTAGGCCGCAAATACTAACCACGTGATCAGTGCCCACGTTTCTTTCGGGTCCCAACTCCAATACGTCCCCCACGCTTCGTTGGCCCAGACCGCTCCAGCAATGATGCCAATAGTCAGTAGAGGGAACCCCAGACCAATCAGACGATAGCTAACGTTATCGAGGGTGTCTGCCAAACTCAGTCGTTGGGGAGTTAAAGCAACTACAGGTGACGTCTGCGGTTGGTCTAAAACGGCGACATCACCGCTCATGGCAACGGCACCAGCCGTAACAGTGCCAGCAGGCATCGGCATCGTCGTGGCACCCGCATGCGTCGACGCTTCAGACTGGCGCAAGTCACTGCGATCGCGATAGCTACCAATCCCGTAGGAACTGCCCTTGAGTTCGATATCCTGACCGCGAGTCACCACCAGAAATGCGATCGCCAACACCGCCCCCACCATCAGAGTGGAATAGCTGAACATCATCACCGATACGTGCATCATCAGCCAATTGGACTGCAGGGCAGGAACCAGAGGAGCCGACAGTTGCATATCGCTGGGAAGCTTGAAGGCAGCAAAAGCAACAATCCCCATCGCCACCGGCGCGGTAAAGACCCCTACGAGGCGACTGCGACCGATCCATTCGGCCACCAAATGCATGACTGTCACCCCCCACGCCATAAAGAACAGCGACTCGTACAGATTGCTAATGGGGAAGTACCCCGCATCCATCCAGCGTGCTCCCAGCATGACAGCGATCGCTAAGTTACCAATCGCCATCGCCGCTGTCCCCAATTCCGGGAGGACAGGAATGCGAGGGAAAGCTGCCGATACCCAGTACAACAGCATGGCCACAAGCAGGATGGCGAATGCAACGTTATCGAGTAGAGCTTGAAGAGACGCGAGATCCATGAAAAATGAGTCCGAGGTGTGCAAGTGCTGCTGCCATTTTGAGGGATGATCGGTCACCAGACCTGTGTAGTGCAGCCGATGGGAGAAGTCAAAGAATCCATCACCAGTGTAGGTCAATCCCTTCGGAAGGCGGCCCCCTCAAGCGATATCGGGAGAAGACCACCCGTGGGAGAACGTGTCCCTTACGATTGAAATACCTTCCCTCTCTCAACATTTGCATGACGGCTACTTCTGCTCAGTCCAATCGCCAGCCCAATCGCCGCAGGTCTCAGTACAGCGACTGGGGCTTATTGATGAAGCTATGGCCTTATGCCAAGCGCCATTGGAAGCTACTGGGATTGGCGATCGCTTTTCTGCCCCCGTTAGCGATCTCCCAAGCCATTCAGCCCATTATTTTGCAACGGGCGATCGATGGTCCGATCCAGTCGGGCCAGATCGAGCAGCTGTGGCTCTTTGTTGCACTCCTGCTTGCGGTGGGATTGATTCGGTTTGTCTTCCAGGCTCTAGAAGGCTTTGTCAGTCAGAAATTCGGTCAGCAGCTGACCAATGATGTCCGCGATGACTTATTCGAGCATGTCACCAGCTTGGCCTCTTCATTTTTCGATCGCACCCCTGTCGGCAAACTGATCACCCGCATCACCAGCGATGTAGAAGCCTTGGGCGATGTATTCTCCACCGGGGCCGTGGGGGTAGTCAGCGACCTGGTTACGCTAGTGGCGATCGCCGGCATGATGATCTGGCAACGTTGGAATTTGGCCCTATTCCTAATCGGTTTGATTCTGCCGATGGCTGCCTTGGTGATTTGGCTGCAGCAGCTCTATCGCAATGCCAACTTTCGCGTCCGCGAAGAACTGTCCTCGCTTAATTCCCTGCTACAGGAAAACATTTTAGGGGTGAGTGTGGTGCAGATGTTCCGCCGGGAAGCGTTCAACAGCGATGTTTATCTAGACAACAACCGTCGCTACATCCGCGAAGTAGACAAGACCATTCTCTACGACTCCACTCTGTCGTCTGTGTTGGAGTGGGTGACCTGGATTGGCGTCGCGGGAATACTGTGGCTGGGCGGCAGCGAAATTTTGCAGGCCCTGGCGACCAGAGGAGAAACCTGGATAGCTCAAAGCATACCGTTCATCCCAGACGCCATGCGCCAGCGAGCCGCCGAACCGCTCACCTTCGGCAATTTGTATGCCTTTGTTCTGTTTTCCTCTCAGTTTTTCAACCCCCTCAGGCAGCTTGCGGAAAAATTTACCTCCCTACAATCCGGATTTACAGCGGTAGAGCGCATCACCGGTATGTTGGAATTGCCAATTGAAGTTGCCGATCCGGCACAGCCCGTTACTCTTGCCGAACCCGTTAGAGGGGAAGTCACGTTCAAGAACGTGTCATTTGGCTACAAGCCAGACGAGCCTGTCTTAAACGATCTCGATTTCACCATTCGACCGGGGGAAAAAGTGGCGCTGGTGGGGCCAACAGGAGCGGGGAAAAGCTCCATCATTCGCTTACTGGCCCGCCTGTATGACGTCAGTAGCGGCCACATTTACATCGATGGCGTCGATATCCGCGAACTGGCTCAAGCGGACTTGCGCCGTCACTTAGGGGTGATACTTCAAGATAACTTTCTCTTCTCCGGCGATATTCGCGACAACATTACCCTCGGCGAGACCTATTCGGAGGAGCGCATTCGACAGGCAACACGGCTGATGAACGTGGAGCCGTTCATTCTAGATTTGCCCCAGGGATACGACACGGAAGTTCGCGAGCGAGGAAACAACTTATCCTCCGGCCAGAAGCAACTGCTGTCGTTTGCACGGGCGATGGTGCGCAATCCGCGCATTCTTGTGTTGGATGAAGCAACGGCCAGTTTGGATGTCGCCACAGAGTCGCTAATTCAGGATGCGCTGGAAACGCTATTGCGCGATCGCACGGCAAATATTATTGCCCATCGCCTCGCAACCATCCGCAACGTCGATCGCATCCTGGTACTGAAGCGGGGGCGACTCAAAGAACAAGGCACCCACGAAGAACTATTAGCCCTAAATGGCATCTACGCCAACCTGTACAACCTACAAAGCATTCAGCAGCAGTAGAGCACGTCATTATGTCGGCAATTCCCTGACATTAGCGGCTTGCGTTTAAACCAAAGCGGGCAACACTGGAAACGAGCCGCGGTTTTCATGCTGCTGAATGCAAACCACGACTCTGTAGAAGCATGGGTGGACTCAGGCACTATCATCAGCTTGCAAGGGTATAAATACCGATCTGCAATCGGCAGATCCCAGATTTTGTAGTTCTGCATACTATTATGAATTTAGATTGACGATCGGATGGACCGCGTGACAACTTCTGGCCCTGCGTCTTCTAAGAACGCGCTGTTTCAGCACTACGACGTTCGAGAAATTTCCCGATACTATCGATGGAGATTTCTACGAGTGTTCGCGCGAGCGCTGTCAGTATCTCTACGCTTGTTCGCGTTTTACACCGGCTTGCAATGCGATCGCCTGTTTCATCGCACCGGCCCCAAGCAAGTTCAACGACGTTCCATTCAATTGCGAGATCTGTTGACCAATTTAGGGCCAACGTTCATCAAAGTGGGTCAAGCCCTATCGACACGGGCCGACCTGGTGCGAGCAGACTACCTCGAAGAACTCACCAAATTACAAGATCAACTGCCTACCTTCCCCAACCGGATTGCTTTCGCCATTATCGAACGGGAGCTGGGAGATGTAGTTGACGAAATCTATGCCTCGATGGACACCAGTCCTGTCGCAGCGGCTAGCTTGGGACAAGTCTATAAAGCTCGACTCAAATCCGGTGAAACCGTTGCGGTCAAGGTACAACGACCGAATCTGCGTAAGAACCTTACCCTCGACCTCTACATCATCCGCTGGATGTCCACATGGGTTTACCGTTGGCTACCGCTCAACCTTGGCCAGTCGCTAACCGAAGCAGTAGACGAGTTCGGCATCAAGCTATTTGAAGAAATTGACTATATCAACGAAGGCCAAAACTGCGAGCGATTCGCAAGCTATTTCAAAGATGACCCAGAGGTCTACGTCCCCAAAATCCACTGGCAGTACACCTCTCGTCGGGTACTCACCCTGGAATGGATTGACGGCATTAAACTGACCGATACTCCAGGTATCCGTTCTGCAGGGCTGGAAATTCAGAAGCTGATTCGCATCGGTGTGGAATCTTCCCTCAAGCAGCTACTTGAATACGGCTTCTTCCATGCCGATCCTCACCCCGGTAATTTGTTCGCACTGCGAGACGGTCGCTTGGCATTCATCGACTTCGGGATGATGGACCAGCTGACCCAAGATCGCAAAGAACGACTGGTGGATGCCTTAGTTCATATGGTCAATCAAGATTACGCCAGCCTGTTTGAAGATTTCCAGTATCTGGAGTTCTTGACGGAGACCGTCGAGCCAGCGCCGATTGTAGATGCCATGCAGTTGATGCTGGACGACATCCTGAACGAGAAAGTCAAAGACTTCAATTTCAAGACAGCAACCGATCGCTTTGCTGGACTCGTTTACGAATATCCGTTCCGCGTCCCCCCTAATTTCGCCCTAATCATCCGCTCTCTTGTCACGTTGGAAGGGGTAGCCCTTAGCCTTTCCCCTGACTTCCGCATCATTGGCGTGGCCTATCCTTACGTAGCCCGCCGCTTGCTAACGGACGAGTCTCCCCAACTACGCCAACGCCTGCTAGAGGTGTTGTTCCGCGATGGCAAATTCCGCTGGCAGCGGTTGGAAAACTTGATTGATATTGCCCGAACCGATGGTAATGCCTTAAATCTGACCTCAACGGCGCGCGTTGCCGTGGGATATCTGATGTCAGATGAAGCGAGCGACCTGCGTCATCAAATTGTGACCGCCCTGACAGAAGACGATCGCCTGCACGTTGCAGAAGTCCAGCGATTGTGGGAACGCATTCAGCCTGAACTGACTCCCGAACAGCTCTTACAAGCCGCAACAGCCAGCATTCGCGATGCTCTCCCCGAAGCAGTGGTTGCTCCCATCGACCAACTCGCTCGCCTACTACCTCGCTAATCGGGTGGGGAGCGGTGAGTACCAATCACGACGCCAATAGCAGCGGTAGCCTCGGCGTCACTGCCGCCATCTCTCTCGGGTGAGAGAAAGGTGACTGGTAGGATGGATTGGTTACTGCATTTCGGACAGGGTAGTGAGCGAAAATCGTTCTGACTTCTTTACGGGGTTAGTGGCTGGCGCATTCATGGGGGGAGTCGTTGGTGGTGTACTCGGTGCTGTACTGACCCAGCAGTTAGCACCCGGCAAATCCAAATCCTCTCGCCGGCGTGAAAAATCTCGTCGAGCGCGTCGCAGCACCACCCGTCGTTTAGCCGCTACGGTAGATTCTCAAGAGCTTCTGGATGAAGTGCGTCAGGATGCCGATTTGGCAATTGCCGAAGCACGCCGCAGCCTAGAAGACAAAATTTCTCAACTGAATGCGGCGATTGAAGATACGCGTGCAAACTTCTTAACAACAGACGAAGCGCACAATGGAAGCGCTACCGAACTGCAGGATGCAGGATAAGTCCAACCCCCTCTCATCTTGAAAGACAACGAGTTCTGGATTCAGAACCGCGATCGAAGCTATCCTGACAGCTAGAACAGTTCCGTAGCCACCCGGCTTTATTGACGTTGAAAAGAGGTCTCTCAGATTCATGAACGCGCTCTACGTGTTAGGAACCATCGACCAGGTGCTTGTTCAAACTATCTCGATCTACTCATTTCTGTTGATTGTTCGGGTGCTGCTGACTTGGTTCCCCAATGTCAACTGGTCTAACCCAATTTTGTCTGCATTGCGCCAGATTACCGACCCATATCTCAACTTATTCCGCTCGTTTGTCCCCACCTTTGGCGGCATGGATTTCTCCCCAATGCTGGCCATATTTGCGCTCCAGTTTCTCCAAAGAGCACTGGTTTCAGCCATTTACGCTTTCTAGATATCAACGCGTTATCCAAGAAATGTTGAAGGCGACTTCTTTTGAGACAGTCGCCAAATTTGTTTTATTGCAAAAAAATGTCTGCCTGAGTGAATGCGGCTAGCGATTCACCATTCCTCGGAACCCCTTGGCCTTAAACTGCTTGAGCTGCAGGGGCAAAGGATTATTTGCTGGCACGCCAATTTGGATCGAGAACGTACTTGTACCAGGAGGTACTTCTTCAATCGCGCCTAACCGAGTACGTTCCGGCCAGACATCATTGCCGCTGCCGTCATAAATGCGGCCAAAAATATCGGCGTTATAAACCAAGCGATCGGTAGGGTTATCGACTGTACCTTCAATCAGGAAGCACTGCACGGCAGCAGAGGACGCACCACTCATGGGCAGATTTTGATATTCGGGAGCATCCGGACAATCAACCGTATGCAGATCACTCAGTTCCATCGGCACCTTGCCACCAAAGCCGAATAAGCAAATGGCGATCGCCGTTGCAAACAGTAGTTTGATGAATTGAGGGCAACGTGCCAGCATTCCGAATTCCTGCTAGTTGAAAAGTAACGATCGAAAACGCGATCGGCGAGACTGGCCCCGCAGGCCGCTCAGTTTTTAGTGTAGGGGGAAACTCCCACTCTGTTGGGCGTTTTTCTCTGCCAGCCCTGGCTCCTGCACCCAAATGTCATCCTCAGTGACGATCGCCCCCAAATGTACATCCCACGACTCGTACGGCAACTGAGTCTCAGACCAGCAAGCCGCAGGGATAACCCCTACCGTCAATGCATTCTGGAGGTGGGGGGAAGCCAAGCAGCGATCGTAAAATCCTCCTCCATATCCCAATCTCGTTCCCTGGCGATCGCAAGCAATCGCCGGTACTAAAACGATATCCACTAGCTCTAACGCAATAGACGGACAATTGGAGTCCGGTTCCAGAACGCCCCACTGGGCTCTCTGCAGCGTGTCACCCAGCTGATAGACATGCCAATCCATCTGATACTGCGGCAATGTGCGCGGCAACCCCCACGTCTTATCGGGCCAGCTACGCATCAATGGAGACAGGTCAATCTCATCAAGCATCGCCCAATACGCGAGTATCGTTCGAGCCGTCTGCAGCAGGGGCCACCGGCGGAGGCGATCGCAGATTTGTCGACTAATCTCCTCGCGATCGATAGACCTACGCACCTGTTTGAAATATCGGCGGCAATCCACCTTGGACGAGTAATCTGGAAGGTCGAGTTGAGACATGACAACTTGGTCGGGACGCGAAACGTTGATAGCCTAATAAACTGTATGGTCGAATGGGAGTGGGGCAAGGGTGCATGTACAGGTGTTAGGCATGGGCAAATCCGGCCTGGCTGCTGCCGAATTACTCTTGCATCAAGGACACTCTGTCTTGATATGCGACGAACGGGATAATGCATATCTGCAAGACCATCAATCCACTCTGGAAGCCAACGGAATCGAAGTTCAACTGGGGCAACCATTTGCCCCAGTGACAGGGATTGAGCAAATCATTGTCAGTCCGGGGGTGAACTGGCTCTTGCCCGCCTTGGAAACCGCCCGAGCTGATGGGATTGAAACGATTGGCGAAGCCGAATTAGCGTGGCGATCGCTCGGTACCATTCCGTGGATTGGCATTACCGGCACCAATGGAAAAACGACCACTACAGCCCTAGTTGCCGCCATCCTAAACACTGCGGGGCTAGATGCACCGGCGTGCGGCAATATCGGCCTGCCTCTGTGCCAAGTAGCTCTCGACACTCTAAGGGGCGATCTCACCCCTGACTGGATTGTGGCCGAGCTTAGCAGCTATCAGTTGGAAGCGGCCTCTACACTAGCGCCCCAGATCGCCATTTGGACCACCCTCAGCGACGATCATCTAGCCCGTCACGGCACTCTAGAGCGCTACGCAGACATCAAAGCATCCCTCAGTCGACGAGCTAAACAAGCCATTTTGAATGGAGATGATGACTACATTCGTAGCCAGCGACCGCAGTGGCCACAGGCATCATGGACATCATGCAGCGATCGCGAGGCAGAAACACACCTCGCCCCCTGCAAGGCTATCCAGTCTCCAGCAATCGCTCAGTCCTCTAACGGTACCTCCTCCTCTGCCAAAGAGCAGTCAGAGTGGGTATGGCACAAAGGATCGGCTATTGTCCCTTTGACGGATTTCACTCTGCTCGGCCAGCACAATCACCAAAATCTGCTAATGGCCGTTGCTGCCGCCCGCCACGCGGGCATCTCCACTCAAGATATTCAAACGGCAATCCGTACGTTCCCCCCAATGCCCCACCGTCTCCAGCCGGTGCAAGAATTAGCTGGAGTCACCTTCATAAATGACAGCAAAGCCACCAACTACGATGCAGCCTTAGTTGGCCTCAACTCGGTGTCTGGACCTCTAGTCCTGATCGCTGGCGGCGATCCTAAAGTGGGAGACGGTAGTCATTGGTTCCGCACCATTCGCGACAAGGTGGGATCTGTAGTGCTAATCGGCAAAGCTGCCGAGCAATTTGCGGCTGGCCTGCAAGATTTTCAGTACACTAACTTTCAACTGGTGGAGGGGCTTGAAACCGCCGTGCCCATTGCGTTTAAGCGGGCTCGCGAAATTGCCCAGTCTGCGGCCTCCCCCACCGCTACTGTCCTTCTGTCTCCCGCCTGTGCCAGCTTCGATCAGTACGCCAACTTCGAACACCGAGGGGAGCATTTCCAACAATGCTGCCAGCAATTGGTCATCTGAGGCTCGGTGGCTGCAATCGCTCACCCTATTATGGCTGGGCTTAGGCTTGCTAGCATTGGCATCAGCGTCGCTCCCCGATGCTCAAGCAACCCATAGCGATGGTCTCTACTTCTTCAAGCGACAGCTAGGGTTCGCCATGATGGGCTTGGGCTGCATGGCTGTCATTACCCGCATTGAAATGCAGCACTGGTTCAAAGCCTGCGGGGTGCTGTACATTGCAGCCCTCCTGTTAGTCCTGGCAACTCACACGGGGCTGGGGGTCACCATTAACGGTGCTAGCCGCTGGCTGCAACTGGGCATGACGGTACAGCCCTCCGAATTTCTCAAGCCACTCCTGATCCTGCAGGCCGCCGTTGTATTTGGTCAGTGGTATACCTCCCCTGCATGGTATCGAGCCCTATGGATTGGCTTATTTGGGATGGGGATGGGGGCAGTTCTCACTCAGCCGGATTTAGGAACAACAGCCATCTGTGGCATGACATTATGGCTGATGGCGTTTGTGGGAGGAGTGACCTTCCGCATGTTGTTTTCAACGGTATTGTTGGGGGCATCTACAGCTGCTCTGAGCATCTTCCTGAATCCGTACCAGTGGGATCGCGTCAAAGCTCTCTTTCTACCCACAGCGGAAGCGCAGGCAGAAAATTATCAAGTCATCCAAAGCTTGATCGCTATTGGGTCGGGAGGCATTTGGGGGCTGGGGTTTGGCTTATCCCATCAGAAGCTGCACTACTTGCCTATCCAATACACCGATTTTATTTTTTCTGTCTACGCTGAAGAATTTGGCGCTGTGGGCACAATTGGCTTCATCGTTCTGCTGGTCGCTTTCACAATCTTGGCGCTGAGAGTAGCGGATCTGTGTACCGATCTGCGATTGCGGCTGGTGGCTTACGGCTGTTTGTTTCTGCTGGTGGGACAAGCGGCCATCAATATTGGTGTGGTCGTCAGCTTGCTACCCACTACTGGTGTGACGCTGCCGTTATTTAGCTATGGCGGTAGTTCCATTTTGGCCAGTATTGTCTCGGCAGGCTTCTTGATCCGAGTGGCACGTGAATGTCGACGAACCCATACAACCTCTATCGATCGTAATCCTCAACCCGACCGAGTCAAGCCACCGACAATCGCCGATCGCATGCGCATTCTCCCCGGCAAGGCTCCTCATCAAGATACGGTCTCCGAGCAGCAACCTTTATAGTTCCGACCTTTGCACCAATAAAGAGTGACAGCTGAGGCTACATGGAATCGAGCACTAAGCCGATGTGACGGCCAAAGATCGATCGCAGCGGTTGTACCAGACCGTCAGCGCGATCGCCAAACCGTCGGCGGCATCATCCGGGCGGGGAATCGTCTCCAGTCGTAGCTCTCGTGTCACCGCCTCTTGAACCGCTAACTTATCGGCACTGCCGTAGCCGGTCAAAGCCTGCTTAATTTGGGCAGGAGTATATTCAGTCGGGGCAAACCCGTGCTGGGCCAGTGCCAGCAGAATCACCCCTCTAGCCTGCGCCACCAGAATCGTATTGCCCATACGGTAAAAGAACAGTTTTTCAATCCCTACCCAATCGGGCTGGAACTCAGTCAGCAGCGTGTTCAAATCCTGGTAAAGAATATCGAGTCGAGTAGGAACGGGAGTCTTTTTAGGGGTCGATATAATGCCGCACTCCAACATGTCGATGTCGCGATCGTCGTCAGCAGCAATCAACCCGAATCCCATTGTTCCCATACCGGGGTCGATTCCCAGAATTCGCACCATGACACCCAACCCCGATCTACCCTCAGCCCATTAAACTCGGGATTAAACCAACTAGCTGGATGGAGACTTTTGGGGAGCTATCCCGGGGGCAACGTACAACCACCCCGACCACAATGTCAGGCCCACCGCTAGCCAAAAGCAGAGTTGTCCTCCGGGTAAACGGGCGATCAGCAGGGCGATCGCCACAATTTGCACCACAGTCTTGCTTTTACCCCACCAGTTGGCTCCAGACACCTGCCGTTGCTGACTGCGCCAGCCAGAAATAGCTAGCTCCCTCGCCAACATGAGAAATAGCCCCCAAGCAGGAATCTGCTGCTGTTGCACCAGACACAGCAATGGCGCTAATGTCAGCAGTTTATCTACTAGCGGATCGAGCAATTTTCCCAAATCGGTCACTTGATTGAGCTTGCGAGCCAAGTAGCCATCCAGCCAATCCGTCCCTGCCCCGATTAAGAACGCAACTAATGCAGCTATTCGCCAGACAGGAGTATCCAACGTCAGCCCCACCAGAATAATGGGGACAACAAACAAGCGGGAAACGGTGATCCAAGTGGGCAGGTTCATAAAGCAGCAGACAGGGGAATCAGCCCTCGGCAAGCCGAAAGCATTATTATTTCGAGTCTAAAGCTCTCGCGGGCGAGATATCCCAATCCAGAGCGGAGCATTTTGCCCAAGCAGGCTCAACAGACAACGGCCATCAAGACAACCATTAAAGCTTCACGCTTACTCTTCTTCAGGCAGAGTGAGTTGCGTCAGAGTACTGCGACCGGCGACGCTAAACGTCTTCGTAGCCCAATTGGCTTGGCCGGTCGATCCCACTACATTCAAATCTTGATCGGGTTGCAGGTAACGCACATTGCCAAACGCCTGCGTAATATCGCTGCCAATCACCCATTCCGCCCGATCGGTCCACAGTTGAGCACCATCAGTTTCAGACAGCGCATAGACGTTACCGGAGATGGTCAACAGGTTAGTCGGAATATCGAGCGACAGGGTTTCCCCCTGCATCCGTACCGATTCCCCTTGGTGGAAAACATCAATATTTCCACGAGCGGTCACGACTTCTGCCGCCAAATCCCACTCCACCTCCAACATGGATAGTTCGAGAGGAGGCTCGCTCGACACTGCCAGGAGCGGCTCTTCGTCGTCGTCATTCGCTAGGCTAATGGTATTCGCCGACAAATCAGCAGTCAGCCGATCGCCCGTCAGCTCAATCTCGTTCTCCTGCTCGGTAATGATGACATTGCCCACCGCGGTCAGGATATTATCTTCCGGCAACCACGCGGCGCGATCGGAGGACAAGTCCAAATTCAGATGAGGTGCATCCGCCGTCACATCTTCCTCAAGCTCCATGCGCTGCTCCCCCGGCAGCACAATTCCAGACTTCGCTGCGATAAAAATTGTGTCCCCGGCCTCGTCATAGATGACACCAGATACATCAGATAGTTGGGCCGATTCTCCACCATCCCCATAACGAGCGGTGGCGGCATTCAATTCCCACAGCAGATCGCCATCTTCATTAGTTTCAGTCAGTGTCAGATCTTCGTACACTAAGCCGCTGGCATCGTCATCCTCTGACGCTTCAGTGGCCTGAGTATCAGACGTATTCCGATTACCACCACCACAGGAGGCAAGCAGAGCCATCAGAGTAAGGCCAATCACCGAAGTTTTCAGGCAATCCCAGCCAGTTTTAGAGCAAGCAACAAGTAACTTAGGTCGATGAGGGGAAGCTGTAAGCCGGGGAACAGTCATTGTGCAGACCCTCGCTGAGACGGAGAAGGGGGCAGGGAAAGCTGACCGGTTTGTTTCCACTCCCGATAGGCTTCGTAGACTCCCTGGACGTTATACCAATTGAGAAAACAGACGCGGCAAAGCTCCAGAGCGAGTCCTGCCTGGCCGCGTGCCACGAGCCACTCTAACGCCGGACGTATGCGATGCTCGTTTAAGAATCCCCCCAAAGACAACAGCCCCCAGAGAATTTTGTGCAGCGGAGTCATTTGAATCATCAACCGCACATCCCACGTGGGGTGCTTTTGGTAGAACAACACTCCCATGCGTCCCCGCTGCCATTCACGGTCGATTAAATAGGGAATGCGATCGAGGGTGAATTTAGGATTCCAGTGGTAGCCCGCAGCTTCAGGGGATTTCACCATGCGGATGCCAATATCTTTTAATCGCACCCCTAGCTCCAAATCTTCCCAGCCGTACAATTGGAAGCGGGTGTCGAAAGGGCCGTCTGGAGTTTCTGCAACTTCATCCAGCCAATGACGGGCGATCGCCACATTACCGGTCGCGAAAAAAGCGGCAGAGAAATCCGTTGGTTTGAAGGGTTCGGCACGGGGGTCGTCAAAGTTACTGGTGTTGATGACGCGACCGTAGACAAAAATTTTGGCTGGCTGCGATGACGTGTCGCTGGCATTGTGACGGAGAACCGCCGCATGGGCAGCCAGAAAGTTATCCACCACCACCAAGTCGCTGTCGATGAAGACAACCGTGTCCCCCTGCGACTTAGTCACTCCTAAATTGCGTGCAGCGGCTGGCCCGCAATGATCCTGAATGTACCAACTCACCCGCTCCAGTCCGGCCGATTCTAACCATGCAATTGTGTCATCGGTCGATCCATCATCGACCACGATCACTTCATAGTCGTCGTAGCCTCCTGGCTCCTGCTGAGAAATTGCCCGCAGGCATTTCTGCAAGATCGGAAGGCGATTGTAGGTGGGGATGACCACGCTGAAAAACACGGGGATCGACCTCTGCGGAGGGGGGAATCGGGATCGAGGGTATCGCTGATGTCACTGCACTGAGATTGAAGACTAGCGATCGCCTGGTAACCACTGTATCTCTACCCTATCGTCACACTGCACGTGCAATTGGTCTCTAGCGTTTCCGCCATTGACAGCCAGCTCGATCCAACCATGACTGCCAACAAGTGCCACAACCTCTCCCTCCGCCACATCGCCATACGTCAATCCTCCAGGCACAGTGCGATCATTTGCGATCGCCACCCACTGTTCTCCAGCTGCCAATTCATCTACTAGCTCGCCCGGAATATTGGTAATCAGATTGCCGAAGCGATCGCAGGCCTGAACAATGCCCTCCAAACACGTCTCCGTTTTTTGCACTCGTGGAATAGGACGAAGCATTAAAGTTGCCGGATCGATGGGCGACCCCACTTGCAAAAGGGAGACACCAGCAGCCAAATGGGCACCCACCGGTGCAAAGATGTCGCGTCCATGAAATGTTCGACTGGGACAAGGCACCCGCCAGTAGTCGGGGTTATTCAGCTCGACTGCAGCCTTTGCAGGAAAGCGATCGCACACCTGACTCAGCAATCCGTTATCCGGTACGACAAAGATGCCGCATTCGCACTCCACAGCAACCGCTCGTCGCGCCCCTCCCACCCCCGGATCGATCACCGCCACATGTACCGTGTTGTAGGGAAAATAAGGCACTGCGTTAGCCAACTGGAATCCTCCGGAGGCAACATCTTGGGCGGAGATGGCATGGGTTAGATCCACAACCATCACCTTGGGAGCGATCGCCGCAATGACCCCCTTCATCACGCCAACGTAGACGTCTTGCCAGCCAAAGTCGCTTAGAAGGGTAATGACAGCACTCATGTTCTACAAAGCCTCTGCGAAACATTAACCTTCCTAAGATCTGGCAATCTCTCAAGATGTGGCAATCTCGACAGACCTTAGCCTAGTCCCAAGTCCGGATGCCCCCACCCCAGATACCCCACACCCCGGATGCAGGTTCGCAAAAAAGTACCTATGCTTGTTTTCATCTCGGGAGATCGGTTGTGGCACTGGTTAAACACGTTGGCGTCCTGTCTGTACTCTCAATCGGCACAATTTCTCTGGCATCGCTGGGGGTGAGTACGCACTCTGCAGTAGCGCTACCGCCTCCCGATGACATCCCTGAAGAAGTGTTGAGGGCTCAAGTCGTATTGGAGGGACGATCGGCGATCGACAACAGCGAACTCTCTCCCACCGAATATGCCGAGTTACAAGCTCTTCTAGAGGAAAGTCAAGAGGTTACCCCTCGCGTTTCCCCCGAATTACAGCGCCTGATCTTGCTGCTCAAGCTACGGAAAATTCTACGCACTGTCACACCGTTCAGATTTTAAAGTCATCCCCTCAAAATAGAAAACGGCCCTGCTATTGCAGCAGAGACCGTCTTCGTCATCAGGAACCGGGGAGACAGGTTACCGTTTGGCAGCCTTGAGCTTGGCTTTACGCAAGCGCACAGAGTTTGGCGTTACCTCTACCAACTCCTCTTCAGAGATGTACTCTAGTGCCCGCTCTAGACTCATGTCTTCAGGAGCCTGGAGGTGAACCAATTCTTCACCGGTCGCCGAACGGTGGTTGGTGAGCTGCTTGGCCTTACAAACATTTAGGTCAATGTCTTGAGGACGGTTGTGCTCGCCCACGATCATGCCGGGATAGACCTTCGTTCCAGGGGTGATAAAAAAGACCCCCCGATCCTCAGCATTTCGCAGTGCATACGCAGTAGCATCCCCTTCTGCAAACGAGATAATCACACCGTTGCGTCGCTTCTCCAGCTCGCCCACCATCGGTCGATACTCCAAGAAGCTATGGCTCATAATGCCTTCCCCCTTGGTGATACGGATGAACTCGCTGCGGAAACCAATCAAGCCGCGAGCAGGAACCACAAATTCCAGGTGGGTGCGCCCGTTGCCAGTAACTAACATGTCCTGCATTTCGGCGCGGCGAGTGCCCAGCTTTTCAATACAGGAACCGCTAGCATCGTCGGGAACATCCAACACCAAAGACTCGAAAGGCTCGCACGGGTGACCGTTGACCTCGCGGAAGATGACGCGGGGCTGGGCCACTTGGAATTCATATCCTTCGCGACGCATGTTCTCGATCAAAATGCCCAGGTGCAGCTCTCCACGACCGGAGACAAGGAAGCGATCGGGAGAATCGGTGGGTTCCACTCGCAACGCCACATTGGTTTCCAGCTCGCGCATGAGGCGATCGCGTAGTTGCCGCGACGTGACGAAATCTCCCTCCTGGCCGGCAAACGGAGAGTCATTGACGCTGAATTGCATCTGCAGCGTGGGCTCGTCTACTGTAATCAGTGGCAGTGCTTGAGGATCGTCAGGGCTGGTCAAAGTAAAACCGATATTGGCATCGGCAAAACCAGCCACAGCAACGATATTGCCTGCAGTGGCTTCCTCCAGCTCGATACGATTCAATCCTTCGAAACCAAACAGCTTCGAGACGCGAGCCTTCACAATCGAGCCGTCGTCGGTGACCATTGCTAGAGTTTCGCCAGACCGAATCGTACCGTTGTGAACCTTACCCCGTACGATGCGACCTAAGAAATCGTCGTATTCCAGCGTCGTGACCTGCAACTGCAGGGGCTTATCAGCGTCACCAATGGGAGCTGGTACGTGCTCGATCAAGAAGTCAAACAGGGGCTGCATATCCTTCTTGCCGTCGTACTCTTCAGCGAGTACGGCATCCAAGTCATCTTCTTCGATGGCATACCCCTGCATACCGGACGCAAACAGATAGGGGAAATCACACTGATCGTCGTCAGCACCCAATTCAATAAAGAGGTCCAAAACCTTATCAATCGCCTTCATCGGCTCGGCACGAGGGCGATCGATTTTGTTGACCACAACAATCGGGCGTAGACCTTTTTCCAATGCCTTTCGCAACACAAACCGAGTTTGAGGCATTGGCCCTTCATTGGCATCCACCAACAGCAGGCAGCCTTCCACCATGCCCAATACCCGTTCCACTTCGCCACCAAAGTCGGCGTGACCGGGGGTATCCACAATATTGATCAGGGTGTCGCCGTAGCGTACCGCTGTGTTCTTAGACAGAATCGTAATGCCCCGCTCCCGTTCGATATCGTTCGAGTCCATGATGCAAGTGGGCACCACTTCGCCGTCGCGAAAGAGTCCGGATTGCTGCAACAGGGCGTCAACCAGCGTAGTTTTGCCGTGGTCAACGTGGGCAATGATAGCAACGTTACGAATCGGTGTGGTCATAGTTTGGGATTTGGAGGTACTTCAGGTTGTTCTCGTCAGCAACATCCAGAATCTCCACACCTACATCTGGTGTAAGACGTGTGGACAGACATCCCGACGGCATTAGACAACGGCTATTCAGCCCGATACCGGGAACGCTCTGGATTCAGCAACACATACAAAACTTTAACGATTGTAACGTGCCCTTGCCATGCCTTTGTCCTGCATGCTCTGACAATACGTATTCAGACCGCGCATGTGTATAGCAATCCGCTGTAAGTCTGCAGTGTGGAACCAGCTAACAACCTTGACGTGCAAGGAACAGTTGGTCGTGAACCATAGTAGATTGCCTGTAGCTCGATTCGACTAAGCCAAGCGTGACCAGAGCGGAACCGAACACAATACAGCTTGACATGTAACCGATCTCCACAAGCTCAATGCTGTAATTGCGCCGGAAAAGTGGCCCCAGGCGATCGCCAAGGGCCACAAGATACTAGAGACAATTGCTCAGCAACATCTGTCGTGCAACGGCTCTGGAGCCAGAGGCTGAATTACATGTCAGCGCCGCGCAAATAGAGAACGAAGATAACGGCAGGACCAGCCAAAACAATGAGGGCCAGTAAAAATAGCTGAATAAAAACTTCAAAACTACCAAACATTTTTCAAACCCATCTCAATTTGATGTCTCAGATTGTAACGCAGTTGGTTGCAACCACATCAGGAGAGGGCGCGAAGCTTTGCAGATGTTAAAGAAGCAGGAGCAGCAATCGCTCGACAGGAGCGTTAACGGCAAGCTAGTAAACCGCCTGCACACAAGTAATGCATGCTGACTCTCTCCCAGGCCTGCTGCAATGCATTCGGAGTTTGACGGCACCTCCCATCACAAGCCTGAAAGACGATTAGTGAAATCGAAAGCGAGCAAAGCGAGGGGGAGAGCCTTCTTCTTTTGTTAGCTCGAAATTGATAATTGACCAGCGCCATTCTTCCGAAGCCACTTGATTCGCTATCGGAGACTCTTGGGCAGGCAATTGAGATGGCAGGGTTTGAGTTGCCGCAGCATGACCGTGCACAACCGGAACCATTTCAGCTTCACGCCCTACGGGAACTGGTTCTTGGCTAAAACTCACCGGTAACCCATACAACTGCCACTGCCCATTCTTATGACGGCGAGCATGGTTGCTCTCCAGATAGGAATGCAACAGCTTGCTATACCGATACGCAATGGTGACAGCTGTGGCCCTCATTCCTTGGGCGTGCAGGCGATCGAGTTCTTCATGAATCTCAAACCGAATGCCATCGACATGGGTATGCTGACGAAACCACATGCCGTTCCAACGTCGCCAGCGTCTACCCGATTGCAAATGGACAAGTTCTTGAGTGTCTGGCTCCGCTTCAAACGCTCCGTGACGTTCGCATAGGTAAGCATCTGTGAGAGTCAGTGCCGGAATCGTTTTGTTGCAGTGGGGGCAAGAAATGTCAGATCCAAAAATTGGTGGGGAAAAGCTCACATCCATAATTGTTGAGGCCAAGCCATTGCTACTGCAAGTTAACGGTGAGTGAAGGGATAGGACGGTAACGGTCGGGAGATCGACAGACTTCCGGACTCACAATGCTACAGACAAAGCCCATAGTTGCTAGGCATAGTATACAGAGACACTTTTTCTAACATAGCGATCTGTTACATAGCAGAACGCTTCTACCTTCAAGCCTGCCTGCCGACCACCGAATCAGCCCTCACGATCGCCGATTCGCTTCACTAAGAGGCATCAGCTCGCACCCGTGAATGCGCCAATTGCCATTACTTTGGCGCTCCATCAAGTAATACGCCATCAATAACCGTCCATCTCGGCTCATGACCGTGAGCCGCTGGGTGGGACAATCGCTCATCCACGTTAAATCTCTGAACAAGACAGATCGCGGACGATAAAGAGGCTGGAAGCTTTTTTTGACGGTGGCGATAAAGGTTTTAACCGTCCGAAATTGCGCTTGGATATCAGGGCTCGCAAGTGAAAAGGCGGTTTCGGGGTCATCGCGGCGGAATGCTTCTAACTGGCGCACAATGACACGGCGAATGGCTAGCCGGTCGGTCGCTGTAATATCCGTCATCCCCATATCCACTCACCTCTTATATTGTCTTTATCCCGTGGCGTGACTGTTCGGTCAGCTGAACAACTCTTTGATACCATCCCTTTTTTTTGAGGCAGTTGAGTGGAAGACTACCGCTTTCAAAAAATGGTGCTAGAGTATGCACAGTAACGAGCTGCTGGCTTTCGAGCTGGGGCTATTAGTAATACCGATTAGGGAATAGGAGGTGATGCCCATGGATAGTAGTAGTAAACGTTTTTTGGGTAATCTGTCTGCAGTACGTCGGCTGTGCGCCGGAGCTGTTCTCGCCTAGAGCTTGACTGGACAATCTGTTGAGCTGAGGCCGAGTTCCTTCCGGCAGTCAGACGCAGAAGATAATCCGACTAGACCGCTTCTTTGGTCAGTGTCACCGGGCACTGCTGGAGGAGCGGATAGTTTTTTATGGATGCCTATCTGGGGTGCCTATCTGAAATTTTCAGCCGCAGAAAAGTAACGGTTGAGTGATTGTTGCGATCGCTAAGTTTTCAGGTTTTTGTGGGGAAGTCTGTAGTTTAGTGTCAACGCCGTTACAAAGATGTTGTGCGAACGATCGACAAGAGTTTGGCTTCTTTTAACCAATTGAAACCCATCCAAGCGGGTAGAGATGTCCGCTAGCCGCTGGCGCACCCATATTCCAGAACAATGCCCCAGCAAGCAAAAACCAGCCTCCGAGGAGACTGGCTATGCAGGAGGCTCACGCTGAGTGAATCCTATGCAGAACTAACTGAATCCCTTGCAATACGGCCAGGATTACTCAAGGTCACGACGCTTGGGGTTCCGCGCTGGGTCGCTATTGAGGAATCCAAACACAAACAAACCGACGAAGAAAATAACAACCGCATAAACGACGATTTTCAATAGCAGCATGATAAGTAAATCCGTAAACTGTATCGAATCAAGAAACGCAAGCCATGGAAAGGCTCAAGAGACAACCCCAGCGAAGCGTTAAGCAAGATGAATTTACATAATGATATCGTGCTTTCTTACCGAACGAAGCGTGGAGTTGAAATTCTCCCAACAGTAGGGGGAAGTCTGCCAAGCTCAATACCTGTACCGGTATCGGAAATCCACTCTACGATTTGCTATGAGGCACCACGTCGCGAGGGTTGAAGCCGTGGGAGGACAGCTCTTGGGTGCGCTGAATACCGTTCTCGACGCGATCGACGAACATCACTCCATCTAGGTGATCGATCTCGTGCTGAATCACGCGAGCCAGCAAACCATCCGCTTTAATTCGTTGAGGACGACCATTCACGTCTTTGAAGCTGACCGTAATTTTAGATGGGCGCTTGACATCCAAGAACACCTCAGGAATGCTCAAGCATCCTTCTTGCCCTAGTACACAGTCGGTCGAGCGGTCTTTAATCTCGGGATTGATCAATACAAGTGGATCGGTGTCGGGTTTGTCGGGGGCGCAATCCACTACAATCAATCGCTTATTAATGCCCACTTGTGGAGCCGCTAGACCAATGCCATCAGCGCTATACATGGTTTGCAGCATCTGGCGGGCCAGCTCGCGAATGCTATCGTCCACCTTGGCCACACGCTTGGCTGGCTGGCGCAATACGCGATCTCCGAGCTTGTGAATGTCAAACGGGGGATGCTTGAGCTTGGTCTTGGGAACAGCTACAAATGTCGGCATTTGACTTAGCTATGAGGTAATTTGACGAGACATGCTTAAAGATGCAAGTTAACGATGCTTGCAATTTGTTACCTATCATTCTAACGAATTTTAGACATCAAGCCGAAGTCACTTCGAATTCGATCTGGGCTTAAACGTAGTGGGAAAGTTCCGAACACCCTACTGATGGGCACCGGCAATCGTAACAGCCATCCCTCTTAGACAGGTAGATGGGATGTCATTGGATAGTCGCGATTCTATAAATGGGTCTGGAAACAGAGCAACCTCTACCTGTCGATCTCTCGAGTCACCCATCGCTCGACATGCCGATCTCAAAATGCCACCGCAAACCGTTGTGAGGTCGCGAGGAATTAAATGGCTCCAGCGCTTATATGGCTCGAAAAAAAACAGTCGAGCAATCTGCCCTACAGGTTGCCTAACGCTATACGGACGGATAGTCTACGGGGTCAGAAATGGCATCATGAGATCGGTGGTTCTGTCCGTCCGACAATTCCACTAGCTCGCTCTCTCCAACCTGCCTTGATTACCTCACTCGATCGCTCCATGCCCACGGCCCCCACTTCGGCCGTCCCCGATATTCGCGTCGAAGCTCTCGATTTGCTGGAATGGGCTCGCCTGTGCGAGCACTTAGCTTCATTTGCCGCGACTTGTTTGGGCGATCGGGCCTGCCGTCAGCTGTCCCCCTGGCTATCCCAACGGGATAGCGAGACGTTGCTCGCACAGACGCAAGAAGTCCTGGATCTCGATGAAAAGCTTCCGAGCGGGATTCCCATGCAGGGAATTTACGAGCTGGAGGATTACCTGCAGCGAGCAGAGCGCGGTGGCGTGTTATTCGGACACGATTTGCTGGAAGTAGCCAGCACGTTAGCGGGGGGGCGCCGGGTGCGGCGGGTCTTGGATGACGATGACGAAGTCCCGTTGTTGCAGGATGCGGTCTCTAGCATTCGCACTTACCCGGATTTAGAACGGTCGATTAACCACTGCATTGACGATCGCGGTGAAGTCTCCGAACGGGCCAGCGAAAAACTGAGTCGTCTGCGCAGCCAAAGCCGCACGATTCGCAGCCGCGTTCGGGAGAAGCTGCAGAATATTTTGTCGGTGAAAGGTGTCGCCGTACAAGAGATGGTGGTGACCGAACGGGATGGGCGGTTTGTTATTCCGGTCAAAGCCACTCATCGCGAGGCAATCAAGGGGCTAATCCACGATACATCCGCCAGTGGAGCAACGCTGTTTGTAGAGCCCAATAGTGTGGTTGGGGATAACAACAAACTGAGGGAATTACAGGCTCAGGCTCAGCGAGAAGAAGAGCGAATTCGGCGGCAGCTAAGCGAACAGGTGGGGGTGGTAGCAGACGATCTGCGGCACCTACAAATCATTCTGACGTTAATTGATACGGCGATCGCACGGGCTCGATACAGTGCTTGGATGGAAGCCAGTCCGCCGAAGTTTGGCAGCCAGCTATGTCTAAGACAAGTTAGACATCCCTTACTGTTGTGGCAGTCCCAACGGGAGACAGACGAGCCGTTTGAAGTGGTACCAATTGATTTAGCGATCTCCCCTGAAAAACGTGCAGTCGTCATCACTGGTCCTAACACCGGTGGTAAAACGGTCACCCTCAAGACATTGGGGCTGATGGTGCTGATGGCCAAAGCGGGGATCTTTCTTCCCGTCACAGAGCCGGTGCAGCTCCCCTGGTTTGACGGGGTGTTTGCCGACATTGGTGACGAGCAATCCCTGCAGCAAAGCTTGTCCACGTTTTCGGGACATATTCGCCGTATCGGTCGCATTCTGGCCACCCTGAATAGCCATGCGTTAGTGCTGCTGGATGAAGCCGGAGCCGGTACCGACCCCAACGAAGGTGCAGCATTAGCTGCCTCATTGCTGGAGCACCTGGCCGAGCAAGCTCGCCTAACGGTGGCCAGCACTCACTACGGCGATCTGAAGGCACTGAAATACCAAAATCCAGTGTTTGAAAACGCATCGGTGGAGTTCGATTCCGAAACGTTGGCACCCACTTACCGCTTGCTGTGGGGGATTCCGGGACGATCGCACGCCCTCTCGATTGCCAGCCGGTTAGGGCTGGACGAGGCCGTCGTGGGGAAGGCAAAGGCGCGACTGGGGGACGACAGCTATCAGGTAGATACGGCGATCGCCGGATTGGAAGAACAGCGGGCGGAGCAGGAAGCGAAACTGCACGAACTGAATCAATTGCAGCGCGAACTAGAACTCTTGCAGCAAACCATGGAAGCTCGCGCCAAGGAGATTGCAGCCCGCGAGGCAGCACTAGAAACCGAAAAGAAAGCGGCGATCGCGCATGCCATTAATTCAGCGAAGGGAGAAGTGGCATCGGTGGTGCGGCGACTGCAGAAAGGTGACATAACGGGCAAAGACACCCACAAGGCCACTCAAGATTTGAAGCGTATTGCCAAGCAGACGAAAAAGCCCGAACCGGCCCCTGTTGTCACAGAGTTTTATCCGCAAGTGGGCGATCGCGTGCGATTGCGAGGACTCAACCAAACCGGCGAAATTGTGGCAGCGGATGGGAATGAATTCGCGGTTCGCAGCGGCATCTTGAAATTCAACGTAGAGCTAGCTCAACTGGAACCACTGGATGAGGTGCAAGAGAAAAAGCGCCAGCGCCCCAAAGCTCAGCCCAAGTCATCAGTACATCAAATGCCTGAAAAAGGGGTGGAGGTACGCACCAGCAAAAATACGGTGGACATTCGCGGTCAGCGGGTGGCAGATGCAGAATTGATGTTAGATGACTGGATTGCCAATGCCCTCCCTGGTCCAGTGTGGATTATTCACGGTCACGGCACCGGAAAGTTGCGCCAAGGGGTGCATCAGTTCCTCAAGCGACATCCCCGCGTGGCGAAATTCGATGCCGCCGAAGCCAACGATGGCGGTACGGGTTGTACGGTCGCTCAATTGAAGGCCTAGGCCGCGGCTACATAAGCTCATTGCCTGCAAAGCTAGCTAGACAGCGGGGGGAGGCTCGCTCTCCTGCAATTTTTGCCCGATGCGGGGTTCCGTTCCCGTCATCAATCGTTGAATGTTACCTCTGTGGCGGACGACCACGTAGAGGCCACCGACGGCAGCAAACGCAATAAATTGCCAGGGCTGGCTGAATACTGTCATCAGAATAGGGGCCGCGATCGCCGCCAGAATCGAGCTGATGGACACAATACGCGATAAACCCAAGGTTCCCAGCCAGACGCCTAAAACAGTTAAGCCCACTGGCCAGGCCATCGCCAGCAAAATTCCCAAACTAGTTGCAGCCGATTTACCCCCCGTAAAGTTTATCCACATCGACTTGCTGTGACCGACAATCGCCAGCAAGGCCGCCAGAATAATGCACCAGGGCAAGGATAAGTCCGGACGGGGAAAGACGAGCTGGTTCGCGATCGCTCCCGCTGCCCACACAGCTGCTGCCCCTTTGAGTAGATCGACAATGAGGACAAACAGCGCAGGTCCTTTGCCAAGGGTGCGTAAGGTGTTGGTTGCCCCTGTGGAACCCGACCCCTCTTCGCGAAGATCAATACCGGCAATCGCCCGTCCCAGCCAATAGCCCGTGGGAATCGATCCCAACAGATAGCCGACAACAGCAGACACCACTAAAGCGATTGCGACAACCATCTTGACCCCATACAAAACGCCGTCTTGATTGTAGGAAGGAATGGGACACAGCCGCGTTGAGCAATAGACCAGGAATCGATCCTCGACCAATCCCCCCTGAGGGACACGCCACAATCGCGTGGTAAATTTGTAACGGTTTTTTTCAGGAACTGGACAGCCGTGGAACGTACTTTTTTGATGATCAAGCCCGATGGCGTGCAGCGGAATTTGGTGGGCGCGATTATTCAGCGGCTTGAATCA
>JBFRWD010000139.1:0-5797 GCA_051439425.1 Synechococcus sp.
GAGAAACAGCAAGCGGCCTGTCAGCGGATCGAGCAAGCGATGAGAGAGCTAACCGAAGCCGGAACGTTAGCCTTAGGCATCACGGCCCGATGCGAGCAACTGAGCCAGCATGGACTCTCAAAAGAAACCCTCTATAAGAACAAGGAGCTGTGGCATCCGAACCACTATCGCGAAGAATCCTCTCCAGAAATCAGCGATTGTGCCGAGCAGTTAACCTCAACTCTTAAACCTCAAGCAGCACAAGGGATTGAGGCTATATCGGAAGCAATTACGGACCCCAGACAAAGAAGTTTGGGCTCGTCCGAATTTCAATCTTCTGTTTCCAGAGAAATAAAATCTGAACAAACAAATCAGGGGGGTTGTAGGGGGGTGACGGACGACTCAGTGATGTTGGCTGTGGTTGCAGGCGAGAGAAATGGCGAGCAGCCCGAAAGCAAGAGTGATGAATCTCTGTTGGATCGGGTCAAAGCTGCTGCTGGTGATTGTTGGAGTGTCACTTTGGAGAGATTGGTGGAGGCGGCGAATCCTCAGAGGGTGATGAAAGCGTTAGAAGCCTATTGGCAGCAAGTGAAGCGAGTGGCGATCTCGAATGCTGGTGCTTGGTTGCATCGAGCGATTGTGGAGGGTTACGAGCCGAATGAGGGTTCCACTATTTCTGCCGAGCAGTCAGAGTTTAACGAGTGGTTTGAGTTGGCTAGAGAGGCTGGTTTGGCGATCGCCAGCGAGTCTTCTGCCAATGGTCAGATCTGGGTCTATCTTTCCGATGGTCGGAAAGGGTTGTGGAACGTGGTGAGACAAAAGTATTCGGCTGACTTGCTGGTTTCGCAGAAGTCTGGTGTTGAGTCATCCAGTGTGACGCCTTCTCTTTGCCAGATTTTCAAGGATGAATCGCAATTAGTCACTCTTGAGACTGGTTGGCAGACGTCTGTTAGTCCTTCTCAAAGGGAAGTTCAGAGTCAACCTGTCCCCATGCCTGAAGATATTCGTAAGTGGGTTTCTCAACAAAAGGCAAAGCGTAGAGGTTCAACCTTGGGATTCTAGATAAGGCTGGTTTGGTCTATATTCGTTGCTAGGTAAGCGTTTTGGCTCCTTGGTAGTTGAGAATCTTCCGATCTGCTGTCAGCAGTGGGCACTTCTCTACCATTGCTGTGGCTAAGATTATTTGGTCGGCAGGATCTTTGTGAAATCCTGGTAACTGGGTTGACTGGATGATGATAGGGATGGTCATGTTTAGTAGTCGTACTCTTGGGTAAGCAATGGCTGTGTTCAGCCAATCTTCTACAGGACACGACAAAACTAGTTTCTCTTTCTCAGCGAGTTTGGCTATTTCCCAGCAGGAAATGATGCTGATTCCTATACCACTGTCCTGATGATTTTGAATATGTTGCTGTTGACTGGGAGTGAGATGATTAGAGTTGGCAACCCACCAAACCCAGATGTGGGTGTCGAGCACAATCACTGAATTGCTTCCCAATCTTCAGCAGAAACAGCTGGGGCGAATGGATCCTCGTAATGAATGACACTACCCTGCAAGGGGTTGAGATCTTTCTGCGGTGTCTGTGTGTTTACCGCTGTATGTAGCCCTTCAGAGTGCTCAAGGATGATGACTTCGACAGCATCCCCAGCATGAAACGGCAATCCTTTGAGGACTAGTTTTCCGTCTTCTGAAAGCGTGGCTTCTATTTTGTAAGCGTTCATAGTGATAATCCGTCCGTCGTTCCTGAACACGTGAATGCTTATCAGACGGTCTATATAGATCTAGTCGATATATATAGACTCTTTGCCTTTCCGACAAGGCCCATAGGCAGGGGTTAGAGCTGTTAGATCTTTCGATCTTTAGCTCTGTACGTACCCACTAACATTTCATGCGGACATGTATACATGCCCGCATGAAGTCAAGAATTTTATTTGACATGTATGCATGTATTAATGATTGCATGTCTTTGTGTGGGGGAGTAGGATTGCCTGCATGAAGACATTGTCGATTATTTCTCAAAAAGGTGGAGCCGGTAAGACTACTCTTGCTGTTCATCTTGCTGTAGCTGCTGATATGGATCGGAAACAGGCAGCCATTATCGATCTCGATCCACAGGCTAGTGCCTCTAGCTGGGGTGATAGTCGAGATAGTGATGGTCCCGTTGTGGTATCTGCTCAAGCTACTCGCCTCCAAAAGGTTTTAGCTGCAGCAGAAGAGGGAGGAGCGAAGCTGACAATTATCGATACAGCTCCTCACTCCGAGAGCTCTTCTTTAGCTGCAGCACGTTTGGCTGATTTTGTTCTGATCCCCTGTCGTCCTGCCATTTTGGACTTACGCGCTATTGGCAGCACAGTCGATCTCGTTAAGCTGGCGAAGGCTAAAGCCAGTGTTGTATTGAATACTGTTCCGCCTCGTGGAGCTATCGTCAATGAGGCGGCAGAGGCAATCGCTGGTTTTGACATTCCTCTAGCACCTTGTCATATCGGTAGTAGAGTGGCCTTTGTTCACTCACTCACTGCTGGTTTGACAGCCCAGGAGTACGAGCCAAAGGGGAAAGCGGCTCAGGAAATTAGCAGGCTTTACAAGTGGACACGTAAACAGTTACGCATGTAAACATGCTTACATACCTGCATGTCGTCATGTTGGAGAACAGAAATGGCTAAAAGACCTTCTCTTGCGGACTCGTTACATCAAGCTGCTAATGACAAAGAAAAAGAGAGCCTTTCCCAAAAGAGTTCGACACAATCAAAGTTAAGCCAGGAAGCATCTCCAAGAAAGCAGTCAGTCCCGCCAAGTCGACAAGGGAAGAAAGCTGTAACTGGTCATTTTGACCCCGCAGTTTCTCGACAGTTGAAGCAGCTTGCTTTAGATCGGGACACAACTGTTCAGTCACTGTTAACGGAAGCGCTGAATATTCTGTTCGAAAAATATGGTAGGAATCCAATTGCTTGACATGTAAGCCTTTGTACAAGGCGGCATGTATACATGCCGCCTTGTATGGCTGTAGTCATGTTGAGTTGAATGGTGAGACCTTGAACTATGAAGATGATGCTAATCGCCAGTATTCGGCCTCTTCTTCAGCTAAGTCAGCTTCAATATCTTCGCGATTTGCGTGGTAGTAGGCTAATGCTGCATAAACTTGAGCGAGACTTAGATGGCTTAGGCGACTGGCAATTTCCTCTGCATCAGCTCCTTGCTTATAGAGAACCGCAATCCTCCGTACAGAGGTTCTGGTTCCTGCGATCGTAGGGCGACCGTTGCCAATGTTGGGAGAACAGCTGACTAGTGTGCCTATATCTGTAGCAGTTGGCATTGCCAGGAAAGATCTAACTAGGATTCTTCAGTTCCAGGCTATCATCCGCATCTTAGAGAGATTGGTTGCTGGAGTACGACTCCTTAAGCCCCATCCAATATGTTGGTGTTCTATCTGGGCGTTACCCTACGGGCCACTCTGCAGGGCTAATCGCCTAAAGCCAGCTTAATAAAGCGCTACGCGCGCTATTGGTTTAACCTGGCTTTACCCTCAGGGCTGCTGCCGTTAACGCTTCAACCACACAGACCCATTCCTTCTGTGGAGAGCTCGTACGCGACGTCACAATAAGATTTCAGAGGAAAGGAGCACCTTCAATTCTTATGCGGAAGCACGATAGAAGGAGACTGTTTCCAGCAGTTTCAGGGTAGGGGCTTTCACTAGAGCATCCCGCTCGATCTCTTCCCCGTACAAGCTCTCGTATTCGTGCTCTGCCCAGCCCGTTCGATACCCCAGGATGTACTCTACTTCCTGAAGTTCTACCAGATTCGGACGGGGACAGAAGTTGAGGAACTCTTTGTACACCCAACCCCGTTTGTAGTTTCGCAGGTGAGCGATCCACACTAACGCTTCCAGAGTGCTAATTTCTCCCAAGTAGCTAAAGCAATCGAGACAGTAGACTCCCCAGCGGTCAAGGGTTCTATCGTCTCGCACTTCAAATTCGGGTGAATCGCAATACTGGCAGGGGATTAGTTCTCCTCCTTCTGGTGCTTCGACCGGAGGGGGATTGAGCGCTCTGCAAATACGTTGCCAGTCGCCGTCGTGCGGCCACCTGTCAAGCATGGCTGAAGAGATGACTCGTCATTCAAAGGATAACTGTTCAGACAAAAAAATCTTTAGGTTTATTTTGGGATCTGTTGGTCGGTTCGGGCAGCTAGAAGACCGAACGGGTCAATCAGTGTGGTTCTGGGCCAGAGCTTCAATCGCGCGAGCATTACCTTCAATCAGTTTCTGCAGTCGTTCAAACTCGAACTGATTGGCTTCCTCGTGTTCCAGCTGCAATCGGGCAAGCTGGGCTATTAGTGCTGCCAGGTCTTCAGCCATCCGTAACCTCAGCGCTGCTTAGATTTTATCCACCGATTTCAGATGGCGATCTCGCTTCACGATCGCACGATCCAAGTTCAACGCACCACTTGTACATCCAACTGCAGATCGAGGTTTGCCCAAGCTCGGTCTGCAGTTATAACCGGGACGTTCAACCTGAGCCCCAAACTCAGACAGGCTCGGTCTCCCAACGACAGCCCATACTCTCGGGTACTTTCCCACAATCGCCCCGCTATCTCCGCCTCAGCCACCGTAAACGGCGAAATCTTGAGACCCAACGCTGCCAAATCTTCCTGCATGCCCTCAACATCAACCCCAGCAACAATGGACTTTTGAATGACTTCAGCCCAATTCACACTCGACATCACCGATTCAGACAACATGTCCTGTACAACATCACTACCAACCTCACCTTGCAAATAAGCCAACAGTGCCGACGCATCCAGTACTACCTTCATTCCACAGCATCCGCATGGGCTTCTTTACGACGCTCGGCAATCAGTTCATCAGCAAGACTGCGCTCTGGAGGCAGATGGGCAAAGCGAGCCTTCAGCCGTTGTGAAATTGCCTCATGCTTTTCCAAAATCAGTCGTCCCTCTTCCAAGCGAGCCATCAACGTATCTCCTGGTTTGAGGTCGAGACGTTGCCTCAATTCATCAGGAATCAGTAGATGACCCTGCTTACCCACTTGGACTGCCACTTGAGTAGAGCTATTTAACACCATCTCTTCAATGCCAAATTTCGTGTGCCGTGTCACATATCTTCGAGCATGCCACACCCAACAAATTAACAGGCCATCAAAATGTCCCCCAAACGGACGGACAAGCCCAAACAGTTTTCCCCTGTTTTCCCTATCTGCGACTATCTGCGATTCACGGAGCGCATGTCGAGTTATTCAGTTTCGATTGTCGTTCTGAGGGTAACCGAACAAGGTTCGGGATATCCCTCGATACAGCCCCGCAAGGTTTCGGGATTGAGCTTCCAAAGATTCTCCGCCGCGTTGACGTGGAGCTGCTGGCCATACTCCTCCCAGCCCCTTTGCTTTCCAAGTAGCCATCCAGCCGGAAAACACAGACTGCCCACCAACCCAGCCATCCCCAACAGCGCCAACCGCCTTACCACCGGCTGCAACAGTTCGGTGCGGGTGATGGCAGAATTCACAGCGTTGTAGATCTTGGCCAAATGATGGTCTAACCCGATCGCCTGCTCCTGCTGTTCCCCGACCTTATCCACCAGCTTGCGGACATCGGCAAACGAAGTTCCAACCTGCTTGAACTCCTGAAACACCTGCCCGTGGTGTTCGATGGACTGTCTGTAGTTCCACTCAAACGCAGCCAAACTCTGCTCGCGCTTCCGAGACTCTTGTTCGGCCATCGCCGACTGAATCGCAAACGCAAAGTGGAGGTCGAAGACGCCGCTATCCATCTCGGCATCCACCACGTCGAGCCAATACATCACCCGTTCCC